>JANOQV010000313.1:0-10441 GCA_031414955.1 Pedosphaera sp. | reverse complement strand
TGGTCACGGCGCCGAAGGCCGGGCGCACACGCACGGTCACCAGCACGTCCTGCGCGTCGGTCGGGACGGCGGGCGTGTGGGCGAGTTCGGTGAGGATGGGGCCGAGGATTTCCACGCCGCCGACGTTGGCCGAGCCGGGCGTCGGTGTGGCGAAGTAACGCTGAGAGGCGGCAAGCTGCACGGTCGAACGCGCTTCGATCGTCGGGGCGACGAGCAGATCGCTGCTGTCGAGGCGGGCGTTGAGGGCGTGAATGACGAGCCAGTTCGTGTCGGCCCGGAGCAGCGGCTCGAACTCGGCCAGGTCGTAGATTTCGCCAACCAGCACGTCGCCATCAGCGCGGTTCGTCGTGGAGAAAGAATTCCAGGTGAGCAGGTCGGGAACGTAGTAGCGCAGCACTTCCTCGCCGTTCAGCCACATCACGCAGCCGTCGTCGCATTGCAGGCGGAGCGTCCAGTCGGCGAAGTCGAGGGGGTTCGTCACGACAAACGGGATGCGGATGTACACGGACGAGGCGCGCTGAAACATCTCGGCGCGCACGTCGGTACGAAACAGGCCGGCGTAGTTTTCCGCGAAGGTCTCGTAGCCGACGAAGTTCGTGCCGGCGGCCCAAGCGGAATCGTTGAAGCCGGGGAGAATCCAGTTTGTGCCGAGCGCGTCGTTCGTGGGGACGAGCCAGCGCAGCGGCGCGCCGTTGGTGAGGAAGTTCTGCGGCGGCGCGAATGCGGCGAAGCCGTAGGAGACATTGGGCACTTGCGCTGGGAACGTCGGCACGAACTGCGAGACGATGTTGGTGTTGGCGTCCACCAGCGCGAGGTATTCGCCGCTCGCGCTGAGGGAGAAGTTCGCGTGCAGTTCACCGTTGCGCACCGAGGGAGTTTTGCCGGAGGCAAACACGATGAGGTAGGCGCCGGATGCGAGGTTGGTGGCGGGGAAGAGCCATTGGCGAAGATTGTTCGTTCGATCCGTGAGCGACCACCCGCCGAGGTTCACGGCGGCGGCGGTGCCGTTGTGGATTTCAATCCAGTCAGGCGTGTCGCCGTCCGCATCGCGGAGCACGCCGCTATTCTGGGCCATGAACTCGGTTATGGACACCAGGCCGTTGGTGGCGGGCGGGGCGTCGGCGTTGGTCAGGCTCTGGCCGTTGAGGCCCGCGCCGTAGATGGCGAGGATTTCACCGACGGAGAGGGCGCGGTTCCACAGGCCGAGGTCATCCATCTTGCCCTGCCAATAACCGGGTGAGCCGGTGTCGGCTGCGGTGCCGGCGTCGTCGAGTTTTACGCCAATGCCGAGCGCGGCCATGGGCGGAGTGGCGATATTTCCAGAGTAAGCGGCCGAGCCAACCTCCGCGCCGTTGCGATAGATGCGGAGCGTGCTGCCGTCGCCGGTGAAAGCGACATGCTGCCAGGAGCCAAGCGGGATCGGCGTGTTCTCGCGGGCGTTCGGAAAGCCCCCGCCTTGAGCCTGAAGGAAGTTGCTCAAGTCGCCGGCGGAGTCCTGGAGGCCGAAGTGAAATTGTCCCGCCACGCCGCCACCCCAGTTCTTCACAATGCTCGCCCACGTCGGGCGCGCGTCGGCCCAGACCCACGCCGAGAAGGAAATGGCGCTGGAGGGCTTGGGATAATTTGGCACGCGCACGTAATCATTGAGACCCGGCCCTCGGAAGTTGAGCGCGCCGCCGATTTGTCCGGCGACCCATTGCGAGTTGTCACCGGGAAAATTGTTCAGTGCGCCCTGATTGGCGTTGGTGGTGGAATCGGCAGCGGAGAGGCCACTCGTTTCATCAAAGCGCCAATAGCCAACCAACCCGTCCGTGACGGCGGCGCGCAAGTCCACCGCGCAGGCTGCGAGGAGCAAGGCCAGAGAGAAGGCCTGGCGCGCCTGACGGCACCGGGCCGTGTGGGCATTGCGGAACATTGAGCTAGGTTTAATGCACCTCCCGGTGTTGCCCAAACAAAGGTAATTCATATTCAGGATCCTGGTTCCAACATCAGACCGGGGCCGGAGATGCGCTCTCCGGCCCCGGCGTCGCGTGTGTTCTCAATCTGTGATGCGAAGCGTGCTCTACTGTTTCCGCAACTGGTAGAACTTGTTGCCGCTCGCGGCGCTGACGTTGACCGAATAGCGGTCGCCCGTGAGCGTGGCAGCCCCGGCGGGACCCCACGACACAGCGGGCAGTACGCCCGAACATTCGAGCGTGAAGCAATTCCCGGCGGGCGACGCGGGCCACGAGATGGTCGCGTTGCCGCCGGAGCGGACGATGCGCAGGCGCGGGAGCAGGCTCGCGCTGGACAGGCTGCGGCCTTCGAGGCCGGCGAGGTAGATGGCCTGGATTTCCGACGCCGCGAGGCCGCGGTTCCACAGGCCCATGTCGTCCATCTTGCCGTCCCAGAAGCCGGGCGCACCGCCGTCGGGCACCAGGCCGGTATCATCCGTCTTGCAGCCAATGGCGAGCGACTGCATCACGGGCGTGCCAATGATGGTGCCGTCATAGGCTGCGGAGCCGATCTGCACGCCGTTGCGATAGACCCGCATCTGCGAGCCGTCGGCGACAAAGGCCACATGCTGCCAGGTGCCGAGCGGGAAGGGCGCGCCCTCGCGCGTGTTGGGGAATGCGCCGCCTTGAGTTTGAAGGAAATTGCTCAGGTCGCCATCCCCTGCAAACAGGCCGAAGTGGAACTGACCGCCGCTGCCGCCGCCCCAGTTCTTGGCGATGCTCGCCCAGGTCGGCCGCGAGTTGGCCTGCACCCAGGCCGAAATCGTCATCGTGGTCGTGGGCTTGGGATAGTTCGCCACCAGCACCCAGTTCTGCGAGGCCGGCCCGCCGAAGTTCAGCCCGCCGCCGATTTGCCCGGCCATCCACTGCGAGTTGTCGCCGGGGAAGTTGTTCAACGCGCCGTGATTGACGTTGTCGGTGGAGTCGCTGGCGGACGTGCCGCTCGCCTCATCGAATTTCCAATGGCCGGTCAACCCGGTCGTGATGGGTGTCGTCGGCAGAGGCATGATGGTGAGCATGGCGGGCGGCGCGCTGGTCGCGCAACCGACGACGTTGCAGATGACGACGGTAAAGTTGCCGACATCCGCAGCGCACAGGTTGTTCAGCATGAGGCTGGAGTTCGTCTCGCCGGAAATGGCCGTGCCGTTCTTGCGCCATTGGTAGGCGAGCGGCGCCGTGCCGGCCGCGCCCACAGTGAAGATCGCGCTGCCGCCTTCGTCGGCAGTCTGGTTTTGCGGCTGGGCACCAATGGTCGGTGCCACCGCGCCGACGACCGCATCGGTGAGCGGGTTGCCGTTCACGCCCGCGATGTAGATGGCGAGAACCTCGTCGGGGCACAGGCCGCGCGTCCAGAGACCGAGGTCGTCCAATTTGCCCTGCCATTGGCCCGAGGCCGCCGTGCCGGCATCGTTGAGCTTCGCCCCAATGGCCAGGGCGGACAACGGCGAAGGGTTAACCAGCGTGCCGTTGTAGGCGGTGACGGCGACCTGCACGCCATTGCGGTAAATCCTCATCTGCGCCCCATCGCACACGAAGGCCACATGCTGCCAGGAACCCAGCGGGATGACTGTGCCTTCGCGCGCATTTGGGAATCCGCCGCCCTGCTGCTGGATGAAATTGCTGATGTCGCCTCCGGTGTCGAACAAGCCAAAGTGAAACTGGCCGGCCGCATCGGCCCAGTTCTTAATCACCGTGGCCCACTGTGGCCGGGCGTCGGCCCAGACCCAGGCGCTCACGCTCATCGTCGTGGTGGGCTGCGGATAACTGTTCACCTTCACGAACTCCCCGTTCGCCGGTCCACGAAAATTCAACGCGCCACCGACTCGGCCGGCGACCACCCATTGGGAATCATCGCCGGGAAAATTGTTCAACGCGCCGTCGTTGCCACTGCCCGAGTTGTCGATGAGCAGCGCGCCGGTGCCTTCGTCGAAGTTCCAGTAACCCGCCAGCCCTTCACTGACGCCCGCAACGACCGTCACGCTCAACACGGCCGGGGCGCTGGTGAGGCTGTTGCCGCCGGTGTCGCTGACGACGACCGTGTAGGTGCCGGCATTGGTTGTGCCGAGGCTGGCAAAGCCCAGAGTCGTGCTCGTCGCGCCGGCGACGTTCGTGCCGTCCTGCCGCCATTGATAGGAAAGGGCACCCACGCCCCCCGCAGCCGCGACGGAGAGCGCGGTGGCTTCACAGGCGAAGCGCGCGACGCCGGCCGGCTGGCGCGTAATGACGAGGTCTGGGCTGAGACCCGCCAGCAGGCGAATCTCGCTCAGGGAGAGCACGCCGTTCCAGATGCTGAATTCGTCGAACGAGCCAGCGAGGTCGCTGCCCCAATTGCTGACCGGCGCGAGGCTGATTTTGTTTTCGGCGGCGGGAATGGCCGCGAGGGCTTGCGCGCCCGAGGCGACGACAGCGGCGTCGAGATACACCGTGGTCATATTGTCCGCGCCGTTGTGCGTGACGGTGAGCATGGCCCAGCCGGCCGTTGGGTAGATATTTGGTGTGACGAGGTCCACGGAATGGCCCCAGATGTACACGTTCTGGCCGCCGCCGCCGAACGCCAGAAACGCGCGGGTGGAGCCGGCGCCGAAGCTGTCCGCAATCGGGCCAAATCCGCCGACGTAGGCGAGGCTCTCCGGTTGCACGGTCAGGTTCACCCATAGGTTCATTGACCACGAGGCGTTGCCCGCCATCGGCAGGCCGGTGGCGGCGGCGTTCTGAATCATGTCTGCTCGCGCGAGACTGACGCCCTGGCCGAAGCGCCCCGCGACGTAGGTCGGAGCGCCGGTGGCCGTGCCGTGATTGCCGTTGCCGGAAGTGTCATTGAGGTTGTTCTCGAACTTCCATTCGGAAACGAGAGTGGCTGCGCGCGCGACACCGGCGCCAGACCACATTGAAACAACGCCGAGAACGGCGAGAAGGAGGGCTTTGGTTTTCATGAGTGTATTGAGAGAAGTGCTCAAGCCGACGAGTCGGGGTGCGCATCAGCCTGATTGGTGCGCGCCACAACGTCTTGCCTGAGTCTGGGTGGACATAGGGTTAAGTGGCCTCATGCTGGCAAAAAACGGAGGCGCGCGGTAGTCCACCAAACGGGGTACAGGCGGCGGTTCCGTCCTGCGATTGGCGCCCACTTCAAGCAGAGGATCCGGACAACGGGCGGGCGTCGCGGCCGGGCTGCTGATAGAACTTCGCCAGCGCCTCGGAGCGCGAACGCACATGCAGCTTTTCGTAGATGCGCCGGATGTAGGTGTGGACGCTGCCGAAGCTGATGTCCAGCGCCTCGGCGATTTCCTTGTAGAGAAAGCCCTTGGCCAGATGTTCGAGCACCTGCTGTTCGCGCGGGGAGAGGTTTTCCGTGGCCGCCGCCGACGGCCCGGCCTTCTGGAACGACTGCACGACGACGCGCGCGATGTGACTCGACATGGGCGAACCGCCGCTCTGCACCTCGCGAATGCCCTCCAACAGTTGGGCTTTGGGCGTGTTCTTGAGCAAGTAGCCGCTCGCCCCCGCTGCCAGAGCGTTGAAAATGTTCTCCGTGTCTTCGTACATGGTGAGCATGATGACATGCGTGGCGGGCAGGAACGCCTTCAGCCGCCGAACGCACTCGATGCCGTCCATGCCGGGCATGTTGATGTCCATCAGGACCACTTCGGGGCGTTCGTGGGAGACGCCCTCGAGCGCAGCGCCAGCGGTGCTGTAAGCACCCGCGCAGGTGAAGCCGTCAGCCCGCTTGAGCACACGCACCAAGCTTTCGCGCACGGCGTCGTTGTCGTCCACGATGGCTACGGAAATGGGCATGGTCATCTGTTTGGTCTCAATGGTCGCTCACCTTGGGCCAAGGTGGTAGTCAACAGAACGGGGTACAGCCGGCTCATGCTAACGCCTGCGCTCCAAACCGGGCCGCACCGGCACGACGAAACGCACGCGGGTGCCCGAACCGGCGCCGCTTTCGACCTCGAAGCGGCCTCCCAGGTCGCTCAGCCGTTTCTGCATGTTCACCAGCCCGTTGCCCGGCACGCCGCCCGATGCGGCGAAGCCCCGGCCGTTATCCTCGATGATGAGCGTGAACGTCCCTTCGCCGTGTTCCAGGCGCACGCGCACCTCGGAGGCGGCGGCGTGCTTGGTGACGTTGTGCAGCGCCTCCTTGCACGCCAAATAGAGATTGTGGCGCACGTTGGCCGGCAGTGCCAACGCGGGCACTTGCACCGGCACTTCCCAGCGGCAGCGCACGCCGGCCAGCGTGAGATGCTCCTGTGCGAATCGTTGCAGGTAGCGCAGCAGGCCCTCCAGCGAATCGTTGCGCGGGTTGACCGCCCAGACGATTTCATCCATCGCGCGCGTCAGCGAACGGGCACTTGATTCGATGCGGCGAAGGTATTCGCCGGTCTCGGCGGGGCGCTCCAGTTCGTCCTGAGCGAGTTCACTCATCAGGGTGATTTGCGTCAACCGCGAGCCGAGGTCGTCGTGCATGTCCTGGGCGATGCGCGCGCGCTCGTGCTCGACGGCACGCTGCTGCTCCAGGTGCGCGAGCTTGCGCTGGAGCTTGCGGCGTTCGACGGATCGAATCGCCCCGCCAATCGCGCCAAAAACCCCAATCGCCACCAGCGCCTTGAACCACCACGTCTGCCAGACGAACGGCACGACGGTCAGCGCCAGCGCCGCGCCCGCTTCGTTCCACACGCCGTCGTTGTTGCAGGCGAGAACCTGGAAGCGATACTTGCCCGGCGGAATGTAACTGTAGTTGACCGTGCGCCGCGTGCCGTCCTCGACCCAGTCACGTTCCAGTCCCTCCAACCGATGCCGGAACCGCACCTTGTCCGGCGCGCTGAAACTCAGGCCGGTGTAGCGGAACTCGACGTAATGCCGGCCGGGGCCGACTTCAAGCGTTTCGGATTTCGGATTTGCCATCCACCAGCACCTCCTCAATCACCACCGGGGGTGCGAGCGCGGTCGTGGTGACTTCGCTGGGCTGCACCGACACCACGCCCTTCACCGTGGCGAACCAGAGCCGCCCGTCACGTCCGCGCCACCCGGCCGGCTGGTAATTCCCCGAACACTCGACGGTGGGCAGCCCGTCGTGTTTGCCGTAGGCCACGCACGGCACCGATTTGGCCTGGCCGTCCGCGAAGGCGTGCAACGCCGCCTTGTCCACACGGACAATCCCCGCGTGCGAACTCATCCACAGTTGCCCGTTCCCGCCGTCCAGGATGTGGCAAATCACGTCGCTCGGCAGACCATCCTTCGTGGTGCAGCGGGTGAACGCGCCATCCTTGAACCGCAATAGCCCGCCCCGAAACGTGCCCACCCACAGCGTGCCGTCCACGTCTGGCAGCAGTGACCACACTGGCTGCCGCGCCTGGCTGTCCGTCGGCCGGAACTCCGTGAACTTCTCATCCTCGAAACGATAGACTCCGCCGTCACCCGTTCCAATCCACACGGCTCCGGCCGCTTCCTCGGCGACGGCGCGTGGGTTCTGCGAATTGAACCCATCCTGGCCGCCCAAGCGCCGCCACTTGCGCTCGGCCCAGAGAAACAGGCCGGAGGCGTTGCCAATCCAGATGCGCCTCCGGCTGTCTTCAAAAATCGCGTGGCCCGTTTGCGGCGCGCTGGCTTCGGGCAGCGGCCTCTTCAACGCGCCCCCTTCCCACACGAATACACCATCCCCGCCCGTGCCCACCCACACCCGCCCGGTGCGATCGGGAAACACGGAAGCCACGACGTTCCGGTCGCGCACGCCGACATCGAACGCTTCCATCACGCCATTGGCCCAACGATGCAATCCGCCGCCAAACGTGCCCGCCCAAATCGCCCCGTCGCGGTCCTCGCACACCGACATCACCGTGCGTTCGCGCAAGCCTTCCGCCACACCAAGCACCTGAAACCGTCGCTGGCGCAACCGCACCAACCCGGCCCGGTTCAGCCCCGCCCACACGTTGCCCTCGCGGTCCTGAAGCCAGCATGACAACCGCTCGCCCGGCAAACCGTCCTGCATCTTTAGCCACCGCTCGCGGCCATCCAGCCCAACGTGCAACAGGCCGCTCCCGTAATGCGTGAACCAGATTCCGCCCTCCTGGTCCACATGCTCGCCCACGGGAATGCTCACCGGCTCGAACTTGTTCGTCCACAGTCCCGCATCGGCGACCCAACGCCGGGCGACGCACTTCCGCAATCGACCGTCCGCCATGACCCACGCGCCGCCGTCACCGCTCAACGTCATGCCTGTGAAAACCTGTGCCGGCTCGCCGTTCGTCGGCGTCACGTCCTCCAACCGTCCGGCCTCGAACACCGTCAACCCTTCGTCCGTCCCGATCCACACGCGCCCGGCCACGTCCGCCTCCAGCGAGTGAACCCGCTTTCCTTTCAGTTGCAAGTTTGCCAGCGGCCCTTCGAAACCTGCGGCGGTCCACCGGGCGATTTTCCCGCGCCCATACAAACACCACACACGCCCGTCGGCGTCGCGACCAACGCTCGTCACGATTCCGCCGCCCGGCGGGGTGAGCGACTCCAACTGATTTGTGCCCTCGTTTGAACCAACCTGCCGCCACAGTTTCCCATCCGACGCGAGCAGCAGAACCTCGCCGCTCCGCGCAGACGTCAGCGACTTGCCCCGGATGCCCTCGCCACCCCCGACGCGCACGGGACGAAACTCGCTCCGTTGCCGCACCGCCAGCGAGCCGTCCTCCGTGCAGACCCACAGCGCGCCAGCGGTATCCACCCCCAGCCACGCCACGCGTGGGTTGATCAGAGCCGGCGTGTTGGCCGGGTCGAACAACGTGAAGCGCACCCCATCGAACCGCGCCAGCCCGTTGTAAGTCCCAATCCACAAATAACCGTCCGGCGTCTGCGCGAGCGACGTCACCGAACTGTGCGGCAACCCGTCGTCGGATTGCCAGGTGTCGATGAGCCAATCCTGCGGTGAAGGCACAGCTTGGCCGAGGGCGCGGTTGCCTGCTCCCAGAAGCAACAGCCACCCAAACACGCGCGCGGCTGTTAACCGCCGCGCGCGTGCTGAACGGCAAGGGTTCCGGGACACGACCGGAGTGTGTGCTCAAGCCTCGCCTGCGGCAAGCGCGACTCCAGCGATCCGCGTAGCGCCCGGAAGGCGTCAGGGGGATTTGAAAAGATTTTTCCGCAAGCCAGTGCGAGTGGGCTGCATTTTTTGCGCGAGTCTGCGAAGCGTGGTGTGAGCGCCATCAAAGGACGTTGAAAACATGGCGCTTGCGGAAATAGCGGCGGGTGCTCATCGAATGGCGGGAATTTGAGTTGGGTCAGTCCGTGAGCTTCGGCACCTCACCGCAGAGCGCGAGGGCGCGCAGAGCCTGCATGGTGCTGATGTAGGTGATGTAGTGATGCGTGTCGCGGTAGAGTGATTTCATCCACCAACGGCCGCTCACGCGCTGGCTCGACTTCAGCCACGCGACGCCTTTTTGGATGCGCGGGTCGCTCGTCGGCACGCCGCTCTCGCGTAGCAACACGATGGCGAAGGCGGTCATGTAAGCATCGCTCGCGGGATTCGCGGCATCCGGCTCGGCCGCCAGCATCGCGATGGTTTCCGCGTCCACGGCTTCATGCCATTTCATGACCGGCGACATGCGCCGCGTGGACCAACCGCCATCGGGCTGCTGCAAGCGCCAGAGCATCGCGGTGGCCGCGTCGCGTTGCGGCGGCGGCACCAGCTCGGGCATCAGTGCGGCGAGTTGGAGCTTGAGCGCGAGTTCGTAGTCATTCACCGGCTCGTGCTCGCGGAGGAATTTTTTCATCCGCGCGACCCGTTCGAGCGTGTCGGCGTCCTGGAGATTCGCCAGCCAGCCCGGCGCGGTGACCACGGCGCGCGCCGCCTGCACCGTCAGTTGGAAGTGCGTGGTGATGTAGGGAATCTCCACCTCTTTGTGCGTCTTGAAAAAGCCCTCCGGCTCGAGCCGCGTCATCGTGCGTTGCAACGAAAGCGCGGTGTGTTCGCTCAACCTGCCGGTGACGTGCTTGTCCCAGGAGGCGAGGCCGGAACTGCGCCACACGGACGTGAATGAGTTGATGTCGGACTTGGCTTCTGGTTTCGGGATATTGTCGATGAAGTCAGCGAGGACTTCCTCGCTTGGCTTGCCCAGCAGCGGGGTCAACACCGGGCGATCCGCCATGTAGGTGCCCGTGCTGTGGCAGGCGATGCAGCTCTTCTCCCGCACCCAGGTATGCGCGCCATCATCGAGATACTTCCGTGCCGCGCGAATCGTCTCCGGCCCGAACGCCTTCACCTTCGGCTCGTCGGCGGTCGCCGCCGGCACCTCGATGCCCTCGGACTTGTATTGAAACTTCGGCTTGGGCTTGGCCGCCGGCTTGTCTGCTGCCCCCGTTGGCTTGACTGGACTGACGACAGGGACCGCAGCGGCCGCAGGTGAGATATTCTCCGCCGCGAAAAGCGCGGTGTGCAAAACGGAGGCAAGGAGCGTGAAGGTGAG
>JANOQV010000312.1:0-4726 GCA_031414955.1 Pedosphaera sp. | reverse complement strand
TGGAGTGCGGTCGCTTGAGCGCCGCTTTCGGATACCTGCACCTTCAAGATGATCCCTACGGCTGGGGCGGGGCCAACCAAATCCGCGCTCCAGGCCGGGCCAGGCAAATCAACTCAACGATTCTCCAGACTGGCAGGCACTTTGCCCTGCGCGAGATCGGTAAACCATTCCTGAAGCTGCGCGTCGTGGGGCCGGATGCGCAAGGCCTCGCGGCAAGCCATCAGGGCTTCGTCGAGTTTGCCCTGTCGGGCCAGCAACACGACCAGTTCGCGCGCGGCCATCGGGTGATCCGGGGCCACGACTTGCGCCTGTCGCACATGGCGGATGGCTTCGTCGAAGCGCCGTTCCTCGGCCGCGGCCATGGCCGCATCGAGATGAGCGAGCGGATCGTTGGGGAACTTTTCCAGCGCCTGCGCGATCAGTTCACGGGCCTCGTTGGTTCGGCCGAGTTGCCGCCAGCCATCGGCGCAGAGCGAGCGCAGCAATCCTTTCGAGGGATCGGTTTTCAATCCTACCTCTGCGAGCCGAACGGCCTCCTCCCCCTGGCCGGAGTGCATCTGGAGGGTCGAACGAAGCAGGCGCGATTGCGCGGAGGCTCCGGGAATCCAGTGCACGAACACGCTGGTCAAGCCCCACCAAATCAGCAACGCCATCAACGCCACGCTCCGACGACTGGCCAGGGGCGCGAGACGCTGCTGGCCCCACGCGAAGAGCGCGCAGAAGGGCACCAGCAGCATCAAACCAAACGAGGCGCGCACTTGCGAAGCGCCGGGCGCTTGGAGGGAAAAGTAAATCGAGGCCAATCCGAACAGCATCGTGACGCCCAGCAGCAGCAACCATTCGGTCGAGGGCTGGCGAAGCAGTTGGCGCAAGGCCAGCGCGAAACCCACCACGACCGCGAGCGTGGGCAGCAGCGCCAGCACGTAACCCAGCGCGAGCAAATCGTAGTTCCACGGCGGCAACAGTTCCACCGACACCGAGCCGCCGCCCAAACCATCGCCCCACAAAGTGGAGTAGAGGCCATCCCAGTAACTGTGAAAGCTGCTGAAGAGCGGACGCGTCAGCGCCTCGCCGAAGCGCAGAAAATAGCCGCGCGTGCGGTAGCCATCATCCTGCCACCAGCCCGTGCCGTAGCCCCAGCGGCTCGCGCCTTCGCCGGCTGATTCGGCGCCGCCCGTCCACAGTCCCCAGTAAAACCATCCGCTCACCAGCAGGCAGAGGGCGAGCGGCAGGACCAACTGACCCAGCCATGACTTCAAGCGTCGCTCTCGCCTTGCGAGCAGGTGAACGAGCAACACCGCGAACACCACCGGGGCCACGATGAGCGCCGTCAGTTTCGTCAGCAACGCCGCCCCGAGGCACGCGCCCAGCCCAGCGCACCAGGCCGGGTGCGGCTGTGCGCTGCGCAGCACGCGCAACACGAGGTAGAAGACCCCGCTCACGAGCAGCGCGAGCAACGTCTCGTTGGTGATGTAGTGCGCGTGATACAAGTGCGCCGGGAGCAGCGCCGCCATCGCGGTGCCGAGCAACGGCCGCCGCAGTTCATCGGGAAACAACAATCGCAGGCTCGCGAACACGAGCACGATCTGCCCGAGACCAAAGATCAGGGACAGCACCCGCAGCGCGGTCAGGCCGGCCGAAGTCGCCACGTCCAGACCACAAATTTGCAACCCGAGCGCCGCGATGAGGTAGTAAAGCGGCGGCTGATGCGTCTCCCAACCCGAATCGGCTGGGGGTAATTTATGCTCGGTCAGAAGATGCTGGATGTAGCGCAGGTGTTGCTGAATGTCGAAACCGTTGATGGGCGTGAGCAGCGCACTGTTGTGCAGGATGAGGACGATCCAGATTGCCCCCAACCCCAGCAGCGCCACCTTCGTCACCTCGGACCCGGTGAGGCCGGATTTCCTTTTCATCAGCCAATCGCGCAGGAGCAGACTCAGCACGACCGCGAGCAGGAGCAACGTCAGGTTCAACTTCAACTCGCGGCGGACGGAGCCGGCGAGGCTGGTGTCGTTGCGCATCGGATTGCCGGGCGGAAAGGGATTGGCGTTGGCCGCCACGCGCGCGGGCTGCCACGCGGCGTTCGCGTACGAAACCTCCCACGAAGAATCTGAAATCCACTCCCCACGCTCCGTGCTCAGCACCAGCCAGAGCAGCGGCGGCCCGGCGAGATTGGTGACGGTGACTTCGATGAGATTGGTGCCCGGACGCAGTTGGCTCTGCACGTTGAACTCGACCGCCTCCTTCCAGTTGCGATCCGGATGAGACGAGAAGGCTTCGCCCGTGCGGTTGATTTGCACCCGGTAATTCTCCAACGCGCGAATCCTCAACTGCGCTTTCTGCGCCGGGCTTTCGAGAACGACGATTCGGCGGAACACGGCGAACGGCGCATTGCTCAGGCTCGCCACGCTCTGCGCCGAGATGTCGGGCGATGCGGGGTAGGCAATCCATGAAGCGGGCGATTGTTGCGGCAGGAAACGCACCGCCGGATCGCGCAGGCACCGCCACACTAGCCACGCGGCAATGACGGTCACCCCGGCAAGCAATAAGTACGCACTCCATCGGAGCGCGGCGGGCGAGTTGGAAGATGGATTGTGTCCGGCCAAGGGCGCACCGTAGCGAAATCCCGGCCCCCGCAGCAAGTATTGCCAAGGC
Organism: Pedosphaera sp.; assembly: GCA_031414955.1. Taxonomy (GTDB): domain Bacteria; phylum Verrucomicrobiota; class Verrucomicrobiia; order Limisphaerales; family SIBH01; genus JANNGC01. Next base: position 2,071 of record JANOQV010000312.1, on the reverse strand, counting down.
GCGACCACGAGGACGATGCGCCGGGAATTGCCGGCCCCAAGGCCAAGCCAGGTGGAGCTTTCTCCGTTGACGTGATCGTGGCCCAGGACGTAAATGCTCCCATGACTCCACTCAGGGTCAACCGTTCAGAAAGTGGCATTCCAATGAACTCGAAAACTCTGCCCACTCGCGGCGCGAAGTCGCGCGCTTTTCCAAACAGCCGCCACTTGCCCGGGCCAGTTCCCGCGCGCATGTTGCTCGGCGTGCTCCTTGCGTTCAGCCTGGTTACGCGACTGAGTGCAGCGGAGCAGAAGCCAGAGGATCCGCGGGACTTTCTGCTGATGAAACTTTATGAAGCCTCGTTGAAGGCGGTGGCCCAGTATCAAACGAGGCCAACGGCCGAACAGTTGGCCGCGATGCAGGCGGCCAGCGGGACGACACTGGCACCACCATCTCCAGCAACATCATTATGACGCTGAAGAAGCCGGAGATTTACCAGGGCACGGTCATTTCCAATTTCTTTCTCATCCGTTCCAACGAACTGTCGGCCACCTGTATTTTCCCGGCCGTGAACTACGATCCAGAACCGCGCGGCGGCTACGTCTGGTTCGTGGCCAAGAAACGGGCCGACCGCTCCACCACCAATGGCGGCGCGCTTTGCTATCGGCGCATGGTGTGGACCGGCACCAACGTGGACTGGGCACCGGCGGACTCGAATTGGGTGGAAGTGGCGAACAGCCCCGTCCATCGCGACTACTTCGACCTCGACAAATCGGGCGTCACTGCGCCGCAAGGGCCCGCCGGATCTGAGCTACGGATTTATGACACGGGCAGCCGCATACATTCACTCGTCATCCAGCACGGCAGCCTCTGGGCCTGTCAGCAGATCGGGCTTTCTGGAACGAACGGCCACTACCCCGGGCCGGGCGGGAGCACCAACGTGGACCGTTCCGGTGTGCAGTGGTTGAAAATCTCGACCGATACCAACGGCGAGTTCCTTTCCCTCACCAACGGGCGCATTTTCGACCCGACAAATTCCAACCCCTATTACTATTACTGCCCATCTGCGGCGGTGAATCAATTCGGAGACATGGTCGTTGGCTTCAACGGATCTCGGTCGGGAGAGTATATGCGCGCCTGTTATTGGTGGCGTTCACACACCGGTGCCCAGGCGCCACAGCCGCTGCTCATTCGTGTCGCACAAGACGTGGCCCAATATGATAACTGGGGTGATTACTCGGCGGCCAGCTTGGATCCGGTGGATCGATTGCGGATATGGCTGGTCCTTCCTCTGGTTCCGGCTGGTGCCCCGGATAATTGGTGGGACACTTGGATTGAGGAAATTATCCCCGGTGCTTCCGGTCCGTGACAAACTTCCAACCACCATTGTTATGAAACGATTATTTTTTCTCGCTTGTTTCGCCAGTCTGATCGGCTTTGCGCACGCTCAAGGAGAACTCATTTTTGCCAACAACGCCGCCACGACGATCACCAATGGCCTGACCGGATTGCCGGCTCCGGGCGGTCCGGAGCAGGATGATACCTACGTGGGACTCTACATCGGCAACACCAACGACCCCGTTTCCAGCCTGCAACTAATCGGCAATGTGACCAATTGCTTCGCTCCGGGAAGATTCCAAGGAGGAACACGCTTCCTGGACGGCTGGCCAGCCGGTGTCGTGGTCCAGCTTCAACTGCGCGTTTGGCTGGCTTCGACCGTTTATTCCACTTACGAGGCCGCGTTGGTCGGGGCGTTGGGCGGAGACACTTCGGTGCTGCTCGGCGCTTCCGTGCCGATGTTTGGTCGATTGGGGGGTGGATTCCAGGACCGCCCGATTTTGTTCGAGTATGGATTGAACCCGGTGGTCCTCATGCCCATTCCCGAGCCGTCGGAGTGGACGTTGGTGGGGGTGGCAGTGGCCGCGGCGGCGCTGGCCGGACGGCGCAAACACACCCGTTCGCGTTCTTCGCCATGAAACTCCGGCTCACGAAACTGCATTTATGTCAAAAGTGAGGACAAACACCTTTTCCGAAACAGCGGTCGCGCGCGACCGCTCCCAACGCAAGGTCCAGCGCTGCCTTATCGTCACCA
>JANOQV010000311.1:0-14384 GCA_031414955.1 Pedosphaera sp. | reverse complement strand
TTGTTGGAGCTGTTGTTTCAACTGCGGTGGGAACTTCCGTTCCCAACCTTGGGGCTCGGCACCGCCCACGCGGCGCAATCCACGTTCCCGGAGAGCAGGCACCACTTTCACTTTCATCGCCAGCCATACTGTCTAGGCGGCGTTCGCGCATCTCGTGAATAAGCGCACCATCATCTTGCTCGCGGTTGTGCTACTCGCAGGAGTCGCAGCAGTTCCTTATCTGATTCACCGTTCGGTTCAGTGTCGCATTGGCGCACAGCACGTTTTCCAGCTTTCAGAGCGGCCCGCTTTTCTTACAGAGGAGTTGGCACTTGCGAAGGCGAGAGAGACGCTGACGCGAGATGGCTTGGACGCCAGTGTTTGGCAGCCGCAGCGCGATAGCCGCACCACTGCTCCAGACGGACGCACCGACGAGTTCGGAGCGCGCAACACGATTGACTCGAATCGAGTTGTTTTTGCGTTCACGAGCGCCGCTCAGACTCGTTTCGTTTCTGTCGAGCTTGCCGGCAGTCAGGTGATTTGTCAGAGTTCGATTGGTAAGTGAGATATGACCACGCCGCCTAATCACCAAAGGATTGGAAAGGACCGGAGCGCGCCGGGGAGGATGGTTTGGAAGTGGGGTGTGGTCGCGCGCAGCGTCCTTTCCATCCGGGGTTGAACCCGCCCCGTAAAGCCTTCGGCCACGGAGCAGGCTCCCGTAAAAGCCTGGCGGCTCACGGGGCAGGCCCGTCGAACTCGCGGTTCAACCCTGCGGATCATTTACTCCTGCAACCACGCCCGCGCATTTTCCAGGTTGTAAAACACGTTGTATTGCACGGGGCCGGCCTCGGCGAAGAGCATGAAGACGCGGGCCGTGCCGTAGTGCGCGGGGGAACTGACCACGACCGCGCGCCGCGAGCGCCAGGGCGGGCCGGGCCGATCCACCTGCATGTCAGCCAGTCCGCGCAGTTCGTTGACGCTCATCACATTGATCAGTTCGCGGCAGTCGATGAGGCCGTTGAGGTCGTCGCTGTAGTCGGGATCGGCGAACAACTGGCGCAGGTGGTCGCTCAACTCGCTGATGGAAACCTGCCCGCTGAGCTTGGCCTCCAACCAGCGCTTTCGGGCATCAATCTGATACACGACTGGCATTGCGGGAAAAGAGTGACCGAAATGCGGAGGCAAGCAAGTGCGTTGCGGAACATGTTTTTGCCCTCCGACCGCCGGGCCGGCGGACCGGGCGCTTCGGAAATCGCCGCCACCTCTTGTTCTGAACTGCCCTCATGAAGTGCAAGTGAACCCTTGCACGAGGCGGGTCCAGAATGCAAAAACACCGGGCACCGGATGCCAGGCTTCAGACAATTTATCGCCCGCCGCGCGGCCCGATGGTTCGGAACCGCGGTCCTCACGCTTTTCGCCGCGTGGGTTCAGGCCGCCACCGTGACCGCCACCGTGGATCGTTCCACGGTCACGCTGGGCGAGGTGGTGACGCTTTCCCTCTCCTTCAACGGGGCGCAGGTGGGCCAGCCCGGACTGCCGACGTTGCCGAACTTCCAACTGACCGGCTCCGGTTCCTCCTTCTCGCTCGACGCGGTCCGCGGCGTGGCGCAGCAGGTTTTCACTTACCAACTCGCGCCGACGCAGGCCGGCGATCTCGTGATACCGTCCTTTCAGTTCAAGGCGGGCAACGAGGCGCTCGTCACGCCGCCCATCGCAGTCAAGGTCATCAAGCCCGGCCCGGCCGTGGCGGCACCGGGGGCGGCCATGCCCGCCTCTTTTGTGAAACTGGTCGTGCCCAAGCCGCAACTTTTTGTCGGCGAAGTTTCCGAAGTCGAGGTTCACGTTTACTTCCAGGAGGGGCGTCTGACCCAATACCCAAGTGTGCCGACCGATCCCGGTTTCACGGTGGGAAAATGGCCGAAGCACCAGGAGACCCGCGCCAACGTCAGCAACCAGGTTTACAACCTGGTCATCTTCAAGCTGCCGCTCACCTCGGTGAAGTCGGGCCAACTGAACCTCGGCCCGGCCGCCGTGTTGTTGCTGGTGCCGGATCGCGCGCGTCGGCCGGACATCTTCGGACGCTGGCCGGAACGCGAAGTGCGCATGGAGTCTGAGAAGGTCATGGTCCAGGCGCTGCCGGTTCCCAGCCAAAACGTGCCCGCCTCGTTTGCCGGTGCCGTGGGCAGCTTTACCCTCACCGTGACCGCCGGACCGACCAGCCTGGCGGCGGGCGATCCGATCACGGTGCGGGCGCAGATTCGCGGGCGGGGCGCGCTCGATGCGGTGAAGCTTCCGCCCCAGCCCCAGTGGAATGATTTCAAAACCTACCCGCCCAGCGCCCAGATCGAGGGCGCGGATCAAAACAACTTCGCGGGGACCAAGACCTTCGAGCAGGTGGTGGTGCCGGAGCGGGCGGGGATCAAGGTGCTTCCGCCGCTGGCCTTCTCGTTCTTCGATCCGAACCAGCGCGCCTTTCGCACGCTGACCGGCCCGGCTGTGCCGCTCAACGTCACCGCTCCCGTTGGAGGCTACGCGGCGCTGCCCAATTTGCCCGGCGTGACCAACAACAGCGCGGCGGCCCAACCCGTCACGGACCTGGCGCACATCCGTCCCTATCTCGGCCCGGCCAGTGTGTCATCCGAGCTGTTCTCCAGCCCGGTTTTCCTGGGTGTGCAGTTGCTGCCGCCGGTCTTCTGGCTGGGCATGTGGCTGCTGCGCAGGAGGCGCGAGCGCCTCGAAAACGATCCCCGGTTGCGGCGGCGGCAGGACGTGGCGCGCAGCATCCGGAGCGGACTGGGTGAATTGCGCGAGCAGGCCGAAACGAAGAATTCCGAAGCCTTCTTCGCCACCCTGCTGCGGCTGTTGCAGGAGCAGATTGGTGAGCGGGTGGATCGGCCGGGGACCGGCCTCACCGAGGCGGTCATCGAAGAGATACTCCGTCCAGCAGGCGCTCCCCAGGAACTGTGCGATGAGGTGCGCGAAATTTTTCATGCGGGCAATCTCGCCCGTTACGCGCCGGTGAAATCGAGCCAGGAACTGTCGGACATGGTGCCGAAGCTCGAACACGCGCTGGCCGGATTGCAGCAATGGGAGCCGTCCAAATCGTGACCATGCGTTTCCTGATCCTCGCTCTGCTGTTCCTGTCCGTGCCGCTCGCCACGCGGGCGGCCCTGACCAATGCCATCAATCAGGCGACCCATGCCGTGGAGGCTTTTGATCGCGCGAACAAGCTCTACGAACAGGGCAAATTCACCGAGGCCGCCACCGCTTACGAACACCTGACCGCGGCCGGACGCACTCCCACGGCGGTGTGGTTCAACCTCGGTAACGCGGCTTACAAGGCCGGGCACGTTGGCCGCGCCATTGCCGCTTATCGAATCGCGGAACGGAACGAACCGCGGGATTCAACTCTGCGCGCGAACCTGCAATTTGTGCGCGGCAAGGTTTATGCGGATGAAAAGTCACGCGTGCCGCTGTGGCAAAGCTGCGTCCGGATCGCCACTGTGAACGAGTGGACTGTTCTCGCCTCGGCTGGGCTTTGGTTGTTCTTCGCCGTGCTGGCCGGCGGCGAGTTCACGCGCCGGCGCTACTTGAAAACGGCGGCCGCCATTTTGATCGCCTTCCTGCTCGCAGCCGGCTTGCTCGCGCTCGCGCTGTGGGACGCACGCACTCCCGCCGCCGTGGTCGTGGTTCAGGAGGCGACGGCCCGCTTTGGGCCGCTCGATGAATCCCAGGCCGCTTTCCAATTGCGGGATGGCGCGGAAGTGACGGCGCTCTCCTTCAAGGAACAATGGGTGGAAGTACGCGACGCCGAGAAGCGAGTGGGCTGGATGCGACGTGACGCCCTGACGATGCTGCCGGGCGTGGCTTCGTCCCCTACGCACTAGGTCGAAAGGAACGGATGTGTCCATTTCCCCCTCACCCTGGCTTTCTCCCGGAGGGAGAATGCGACTCTCATTTGACCGGTTTGATCAACCAGTTGTTAGAAGTCTTGGGTTTTTGGCGCGAAACAGATCCTCGGGGCATTCGCGAATTCGAGAACACCAAGACGGTTTGGGAGAACTGATCGCGTCCGGCGCGAGGCCAGGAAGCGGAACTATTTCAGTTTGGCCAGGGCGAGCGTGAGCCGTGACTTCTTGCGATTGGCCGTGGCCCGAGGCACGACCCCGCCTTTGACGGCCTTGTCGTAGGTGGAGATGGCCGCGCGCAGCGCGGTTCCGGCTTCGTCCTTCTTGCCGGTCTTGAGCGCGGCGACATAGCGCTTCTCGAACGTCTTGAGGCGGCTCTTGACGCTACGGTTGCGCAGTTGCTTGCGGGCGCTGTTGCGCATGCGGCGTTCGGCTGATTTCGTATTCGGCATAATTGTTCCTAAAAAGAGGGCGGCAAACTAGCGGAATGTCCGGCCATGTCAACGGCGGGTTGCGGTCGCTTTTGTTTCCAGCAACGGCCCCATCTGGCGCCAGATGTCCCCGGCCACAACTTCAATTTCGCGCGTGGCGTCAATGACCTTGACCCGATCCGGCTCGGCCAGGGCGAGAGCATCGAAGCCTCGCTCGACTCGGTGAAAGAACTCCCGCTTCGATTCCTCGAACCGATCCGGCGGCCCGCCCCCGCGCGCGCGGCGGCGTGCCTCGCTGACCGAGACAGGCACGCGCAGCAGCAGGGTCAGGTCTGGCCGGGTGGTGCCGACGGCGATTTCGATCGCGCTGCGCACCATCGGCAGGTCGAGGCCGCGTCCGTAGCCCTGGTAGGCCACGGTGGAATCGTAGAATCGATCGCACAGCACCAGTTCGCCCGCCGCCAGGGCGGGGCGGATCACTTCGCGCACAAGCTGGGCGCGGCTGGCATTCATGAGCAGCAACTCCGTTTCGGGAGTCATGGCCGCGCCGGTCGTGCTGTGCTTGAGGATGTGGCGCAACTCCTCGCCCAACGGGGTGCCACCCGGCTCGCGCAACGAACGCACCTGGAAGCCCAGTCCGGTCAACCGTTCCGTGAGCCGGAGGATTTGAGTGGATTTGCCGCCACCTTCCGTGCCTTCGAAGGTGATGAAAAGGCCGGGCATCGAGATTACTTCTTCAGTGTGCCCGGCAGCGGAGGGGCCGCGACCGGTCGAGTTGCGGTGGCCAGCGGCCTTTTGGGATAATTCTGGAAGAGATAAATGCTCAACGAATCAATCTGCTCCTGGGTCAGCGGCCCGCCATGCACGGCGCCAAAGGCTGGCATCATCGTCCCCGCCTTGCCTTCGGTGATCCACTTCTGCCAGAAGGCGAGATCCCGCTCGCTGCGCGGCACCTTCAAGTCCGTGACCATGGCGGCGCGGTGCTCGGCGTCGTGGCAGATGCCGCACGATACGTCGTAGAGTTCCTTGCCCAGCTTGCCCACGCCTTTATCGACATGGCACTTGGCGCAATCCCCCTTGAAGACCGCCTGTCGGTCGGCCAGCGCGCTCTGAATGTTCTTGGCCCGATCGTTCATAGTGGGAGCCGCCGCTTGACCGGCTGCCGGCGTCACGGTTGGAGCTTGGGGGATGTTCACCTTCACCAGCAGCGACTTGGGACCCACCGTCGTGTCCACGTTCACAGACTTGGTCACCTGGCCAATCTTGTTGCGCAAGTCCATGGTGACATTGATGGCAACATTCGAGCCGGGCAGGAGCTTGTACGGGGTGGTCGGCAATTGCGCCACGGTGCAACCGCACGAGGTGTGCAGGCCGTTGATCGAAATCTCACTCTTGGAAACATTGGTCACCACGAAGGTGAACGGGGCGGAGACCTCGCCCTGTTTGGCGTTGTACTCCCGCGTCTCCGCGTCAAACTTCAAGGCATTGGGGTCGGGCGCGGGGGCGCGGACCGCGACTGGAGCGGCTGCGGCGGGCAGGACTTGCGCGGAAAGAGAGGCGTTAGCCAAAGCCAAAACGGCGGCGAGCAGCAATGCAAAGCGGTTCATACGGAGTTCAGAATAATGTCCTGCCCAAAGAAATAAAGCGTGTATTTCCACCATCCTGGATGGCCCGGCGACCGTGTGCCGCATGGTGCTGAAGGAGGTGCGGCCAGAACAGGGTCACTGCTCATCGGTTTGCCCTGGATGAACCGTCGGGCTACGGCCCTCCCGTGGACCGGCTGTCGAGGTAGCTCTGGAGCAGGATGGCTGCGGCCATCTTGTCCACGTTCAGCTTGCGCTGGTCGCGCCGCACGTTGCCCTCCAGCAACACGCGGTTAGCCTGCGCGGAAGTCAGGCGTTCATCCCAGGTCTTCACCGGAGTCGCGAGGTGCGTTTGGAGTGCGGCGATGAAATCCTTCACCTGCTGCGCCGCCGGGCCGTAGCTGCCGTCCATGTTGCGCGGCATGCCGATGAGGATCAACTCCACTTCCTTCTCGCGGATAAGTTGGCCCAGTCGTGCGATCACCTGGTCGAATGGTTCGGCGGGAATGAACTCCAGGGGCGAGGCGATGATTTTCATTTCATCGCTCAACGCGACGCCGATGCGCCGCGTGCCGTGGTCGAGGGAAAGGATTCTCATGTGTGTCTAAAGCGTCCTCATCACCTTTGCCGCCGCGCGAACGGTCTGGTCGATGTCAGAGGCCGAGTGCGCGGTCGAAATAAATCCGGCCTCGAATTGAGAGGGTGCGAGATAAACCCCTTCCTCCAGCATCCCGTGAAAGTATTTCGCGAAGCGCGCCCGGTCGCTGTGCATGGCATCGGCGAGATTATGCACCGGTTGGTCCGTGAAATAGCCGCAGAACATTGAGCCGCAGCGGTTGAAGGTGACGGGCACACTCGCCGACTGCGCGACCTCGCGCAGCCCCGCTTCCAGATGCGCGCCCCGGGCTTCGAGGGTGCGGTAGGCGTCCCCTGCTTGCAGCTCTTCCAAGGCGGCGAGGCCGGCCGCCATGGCCAGCGGATTGCCACTCAACGTCCCCGCCTGGTACACGCCGCCCAGCGGCGCGAGGCAATCCATGATGTCCGCGCGCCCGCCGAAAGCCCCGACGGGCAGACCGCCGCCGATGATTTTGCCGAAGCAACTCAGGTCGGGCGTGAGGCCGAACCGGGCCTGCGCCCCGCCCGGCGCGAGGCGAAAGCCCGTCATCACTTCATCGAAGATCAGCAGCGCGCCGTGCTCGGCGGTGACGCGACGGAGAAATTCCAGATAGCCCGGCTTCGGCAAATAGAGGCCCGCGTTGCCTGGAACCGGCTCGACGATGAGGCCCGCGATCTGATCGCGATTCGCCGCGAACACCGCGCGCACCGCTTCCTCATCATTGAACGGGCAGACGATGGTGTGCTGCGTGAAACTGGCCGGTACTCCGAGGCTGTCGGGATGCCCGAAGGTCAGCGCGCCGGAACCGGCCTTCACCAGGAGCGAGTCGGCGTGACCGTGATAGCAGCCGTCGAACTTGATGATCTTGTCGCGGCGGGTGAAGCCGCGCGCCAGGCGGATGGCGCTCATGCAAGCCTCGGTGCCCGAGTTGCACATCCGCACCTTCTGCACGCTGGGCACGGCGGCGCAGACCAGTTTCGCCATCGTGACTTCCAGCGGATTGGGGATGCCAAAGCTCGTCCCGCGCTCCGCCGCCACCTGCACCGCTGCGATAATCTTCGGATGCGCATGGCCGAGAATGGCCGGTCCCCAGGTGCCGACGTAATCCACGTAGGCGTTCTCATCCACGTCGAAGACCCGCGCGCCGGCCGCGCGCTGCACAAAGAACGGCGTGCCGCCCACGGCGCGAAAGGCGCGCACCGGCGAATTGACTCCCCCGGGAATGTACTTCAGTGCTTCGGCAAACAGCGCCTCGGATCTGGCTCGCGCAATCATGTACCGCTGAAAATAGAGTTCGAGCCTCCCGCGTCAACAGAAGTACACTTGGCTTAACGCGCCTCCAGCCATCACCCGGCTTGAGCCGCGCGAGATTTCAGTCCACAAATGCGGCACGCATGAATGACATCGCCCTGAGAAGGTTTGTGACGGCGGCCGAAAAAGTGGACTTTGTTTCGCCCTGGACGCTGGAGGAATGGATTTGCCGCGGCGACGTGGTGGATAATCAGCAACTGCTGCTGGTGCGCGCCAACATGGAACCGCACCGCTCGCATCCCTTCCACAATCACCCCACGCGGGAGGAACTGATCTACATCATCTCGGGCCGCGCCGAGCAGTGGGTCGGGAAGACTCATCGCATCCTCGGGCCGGGCGAGATGGCCTTCATTCCCATGGGCGAGATTCACGGCACCTACAATCCGTTTAATGAACGGCTCGTCTTCCTCGCCATCCTCTCGCCGAGCAACGCCGCCGAACCGGGCCTGGTCGATTACTCGACGCAGGAACCGTGGGCTTCGCTGCGCCAAGGCTTTCCCCCGGTGACGTGAATGAAAGTTGCCAATCTTAAGAGCCTGTCTGAAAAGTCGTTTGAGCGGCGAAAGCCCCTGGCCCCGGAGTGCGCCTGTCCTCGGGCGCAGCAATGTGGAAAAGGCGGCCGGTATGGATTTTTCCAACGCGCTCGGCGTCATCACCTGGCTGCGCCCGAGGACGGGCGCACTCCGGGGCCGAATTTTCAGACCGGTTCTAAGATGCCCAGGTGCGAGGCCGTGGGAAGCGAAGGGGAAAATTCTTCCGCGTTGCGTCCCTCCGCCTGGGCGGCCGGCACTCAATGATGAACTCTCCCTCAAGCCCGGAAAAGCAGCGCCCGGCTGCAAGTCGCGCGCAGCCGCGCCTGCGCGTCCGGCTCACGGCGGCGGCGGAGACCATCGTGCGGGGCGGGCATCCCTGGGTGTTTGCCGGGAGCATCCGTGAATTGAACCGCGCAGGTGTGGCCGGCGAACTGGCGGTGATTTATGATCGCAAGGATCGATTCCTCGCCCTGGGGCTTTTTGATCCGGAGTCGCCGCTGCGCATCCGCGTTTTGCACGCCGGCCAGCCGGTGCAGATTACCGACGACTGGTGGCGGTCGCGGCTGGAGGCCACGCTGGCCAAACGTGCGGAACTGCTGGACGCGCAGACCACGGCGGCCCGGCTCATCAATGGCGAGAGTGACGGCTGGCCGGGCCTGGTGGTGGATCGCTATGGCGATGTCCTGGTGTTGAAACTTTACACCCTGGCCTGGCGGCCGCATCTGCCCATGCTGATCAATCTCCTGCGCGCCGCCTCCCATCCCATAACTATCGTGCTCCGACTGAGCCGCAATGTACAGGACGGCTTTGCGCGCGGCGGCTTCCAGGACGGTCAGGTGTTGCTGGGACCGGCCCCCGACGGCCCGGTGGTTTTTCTCGAAACAGGACTCCGCTTCGAGGCGGATGTCATTCGCGGACAGAAGACCGGCTTCTTCCTCGATCAGCGCGAGAACCGGCGCGCGGTGGAGTCTCTGGCGCGCGGGGCGGACGTGTTGAACGCCTTCAGCTTCACCGGCGGTTTCTCGCTCTACGCGGCGCGCGGTGGAGCGCACTCCGTGGCCAGCCTGGATATTAGCGCCCACGCGCTGGCCGGTGCGGAACGGAACTTTGCCCTGAACCAGTCGCACGCTGCCGTGGCGCGGTGCCCGCACACGATCATTCAGGCGAATGCCTTCGAGTGGTTGGAGGGGAATGTGGAGTGCGCCTACGATCTCATCGTGCTTGATCCGCCCTCCCTGGCCAAGCGCGAGACGGAGCGGGCCGGGGCCATTCGCGCTTACGAAAAGCTGGCCTTCGACGCGCTGCGGCACCTGCGCGCGCCGGGAGTTCTGGTCGCGGCCTCCTGCTCCGCGCATGTGGACGTAGAGGAGTTTTTCACCGCCATCCAAAGCGCGGCGGGCCGGAGTCGCCGGAAATTCGCCGTGCTCAAAACCACCCGTCATGCGCCGGACCATGCGGCGGGCTTTCCCGAGGCCGAGTATTTGAAGTGCCTCTGGCTGCGTTGCGAATGAGTCGGGTCTCGATGGGGCGGATTGGTTGCCGCCCCTTTGTCTGGCACCAAGATGGAGCACTTCACCCTGTAGGGCAGACGCATCAAAATGTTTGGTTCCACGGGCTAAAACCCAAAATCCAAATCCCAAACAAGCTCTCAATTCCAAACTCCCATGGGAGTGCGAACGCCTGGTTTTGGAATTTGGGCCGTTGGAATTTATTTGGGATTTGGGTTTTGGGATTTGGGTTTTCGTGCGAAACACCGGGAAATTAGAGGCGTCTGCCCTGCTCCCCTCTGGCCGCACCCTTGACCCGGTTTGCGGCGGCGTGTTGGAATAATTTGGATGAAATCATTTTTTGGCACCCTGGCGGTGGCGCTGCTGTCCTTCGCCGTCGGCGCGGGCGAGTTGCAGGATGCCGCGCGCTTGGGCGACCTGGAGAAAGTGCGCGCCTTGATTGCGGCCCATCCCGCCGCCATCAACGCCCGGGTCTCCGCCACCACGGCCTTGCATGAAGCGGTCCGAGCCGGGCAACTCGAAGTGGTGAAATTGCTCGTGGCCAGCGGCGCGGACGTGAACACGACCAACGATTTTAGCCGCCTGACGCCGCTCAAGATGGCGATAGGTTACCGTCAGACTGCCGTGGCGGAATTCCTCCGGCAGAAGGGCGGGGTGGAGCAAGTGATTCCTGTGGCCCCGTCCGCGCCGCCGACCAGCACCACGCCGCCGTCCGCCAACTTGTTCCCGAACACCCCCGGCCAGTCTTCGGCACCTGTCGCCGCGCCGGTCACTCTCAGCCCGGCTCGGACGAATGCCAACGGGCCGGCCGCCGTTGCCTCGCGGCCGGCCGTCGTGCCGCCGAACCGGCCCGCGCCCGGACTCACCAACCGGAACACGGCCGAGAACGATCTGATGGCGGAGATGTTTCTCATCCACGATGCGGCGCGCGATGGTGACAGCGAGAAAATCAAGACCCTCTTCAAAAACACGCCCGTGGTGCTGGAGGCCACATCGCAAAAAGGCCTGACGCCTTTGCACATCGCCACGATGAACCGCCGTCTGGGCGCGGCCCAGACGCTCCTCGACCTGCACGCCAATGTGAACGCGCGCACCATCACTGGCCAGACGCCGCTCCACCTGGCCGTGCGCAACGGCGACGTGGCCATGACCACGCTGCTGCTCAAGCAGCGTGCCGAGCCGGACGCACGGGACAAGCCGGGCGACTCGCCACTATGGATGGCCTTGCAGTCACCTGAAGCCGAAGCGGCCGCCACCACCGGACCGGCCCAGCGCAAGGCCGCCGAACGCACCACGCAATGGGCCGCGTTGATCGCCTTGGAGAAGAAGCAATTGGATCTGGTGACCTTGCTGGTCCAGGCGCGGGCGGACGTGAAGTCCGCCACTCGCTCGGGTGGTCTGCCCCTCGCGCAGGCCGTGCGAGTGGGCAACGCGTCCGTGGCGGAATTACTGCTCCAGGCCGGGGCCGAGCCGAACACCATCGAACCGGCCAGCGGCAAGGCTCCGTTGCACCTGGCCGCAACCCGCCCGGATTCGCGTCTCGTGGATCTCCTCCTGCGCCACCGCGCCACGGTCAACCTTCAGGATCACCGCGGTGAGACGCCCCTGGGCTACGCGATGCGCGAGGGGCGCACGAATTCCATCACGGTCCTGCGCGGCGCCGGCGGCGGGCTGCCGAAGTTGCGCACCTTGAATGCCAGCGAGCAAAGCCTGGCGGACGCGTATCAGAAAAACGAGTTCGCGTTGCAGCGCGCCGGCACTTCGGAAAAAGGGCGCCTCATCATCGCCATGAATCCCACCCAAGCCGATTGCCAGCGGATGTTCCCGCAGCACGCCGCTTCCGCCTGGACGGTGGTGGCGCAATTGAACGCGCAGATCAAAGAGGCTTTCTCCAAACCATTGTTTGATGCCGAAGGCGGGCGCGAAATCTGGCGCATCCTGCCCGAGTCAGCCGCGTTGCTGACCCGTGAATGGCAGGGGCGCGGCTGGCTCGCGCCTCATCTGCCGGTCTTTTCGCTGGCGGTGGACAAGGTGGGCTCCGCGACGCGGCCCGGGGAATACTGCTTCGTCAACGGCCACTGGGTGCTGGTGCCGCCCTTGCACCGCATCGCCGCCGAGTACGCTGCTGCCAACCAGCGGCCCGGGAAATAGCGGCATCAGGCGAGCGAGCCGCGCCCGCAACTCCGTCCTCGGGCTTGCCAGCGGGCCAGTGGCAAGACTTTCTCGTATCGCAGTGCCTGGCCGGACCACGGTGGTAGTTCCAAGGGCCTGTTGCCCAAACCCCGGAGTGAGCCTGTATCGAATTCTCCTCAACCCTGAAGGGGTGGCAGCAGGCCGCGAATAATGACCTGCCGCCGTCTCGTGGGTGCGGCGCTGCAACCCCTTCAGGGTTGGGGACTCTTTGTGGCCATGCACCCAGGGTAGCTCGCGAACTCGCAACCCTTGCTGAGTGCTCCCATCCCTTCAGGATGGAAAACCGGCCCATGGCGATGTGGATAAGCACCAGGCGTGCAGGCCGCTCACCCGGCCCGCCGGGTCAGGTGACGCGGGCGGCCCGCCGGTGCGGCCTGGGGTGCGACGCAGAGTCCGGCGGCGACCGAAGCCTGGGCTTATCGCGCGGTGACGCCGACGCTTTCCGCAGAGCCTCCCGCGCTGAGGCCGGTGTTGGCCGCCACGGTGGAGACAAACACATTGAGAATCTGTTCGGCCATCTGGGCCACTTTGTAGAAGGGCACATGGGGCACATACACGATGTCGCCGGGCATAAGGGCCACGTCGGGGGTGCGGCCTTTGATGATGTCGGCGTAGCTGGTGGTGGCGACCTGGGGCCGGGAGAGGCCGCCGCGCACGATGACGATCTTGGAGTCGTGAGCCAGGGGAATGGTGCCGCCGGCCAGGGCCACGGCGGCGGCCACGGTCAGGCCGGAGGCGTGGGGCAGGATGTTCGGAGTGGTGACGGCACCAAGGACATAGACGGTGGGGTTGTTGGCCGGGCGGATGTAAACAAAGTCATCCGGGCGCAGGTAAATGTTTTGGGAAAGGTCGCCGCGTTCGAGCAACCGCTCGAAGTCCACCGGCAACATGCGGCCGGCGCGGAGCACGAAGCTGTTGGCGAGGTCGGCAGAGGAGACGCTGGCCACGCCTGGCGTGGTGACGATGCCGCCGACGGTGGAGATGGCTTCGAGCAGGGTGGCGGGACCGGCGAGGTTGTAAACGGCGGGCTTCTCGACCGCGCCGAGAATCCAGACGCGCTGGCTGCCGAGGGTGCGGAGGTTGACGGAGAGTTCGGGCTTGAGGCGGGTGAGCTTGGAGGCCTCGCGTTCGAGCAGGGCTTTGGTCTCGGCCAGGCTCAGTCCCCACACGGAAATTCCGGGCAGGATGCTGTAATAGATTTTGCCATCGGGACCGACGAGCAAGGTGGAGCGGGAGGCGGCTTCGCCCACGGTCTCGATTTCGAGGATGTCGCCAGGGCCGAGCTTCAGCGGCTCGGTGGAAGGCTTGAGCCATTCGGGGTTGAGCTGGTTGGTGGTGTCGAGCGCGGTGAAGGCTCCGGCGGCGGCGTTGGTGGCGCTGGCGGAGGCGGCGGCGGGCAGGCGGGAAGTGGAGGGAGTGGTGCCCAGCTTCTGCCAGTAGGGATCGTCCGGGCCGGCGGCGGTCTCGGCCGGCCGCAGGGGATCGAAGGGCGCGCCGAGCTTGGTGCTGCAACCCGGCAGGGTGGCGAGAGCGGCCAGGGCGGTGAGGGCGAGGGAGAGATTCAGTGAGTTCATATTAAAAATTGGGTCCGATGTACTTGCCGGTGGCAGAGACGACGAGGGCGCGCAGGAAGTCGGAGGTGGCGAGTTCGAGCAGCTCCTCGGCCTTGGCCCAGGGCCGGCGGGAGACGTAAACAATGTCGCGGGGCTGGAGGGCGAAATCCGGGGAGTTCGCGCTCAGGATGCTGGAGGTGTCCACGACGAAGGTCTTGGGGTTTTGCAAACTGCCGCGCACCACGAGGACGCGGGAGCGATAGGCTTTTTCCTTGAAGCCGCCGCGGCCGGCGATGGCGGCGATGGTGGTGATGTCGCGGGTGAAGGGCACGGAGCCAGCGGTGCGCACTTCGCCGACGACATAAACCTCCTGGAGGCCCAGGGGTGGAAAGTAGAGGTAGTCTTCGGGGGCCAGGAGTTTGTTCTGGGTGAGGTCGCCGCGCAGGAAGAGGGCTTCAAAGTCCACCGGCTCGCGCTTGAATTCGCCGCTGCCCTGGCGGCGCATGACGAAGGAGTGGGCGAGGTCGGCGAGCATGAGGCTGTTGCGTTGCTGAGGGGTGGTGACGAAGCCGTGGGCCTTGGCGATGGCTTCGACGATGGTGGTCGGACGGTCCAACTGGTAGGCGCCGCGCTGGTTGACGTTGCCGAGGATGAAATACTTCTTGCTGTTGAACGCGGTCGGGACGAGCACGACGCGGGGAGCCAGATGGAACCTACCCAAGGTGGCTTCGAGTTTGGCGCGCAGCTCCTCGACGGTCAGGCCGCTGGC
>JANOQV010000310.1:0-4993 GCA_031414955.1 Pedosphaera sp. | reverse complement strand
GCCGCATTCGTGCGCGGCCACGCCCAGCGCCGCCGCCGAAGTGCCGTGGTAGTTGGCCGAGGAAAGCACCAGCCGCTTGTGCTTCGGGTCGTAATGGTCGCCGAGCAATTCCTCGTGCTCGATGATGGTGACGTTGGTGATGCCGGCCTGCCGCAGAATCGCGTGCGCCGCTTCCGCCCCGGTGTAACCGGATTTCACCGGCGTGCGGCTGTGCCGGGCGTAAGCGCGCTTGACGTGCCATTGCGCCAGAAGGCCAATGCCCAGCGTGAACAGGAAGAGAATGAGTATCATGTGATCTTTCTTTTTGGCAGCAGAGTCCGGCGCACCTGCCGGAGCAGGAAACCTGCGCTCCGCTGAATCGTTTCGGTTGTTATCTTCCGCCTCGGAGCAGTGGTCGTTGCAGGCCGCGGCAAAAGCGCGCGCGCCGAACGCAGCCACCGTTTGGCCCAGGCAAATTCAATCGCCAGAATCGCCAGCCCGGCGGGAATCACGAGGAAGGCCGGGCCGGGGAGCACGATCAACGCAATGCCCAAGGCCAGCACCGTGCCGCCCGCGACGGCAATCACGACACGCTTGATTTGCTTCAAGCCGGTGAATCGAAGTGTCGGGAGTGGCAATGCGTCTGGGCGCATGGATCAGGAAGGGGTGTCAGCCGGTTTCTCGGCCTCGGCGGGTTGGCGAGCTTTCAACAAACACGGCAGCATCAGCGCGGAACCGGCCAGCATCGCCGTGATCAAGATCGCCGCGAACAGTTTTTCCGACTTCCCATCCATGACGGCCAGCCAACCCATGCTCGCGCGCCAGGTGAAGATCAGCGCCAGAAAGCCAGTGGTGATGATGGCCGCCACGCGACTCCACCGGACGCCGCGCGCTCCGAGCACGCCCCACAAAATCGAAAGCGCGCCAAAGGTGCCGCCGGACATCAGCGCGGTCTTGGCTTTTTCCGGATTCGACAAGTAACCGGCCAACCCCATGACCATGAGGAAGCCGCCATAAAGAATCAGATACCCCGCCGTCTTCGTGTTCATGCTCCGTGACCTTCCTTTCCGTTCATTCGCGCGCTCCCGGGCTTCGTCGGCGGTGCCGACGGCGGGGTTGCCGGTCTGGAAGCGTCCGCAGCTTGGGCCACGTCGCGCGCCCTGCCACCGATGGCTTTCCAAGTGATGATGCTTTTCACGCCGGCATGATGGGGGCGGCATCCCACTTAGCTCATTACGACTTTTGGAATGGACTCTTAGGTTTAAGCGAATACGGTGAACGCGTGGAATTCTTGAACTACCATCACTTGCGCTATTTTTGGGTGGTCGCCAGGGCCGGCGGCTTGCGCAAGGCGGCGGACAAGCTGCACGTCTCCCAGCCCACCATCAGCGCGCAGATCGCAACGCTGGAGGGCGTGCTGGGAGAAAAACTTTTCCGTCGCGGCGGACGCGCCCTGGCGCTGACCGAGGCTGGCCACCGCGTGTTCAGTTACGCCGAGGAGATTTTTTCGCTGGGGCAGGAACTCCTCGACGCGGCCCGGCAACAGCCCACGACCCGCCCGTTGCGCGTCCACATCGGCATCACCGACTCGCTGCCCAAACTGTTGAGCTACGAAATCATCAAGCCCATCTTCAAACTGCCGCAACCCGTCCAGGCCGTCTGCCACGAGGGCAAAGTGGCCGACCTGCTTGGCCAGTTGGCCGCCCACCGGCTGGACATTGTGCTGGCGGACGAACCCGCGCCCAGTTCGCTCCCCATTAAAGTCTTCAACCACCTACTCGGCGAATGTGACGTGACCTTCTGCGCGGAGCGGAAACTGGCCACCACCCTCAAGCGCAAATTTCCTAAATCACTAAACGATGCGCCGGTTCTGTTGCCTACGAGCAACACCGCCCTGCGCCAATCGCTGGAGAAATGGTTTCAAGCCGAAGATATTCGCCCGCGCGCAGTGGCGGAGTTCGACGACGCGGCCCTGATGAAAGTGGCGGCGGTGGACGGCCTGGGCTTCTTCGCCTTGCCGACCCTGGTGGTCGAAGAAGCGGTCGCGCGCTACGGCTTTCAAATTATCGGGCGCACCGAGGATTGCCGCCAGCAATTCTACGCGATCAGCGCCGAGCGCAAGCTGACGCACCCGGCTGTGTTGGCCATCACTTCGCAAGCTCGGGCGGCGTTGTCAGACTGAACGGCTTTCGCGTTCGGCCTTCTGTCTGGGAATGAATCTCATTTCCCTTCTCCGGAAACTCGCGCGACTTTTCTTTCATCCCATTTCAACTGCGAAGCCGGTTCACTTCCGGGTGCGCTCCGGTCAGGCAAGGAGGCGCGCAAAACGCGCAACAAGCCTTCGAGTGAAGGCGGCGCCCCTCCCAGCACTCGGCGCACCCATCCGGCCAGCGGTGCCGGCACGCGCCCCGCGCGGGCGAGAGCGCACACAGGGGAGGCCGCCCGCGCGCCTTCCGGCAGCCAATGCTTCTCCTTTTCGATCTCCGCAACCGTTTTCCCCGCGGCGAGCATCTGCCCGAATTGACGGTTATGGCTGTCGCGGGAAAACCCCGTCGCCACCAAATCACCCAGCCCGGCCATGCCGTAGAGCGTGACGGGAAGGCCGGCGTGGGCCTCCGCGATTTCCGCCATTTCGCGCACGCAGGCAGTGATCGCAGCCGCTTCGAGATTGCGGGAGTCGCTGCTCAGCGTTTCGAGGCAGCCGAGGAGAATGGCATAGACGTTCTTCAAGATTCCCCCGAGTGCGGCACCCGCTACATCGGTGGTGGTGACTGGGATGAAAGACGGCCCCGCGAACCAACCCGCGACGCGCAGGGCGATGCGCTCCTCCTCCGCAGCCAGCACGACGTAGGCAGGCACACCACGCGCCAGTTCGTTGGCGATGGCTGGCCCGGCCAGATGGACGCACGGATGGCCGGGCGCCATACCGCCCAACACGAACGGCATCGGCTGCCGGGTGCGCGGAGCGAAGCCCTTCGCTACGTTCAACAAAACAGCATTCTTCTCCAGCACCGGCACGACCGGGGCCAGCGTCGAGGTGACGAAATTCGATGGCACAGTGACCACGATGAGCGCCGCGCCCGCGACGCATTCGCTCCGGCTGGCCGTGGCGCGGACGCCCGCGTGCAGGCGGACGCCGGGCAGGAAGCGGCGGTTTTCGCGCCGCAGGCGGATGTCCTCCACGACCTCCGGAAAATGATCCCAGACGATTACCTCGTGGCCGTTACCCGCGAGCGCATGGGCCAGCGCCGTGCCCATATTGCCCGCGCCGAGCATCGCCATTTTGATAGGCGACTTATCGGCAGACGACGGACGCGGGACACGCTGCGTGTTCTTGCGACGCGAGGTCATAGCGTGGTCCCGGCGAGGAAGGCCTCGCCCGTTTCGAGCCGGACCAGATTCGCTGTCGTCACCCGCGCGATTTCGCCCAGCGCCTCCTGCGTGAGGAACGCCTGGTGGGCGGTGATGAGCACGTTGGGAAACGTCAGCAGGCGCGACAGTTCGTCGTCTTGCAAAATCTCGCCGGACAGATCCTCGAAGAAGATGCCTTCCTCTTCCTCGTAAACATCCAGCGCGACGCCGCCGAGTCGTCCGCTCTTGAGTGCCTCGATGAGCGCGGTGGTGTCCACCAGTTTGCCGCGGCTCGTGTTGACGAGGAACGCGCCGGGCTTCAGGCGCGCGAAGGTTTCCGCGTTGAGCAGGTGGCGGGTTTGCGGTGTGAGCGGCAGATGCAGCGAGACGACATCGCTCGCGGCGAGCAGCGCGTCGAACTCCGTGGAACGCACGCCGTGGGTCGCCGCCCATTCGGGCGCGGGCTGCGGGTCGTAGGCCAGCACGTCCGTGCCGAACCCACGAAAGATCTGCGCCGCGATCTTCCCGATTTTTCCCGTGCCCACCACGCCGACGGTTTTCCCGTGGAGATCGAAACCGACGAGGCCGCTCAACGAAAAATTATGCTCGCGGACGCGGTTGTAGGCGCGGTGGAGTTTGCGGTTGAGCGCGAGCAGCAGGGCGATGGCGTGCTCGGCCACGGCGTGCGGTGAGTAGGCGGGCACGCGAACGACGACGAGCCCGAGCGCCTTCGCGGCGGCGAGGTCCACGTTGTTGAAACCCGCGCAACGCAGCGCCACGAGCCGGACGCCAGCCTGATGAAGTTGCTTCAAGCACGGCGCGTCGAGCCGGTCGTTCACGAAGACGCAGACGGCCTGCGCGCCGTCCACGGTGGCGGCGGTCTCGGTGGTGAGCCGGAATTCGTGGAACTGGCAATGCAGCCGCCCGGCGTCCGGCGCGCGCTCGAAGTATTCGCGGTCGTAAGGTTTGGTGTCGTAGAAGGCGATTTGAATCATGCTGTGATTGAGCTCCGAGGTTCGCGGAAGCGCAGCCATTTTTCCAGCTCGACGGCGGCGAAGGTGAAGAGGCCGATGGCGACGATGTAGAGCCAGGCTTCGGCGCGCACGGGGGCGGTGTGGAAGAGGCGGTTTAACAAGGGCAGATAAGTGAAGGCGAGCTGCGCCAGCCATGTTGCGGCGATGCCGGCGAGGAGCCATCGATTGGAGAAAAGACCGATGGAAAACATCGAGCGCGTCCGGCTGCGGCAGTTCAGCAGATAGAAGCTCAGGACCATCACGATGACATTGACGACGGCGGCGCGGGCTTCCTCGACGTTCTTGCCTTCGATGCCGTGCTCCCACGCGAAGAGGCCGAACGCGCCCCCGGTCGAGATGAGCGTCACCAGCCCGGTGCGCATGAGCAACGGGAAGGTGAGCAGCGGTCGTTTGGGGTCGCGCGGCGGGCGCTGCATGATGTCGCTTTCCTTTGGCTCAAAGACCAGCGTCAGCCCGAGGAAGAGGGCGGTGACCAGGTTGAGCCACAGCAATTGCGTGGGCAGCATGGGCAGGGTGATGCCGCCGATGATCGCGACGAGCAGGATCAGCGCAACGCCCCCATTCGTCGGGAGAATCCAGAGGATGAATTTGGTGAGGTTGTCGAAGACGCTGCGGCCTTCTTCCACGGC
>JANOQV010000309.1:0-1868 GCA_031414955.1 Pedosphaera sp. | reverse complement strand
CCATGCCCGGCCCTGGCACCAGCCCGCTGGAACGCTTCCGACACCCCGGGTCGATCCCCCCTTTTCACCCTCCATCACTCACGCCATCCAACCCCCATCCCGCAAAATGAGAAGTGCTGACTGGACGTAGCTTGGCCTTGTTCGAGCGGGAGTCGCCTCGTTACCTTGGCGGTTGATTCGCTCGCCGGGTGGGGGGCGTGGTCACGGCGGGGAGTCCCGCGTCGGGATCGGGGAGGCGTCCCTTGTCGTCGGTATCCACGATCCATTTCTCCAGGGCGGCGCGCAGGCGTTTGAGCGCGGCTTGATCTTCGGGCTTTTTGGAACCGGCGAGATTGTGAATTTCCCACGGGTCAGTCTGAAGATCGTAGAGCTGTTCCTCGGGCATGCGCGGTTCGCAGAGGAACGCCTGCGCCGGAGTCAGCTTGCCTTCGGCGTGCAATTCCTTGAGCAAGTTCCACACGGGATACTGGCGCTCCTTGTAGGCGTTGGGCGCGAGCAACGGCACTTCGGGCGTGAAGCAGCGGATGTAGCGGTAGCGGTCATCACGCACGGTGCGCAGGCGCATCGCCGTCTCGTCGCAACGATCGCGCGCGCCGAAGACCATCGTGCGCGGTGCCTCGGCGCGATCACCGAGAAAGATCCGGCCCTGCATTTTTGCCGGCTTGGGCGCGCCGGCCAGCGCCAGCATGGTGGGCGCGAAATCAATGGCCTCGATGAAGCGCGCGTCCACGAGGCCCGGCTGGATTTGCTTGGGCGCGGGCATGGACTTCGGCCAGCGGATGATGAGCGGCACGCGCAAGCCTTCCTCGTAGCAGAATTGTTTGCCGCGCACCTGCGCCTCCCCGTGGTCGCCGGAGAAGATGACGATGGTGTTGTCGGCCAGTCCATCCTTCGCGAGTTGCTCGAGAATTTTTCCGACCTTCACATCCAGCGCGGTCGCGGCGTCGAGGTATTCGGCCCAGTCCTGGCGCGTGACGGGATGGTCGGGGTAGTAGGGCGGAATCTCGACCTTCGCCGGGTCCGCGTGCGCGGGCGCGCGGAAGGCGCGGTGCGTTTCGTTGAAATTCATCTGCGCCCAGAACGGCTGGTTCGTTTTCAGTTCGCTCCAGTCCGACGACTGAAACGCCTTGCCTTCAAAGGTGAAATTCCAGTCCGTCTTGCCCGTGCCTTTGAAGCCCAAGCCGTCCGGCAGCTTCGCGACATTGGCCGTGAAGTAACCCGCGCTCTGCATCCACTGCGGCAACGTGCGCACGCCGTCGGGCAGCGGCGGCTTGTTCCGCGTGCGGTGATGGTGCGCGCCGATCGTGGTCTGGTACATGCCGGTCATGAACGCGCTGCGACTGGCCGAGCAGACCGGGGCCGTGGTGTAGGCGCGCGTGTAGCGCACGCCTTCCCGCGCGAGCCGGTCGAGGTGGGGCGTGAAAACTTCCTTCGTGCCGTAACAGCCGAGATGCGGGCTGAAGTCCTCGGCGACGAGCCAGAGAATGTTTGGGCGAGCGGTCTCCGCACCGCGCACCATCCCCGCCCACGCGCACAGCAGGGGCAGCAGACCGCAGCAGAAAAGGCGGGTGAATTTCATAAGTTGATGATGTCGCCGGGCCAGATGGCTTTTCCAGCCCGTTATCAAGCCGCGCCAGCGACAGAATTCGCACCGCCACCGGCTCGGCGACAAGCGCGTTGCCCCTCCGACAGGCCCTCCCCGTCGTGTTCCATATTTGATTACTGTTTTCCCTGCACCGCCGCCTTCCGCTGCTTCGCTCCGGCTGGTGCCTGGCCGCCTTCGATGCGCGCGGGCCAGTTCTGCTTCACCAGCGCCTTCATCTCGGCGACCGTTTTCGCGTATTTCAAATCAGTGGCGAGATTTCTGA
>JANOQV010000308.1:0-97768 GCA_031414955.1 Pedosphaera sp. | reverse complement strand
GTCGCTTCAGCGCCGCTTTTAGCCCGCCCAGAGCGTGTGCTGGTGGACAGATCTGTACCTTCAAGATGGGCCCCCGCCGGCATGACGCCGGGAGCACGTTGGGGAGAAACAAAATTGAATCACCGCCCGCGCATGGCTCGTCAGAAAACCTCGTGAATCCACACACTCGAATGCTCGCTTCGGGCCTCGCTGTCTTGATGACGGCGGTGGTGGGTGTTCACGCTGCTTCGTTCGAGGCGGGTTGGGCGATTCTTCAGCAGCGCTGTCTGGAATGTCATGGGCCGGAGAAGCACAAGAGCGGGTATCGCCTGAATGATCGCGAGACGGCTTTGTCCGGGGGCGATTCGGGCACGCGCGCCATCATCGTCAGCAACAGCGCGGCCAGCGCGCTGGTGCAGCGTCTGCTCACGACCAACCGGGACGAGCGCATGCCGCCGAAAGGGGAGGCGCTTTCGGCGGGCGAAGTGGCGGCGGTAAAGTTGTGGATCGATTCCGGGGCGGCGTGGCCGGCGGCGGTGGCGGTCAAGCCGGCTGACCCGCAGAAGCATTGGGCGTTCGTTGCGCCTACGCGGACGCCGGTGCCATTGCTCGAAAATCGCAACTCAAAAGTTCTCAATGCCATCGACCCTTTCATCCTGACGCGATTGGAACGCGAACGGCTCAAACCTTCTCCCGAGGCACAGCGCGCCACGCTGATCCGGCGCGTCCATCTCGATCTCACTGGCTTGCTGCCCACGCCGGAGCAGGTCGTGGCCTTCGAGAAGGACCGCCGCGGTGACGCCTACTTGCGCGTGGTGGATGAGCTGCTCGCCTCGCCCCATTTTGGAGAGCGTTGGGGCCGGCACTGGCTCGACCTCGCGCGCTACGCGGACAGCGCGGGCTACCAGATCGATCGCGTCCGCCCCGGTGCCTATCTCTTCCGCGATTGGGTCATCGATTCCTTGAACCGCGACCAGCCGTTTGATCAGTTCACGATGGAACAGATCGCCGGCGACCTGCTGCCGGATGCGACCCTGGAGCAGCGGATTGCCACTGGCTTTCATCGCATGACGCTTTCCAACCACGAGGACGGCGTGGACGCGGCCGAGTACGCCAGCAAAGCCAGGGTGGATCGCGTCGCGACCACGGGCACGGCGTGGCTGGGATTGACGCTGGGTTGCGCGGAGTGTCACTCGCACAAGTTTGATCCGGTTTCACAGCGCGAATTCTACCGGCTCTACGCCTTCTTCAACGAAGCCCAGGAACTGGACGTGCCCGCGCCGCAGCCCGGCGAGCGGGAGAAGTACGAGCTGGCGCGCAAGCACTGGGAGCAGGAGAAGGCCCGGCTGGAGGAGGCGCGTTCGCGTTATGCGGACGGCGAGGCGCAGACGAATTTCGTGCGCTGGCAGCGCGGCGTGGACCGCGGAGGGATGAGTGGCGCGGTGACGGACGTGCTCGACCTGCCGGCGGAGCAACGCAGCGCCGCGCAAAAGCGGGCGCTGTGGAAACATTATCGCAAGCTGGATCCGGGCCTGAAGGAGTTCGCGGCCAGGCTCAAGGCGCACCAGCGACTGGCCCCGAGGTATCGCGGCGAAGAGGCGCTGTTGCTCGCGGCGCGCACGAACGCGCCCAAGACTTTCGTGCATGTGCGCGGCGACTTTCTCCGGCCCGGCGAGGAGGTGCAGCCCGGCGTGCTGCGGGTCTTGAATCGTTTTGAATGCGACGGGCAACCAACCCGGCTTGATCTCGCACGCTGGATTGTGTCGCCGGAGAATCCACTGACCGCGCGCGTGGCGGTGAATCACCTCTGGCTCCATTTGTTTGGGCGCGGGCTGGTGAACACGCCGGAAGACTTTGGCCTGCGCGGCGAGGCTCCCTCGCATCCCGAACTTCTCGACTGGCTGGCGACGGAGTTCCAGCGCCACGGCTGGAGCCGCAAGCAACTCATCCGGCTCATCGTCACGTCGGCGACGTATCGGCAATCATCCGAGGTGCGGGCTGACCTGCGGCACCGTGACCCGCAGAACATCCTGCTCGCGCGGCAGAATCGCCTGCGCGTGGAGTCGGAGATCGTGCGCGACCTGTTCCTGGACGCGGGGGGATTGCTCAATCGCGAGCTGGGCGGCGCGAGCATTTACCCGGTGATTCCGAAAGACGTGAAGGCGGCGGGCTACGGCGTGGGCGGAACGTGGACGGAGACGGAAGGCTCCGCCAAGCATCGCCGGGGCGTGTATGTCGCGGTGCGGCGCACGGTGCCGTACCCGATCAGCGCGACCTTTGATGGCGCGAATCCGAGCGAATGCACCGCCCAGCGCGAGCGTTCGAACACGCCCTTGCAGCCGCTGGCCTTGCTCAACAACCCGGTGTTTGCCGAGGCCACGGAGGCGTTCGGGCAACGCGTGACAGCGTTGCCGGGAAACCCTCGCGCCAAGCTGGATGCAGCCTTCCGCATCTGTTTCAGCCGCGAGCCGGCGCGGGTGGAATTGAAGCGGCTTGAGCAGTTGTATCGCGAAGCATCCGCGCTTTCCGCGAGCAAGGAGGGTGGGACCGCTCGCGCTGCGAGCGGTGTCGGCGCGGACTTGTCTCGCAGCGCGAGACTTTCCACCATGTCCACCATCGGCGAGCCGCAGGCCTGGCGCGCGGTGGCGGAGGTGATGTTGAACTTGGACGAGTTTCTCACCAGGGAATGAACACGATGGACGCGCGCGAAATCCTCAACTTCACCCGCCGTGATTTTCTCGTCAGCACCGCGCGCGGCGTGGGCGGCGTGGCGTTGGCCACGTTGCTCGGGCGGGACGGATTGCTCGCCGGCGAGCCGCCGAAAATGGGAGCGCCGTGGAATCCGTTGGCCCCGCGTCCGCCGCACTTCGCATCCCAGGCCAAGCAGTGCATCTTCATTTACATGGAAGGCGGCGTGAGCCAGCTCGACCTGTTCGATCCGAAACCGAAGTTGACCGAGTTGAACGGGCAGCCTCTGCCCGAGTCGCTCACGAAGAATGTGCGCTTCGCTTTCATCCAGAAGGAGTCCGCCCGATTGCTGGGCAGCCCGTATCCATTCCGGCGCTATGGCCGGAGCGGTCTGGAGATGTCCGCACTGCTGCCGCACCTCGGCTCGTGCGCGGACGATCTGGCGCTGGTGCGCTCGATGCACACCGAGGCCTTCAATCATCATCCCGGCGAACTGCTCATGTACACCGGCTTCCAGCGCTTCGGTCGGCCGAGCGCCGGGTCCTGGGTCGCGTACGCGCTGGGCAGCGCCTCGCAGAATCTGCCCGGCTACGTGGTGTTGACGGCGGGGCGGGCGGCGAGCGGGGGCAACACGATGTTCAGCAGCGGCTTCCTCCCGAGTGTCTTCGGTGGCGTGGCCTTTCGCAACGAAGGCGAGCCGGTGATGGACTTGCACAACCCCGCCGGAGTCACCGCCGAGATGCGGCACTACGGGTTGGATGCTTTGCGCGACCTGAACACGCTGCGGCAGAAGGCCGTGGGCGATCCGGAAATTTCCAGCCGCATGGCGAATTACGAACTGGCCGCGCGGATGCAGTTGAGCGCGCCCGAACTGACGGATTTCTCCGGCGAGAAGCCTGAGACTCTCGAAGCCTACGGCGTCAATCGCGACGCCGGCAAACACACCAAGACCCAGCGCGGTGGCGGCACGGGCACGTTCAAGACTTTTGCGCGCAACTGCCTGCTGGCCCGCCGGCTGGTCGAGCGCGGGGTCCGCTTCGTGAGCATTCACCACGCGAGCTGGGACCATCACAACGATCTCGAGACGGATTTGCCGTTCAACTGCGCCGTGGTGGATCAGCCGCTCGGCGCATTGCTGCGCGATCTCAAGCAGCGCGGCTTGCTCGACAGCACGCTGGTGGTCTGGGCTTCCGAGTTTGGCCGCACCCCGCTGGGCGAGAACCGGCCTGCGTTCAAGGGCCGCATCAGCGGACGTGATCATCATCCGTCTGCCTTTACGACGTGGATGGCCGGCGGCGGAGTGCGCGGTGGCCAGGTGGTGGGCGAGACGGATGAACTCGGCTGGGGCGTCACCAAGGATCCCGTGCATGTGAATGATTTTCACGCCACGCTGCTGCACCTCTTTGGCCTCGACCACGAGAAGCTCACCTACCGTTTCCAAGGCCGCGATTATCGGCTGACGGATGTGGCGGGGAAGGTGGTCCAGCAACTTGCGACCTAGCTGGGCCTCTCCCTGTGCATTCCGGTCCTTGCGATCCTTTGGGGATCAGGGTGCGAGGCGCGCGCCGACCGGGGCCAGTTCCACGAGCCGGTTCACGTCCTTCTCCCGCGCGGCCCAGGCGATGCCGCGCAGGACGATCACGCGGTAGAGCGGATCATCAAAGGTCCAGTTGTAGTGGCCGGGAATGCTGCCGAAAACACGACCCTTGAAGTGTTCGTAAGCCCAGAGCTGCGTGCGTGGCGCGCCGTCCTCGACGCCCGTGGCGAGAACCTGGATGCGCGTCTCATCGCCGTGGAAGGCCCAGTAGGTTTCGTCGGTCAGCTTGAGCTTGGTGAAACCTTCTGTGACCGGATGGCCGGACTTCGCGAAGGTGAGTTCCGTGTCACCGTGGCGATACTTCGAGCCTGCGCCCGTGGCGAGGCCGACCCGTCCAGCGTAGCCCAGCGCGTCCTCGCCGCCGGCCATGGCCCAGTGCAGCAACACCACGCCGCCGCCGCGTTGCTGGAATTCATCCAGTCGCGCGGCACGCTCGGCGTTCCAGCCGGAGTTGCGCGAGAAGAGCACCATCACATCCGCCTTCGCGAACTGCTCGCGGGTCGGAAAAACTTTCGCCGTCGCCACAGTTACATGGTCGGCCAAGGGCAGCAGCTTCGCCCAACGCTGCTGCCAGAGCGGATAGTCGTGCTCGTCCACGCCGTGATCCTTGGTGTCGATGCAGAGCAGAATGCGCAGCGGCGTGGTGGCCGCGCTCGAAGCGGTGGAGGACGACACGAAGGCCGCGACCTCTTCGCGCGTGCGCGCCGGGGGCATGGGCGGATCGAGGCGGGTGATGGGCGCTGGTTCGAGCGGATTGGTGAGCAGGAAGGTGAGCAGGTCTTCCATCTGCGTGGGCGAAAGATTTTGGCCGAGAGTTTCCGGCATCAATGAATCCTTCATCGGCGCCAGGCTCACCACGTCGGCGCGCGGGCGCTCCAACGTGGCGTTGGCCGGCAGGCGGAGGACAATCTTCGCGTCGGTCAGCGTCTGGATGAGTCCGGCGACTTCGGGGGTGTCCTTGAATTTCACCAGGCTGCCCGTCATGTCGGGGTTGATGGTCGCGGACGGCTTCATGATGTCTTGCAGCACGGACTCGCGGTCGCGGAAGACGAGGTTCGAGAGATCGGGACCGAAGGCCGTGCCTTCGCCGCGCAGGGTGTGGCAGGTCGCGCAGCCGCCGTCGCCGAAGAACACGCGGCGTCCGTGCAGCCAGTTGCCTTTCACGTCGGCGCGGGCGAGGACTTCGCCGTCGGATTTCTTGGGCGGCGCATCGGAAGCCCAGGGCAGGGAGAGCCGCGTCAACGTGATGGGCCGCATCTTCTCATCGAGCGCGAAGCTCAAGCCACTGCCGTTCAGTGCGAGCGGGCCATTGAAGGTGAATTGGAGTGAAGCCAGCGACGATTTGTCGCCTGGCTTCAACTCGACTTCGCGCGTTCCGCCGGCGGAGAAGTCCTGCCGCACGGTCATGCGTCGATTGGCGAAGGCGTCGTTGCCAATGTCCCAATCGAGCTTCGCGCCGGGCTGGGTGGCGGGCACGAAGATGTTCCCCACGTTCACGCCGCCGTGCAGGGTGAGCGTGCTCGTGCGGGTGAGTTGTTGAAAAAACTTCTCGTGGTCCGCCGAACCCGCCGTGAACGCCCGCGCCACGGTGGGCGACGGATGGGGCAGCACCACGCGCCGCGACTCGCCACCAGCCTGAAGCGTGGCTTCGATGCCATTGAGCGTGAGCGCCACATCCATCTCGGGCTTTTGCGCGATGGCGCTTTTCGTTTGCCACGACGCCGGCGTGGGCAGGGTGATGGCGTAGCCGATGGCTTCGGTCTGGCGTGGCACGCGGAGCACGAGCGTGCGGCGGTCGGCGGTGAGCGAGAGGTTTTGCACTTCGACCCAGCGGCGCGGCGCGGTCATCTGGTCGCGCACCACCTGATAGCCGGGGCGGATGGTTTCAAAGCGATCACCGGTGCTGACGTGGCGGCCGGCTTCGATGCGAACCTTCTCCTTCGCGCCCGCCCAGTCGGAATCCTTGAGCGGCTGGTCAAAGGCGACGCGGAATTCATCCGGTGCCGCAGCCCACGCCAGCACTGGCTGCGGCGTCTCCTTCGCGGTGTGGCGCACGCGGAAGATTTTCCCCGCGCCCGCCGGGCCGGTGCCCCAATCAGGCGGGCCGCTGTGGCAGGCCAGCAGCAAATCACCCTGCGGTGTCACGCAGGTATCGACGAGCAACATGGTGAGCGAGGCGATGAGGTGGTTCTGCGCCACGTAGCCCTCGGCCGTCTTCACCAGCTTGGTGCGATACAGTTTTCCGCGCGATTCCCCGCAGAGCAGCGCGTCGCCGCTCCAGTTCGCGGGACCGAAGGACGGCCCGCCATTCACACCCTCGTTGAAGATCATGCCGACGGTGCTCTGATGCTGCGGGCCGTAGTCGAAGGTCGAAGGCTCATCGATGACCTGCGGCAGATGCTTGGGATGGCGCGGCGGGAAGCCGTAGTGCCGTCCCGGCTGGATGTGCAGCAACTCGTCGAGCGGATTGCCGTTGGGCAGCCAGGTCGCGCCTTCCTGCTCGCTGGCGAAGAGGTCACCGAACCGGTTGAAGGCCAGCGCACAGGTGAACCGCGTGCCGGTGCAGACTGTTTCGCGCTTCGAGAAGTCCGCCGACACGCGCTGCACGGTGCCGTTCTCCATGTCGGTGCGATAGCCCGCCCGGCCCGTGGCCGCGTCGATGAGATAGCCGTTGGCGTAATTCGCCGCGCCGAGACCGAAATAAATCGAGCCGTCCTTCGGGTCCATCGCCACGCCGATGGCATCGACGCTCTGCGAGATTTCCTTCCAGCCTTTCGCGACGATGATTTCCTCGTCGGCCACGCCATCGCGGTCCTTGTCCACGATGAGCGACACCTTGCCCTTGCTCGCGACGATGACGCCGTCCCCGCGCGCATCGCCCTTGGGCAGCAACGCCATCCCGATGGGGCCGCGCAACGACGACTTGTCCCAGAAAATCTTCGACGCGTCCTCGCGCCCGTCGCCATCCGTGTCGGTGACGAGATGGATGCGGCCATCGTAGCCGAGCGCGACCAACTTGCCGTCGTGGCGATAGCGAATGCCGGTCAGGTTGCGCATGGCGAGGGGCAACTCCTCGACCGTAAAGCCGGGCACAAACATCTGCACCACCGGCGCGTCCTTGAGCGTTTCCAGCGCGTGACCGCTGCTGCCGCCGGCGAGGGCGTTCAAGGCCGGCGCGCGCGCGAACAACGATTCCTCGACTTGTTTGCGCTCGGCCTCGCTCAAGGCGCGCTCATAGAGCAGCACCGCCGCGATGTCCCCGTGGAAGGAACCCTGCGCGTTCGATGGCTCGCCGGGATCGTTCGAGTAAATCCGGCCGCCGATGACCATCTCATCGAGACCGATGCTCGACTCCTTCCGCTCGCGCTCGCCGAGCTTGATGCCGTCCAGGAACAGCTCGGTCCCTTTCGGCCCGACTTGGGAGCGGACGGTGAAGACGTGGAAATTCTCGAAGGGCAGGCTGGCTGCGAGATTCTTGCCCGGCTGAATGAAGTTCTTGAACCCCGCGCTCCCGGCAGACTCGACGTTGAGCACGCTGATTTCCTTCGTGGCCGCCGGTCCCTGATCGAGATTGAGGCCGCTGGTGTAATCATTTTGCCCCGCCACCGCACTGCCGAACAGGCCCGCGAACAAACCCCGGTTCGAGCGCGGCGCGGCGAGGATGAAGAGCGTGACTTCCGGCGCGCGCCGCTTGGGGCCGGAGACGCTCAGGAAATCATCCTGGCCGTCGAAGCGCACCAACGCCTCCGCGCCATCCGCGCGCAAGACTGGCCGCCCTCCGGACCACGGTTGCACCGCGTGCCGCGTCGCGTCCGAGGCATTCAGCCAGCGATCCAGGGCCCGCCCGTTCGAGACCGGCGGCAAGTCCGCCGCCTGCCGCAGTCCGGGTTGCTTTGCGGCGTCGAGGTGGAGCAGCAACCCTTCCTTTACCGGCAGGTTCGCGGCGCTGGCCAGCAAGGAAGACCAGGCCAGGGCCAGGAGGGTGATGCTTTTCATGGCGCGAGAGTGTTGAACCTGTGCGGCCGGTGCAAGCATGGTCATGGCTTGGGGGCAGGCTCATGAACCGAAACTCGCCCCCGGACTGCCGGCCCCTCCCTCCCAAGGCTGCAGGGTGTCCACCTTGGCCGCACGCGCTGGTCCGGGCTTTAACTCTCCCGCCCGTACTTGTGGCTTGAGCTTGCCGTCGGCAGGCGCAACCTTAGCGCCACTCAAATGCGCGCGAATATTTCATGGTGCAGGGTGGCGGCCAACCGGCCGGGATTCCCCTCCGTCGCACTGCTCGCGGCGCTCTTCCTCAGTTGGGCGGCCCAGGCGGCGGATCTCCCCAAAGCGCGTCAGCAATTCATCGCCGGCCAGTACACGAATTGCACGGCCCTCTGTGAGCAGGCCATCGCGGAGTTCGAGTATGAGGAGGAATGGCGTGCGCTGTTGGTTCGGTCGCTGGCGGCGTCCGGTCAGTACGAAAAGGCCGGCACGGTTTTGTCCAATGCGCTGGAGCGTTACTCGTGGAGCATTCCGATCAAGCTGCTGGCGCACGAAGTGTTGCCCTACATCGGCGAGACCAATCGGGCGGCGCAGATTCCACGGGAGATTGAGGCGCTGGTGTCGGCCCGCACGGACAATCGCTTCCGCGATGCGTCGAGCCTGGTGGCGATTGGCAAGGCGATTCTCATTTTGGGCGCGGACCCGCGCAAGGTGCTCGACAACGTGTTTGAGCCGGCGCGCAAGGCCAATCCCGACTCGCGCGATGTTTATCTGGCGATGGGCGAACTGGCGCTGGACAAGCACGACTTCTCGCTCGCGGCCAAGCAGTTCGGCGCCGGGTTGAAAAAGTTCGCCGACGATCCTGACTTGCACTTTGGCCTGGCCCGGGCCTTCCAGTCCGGGGACCGCAAGCAGATGCTGCTCAACCTCAACGCCACCCTGGAGCAGAACACCAATCACGTCGGAGCCATGCTGCTGCTGGCCGATCACATGATTGACGCCGAGGAGTATGAAGGAGCCGAGAAGCTGATCGCGCAGTCGCTGGCGGTCAACCCGTGGCATCCTGATGCCTGGGCTTATCGCACGGTGCTGGCGCATCTGCGCAGCGACACCGCCGGCGAGAGCACGGCGCGCGACCAGGCCTTGCGCCACTGGAAGACGAATCCACGCGTGGACTTTTTGATCGGGCAGAATCTCTCGCAGAAGTACCGCTTCGCCGAAGGCTCGGCCTATCAGCGCCGGTCGCTGGCCTTCGATCCAAACTACGTTTCGGCCCGCGCGCAACTTGCCGAGGATTTGCTCCGGCTCGGGGACGAGGCGGAGGGCTGGCGGCTCGCGGAGGAGGCGCATCAGCAGGACGAGTATGACGTGACGAGCTTCAACCTGCTCACGCTCAAGGACAAGCTGGGGAAGTTCACCACCCTGACCAACGAGGGGTTCATCCTGCGCATGGGCACGAACGAAGCGCCCATTTACGGCGCGGAAGTGCTGTCGCTGCTTTCGCGGGCCAAGTCCAACCTGGTGGTGAAGTACGGCCTCACGCTGCCGCGCCCGACGGTGGTGGAGATTTTTCCCGAGCAGAAGGATTTCGGCGTGCGCACCTTCGGCATCCCGGACAATCCCGGCTACCTCGGGGTCTGCTTCGGCGCGGTCATCACGGCCAACAGCCCGGCCTCGCAGAAGGGGCACACGGCCAACTGGCAGGCGGTGCTCTGGCATGAGTTCACGCATGTCATCACCCTGACCATGACGCACAACAAGATGCCGCGCTGGTTGAGCGAAGGCATCTCCGTGTATGAGGAGCTGGAGCAGAATCCCGCCTGGGGTCAGCGCATGACGGCGCGTTATCGCGAGATGATCCTGGGCGACGACTTCACGCCCATCGGCGAACTGAGCAGCGCCTTCCTCGCGCCAAAGACGCCCATGCACCTTCAGTTTGCTTACTACGAATCAAAGCTGGCGGTGGAGTTCATCGTGAAAAATTTCGGATTCGATTCGTTGAAGGCCATCCTGCGCGATCTCGGCGATGGCAAAGAGATCAACAAGAGCATCGAAGCGCACACCGCGCCGCTGGAGAAACTGGAGGAAGATTTCGCGAAGTTCGCCCGTGAGCTGGCGGAGTCGCTGGCCCCGACGCTCGACTTCACCAAGCCCGAGCCTCGCGAGTTGCGCACGGCGGCGTGGCTGGCGGAGCATCCGACGAATTACTGGGCGCTCCAGCGCACGGCCCTTGATGCGCTCTCGCGCGGCCAGTGGTCGAATGCGGTGCCGCCGCTGGAGAAGCTGGGCGAGGCGTTCCCGATGCAAACGGGTGATGACAGCGCCTGGGCCTTGCTCGCCCGGGCGCAGCGCGGACTCAAGAACACCAATGCCGAACGCGCCGCGCTGGAGAAGTGGAGCAAGCTGGATGGCGAGGCGTTCGAGGCCTTCGATCGCTTGAGCGAACTGGGTGCGTTGGAGAGCGATTGGAGATTTGTCCGGGCCAACGCCCGCCGTGCGCTGGCCGTGAATCCCCTGGTCCCGCGTCCGCATCGTTTCCTCGCGCAATCCGCCGAGGCGCTGGGCCGCGATGCCGAGGCTATCCACGCCAACCGCGTGTTGCTCCTGCTCGACCCGCCCGATCCGACCGAGGCGCATTTCCGTCTGGCGCGGTTGCTGCACAAACAAAGGGAGCCGGATGCCAGGCGGCAAGTGTTGCAGGCGCTGGAAGAAGCACCGCGCTTCCGCGACGCGCACAAACTGCTGCGCGAGATTCAAGGCACCAATAGGCCGGCGATTAAACCCATCGCTCCATGACCCGTCGCCCTTGGACAGTCCTCATCCTCGGATGCGTGGCTCTGTCCGTCGTCGCGTTGGCGCAGTGGTCAGGAGACGATGACCGGGACCGCATGACTCACGGCACCGAAGGCAGCTTCAGCGGCGGTGGTCGGGTGCGCGTCGAGGAAGCCACCATGAGCACCGCGCGCGAGGTCGGCTCGCACAGCACGGATGTGCCGGTGTGGACCAACCCGCCGGGATTCGAGAAGGACGCCTTTACTTTCTGCCGGCTCCGCTACATCAGCGCCTATTGGGGACGGCGGAGTTCCTTGGGCGGATGGATCACGGATTTTCCCGACAGCGATTTGAACCTGTCCTTCCGGCTCCAGCAGATGACTTCGCTGCGGGTCAACCCGGACGGCCGCTTCCTCCGGCTGAATAACAAGGACCTCTACGACTATCCGTGGATTTACATGGTTGAGCCGGGGCGGCTGCATCTGGACGACGCGGAGGTGAAGATACTCCGCGACTATCTGAACAACGGGGGCTTTCTCATGGCCGATGATTTCTGGGGCGATGAGCAATGGGAGAATTTTGCCGGCGAGATGAAGCGGGTTTTTCCCGAGCGCGACTTTGTGGAACTGCCGATGGAGCATCCCGTCTTCCATCAGGTCTTCGACATCCGGGTGCCCAAGCAGCAATTGCAAACGCCCAACGCCTACCAGGCCATTGAGAGCCTGCACCCCGGCAGCAGAATCAGCGGCATCACCTGGGAGTATCGCACTGGCCCCAGCGCGGAGGAGATGCACGTCCGCGCGCTTACCGACGAGCAGGGCCGCATCATGGTCATCGCCACCCATAACTGCGACAACGGCGACGGCTGGGAGCGAGAAGGCGAGAACGACGATTTCTTCCGCGTCTTCTCCGAGAAGCGCGCCTTCCCGCTCGGCATCAACATCATCTTCTACGCGATGACGCATTGAGCATGAAAGTGGGGAACCGGCCGCTCAGCCCGGAGGGCTTGAACGTGAATAGCCCCGGGTCGCGAGGCACGAGCGAACCCTGGGATTTGGCGCCCAAAGTTTCCTCAACCCCGGATGGGGTTGAACGCTCGCCTGTAGTTCAAGATCCAAAGTTCGACCCCTGCCGGGGTCGGTTTGAATCACTGTTCGTTACCCCTGGTTTCGCCAGGGGCTATTCACCTTCAAGCCCTCCGGGCTTGGGCCTTCCGCTCGGTGATGTGAAATCCGCGGGCGATTCATTCTACAAAATCTTCGTGAACCGCTCGCCAATCTCTGCGCATCCTGCCGAAAGAACACTTTATGGAAACCGCCACTGACACCTACGCCACCGAACAACAGGCCGTGGAACAACTCATCCGCAGCCGCGCGCAAATCACCACCGAACTCGCCAAGGTCATCGTGGGCCAGCGCGAGGTCATCGAGGAAATCCTGATCGCGCTGCTCTCGGGCGGGCATTGCCTCATCACCGGCGCGCCCGGCCTGGCCAAGACGCTGCTGGTCAAATCCATCGCGCAGATTTTTCATCTCAAGTTCCAGCGCATCCAGTTCACGCCCGACCTGATGCCCGCCGACATCATCGGCACGGAAATTCTCCAGCAGAGCGACACGGGCGTGCGCGCCATGCAGTTCGTCAAGGGCCCCATCTTCGCCAACATGGTGCTGGCCGACGAAATCAACCGCACTCCGCCCAAGACCCAGGCCGCGCTGCTCGAAGCGATGCAGGAGCATCAGGTCACGGCGGCGGGCGTGCGCTATCCGTTGCCCGAGCCGTTCTTCGTGCTCGCCACGCAGAACCCGATCGAGATGGAAGGAACTTATCCGCTGCCCGAGGCCCAGCTCGACCGTTTCATGTTCAACGTCTTCATCGATTACCTGCCCGAGGACGACGAGGTCGCAGTGGTGCGGCAAACAACTTCGCGCGCGCCCGAGCCAATTCAGGCGCTCTTCACCGGCGAGGACGTGCTGCGCTTTCACGACGTGGTGCGCAAGGTGCCGATTGCCGAGGATGTGGCGCGCATGGCGGTGCGACTGGCCGCGGCTTCACGCCCGAAGCAGGACGGCACGCCGGACTTCATCAACCAGTTCGTGGGCTGGGGTGCGGGCACGCGCGCCGCGCAGAATCTCGTGCTGGGTGGCAAAGCTCGCGCCCTGCTCCAAGGCCGTTCCCATGTCACGCCCGACGACATCCGCACGCTGGCCCTGCCGGTGTTGCGCCATCGCGTGCTGGTGAACTACCGCGCCGAGGCCGAAGGCATCAGCGTGGACACCATCGTGGAACGGTTGTTGAACCACGTCAAAGGCTGAGGCCAGCCAGAAGCCAAGTGGGGACGAGCCTTGAGTGGTCGGCCCGTTCCGCTACGGCTTGTCTGTCCCAGACCCCAACACGAAGGCTTGCACGATCGCTTTCGGGATGGAGCCGGGCCGTCCAGTTTGGGCGTTCACAAAAACCCATTCCGTCTCGCCTCGCACCAGCAACTGGCCTTTGTCGGCGCGGATAAATTTGTAGCCTCGCACCGAGCGAACGCGGCTGAAACTGACCACCCAAGTCATCACTTGCAGGCTGTCGCCGGCCCTGGCCGGAAGAAAGTATTCGATCTGGTGCGAGCGTACGACCCACATCGCCCCGGCGCTCCCCATGATCTCAACGCCGCATAATGATTCGAAATGTCGAGTGGCCACGTCCTGCATCCATTGCACGAAGACGACGTTGTTGACGTGGCCGTTCGCGTCGATGGCTTCGTGCGGCACGGTGAATTCCTCGCGCCAGACGCCGGATGTGGTAGGCTCGGCGTGGCTCATGGCTTGGAAGTCAACCGACGAATGACTTCGGACGTCACGAACGGAATGATGCCGCGCTCATGGGCGTGATTGGTGGTGAAGGTGACGAGGACAAACTTTCTTCCCTCCGCCAACTCCACATAGGCGGCGTCATGGCGTGTGGAGCTGGTCCAGCCGGCCTTGGACCAGAGTTTCGCCGTGCGCGGCAACCCGGGCGCCGTGAAGCCGTGGGCCTGATCTTCCGGATCGGTGGTCTGGGCCAGAAAATCGCGCTTGAGCAGTTGCATCATGTCGGCGCTGCGGCGGGCCGTGACGCAGCGGCCGAGCGCAATTTCGGCGAGCAGTTGCGCGGTGGCTTCGGTGGTGAGGGCGTTTCGGTTGCTGTAATTCTTTCCCACCCAGACCCGCTCGCGCCCGTAGGGTCCATCGCCCCAGGGCTTCTGGTTGAGGTTGAGATTGGTATAGCCGAGCGCGGTGAAGTAGCGGTTCACGGCGTTGCGCTTCTCACTCCAGATTTTCATTTCGGCCTCGGCCAGTTCCGGGCCGCTGGTCGTGCCCGTGAGCGCGTCCACCACGTAGGCGGTCGCGTCGTTGGAAGAGTCCACGATCATGTCTTTGAGGGCGCGGCGTAATTCCTCCGTGTCCGCGAGCCGGCCGTCTTCCATCCAGCGATGTGCGGCGGCGAGGTAGAATAACTTTACCACGCTGGCGGGATAGATGGCCGCGCCGCCGCGTACGCTGCCTGAGGGCAACGGCCCCGAGTCGCGCACCTCCACCAGGGTCACGGCGAGCTGATGGCTGAGGAGTTTTTTCTCCGCGAAATGCTTCAGCGCCGCCGCGCACACCTCCTCCACGAGCTGTTGCCCGTGCGCAGCACCGTAGGATCGCGCGGCTGCTTCGGCGGCCGGAAGATGGGTGAGGGTGAGCATGGTGGTGGAGGTCACAGCCAGGAGGGTTTTCATGAGGCGACCTCCAGGAAGCGCATGACGGAATCACCATGCTTCATGAACTTGCGCTCGTGCCAGCGCGCGGGTAGCGAAAGCGTGTCGCGTCGGGCGTGGCCCAGCACGAACAGACCGTCCGCCGCCAGCACTCGGGGCAGCGTCTCGTCATCCAGGAGCCGTTGCGCGAACGACTCGGAGCGCCGTCCGACATTCTTCTCGCCGTAGGGCGGGTCGGCGACGATGAGATCAAACTGCTCGCCGGCCGCGGCCAGTTGGGGCAGGGCGGTGAAGACATCCTGTACGCGCACCCGGAAGGAACCGGGCGTGAGTTTCATGGCGATGAAGTTCTGATCGATGACCCGGGCGTGCTTGGGCGAGAGTTCTATGCAGAGCGCCTCGCGCGCGCCACGGCTCAGGCATTCGAGGCTGAGTGCGCCCGTGCCGCCGAAGAGTTCCAGCACGCGCGCGCCTTCCACCCGGGTGGCCAGGCTGTTGAACAAGGCCTGCCGGACGAGATCCGGCGTGGGCCGGACGTCGAGACCCTTGGGAGCCTTGAGAATCAACCCGCCCGCCGTGCCACCGATGATGCGCATGGCGACGTTCTCGCGCAAAGCCGCGCGGGCGCAAAGGAGTTTTTCTGCCCCGGCCCTGGACGGGTGAATCCGGCTCTGCCCCCGGAGGAGTGACGCGACTGGGTGGACGTGGAGCAGGCGGCACTGGAGCACCGCGCGGCCTGGAGCGGGGTCAGGTCGGGCCGGGGGTTCAGGACATTCTCAACCGGAGCCCGGCGGGCGGGCGCAACTTCACGCCTGGTCCGCCGTTGCAGTTACTGACAACTCAGCACCTGCCCCTTACACTCCGGCGATGAAAAAACGGCTGGCCGTCGGACTCGTGGTGCTCTTGATCGGGCTGGTGATGGCCTTCGCCCTCGCGCTTCTGGTGCTGCGCCGGGCCAGCGGCCCAAAGTTCGCCAACACCGCCACGGTGGTGCTGCAGATTCAATCTCTCTCCGAACTGGTCACGGTGAAGTACGTGTTGGAGAAAGTCATCGTGGCCGAATCGCCCAAGACCACCACGCTGGAGAATTTATTGCCGGGCCAGGATGACCGTATCGTCCTGCTCGCGCACGGCATCGTGAAGGCCGGCGTCGATTTGTCGAAGCTCAAGCCGGAGGACATCGAGGTGACCGGTCAAAAAATTCGTGTGCGCCTGCCGCCGGCCTACGTGACCGATGGCTATCTGGACGAGAACGCGACGCAAGTGCTGGATCGCCAGACCGGTTTGTTGCGCGCGTTTGATCGCAAGCTCGAGCAGCAGGCCCGGCAGGAGGCGCAGACGCAAATCCGGCGCGCGGCCCGGCAAAGCCACATCGAGCGCGAGGCCAACGAGCGCGCCGCCCAGCAGCTCACGTTGTTTCTCAAGACCTTTGGCTACAAGGAAGTGGAAGTCATTTCTCGCGTGGCGAAGTAGTGGTTTCATCCTGAAATTCTTTCCATTAAGCCCCGCCGCCGTTAGCGTCCGCGCCAGGCAAATGAATTCGGGCCAAGCAAACAAAGCCGCCATCCGACTGCTGCTCTGGTCAGCGGGCGTGCTGGTCGGAGTTTTCGCTGCGGCGTGGATTGGGGCGCGTGTGGGCACTTTCCTTTGGGCGCATCCCTCGGTGCTTCTGGTCCCCTGGGCCTTCTTCCTCGTGGCGGTGCTCTACCTCTTTCGCGATCCCGACCCGATCGAGCCGAGCGATCTCGACGCGATTGTTTCTCCTGCCCACGGAAAAGTGGACGTGATTGAGGAGTCATCCTGCAACGAGTTCATGGCCGGACCATGCCAGCGCATCTCCATTCGGGTTTCGCTGTTCCAGGTGCAGGTGCAAAACGCCCCGGTCACGGCCACCATCGCCCGACTGGAACACCAACTGGCGATGAAGGAGGGCGGGCCGGCCGCGACGGAGAATCTCTTCCTGGGACTCGACGTCATCGGGCGCCCGGACACGAGGCTGGCCGTGCGCTTGATCGGCGGCACTTGGGGCCGGCGCATCGTCCCCTGGATAAAACCGCACGAAGTCGTGGCCCGCAGCGCCCGCCTCGCCATGATGCGCCCCGCCTCGCGGGTTGATTTATATCTGCCCGCTTCGGTCAAGCGGCGCGTCAACCTTGGCGATGAAGTTTGCGGCGGCCAGACCGTCGTGGCGAAATTCGAGTGAGCCATTATGCCTGAACCAGAACCCAGTGCGCCCGAGCCGAAGCTGAAAATATATTTTCTGCCGAACCTGTTCACGGCGGCGAATCTCTTTTGCGGTTTCGTGGCCCTGACCAAGATTGTGCAGGCCAACCTGACGCCGGATGCCGTCGGGATGGTCAACTACGGGCCGATCGAGCACGCGCTGCTCTTCATCCTGCTGGCCTGCATTTTTGATCTGTTCGATGGTCGCGTGGCGCGCATGGCCGGAGTGGAGAGCCCGTTTGGGCGGGAATTCGATTCGCTGGCCGATCTGGTTTCCTTCGGCGTGGCCCCGGCTTTTCTCGTCCATCGGGTCGTGCTGCGCGAGGTCTTCGAGAACCACCAGGAATTGGGCTGGTTCATTGCCTCGGCTTATTTGCTGGCCGGCGCTTTCCGGCTCGCGCGCTTCAATTGCCTCGCGACCATGGCCGGCACCGGCGGCGGCAAGGAGTTTCTGGGCTTCCCGATTCCGGCGGCGGCCGGACTGGTGGCTTCGCTGACGATGGTGATGATCTATCTCGACAAAAAGGGCTTTGCGCCCAACCAGTGGAAGTACGGGCTGCCAGTGTTGCTGCTCTTCCTCTCCGCCATGATGGTCAGCACGGTGAAGTATCCCACTTTTAAGAAATTTGATCTGCGCGCCACCAGCACCTTCTGGCGGACCATGATCGCCGCGTTGCTGGTCGGATTAGTGGTCATCCTGCGCGAGAAGATCGTTTACATCGTCATGCCCATCGTCTTCACGGCCTACCTGCTCTATGGCTTCATCCGGCCCCGCATCTCCCGCAAGATGCAGCGCGAAATCGAGGAAGATGATGAGGACGAAGAGGATGCCGCCCCTCCGGCGGCTCCGAGCCGTTGAATTGTCATGGCGAGTCTCTTTCCTGACCACAGTCCCACCGCTCTCATCACCGGCCTGCTGGCCGGGTTCCTGGTTTCCATTCCCGTGGGGCCGATCAATCTCACCATCATCAACGAAGGCGCGCGCCGCGGTTTCCGCTGGGCGATCATGATCGGCCTGGGTTCGGTGCTCATGGAAGCCATTTACTGCGGCCTGGCCCTCACTGGCTTCTCCGCTTTCCTCGCGCTGCCCTGGGTGAAGGCCATCATGGAACTGCTTAGTTTCCTGTTTCTGCTGATCCTTTCCTGGAAATACTTTTCGGCCAAGGAACTCCCCGTGCAGAGCCACCGCTCCGAAGTCATCGAGAAAAAGCTCCATCCCCGCTCCGCCTTCATGGTCGGCTTCGTTCGCGTCCTGGGAAACCCCTCCGTCCTGCTCCTTTGGGTTACGCTCACCGCGACTTTTCTCGCCCACGGTTGGGTGGATCGCACTGTGGACGACCGGGTGAGTTGCGTGCTGGGCGTCGCGCTCGGGGCCACGCTCTGGTTTTTCCTCCTCGCCTATGGAGTCTCGCGCGGGCACGGGCGCATCTCGCCGCGCATGTTGCTGCGCATGGAGCACATCTCCGGCGCGCTGCTGCTGGTGGCGGCGCTCTGGATTGGCGGGCGCATCGTCTGGCATCTCCATCGCCAGCAACAGAATGAGCGCCGCAGCAATGGCGGCCAGGGGTCGGTCGAGTATTCCCCTTCGACCAACGGTCCCGGCTACCGTGCGCCCGGATTTCGCCTGGTCCGGAGTGTGGCCTCGGCCGAACTTCGCGCTTTGGATTCTTCGCGAGGTTCGCGTAAGTTCAGCCCGTCATGAGCCGGAAGCTCAAACTCATTCTCTACGCGGTGTGCATGGTCGCGCTGGTCGTTCTTGGCTCGATCACCCTGGAAGGTTACCGGGAGGCCGCCAAAGCCAGCCAGCGCCGGGTGGAAAAGCTGGCCCGGGAGTCCACCGAGGACACCAACACCACGGACGTCACCAATCTTACGGCGGAAGCCGTGGCGACCAACCCGCCCCCGACCAACCTCGCCGTCGGGATGCGCGACAAGCCTGATTTGGCCGTGGAAGCCGCCGGCGCTTCGTCGCGTGGCCTTACTCGCATGCTGGTCTATGGCCTGGCCATGGTTTTGTTCGGCCTCGGTCTGGCGTTGTTGATCGCCTTCGATGTCGCGCAATTTCTGGGCGGCCGCGCGGAGAAGGCCCTGTTCAACGACGACGGCGCGCCCGTCGATCCGGAATACGATCAGGCCGAGGAATTGTGGAAGGACGGCAAGTACCTCGAGTGCGTGAACGCCTTGCGCGAGTACCTGAACAAGCATCCGCGCGAGCAATATGTGGCGCTGCGCATCGCCGAGATTTACGAGGAGAACCTCAACAACCCGCTGGCCGCCGCGCTGGAATACGAGGAGGTGCTGAAGAAGAACTTGCTGCCGGAACGCTGGGGCTGGGCGGCCATTCATCTGGCGAATATCTATTCCGGGCGTCTCAACCAGGCGGACAAAGCGGTCGCCTTGCTGCGCCGCATCGACGCCGAGTACGGCCAGACCACGGCGGCGAACAAGGCCCGGGAGCGTCTGGTGCAGATTGATCCGAACTTCATCCCGACCGCCGCGCCCGAAGTCCCCGTGGGTCAGGACACCGCGCCCGCACCGACTCCCTCCAACCTCCCGCCGGGCTTCCGACCCAAGTAGGCCGGTGCTGTCAGTCGCAGTCCGCGGAGCGAACCCGCCGCGCCGCGCGAGCCTGGCCGCCGCTGCGCCGCCTGAGCCTCATCGGAATCGCCGTCGCTTCTTGCGCCCGGCCCGCCGGCGCGCGATTTCCAAAGCGACGAACACCAGCAGGAGGAGCAGCAGCAACCAGTAGGTGTGGTTGGCCGCCTGGCGCGTCAATTGCCGGAGGAATTCGATGATCGGGTCCGCAGGCGTGGCGGCTACTTCCGTTCGAGACCAATTGGTGTTGGACAAGATCGCTTTTCCTTCCGGCCAGTTGGTCGAAACTTGCGAGCCGTCCAGCATGACCACGGTCATGGTTCCGTCGTTGGGATTGACGATGGAACCTGGGCCGGCTGGATTTTGTCCGGCGGGAGCCGCGCGATTCGGGCTGGCGGGAATGGCCGGGTTGGCGGCAACGCTCGCCGGGGTTGCCCCGGTTGGCTTGGGTGCCGATGGCGACGAGACGGACGTGCCTGGCTCCGGGGTGCCGCCCCCATTCGGCGTCGGGCTGTTGCCTTCTGAACCGGAGGTCGTGGTGGCACCGGGCGGAACATACGTCGGCCGGGGCAGACTCAGCGTGGCTTCCAGACCATTCGTGCCGCTGAAGGCTTTGACCAGTCCCGCCGCCGCGAGCAGTTCCACATGGCCGTCGCCGAAAAGGACATTGCCCTGGTATCCGTGCAACTCGGCATTGAACTCCACGCGATCCCCCGTCCCAAAGGTGATGAAGGTCCACTCGGTCCGGCCCGAGGTGCGCACGTTCCGGTCCCCGGCCAGGGGCACCGAGGGCTGGGCCATGCTGGCGGCAAGGTTGATCCAGTAGCTGACGTTGGTGTTGTCGAGCCGGGCGAAATCCTCCGCCGCGACGCGCAGATGGTCCGCCGGGCAGCGCAACACCTTGGCCAGGACCAGTTCATTCGACAGCGCCTGGAGGTGGCGATGGGTCAAGGACTGGTCGGGACTCATCGTGGTCAGCTCGGCGAGTTCCTTCGTGCCGCTCTGATTGGTGGACAACTGCATCGGGAAAAAGTCCGAGTGGTCGTGCGCCCAGGCATTGAAGGCCACGCCGGTGCTGCGGAGGTTGTTCAGGCACACCGTGCGGCGCGCTCTGGATAGGCCGCGCTCCAGCACCGGCAACAGCAAGGCCGCCAGAATCGCGATGATGGCGATGGTGCAAAGCAACTCGATCAAAGTGAACGCGCGACGCATGTGCGGGAAGTTTAGGCGCGGGTTCATGGGATTGCCAGCCGCGTCACAGCGAGGCGGTTGGATTGAAGCTGCTGGCGTAATTGCGGCGCTTCCATCTGCTGCGCGCTGCCGTCGGCCAGGCCGATGTGGCCGGATGGAGTTTTGCCTTCGAGGTGAATCTCCCCGGTCCAGTCGGCGGGCGTGGCTGGGGTCATCAGTCGCAGCCAGCCTTGGCTTAACGCGCCGCCGGTGAGGTTGCGGTCGCCGCTCAACAGGCGCTCCGGTTTGGATTCATCCGCGTCCAACCCGACGAAGTAACTCACGTTGCTGTTCGCGAGGCTGGAAAGGAAATTGGAGGCCGGAACCCTGGCTCCGCTCATCCGGTCCTTTGAGCAGATGAGCACCTTGGGCCTGACCAATTCGTTCGACAGCGCTTCGAAGTGACGGAACACCTGCGGTGAATTCGCAAAGGCGAGTGTGCCGCCGAGTTCGTTGGACACGGCAAAAGGGAACTTGTCGTCATGGTCGTTCGCGAACATGCGGTGGCTGAGGCCGATCTGCTTGAGGTTGCTCGCGCAGCCCACGCGGTTTCTTCCCGGCTTGGAGCGGGCCAGCATGGGGAGAAACACCAGCGCGACCAGAATCACCGTGGCCAGCACCAAGGTTACTTCGAACAGGCTCAGACCGGTCAGCCGACGCGGTGGTGGGTTCAACTTCATGGAATGGCGAGGCGGATGGCGGTGAGGTCGCCTGCTTGGAGTTGGCGTTGTAAGAGCATCCCGGTCACTTGCTGCACGCTGCCATCGGACAGGCCGACGTTGCCGGCTTTGTTGTGCAACTCGGTGGTCCAGCCGGCCAGGGTGTTGGAGGTGAGTGTGCGAAGGAAGCC
Organism: Pedosphaera sp.; assembly: GCA_031414955.1. Taxonomy (GTDB): domain Bacteria; phylum Verrucomicrobiota; class Verrucomicrobiia; order Limisphaerales; family SIBH01; genus JANNGC01. The sequence continues at coordinate 76,123 of JANOQV010000308.1, read as the reverse complement.
GTTGCTCAACGTGCCGCCGGTGAGGTTGCGGTCGCCACTCAACAGGCGCTGGGGCTTCGATTCATCGGCTTCCAGCGCGACGAAGTAGCTGAGATTGGCGTTGGAGAAATTGGTAAAGTCGGCAGCCTTGGTTCGTTTGGAATCAAACGAGCAGACAAGAACTTTCGGCGTTACCAACTCATTCGACATGACAGAGAAATGACGGAAGACCTGCGGGGAATTCGCCCAAGCGATGGAACTGTTCGAGCTAGTCGAGGTCTGTGGAAATTGATCGTCATGGTCGTTGGCCCAAAGGCGGAAGGCCAAACCCGCGTGTTTGAGATTATTGGCGCATTGCACGCGGTGGGGCGGGTGTCGGTGGGTTCTTGCCAACATCGGCAAAAGCACGGCCGCCACCAGCACGGCGGTTGCAATGACAAGGAGCACTTCCACCACCGTCCACCCCCTGGCTCGCTGCATCTTGGTTCTCATGCTCGTCACTCTCCAAGCACGCCCGGTGCCGCGCAAGGTTTCCGATGGCTTCGCGCCCTGAACGCTTGAATCGCGCGTGACCCACGCGCATCCGCCGTGAGTTTCACGCCGTGGACTACTCGCTTGCGCGCCTCTGGCGCTCAACGTGCCTGGCAAAAATTTCTCGCCCCCATCCGCAGCTTGTGCCAGTCTGCGGCGAATCCCAGACAGTCTATGCAAAAAATCTATTCGCTCCTGTTGTTGGCGTGTGTTTTCGCCTCCACACCGCTCGTCCGCGCCGCCGAGACGGTGACCATCTCCGAGTTCCTGGCCTCGAACACCAGCGGCCTGCGCGATGAGGACAACACCTTCGGCGACTGGATCGAACTCTACAATTCCGGCACCACGAACGTGAACCTCGACGGCTGGTTCCTGACCGACAGCGCGGGCAATCCGACCAAGTGGCGCATCCCGAACACGAACATCTTGGCCGGCAGCTTCCTGGTCATCTTTGCTGACGGGAAAAACCGTTCGGTGCCGGGCGCGACGCTGCACACCAGCTTCAACCTGAGCGCAGGCGGCGAGTTTCTCGCGCTGGTCAAGCCGGATGGGGTGACGGTCGCCTCGCTGTTTTCGCCGGCCTACCCCGGCCAGGTGCCGGATGTCTCTTATGGTTTCGTTTCGTTGACTACGAACTTCACCGCCGTGAGCACCAACGCCGCCGTGCGCGTGCGGATTCCCAACGGCTCGGAAGGCAACTGGCTGACCAACGGCTACGACGACAGCGCCTGGACGGCGGGCACGAACGGCGTGGGCTTCGGCAGTTTTCTGCAGGCGGATTATTCGCTGGCCGTGTTGCCCACGGCCCCGTTGGGTTACTGGCGCTTGAACGAAACCAGCGGCACCACGGCGGCCAACATCGGCTCGGGCGGCGGCCTCAACGGCACTTACACCGCCGCCACGCTGGGCACGGCGGGTCCGCGTCCGCCGGCCTTCAATGGGTTCGAGGGCAACAACAATGCGCCGACATTCAATGGTTCCAGTGCCTTCGTGGCCGGCTCTTCGGGTCTCTTGAGCGGGCGCAATGCCTTCACGGTGGGCGGCTGGATCAATCCCCAGGCCGCGCCTGCGGCGCGCACCGGATTGTTCGGCCAGAATGACTGCGTGGAGTTCGGCTTCATCAGCGCGACCACGTTGGAACTTTGGACGCCCGGCGGTGGTTCCTTGACCGCAGTGCCCTATCCGTTTCCGCTCAACCAGTGGCACCATGTCATCGGCGTGGCGGACGGATCGACCATCCGCATTTTTATCGATGGCGTGCAGGCGGGTTCTGGTGGTGCTCCCACGGGCAGCTATGGCACTTCCGCTTTCGGTTTTAACATTGGCGGCGGGGGTGTTCAGGACGCAGCGGGCAATTTCTTCAATGGACTCATCGATGAAGTGGTCGTTTACCATCGCGCCCTTTCACCGGCGGAAATCCTCGGGCTTTATCAGGCGGGCACGAATGCCAGCGGCGGTTCCTCCAGTGCGCTGATTCGCACCGACGTCAGCACCGTCATGTCAAACCTGAGTGCCAGCGCCTATGTGCGCATTCCCTTCACCATCGCCAATCCGACCAACGCCGCGCAGGTTTCGCTGCGCATGCGCTACAACGACGGTTTCGTCGCCTACCTCAACGGAATCGAAGTGGTGCGCGTGAACGCACCCGAGACTCTCGACTATCAAGCGCAGTCCACGGGTGTTCATTCTTCGATCGCGGTCGAGACTTTCCTGCTGGGCTCGGCTGTGTTGGTGGCGGGATCAAACGTGCTGGCCATTCACGGACTCAACGCCTCCTCGTCGGACACGAACTTCCTCATCGCGGCCGAGGTGGTGATCACGAGCGTGGAGGTGGCCTCGTCCACGCCGCTGTATTTTTCGCCGCCCTCGCCCGGTGCGCTCAATCTCGGCGGCGTGGCCAATCCTGGTCCCTCGATCCTCAATGCGAGCCATACGCCGAACGTGCCGCTCGACGCGGAGGACATTGTGCTCACGGCCCGGCTTCAGCCCACGTTCTATGCGGTGTCCAATCTCGTGGCGCGTTATCGCATCATGTTCGGCCCGGAGATCGAGTTGCAGATGTTTGATGACGGCGCGCACGGCGACGGCGCGGCGGCGGACGGGGTCTATGGAGTCACCATCCCCGCGGCCAGCGGCTCGACCAACGGTCAGATGATCCGCTGGTTTTTCCGCTCCACGGACGTCAATGGCAACACCTCGCGCTTTCCTATTTTTGCCAGCGCGGTGAATTCCGCTGAATACCTCGGCACCATCGTCGATCCGACCAATGTCACGAGCAAGCTGCCGATCTTCCATCTCTTCGCGGCCCCCGCAGTGCTTCAGACGCCACGGGTGACTCCTGTGACCACGCAGACGGGCGCGGATGGCGAGGGCGGCGGACGTATCGCCATTTTTTACGACGGCGAATTCTACGACAATGTTTACATGGAACTGCGCGGCAACACTTCGGCGGGCCAAAATAAGAAGTCCCATCGCTTGGAATTTAACCGCGAGCACCTGTTCCGGCATTTGCCCGGCTTCCCGCGCATCCGCAAAACCTCGTTCATGGCCGAGTTTCTCGACCCGGCCTACCTTCGGCAGCATCTGTCGTTCTGGATGCTGGAACAAATGGGGATGCCGACCCCGTTGTTCTATCCGGTGCGGACGCAGCTCAACGGCCAGTTCTACGGGTTGGTCTTCCACAACGACGTGATCGGCCAGGAACAGGTGGAACGCATGGGCTACGATCCCAAGGGTGCCCTTTACAAGGCGGCGGGCAACGTCTTGTTAAGCCGGTCCAGCACGGGCGTCTTTCAGAAATTGGAGCCGGACGGCCCGCCGGATTACACGGACTATAACCAGCTCGTCAACGGCATCGTGGAAACCGCCGCCGTCACCAACCGGCGCGCCGCCGCCTTCGACATGCTGGACATTCCGGAAGTCATCAATTACCTGGCCGGCGCCCGGTGGAACGCCGAGAACGACGACGTGTGGGCGAACATGTCCCTCCATCGCGACACCTACGGCGACCAGCTCTGGCGGGTCATCCCCTTCGATATGAATGCCTCCTGGGGCCAGCGGTATGGCGGCATCACGCCGCTGGACGCGATCGCCGATACCTGCAAGAGCCATCCGCTCTACGGCGGCTCCACCATCATTGCCTGCGACGGCGGCACCTATAACCGCATCTACGACGTGATCATCGCGTTGCCGGAGACCCGCCAGATGCTGCTGCGCCGTCAGCGCACGATCCTGGACCGCTGGGTTCTGGAGCCGGGCGTGGCTCCGGAGTCACGCCTGTTGGAAACCCACATCCGTTACATGACCAACCTGATTTGGAACGAAGCTTTCCTCGACCGCGCCGGTTGGGGCTACTCGACATGGACGGCGTCCAACAAACCGCTCACCAACGCGGTGGATGAATTGTTCACTCAGTTCATCAACTTGCGGCGGAACCATTGGAACGCCACGCATTCCATCACCAACGCCGCCAAACCGATCGGCATCACCCCGACCAGTAATGCGGGCATCCCGTTGACCCAGCCCACCGATGTTACGCTGGAGGTCGTTGCGCTGGAGTTCAACCCGCCCTCCGCCAGCCAGGCCCAGGAGTTCATCTGCCTCAGCAATCCTGCGCCACTCGCCGTCGATATCTCAGGTTGGAAACTGGACGGCGCGGTCAACTTTACCTTCAAACCGGGCACGGTGGTGCCATCCAACAGCGTGCTCTACTTGTCGCCGGATTTGGCTGGATTCCGTTCCCGCACCACCGGTCCCCGGAGCGGCCAGGGGCTTTTTGTCATCGCGCCCTACAAAGGCTCGCTGGATGCCCGGGGTGAAACGATCGTCATCTTGAATGCCGCCGGCCAGACCAACAACTCCTTCACCTATGTCGGTGCCCCGAGCCTGCCTCAACAGTACCTGCGCATCACCGAACTGATGTATCATCCCGGCCCAACCAACGTCGGCAGCCCCTACGCGCAGGAGGAGTTTGAATACCTGGAGTTGAAGAATATCGGCCCGGTCAATCTCAACCTCGTGGGCATCCACTTCACCAACGGCGTGGAATTCGCCTTCCGCACCAACAGCGCGCTGACGAACCTCGCGCCCGGCCAGATCGTACTGCTGGTCAAGAACGCCGCGGCCTTCACGTTGCGGCACGGCGGCAGCGCGACCATCGCGGGCGTTTACTCCAACAGCCTCGATAACTCCGGCGAACGCATCAAGCTCGACGACGCCCTGGGCGAGCAGATCATGGATTTCACCTACAACAACTCGTGGTATCCGATCACGGACGGCTTGGGCTTCTCGCTCGTCATCATCGACGAGAATGCTCCCTTCGAAACCTGGGACCTCAAAGCGAGCTGGCGGCCCAGCGCCGCTTACTACGGCTCGGCCGGCACCAACGACGGCGTGCCGGTCGTCTCCGCCCCCATCGTGGTCAACGAAGTCTTCGCTCACAGCGTGTTCCCGGCGGTGGACTTCATCGAGTTGCACAACCCCACCACCAACGCGGTGGACGTGGGCGACTGGTGGATCAGCGACGACTATTTCCAGCCGCGCAAGTACCGCATCCCGGCGCCGAACGTCATTCCGGTCGGCGGCTTCCTGACCATTTATGAATCCGACTTCAACACTGGCCTGAACGCCTTCGGCTTCAGTTCAGCGGGCGACGAGGCGTATGTGTTCGCCGGCGACACTAACGGAAACATCACCGGCTACTTCGAGGGCTTCAACCTTGACCCCACGGAGCAGGGCGTTTCCATCGGGCGCTATTTCATGAGCACCGGCGATCTGCGCCATGTCGCGCAGACGGCGCTCACACCCAACGGCACCAACGCCGGCCCCAAGGTCGGACCCATCCTGATCTCGGAAATCATGTACCATCCGCCGGACCTCGCCGGCCTGGACAACTCGCTCGATGAATTCGTGGAGCTGCAAAACATTTCGGGCACCAACGTGCCGCTCTTCGACCCGACTTATCCGACCAATCGTTGGAAGCTGGATGACGCGGTGCATTTCAGCTTCAGCACGAACACCAGCATCCCGGCGGGCGGTTTGCTCGTGGTGGTGAGTTTCGATCCCACCAACACCGTGCTGCTCTCCGGCTTCCGCGCCATTTACGGTATCGGGACCAACGTGGCCATCGTCGGACCGTACACCGGGCAGCTCGACAATTCGGATGATCGCGTCGAATTGAAAACGCCCGACACCTCCGTGCCCACCAACATCACCACCATCCTGGTCGAGCGCGTCCACTACGGCGATCAGGCTCCGTGGGATCCACTGGCCGACGGCATCGGGCCGGCCTTGCAGCGCATCGTGGCTGGGGACTACGGCGACGACGGCACCAACTGGGTGGCCGTGGCTCCCAATCCTGGAGCGGCTTTCACGGGCGGCGCGGCGCCGCAAATCACCGTCCAGCCCGCGCCCGGCCTCGCGGTCTCCGGCCGGGGTACGAATACATTTTCGGTGGTGGTCACGGGTGTGGACCTCCGCTACCAGTGGCGGCTGAATGGCACCAACGTGCCGGGCGCAACGGCTGACTCGCTCGTCTTGATCAACCCTGGCTTCGCCCTGGCGGGCAATTATTCCGTGCTCGTCATGAACGGGGCGGGGCTGGTCTTCAGCTCGAACGCGCTGCTCACCGTGGTTGCACCGGTCACGTTCACCATCTCGCCGACCAACCAGATCACGGTCGAGTCGGGCACGAACGTGAACGTCGTTTCGCTGGCCGTGGGCACGGGGACGGTTCGCTACCAATGGCAGTTCGAGGGCACCAATCTGCCCAACGCCACCAACGCCACCTACAGCTTTACCAATGCCTCGCTGGCTTTTGGCCACGGCCTCTTCCGCGTCATCGTCACCGATGACCTGAGCACCGCCACCAGTACCAACGCCCAGGTCTTCGTCCGCATCCGTCCCGGCATCATCCTCCAACCGCTGGCCCAGCAGGTTGTTCAGGGCCAGAACGCGCTCTTCATCTGCCAGGCCACGGGCGCGCCGCCCATTTTCTACCGCTGGCTGACCAATGGCGTCGGCTACCTCACCAACACCAGCGGCATCTTCATCTTCCCCAACGCGCAGACGGCCTTCACCGTGCGCGCCAACGTGGTGAACGCCGCCGGCAATGTGAACAGTTCCTCGGTGGCCATGACCGTGTTGCGGGACTTCGATGGCGACGGCATGGCCGACATCTGGGAGACGAACTACTTCGGCTTCAGCACCAACAACACCGCCGATGGCCTGCTCGACTTCGATGGCGACGGCATGAGCAACCGGGATGAGTTTATTGCCGGCACCAACCCGACCAATGCTCTCAGCCTGCTCAAGCTCATCCAGACCGCGACCAACGCGAACGTGCTCCAGTTCACCGCTCAGACCAACCGCACCTATTCCATCCTCTGCCGGACGAATCTTGGGGACGCGCTGTGGGGGAACGTGACCAACATCTTCCCGTCCACCGCGGTGCGTACGGTGCTGGTGAACTCCGCCGTGTCGCCGCCGCTCGATCCCGAGCGCTACTATCGCGTCATCACGCCGTTCATTCCGTAGGCTGGATGGTGGCGGTTCCCGTGCCTGGTGGCAGTGGTCGCCGCGCGACCACTCCGCCCGCAGGGTCGGGGGGTACGCCTGTTTCGTCCCGGTCCATGCTCCGCACCTTGCAATCATGGCCCGGAGTCGCATGTTCTCCGCCGTATGAAATCGCGATTACTCTGGCTGCTGCCGATCCTTTCAGTGCTCAGCATGGGGACTGGCTGCCGCACGCCCATTCCGCCCGGGGCCGAGGTCGGGCCGGATCGGACCATCGCCCATGACATGCTGGTCGAGACCTCCGAGTCGGGCGTGGCCATCGAGGCCAACGGTGAATACATGGGCAAGTCGCCGGTTCACCTGAAAATCTTTGGCAACATCAAGGGCACCTTCCACGACTTCGGATCGGACTTCTTCATCGTGCGCGCGCTGCCCGCCGCCACCAATCAGTACGCCCAGACCCGCGCCTTTCGCACCGACCGGGACCGGATTCCCAAGGCCATCTATCTGGACATGCACCAACCGCCCCCGCCCGAGCCGCCGCCGGGCCGGGTGTATTACGGCCGGGGACCGCATTTTTATTTTTACGGACCCGCGCCCTATTTTTATGGGCCAACCATCCGCGTGCCGTTCCCGCGCGCGCCGTTCCCGTTTCCCCGCCACCGTTAGAGCACGTCTCGTCCGCGTCCGTGGCTCCTTCCTGTTCGGGCGCAATCCTGGGGTTTGGGGCTGGCTCAGTGTCCCTGTGGAGAATTGTTTTCCATTGACCCTGTGGTGCGTTCCATGACGAGATAGTAAACCACTTTTAACGGGTGGGAATTTAATGGCGAAAATGGCAAAAAAATCAGGACGCGCGCCGCGCTTCTCGGCGGCGGCGGCAAAATACGACGCGCATCACACCGTGCTTTCCAAGACCTACGGGGTGCTGGCCGACTTGCGGCGCGAACTGGCCGACTCCAAGCCGCGCATGGCCGAGCGCGAGGAAATCCTGAAGCTCTTCGCCAGTTGCGTGGATTCGCAGCGTTCCTGGCTGCTGCTGGAGGATTACTTCGAGAAGCTCTCGCTTTCGCGCAAGGATTTCACGGCCCAGGACTGGTGGCCGCGGGTGCTGGCGGCCAAGGGCAAGGCGCGGTTGGAGGAACTGGCCATCCTGTTCCTGCGGGCCAACCGTCCGTTGCCCACCGAACTGACCACCTATGCGAACCTGGATCGCTTCGCCGAGATCGAGGAGGCGGAGCAGGAGCAGCAGGTGCTTTCAGAACTGGAGAACTGGATGTTCCCGCCCGCGCCCACGCACCTCGACGGGCCGCGGGCCAAGCTGCATGTCTTTGGCGAAGTGATTTGCGAGGCGGAGAAATCGAAGCTTCAGGCGCTCAAGGTCCACTTCAATCTGTTCCGTCCGCGCACCGGCGAACGGCATCGGTCCATCGGCGACCTGATCGAAATCACCACGCGCTCGGCGCACGAGCAGGAGTTGTTTGCCCCGGCTGACTGGCAGTTCCTGCTCTGGCTGGGGGAGAACTACGGGGATCGCGAGCGTGAGGATTCGCTGAAGATTCACGGTCTGGAGTTGTTGCAATGGCTGGCGCGCTGGGGCCACACCGGGCGCATCGAGTTTGAGAACCAGCCGTCGAGTTTCTCGTTTCACGGACAGATCGCCGAGTTCAGTCCCAGCTTGGAGAACGGCGGCAGCGACCTGGCCTTCACCCATCGGTTGCAACTGCCCGACGGCACGACGCAGCCCATCAGCGCGGTGAAGTTTTTCGCCGGCCAGCCGCCGCTCGCGCTGGTGGACACGCAGTACTTCCTGCTGCGGAACGCACCATCCTCGCGGCTGCTGGAGTTCTGGAGCGAGAAGCCCGGCATTCCCGTGCGCAAGTTGAGCAATCGCATGCGCACGCAACTGCGCCGCACGCAAACGGCCGGCCCGGTGGATTGGGAGCAGCTTTGCGTGGCCCATCCGGCCAAGCCGCAGTTTGTCTTCGAGCTTTCGGATGAGACGGTGCGCCTGCGCCTGCGCGCGGTGAGCGAGCGCGACGGCAGCGAGTGGCACTGGACCGGACAGGAGTGGCAGTTGGATACCAAGCGGGCCAACAACGCGGACAAGCCGAACATTTTGGAAGACCCTCGACTGGAGCCGGCCACCTACTGGCTGCGCCGGTTGGACTGGTTCACGCCCGAACCCGGCCTGTGGGTGGGTGACGCGAACGAGCATTTCCTTGGCACGCTGGCCCAGGCTTGGCCGGACCGGCCGGAGAAGGCGGAGTTCCTGGGCAACCAGGCCTTTCACCGCCTGTTCATGGCCCCGCGCCAGTTGAAGCCCAAGCTGATCGTCAAGGGCAGCGGCATCGACTGGTTCACCGTCTCGACCGAGTGGGAACACGAGGGCATGAAGTTGAGCGCGGCGGATTTGCAGCGGCTCGCGACTTCCAACTCGCGCTTCGTGAAGCTGCCCGACGCCGGCTGGGTGGAACTCGACACGGACGCCGTGTCGCGCGCGCACGAGACCATGGCGGACTTGAACCAGGACGCCCTCACCCCGGTGGCCCAGCGCATCAGCCTCGATCAGGCGGCGCATTTGGATGAATCCGAGTTGAAGCGCTTCGCGGATTCCCCGGAGTTGCGCGTGCTGAAAACCAAGCTGGCGGATTTCGAGGGCATTCCCTCGGTGAAGCTGCCGGGCACCGTGCAGGCCGAGATGCGTCCCTATCAGAAGGACGGGTTTGATTTCCTCTGTCACCTCACCCGGGCCAAGCTGGGCGGCATTCTGGCCGACGACATGGGGCTGGGCAAAACCTTGCAGACCCTGGCCTGGATGGCTTGGCTGCGCGATCAGCAGGGCGACGACCCTAAGCCCACGCTGGTCATCTGTCCGGCTTCGGTGCTGCACAACTGGCGGCGCGAGGCGGAGAAGTTCACGCCCCACTTGAAGGTGCTGGTGTTGGAGAGCGGCTCGGCCCGGCACAACCTGCGCAAGCAGATCCCGCAGCACGACATCATCGTGACCAACTACGCGCTGCTGCGCCGCGACCTGGAGGCGTTGCAGAAGTTCCCCTTCAGTGCCGTCATCCTGGACGAGGCGCAATTCATCAAGAATCCGGCCGCGCAAATCACGCAGTCGGTCAAGCAGTTGAAGGCCTGCCAGCGGCTCGCGTTGACCGGCACGCCGCTGGAGAACCGGTTGCTCGACTTGTGGAGCATCGTGGATTTCATCCAGCCCGGTTATCTCGGCACCCAGGAACATTTTCACGAGACCTACCAGCCCAAGGGCGAGGGCGACGTGGATCAGGTTGCCTCCACCCAGCGCATCGCACGCCGCCGGCTCGCGGCCAAGCTGCGCCCGCTCATGCTGCGCCGCTTGAAGAAACAGGTGGCCAAGGACTTGCCCGATCGCATCGAGGAACGCCGTGACTGCGACCTGGGCGATTTGCAGCGCAAACTTTACCTGGCCGAACTGCGTCGCAGCCGCGAGCAGGTCGCGCAGATCGTCGCCGAGAAGGGCCTCAACAAAAGCAAGATGCACGTCCTGGCCGCGCTCACGCGCCTGCGGCAGATTTGCTGTCATCCGACCCTCGTGGGCAACGACTCGCCCTCGGGCAAGACGGAGACCCTCTTCGAATTGCTGGAGCCGCTCATGGCCCAGGGCCAGAAGGTGCTGATCTTCTCCCAGTTCGTGCAGATGCTGAAGTTGCTCGAAGCCGAGTGCCGGCAACGGAACATTCCCACCCATCTGCTCACGGGTGAAACCAAGGACCGGCAGGCCATCGTGCAGGACTTCCAGAATGAATCGGAGGCCGCCGTGTTCCTGCTCAGCCTGCGCGCCGCCGGCACCGGCCTGAACCTGACTTCGGCCAGCTATGTGATTCTCTACGACCCGTGGTGGAATCCCGCCGTCGAGGCCCAGGCCATCGATCGCTCGCACCGCATTGGCCAGACCGAGACGGTCAACGCCTATCGCCTGATTGCGCCCGGCACGGTCGAGGAAAAAATCTGGGAGCTGCAACAGACCAAGGCGCAAACCATCTCGGACGTGCTGGGCGAGGAGGGCTTTGCGCGGAATCTCACCCAGAGCGATCTGGAGTATCTGTTCTCCGAAGACTGACCGGAGGGCGAACCGCCGGTCCGCCGGTTCAGCCTGACGGATGACCCAGCCTACCGAGCCTTCGGGAGCGCGTTGGTGGCGCTGCGCAAAAGCACCGCCTCTGGCTTGTAGAGGTCGCGGTTGCTGCCTTGGAATTCGGCCTTGAGCTTCACGCGGAAGTTCGCGAGGTCCACCAGCTCCCAGCCCAGGAAGGTCCAGGCCCCGGCGGCCCCATCGTGCTCGAAACCCACGATGAGATGGTGCGCGTCATCCAGAATCTTGTTCGTCTCCCGCTTCGGCTCGAAATAGAAAGTGCGCAGCGTGCTCGCCCGGCTGCTGCGCTCGAACAGTTTCGGATCAAGATACAGCACGCGCCCGCTCGCCTGGTCCACGAGGCGCAAGTCGGGATAGCCGGAACGCTGACGCGCGCCCGAAGCCAGTTTGGGAAAATCACAGTCGAAGCCACCCACTGCGTTGAGCGCGTCTTTCAGCGCGTTCTCGAAGAGCGCGCTGACTTCGTTGATGCGGCGCTTTTGCCGGGCCGGACTGTTGTTGGCGTTGAGTTGGGGCAGCACCGTGTCCAGCGCCTGGGCGATGCGCGCGAGAATCTCGCGGTTCACGGCGTTGGTCGGTTGGAGCGGCAGCACTTTTCTCCCGGTGGCGGCGTGAACGACCTCGGCGAAGGGCACGCTGCCCAGTTCCTGTTCGGACTGCATCAAATCAGCCACGAGTCGGGCGGTGTCGGCACCAATCGCCAGGCCGGCGGTCAGAGCGAGGAGGCACAGGGCAGGGAGCAGGCGCATGGCAGTTTTGTAAACCGCGCCCGGCAAACGGCAAGGCGGAATCTTGTTCGAGCGCGCTCTCCCGGACCGATGGTGGCAACGCGGGCCTCCCGTCCGCCGGTTCAGGGGCTGGGTGGAAAGGTCGTGGTGAGCGGGAGGGAGGGCCGTGCCGGGCGATACGTCCGCGCTCGTTCCTGATTCGGCACCGCGCGGTGGCTTCGCCTCTTCCGCCATGGCTCAAGTCCTGCTGAATTGTTCCGATTGCAAACTTGTGAATAGGACCATTACCAGTCCGTTGAGCCTGATTCCCGGCACTTTGTTGCTGGCGGTCATTCTGCTCGTGCAGAAGATCGTGGCGCTGCTCGCGTCCTGAACGCGCCCGGCGCGTGCCCGCCACTCCGCCGCGTTTCGCCGCCGCCCCGGTCACGCTGTTCCGTTCCGCACTTCCCGCTTCCCGTTTGGTCGTTCTCCCTTCACGCTCCCGCCCGTGAAATACCGGCGCTTTGGCAAAACAGAACTTCAGATGCCCGTCATCTCCTGCGGCGGGATGCGCTACCAATACAAATGGCAGGACGTGGACCCTGGCGAAGTGCCGCCGGACAATCAGGCCAATCTCGAAGCCACCATTCGCCGCGCCGTCGCGCTCGGCATCAACCATATCGAGACCGCGCGCGGCTACGGTTCCTCCGAGATGCAGCTCGGCTCGGTGCTCCCGACCTTCCCGCGCAAGCAACTGATCGTACAGACCAAGGTCGCGCCGTCCGCGACGGCCGACGAATTCCGCCGCACTTTTGATCAGTCGATGAAGTATCTGCGGCTCGACCATGTGGAGCTGCTTTCTTTGCACGGCATCAATAACCGGCAGCATCTCGAATGGTCGCTGCGCAAGGGCGGCTGCCTGGAAGCGGCGCGCAAACTGCAAAGCGAAGGCCGCGCCCGCCACATCGGTTTCTCCACCCACGCCACCACCGACATCATCCTCGACGCCGTGAACAGCGGCGGCTTCGACTACATGAACGTCCACTGGTATTTCGTAAATGATCTGAACTGGACGGCCGTGCGCGCGGCGGCGGCGCGGGACATGGGCGTCTTCATCATCAGTCCGAACGACAAGGGCGGAAAACTTTACGAGCCGCCGGCCAAGCTGGTGAAGTTCTGCGCCCCGCTCACGCCCATGCAGTTCAACGACCTTTTCTGCCTCGCGCGCCCGGAAGTTCACACTCTCAGTTGCGGCGCGGCCCGGCCCGGCGATTTCGATGAACACGTCGCCGCGCTGGCGCATTACGACCGCATCACCGAAGTCATCGCTCCGATCGAGCAGCGCTGGCGTGACGAGATGCTGGCCACGCTCGGCCGCGACTGGTGCGAACGCTGGCGCGAGGGCTTGCCGGAATACGTCGAGGTGCCGGGGGAGATTAACCTCACTGAAATTCTGCGCCTCTGGACCTACGCGAAGTCGCTCGACCTCGTGGCCTGGGGCAAGATGCGCTACAACCTGTTGGGTCAGGCCGACCATTGGTTCCCCGGCGAGAACGCCGCGCAGGCCCGCACGGTGGATTGGAGGACACTGCTTGCCCGCAGCCCGTTTGCCGAACGCATTCCCGCGATTCTTGAGGAGACCCATGCCCTGTTGTTCGACGCGCCGAAAAAACGGTTGAGCCAGTCCTGACCGCGCGCCCGCCGCGTTTCTTCCACACGAACATGGAGCCGTTCACCCCAGGCACATGGAGGGCGCGATGAAACAGCCGATGGTGCCCGTGGCTTTGCTCTATGGCACGGGAGTGGTGCTCGGACATTTTGTTGAGGCGCCGTTGCTTGCGGCCTGGCTGGTCGCGTTCGGACTCCTGCTCGCGGCTTTGATCGCGAGCACCCTGCGCGGGTTGCTGCTCCCGGCGGCGTTGTTGCTCTTCGGGTGGTCGAACCTGACTTCGCGAACGACGGTCGTCTCGCCGCAAGATCTTCGCTTGCTCCTTGGCGATAACCCAAAACTCATCGAAGCGCGCGGTGAAATCGTCGCTACGCCTTCGCAAAGAATCTTCCTCCAGGGCAGCGTGGAGAAATCCCACACCCTGGCCGAGTTGAAAGTCACCGCAGTCCGCCTCGGGCGCGGTCCTTGGCAGCCCGCGCACGGGCGAATCATGTCGAGGACGGGCGGTGTCCTGGCCCGGGATTTCTTCGACGGGCAGCGGGTAGAAGTCTCCGGCCTGGCTCTACCACCGCCCCCGCCGGTGGCGGTGGAACTCTTCGATTATGGCCGACACCTTGCGCTGCGCGGCCTTCACTACGAGTTGAAGATCGAATCGCCGCAGCTCTGGAAGGTTTTCGGCGTTCCGGTGCCGCTACCGATGGCGGAACGATTCCGCGTCTGGGCGCAGCGCACACTCGCGCGCGGGCTGCCGGTGGAAGATGAACCGCTGCGGCTGCAATGGGCCATGCTGCTCGGCTGGCAGACGGCGCTCACGTCCGAAGTTTCGGAGCCGTTCATGCGCTCGGGCACCATGCACATCTTTGCCATCAGCGGCCTGCACATCGCGCTCATCGCCTGGATTTTTCTGGCGCTGCTGCGGGCGGTGGCGGTGCCGCGGCTGATCGGAGGCTGCACGGTGGTTGGTCTCATCTGGTTCTATACTGCGGCGACGGGTTGGCAGGCTTCGGCCATTCGCTCCACGGTCATGATGAGTGTCATCATCCTCGGCTCTGCGCTGAAACGTCCGCCGAGTCTGCTCAATTCCCTGGCCACCGCCGCGTGTGTCATTTTGGTCTGGCAGCCGGAACAATTGTTCCAGGCCGGTTTCCAGCTTTCGTTCTTCGTCGTGCTCAGCCTGGCGTTGCTCGCGCCGCCGATTGAGCGGCTGCGCGTTCGCCTGTTCCTCCTCGATCCATTGCTGCCCTACGAATTGCGTCCTCGCGGACAGCGGTTTCTGATCGAAATCAGTCACCTGGTCTGGAAAGGGTTTGCCACCTCGCTGGCCGCGTTCATCGGTTCCGCGCCGTTGATGGCTTATTACTTCCATCTCTTCACGCCGGGCAGCCTGCTGGCGAATCTGGTCGTCGTGCCCATCAGCTCGCTCGCGCTGATGAGCGGTTTGGGCGCGCTGGTCACGGGCGACCTGGCACCGTTCTTGACCGAGTTGTTTAACCACAGCGGCTGGTTCTTCATGTGGTTCATGACCTGGTTGAGCGAACGCGCCGCCGAGTTGCCCGCCGCCTGGTGCCATGTCCGCGCGCCCGGTCCGCTGCTGTTCTTGCTCTATTACGGTCTGCTCCTCGCGCTGTGCGGCGGCTGGTTCACTTTCCGTCGGGCGCGCTGGTTCTTCGGATTCGCGGCTGTGCTGTTTTTAGCGGCTTGGATCATCGACTGGCGTCAGGAGCGCGCCTGGCACCGGTTGACCGTGCTGCCGGTGGGCGGCTCCCACATCATTTACCTCGAACCAGCGCGAGGGGGCGAGCAGTGGCTGATCAATTGCGGCAGCCGGAGCGGAGCGGGATTCACGTTGAAACCATTTCTCCAAGCACGCGGGGTGAATCGTCTCGAACACCTGGTCCTGACGCATGGGGATTCCGATTTCTTTGGTGGAGTGTCGGAACTGCGAACGGCTTTTCGCTTCGAGGACATTCTCGTTTCGCCGGTGGCATTTCGCTCCGCCGCCTACCAAAGCACGCTCACCGAGTTGGAAAAGCTTGGTCGCGTGCGCCGCCTCGCCACGAATGGCTTCGCTGCACGGCCCTGGATCATCCTGCACCCCGGGCCTGCGGAGCGATTTCCGCTGGCGGAAGACAACGCCATCGTGGCGTGGGGCGAGTTTGAGGGCGTGCGCGTGCTGCTGGTTCCGCAGTTGGGCAAGGCCGGGCAGAACGCTTTTGTTAAACGGCATTCCGACTTGCGGGCCGACATCGTCATCGCCGGATTGCCGGTCAAGGACGAGCCTTTGGCGGCGGAATGGCTCGCGGTGTTGAAGCCGCGGCTGATCGTGATTGCGGATTCCGAGACATCCCTGTCGCGCCGGGCCAGCCACGCGTTGCTCTCCCGGCTGCGCCGCACTGGGGCCGCCGTCCTCCACACTGGAGCCGCAGGCTCGACCACGATCTCGGTGAGAGAAGGTGCCTGGCGCACTGCGACCGCGCGCGAGGTCATCGCGTCTGAACCAGCACGCGAAATGGCCGCCCCAGATGCTCGGGGTGAGTGAGGGTCTGAAACTGCCGCACCTGTTCTTGCGGCCATGAGCCGGTGCGCGTCCAAAGCTCGCGTGCGATGGCCGTGAGAAACTGGCTTTGAGTGGTGAAGGTCAGCGTGCGCAGGCCCGCTGACTCGCCGGCCATTCGGATATCCGTGAAGTTCACATGCGCCGTGATGTCCTGCTCACCCGGATTCGCCAGCACAACCGGGCCGACGCGGTGCCGGGAGTAGGCGCGCAGGGTGCCCGAGGTGCGCGCCGGCGAGAGCAGTTCTTCGATCTCGCCACCATAGTCGATGGTCATGAGATGGCCGCGGCCCAGGGCCGCCGCCGCGCCGCGCCACCATTGCGTGGACAACGGCGCAAGTTCGAGCAGGTATCCGTCGGGCAACACGGCCAGCAGTTCAGCGGGGAGAACGGGGGGAGGTGTGGAGGGCCGCGACATTCGGGTCCAGGCGAACCGTTGGCCAACCAAGGTCACCCCCATTTCTTCCCAAGTCCGCGCGCCGGCATTCCAGGCAAATGGATGCACCGGCATGGCATCAAGCAACTCGTTGGAGAAAATGATTCCCGTCACGGGTCGCACGAACTGCGAAGGGTGGGCAAACCAGCGGACATTTTGAAAGCGGTCGAGCTGTGCTTTCTGGGCCGATCGGCGCGCCTCCCCAGGTTCGACGATCCAGTATTCGACTGATTGAAGCAGATCGGGATCACGCTCCTCCAAACCCTCCAGAATATCCCTCGCGAGCCGGCCATCATGTGCGCCGACCTCGACGATTTGGAATCTCGAGTCCGGCTCCCGCGCCAACTCCAGCCAGCGGGCGAACTGGAAGGCGAGCAGTTTTCCAAAGAGCGACCCGACACTGACACTGGTCATGAAGTCGCCGTGCTTCCCAATCTGGCCCTCGGCCCGCGCGTAGTAGCCGTGCACCGGATCGTAGAGCGCGGCGCGCATGAACTCGGCGAAGGGCAGGGGATTTTTGCGCCGGAGGTGGTCGCAGAGTTGCGCAGCGAGCGAGTTCATCGGAACGCCGAGCCTCGCGCGGATCGGCCGTTGGCGGCGCACTCTTGCTGCGCGCTGCTCGGCGCTCCGTCCCGTTCCATCCCGTCTCCTGCTTTATGCCTCATGCTCATTCTTCATTTCCCGGCTAAGGTTCCTTCTGCATCGTGCCGCTGTAGCTGATTGTATGGCGAAAATTGATGCTTTCTTCAATTTGATGTTCGAGCAAAAAGCTTCGGACGTTCACCTCTCGTCCGGTAACCCACCCATTCTGCGCATCAACGGCGAGTTGCAGCGGGTCGAGTTCCCGCCGCTCGAGAATGACACCCTCAAGGCGATGCTCTACGAGATCACGCCGGAGTACAAGATCAAACAGTTCGAAGAGACTGGTGACGTGGATTTCGGCTATGAGATTCCGGGCGTGTCGCGCTTCCGGGCCAATTTTTACAACCACAAGAACGGCGTCGGAGCGGTGTTCCGCCAGATTCCGTCCAAGGTTTTGTCCTTCGAGGACTTTGAAAAGTTGGAGGCACCCCTGCCACCAGTGCTGAAGAAGTTCTGCATGTTGCACAAGGGGCTGGTGCTCGTGACCGGGCCGACTGGCTCCGGCAAATCGACCACCCTCGCCGCGATGGTGGACTACGCGAACCGGAACCGGCGCGACCACATCCTGACCATCGAGGATCCGATTGAGTTCGTGCATGAGAGCAAGGGCTGTCTGGTGAACCACCGCGAGGTCGGCATTCATACGCGCTCCTTTGCTTCGGCGTTGCGCGGTGCGTTGCGCGAAGATCCGGACATTGTTTTGGTTGGCGAATTGCGCGATTTGGAAACCATTGAACTGGCCATCACTGCGGCCAGCACGGGGCATCTCGTCTTCGGCACGCTCCACACTCAGAGCGCGGCCAAGACGGTGGATCGTATCATCGACGTGTTTCCGGCCGATCAGCAGAACAAGATTCGGGCCACGCTTTCCGAGGCCTTGAAGGGCGTGGTGGCCCAGAACCTCTTCAAGCGCGTGGACAAGAAGGGCCGGGTGGCCGCGCTGGAAATTCTCGTCTTCACCACCGCCATCGCGAACTTGGTGCGCGAAGGCAAGACCCATCAGCTTCCTGGCATGATTCAAGTCGGTAAGAAGATCGGCAACGTGCCGCTCGATGACGCCATCATGGACCACTTGCGCATGAAGCGTGTCTCGCCGGAAGAAGCCTACGACAAGTGCCTCGACAAGAAAAAGTTCCGTCCCTTCCTTGCAACGCCGCCACTCGATGACGAAGTGGCCGCCCTGTAATCATGCGCCGCAACGAACTCGATTATATCCTGGGGACCATGCTCGATTTTCGGGCCAATGTGTCCGATCTGATTTTTACCGTGGACAAGCCGCCGCAGGTGGAGTCCGACGGCGTGTTGGTGCCAGTGCCGCTGGATCCGCCAGTCGAAATGCTGACCCCGTTCCAGACGGAAATGCTGGCCCTCAATCTTATCGGGGGCAATCCCCGCCTGATGGATGACTTGCTGCGCACCGGTTCCTGCGACACCTCCTATTCGGTGATCGACCGGGCCCGATTCCGCGTGAACATCTTTGCCCAGCGCGGCTTTTACTCGATTGTGCTGCGCAAGTTGAACACCAAGATTGCCACCTTGGCCGAGCTTCAGTTGCCCGAGATTCTCCATCTGCCGGCCAAGGAGAAGACCGGCCTGGTACTCGTGACCGGGGCCACCGGTTCCGGCAAATCGACCACGCTGGCGGCGGTGTTGGATGAGATCAACGGCACCAAGGCGGTTCATATCGTCACGCTCGAAGACCCGGTCGAGTTCGTATATTCGCAGAAGATGGCCACCATCAACCAGCGCGAGTTGGGTTCCGACTACGACAACTTTTCCAGCGGCCTGCGCGCCGCCTTGCGCCAGGCGCCCAAGATTATTCTCGTCGGTGAGATGCGCGACCGGGCCACGGTGGAGATTGCCCTGAACGCGGCTGAGACGGGCCATCTGGTCATGAGCACGCTGCACACGATTGACGCGGGCCAGACCATCAACCGTATTCTCGGCATGTTCGACACCGAGGAGCAGGAGCAGGTCCGGCACCGCCTGGCCGACACGCTCCGGTGGATTGTCGGCCAGCGCCTCGCGCCGAAAGTGGGCGGCGGGCGGCACGCCTTGCTCGAGATCATGGGTTCGAGTTTGCGCACCAAAGAGAGCATTGTTTTCGGCGAAGGGGAGGGCAAAAGCTTCCATGAGATCATTGAAGCCAGCTGCACCTTTGGCTGGCGCAGCTTTGATCAATCCTGTCTCGAAGCCTACGAGAAGGGTCTCATCACGGAAGACACCGCCCTTCTCTATTGCAGCAAGCGCGGCCAGGTGCAGCGCGGCATCGACAACGTCAAGAAGAAGCGCGGGGAGAACACCACCGAGTTCGTGCTGAAAATGGCGGAGAAGATTGAAACCTCCACTCGCACGATGGCGCCGCCTCCGCCTCCGCCCATGCAAACCATCAAGATGCGTTAAATTATGTCCGGCAACTTTGATTTTCTCACCACCACCGACAAACCCGCGCTGCTCGGCTTGAGCACCCCGGAGTGGCAGGAGCTGGCCCGCGCGGCGCTGACCGAACTGGGCTACAAGGTCCACATCGCCGCGACCCACGGTGACTTCATCAGCAACTTTACCCAGGTGCCTTATCAAGTCGTCATCCTTGAGGAGTGTTTCGCCGCCGACACCGCCCCGGAGAACCGGAGCATGAATTTCCTCCAGACGGCGCCGATGAATCTCCGTCGGCATACCACCCTGATCCTCGTGGGCGAGTCGTTCACTAGTTTCAATCCGTTGCAGGCTTTCCAACTCGGCGTCCACCTCGTCGTCAACCGTTCCGAAATGATGCTGCTCATTCAGTTCATCCAGAAGGCGGTGGCGGACAATGACTTGTTCCTGCACGGATACCGCGAGACTCAGCGTCGCGTCGCGCAGGGGCTGGCCAAGGTGTAATCCCTCGTCCTCGACCGGCCCGCCGGCCTGGTCGCGCGGCAATCACCGCTTGTCGCCCGGCCCGGTGTTTGCCACTCTGCTCGCAATCCTAGGGGCGAAGCTTCGATGAATCGCGCGCGGCCATGGCGGAAGCAGACGAACATTCTATTGATGCTCGGCTGTGTCCTGTGGTTCCTGCCCTCGCTTGAGGCCGCCGCCCCCCCGGATCTTTCCAAGCTGCCGCCTCCTGCTTCTGGGCCAGCCGATTTCATCCGAGACATTCAACCCCTCTTCACCCGGCACTGCGATTCCTGCCACGGGGTCGAGAAGCAGAAAGCTGGATTGCGCCTGGACCTGAAATCCGCCGCGCTCAAGGGCGGCGATGGCGGAGCCGTCATCGTGCCAGGTCGGAGCCACGAGAGCCGGCTGATTCACCTGGTGGCCGGACTCGATTCGGAAAACGTGATGCCGGCCAAGGGCGAACGATTGTCTGCCGAGCAGGTTGGCTTATTGCGGTCCTGGATTGATCACGGTGCGCAATGGCCTGATGGGGTTGCTAAATCCGCGCGCAGTTCGCATTGGTCTTTGCAACCCTTGCGCAGTTTGGCCGTATCCGTCACCAACCGTATCGACCAGTTCATCCACGCCCGGCTGCTCACCAATGGTCTCGCGCTCGCGCCTCCTGCCGACCGCGCCACGCTCATCCGTCGGTTGACGTTTGATCTTGTTGGGTTGCCCCCGGCTCCGGCGGAGATCGAACAGTTCGCGGAGGACAAGTCGCCGGACGCTTATGCGAGGCTGGTGGAGCGATTGCTGGCCTCGCCCCGTTATGGTGAGCGCTGGGGCCGGCACTGGCTGGATGCGGCTCGCTACACCGAGAGCCAGGGCTTTGAGTATGACAAGCTTCGCGACCGTGCCTGGCACTACCGCGATTACGTCATCAAGAGTTTCAACGAGGACAAACCATACAACCGTTTCATGCGCGAGCAAATTGCCGGCGATGCGGTCGAATCGGTGACGGCGGATTCCATCATCGGCGCGAGCCTCCTGGTCTGCGGTCCGTGGGACGAAGCGGGCAACAGCCAGGCCAATGCGACCCAGAAAGCCATCACTCGCGAAGAGGAGTTGGAGGATTTGATCAGCGTGGTGGGTCAGACCTTTCTCGGCCTCACCATCAATTGCGCCCGCTGCCACTCGCACAAGTTTGATCCGATTTCCCATGAGGAGTACTACCGCATCAAGTCGGTCTTCGAGGGGGTGAAACACGGCGAGCGTTCTCTCGCCACGCCCGCTGAACTCAAGGAACGGGAAGCCCGCACGGCGAAGCTCAAGAGCGAACAATCCGAAGCGGAGTCGGCTGTGGCGCGCATCGAAACCGAGGCTTACCAGACCGCCGCCGTCCGGCACCAGCCGCATTTGGGCACGAATGCTCCTGCGCCGCAGCCGATGGTGTGCTGGAAGTTTGACGGTGCGACCAACGCCGTGATGCCGGGCCAACTCAAGGGCGGCGCGAGCGTTACCAATGGGCGGTTGCGTCTGATTCAGGATGGCGATTTCTTCCAAACCTCGCCCCTGCCAAGCGACCTCCGCGAGAAAACACTCGAAGCCTGGGTCACGTTGGCTGACTTGAGGCAAGGTGGTGGCGCGGCCATCTCGATTGAGAACAAGGATGGCAGCGTGTTCGACGCCATCGTGTTCGGTGAACGCCAGTCGCGGAAGTGGACCGCCGGGAGCAGCGGCTTCCAGCGCACCAAGGATCTCGACGCGCCGGAAGAGAACGCGTCGCCGGGTGAGTTGATGCACGTCGCCGTCGTTTATCGTGCCGACCACAGCGTGGCCGTCTTTCGTAATGGTGAACCATACGGCCAGCCCTACACGCCCGGCGGGCCGTTGCAGACATACAAGGCGGGCCAGTCGCATGTCCTGTTGGGCCTGCGCCACCAGGGCGGTGGCAAACCGTATCTGCGGGGTGAAATCAAACAGGCGTCCTTGTTCGACCGGGCTTTGAGCGTTGCCGAGGTTCAGGCTTCCTTTCGCTCGGGCGGATTCGTGGTGTCGCGCGAGGAGATGCTCGCAAGTCTGACCGAAGTGCAACGGCTTCATCGTGAAGCTGCGCTGGCTCAACTCGCTCGGACCAAGGGCGAGTTGAAAGCGATTCCACCCCTGCCTGTTTCTTATGTCGGCACGCGCGTCCAACCCGCGCCGACGCGCCGGCTCAAGCGCGGCGATGTGAAGTCGCCGGATGAAATTGTCACCCCGGGCGCGCTTTCAGTCATCGTCGATCTGGAGCCTGACTTCGGACTGCCCGCCGATGCCCCGGAGGCGCAGCGCCGGGTGCGCTTCGCCGATTGGCTGAGTGACCGGCGCAATCCGCTGCCGGCGCGTGTCATGGTCAATCGCGTCTGGCATCTCCATTTCGGCCAGGGTCTCGTCTCGACACCCAACGACTTTGGCGTAAGCGGTGCCACGCCCAGCCACCCGGAGTTACTCGACTGGCTCGCGACGCAATTCATCGACCACGGCTGGAGTGTCAAGGCCTTGCACCGCTTGATCGTCAACTCAGCGGCCTATCGGCAGGGGAGCGTTCCCCGTCCTGAAACTTTTCGCCGCGCCGCCGTTCTCGATGCTGACAATCAGCTTCTCTGGCGCTTTCCGCCGCGCCGCCTGGAGGCGGAGACATTGCGCGACGCGATGCTGATGGTCAGCGGGGAGATCAACTTGCAGGCTGGCGGCCCGAGTTACCGCCCGTTCGAGGTTCTGAAGTTTCCTGCCAATGCGTATCTGCCTGTGGACAAGATCGGCCCCGAGTTCAACCGCCGCACCGTCTATCGCATGAATGTGAACTCCGGCAAAGAACCGCTGCTCGATGCGTTCGACTGTCCCGATCCTTCCGTGAAGACTCCCCGGCGGGGCGTGACGACCACGCCGCTCCAGGCCTTGGCGCTGATGAATAATTCGTTCGTGCAACGGCAGGCGGACAGGCTGGCCGCACGCACGCTGGCTGCAGCAAATGAGAATCTGCCGGAGGCCATCCGCGCCGCTTATCGCCATGCGCTCGGTCGTGACGCGACCCGCGACGAATTGAAACGCGGGGTGGCGGTGGCGAAGGCGCGCGGCCTTCCGCACCTTTGCTGGGCGCTGCTCAACTCCACGGAGTTTGTCTATGTTCAGTGAAACGTGCCGCCGACGTTCCGCCGGCCCTCCAATGCCCGCGCCTAACCGCCAGAAAGTCGCTGGCGGCACGCTGCTTTCACGCCGTCGTTATTTGGTGTTGAGTGTTCAGGCAGCGCTGGTGGCAGCAACCGTCATGGCGGCCGGCCCGTTACCCCAAGGCCGCCCGTCATTCGTTGATGAAACTCTTAACCAAGTTTTGGCGATCAATCTACGCGAAGAATTATCGCCAGAAGCTCAGGCTTTTGCGGTGCGAGAACTCAAGTTGTCCTTCTCGGAACTGGCTCGCATCAAGACTTTCCTGATTCCAGAGGAATTGATGCAGGGCCTTCTGTCCAATGAAGAGAACGCCCGGAACAAGTTCGCCTATTTTTATCTGTATCGAGAACAGTTGGAGGAACTCAAAGACCAGCTTCTGAGCCGGATAAACTCCGCCTCGCGCGAGCAGCGCAAACAACGGTTGTCGTATGGAGATTTGGAATACTTTTTTGCCAGTTTGCAGACCAGGATTTATGGAACCAACCAGTCCAAGAAACAGTACGCCATCCTTATCCTGCCCAGGAATAATGAAGAGATCATGGTCCGGGATTCGCGCCTTCTGCATGAGCTGAAGCATTACACCCAGAATTTGCCGGTCTATTTTAGCGCGGAAAACAACCCGGAATTTGAGGCTGATGCGTACGCGTTCGGGATGCATTACCTCGCCGAAAGAGGCCTTCGATGGCCGGAGATTCTCGAAACATTTGTTGATGTCTCCGGACTCACCGCCAAAGAAGTCAGGGTCAAACGAAAGGAATTTGAGCAAAGAAAGCCAACTTTGTTGAAAATCTGGGAAGAGAAAGTTCAGCCTAAATTTAACGGCTCGGAAAAACTGTGAACGCTTCTGTACGACAGACTCTCGACCTCGAGGTCGAGAGCGAAGAACTGAAATGCGCCACACCGGCGGCGAAGGGGTGCGGACTGCCGTACGTCTGCTGCGCGCTGCTTAATGCCACGGAGTTTGCTTATGTCAGGTGAATACGCCCTTCGCGTAGCCGCCGCAGCGACACGGCGGTTTGAAGAAGAGACAGCCGCGCCTTCACCGGCGCAGCCACTCGCCACGTCGCTGCTCTCACGCCGACATTTCCTGTGGAACACCGCGGGTGGCCTCGGCGGCATTGCGCTGGCGTGGATGTTGAACCGCGAGCAAACGCGCGCCGCGTCGTCGGCTGTGATTTCCTCCGCGAGACCTGCGCACTTTCCGCCCAAGGCCAAGCGCGTCCTCCAAATCTTCTGCTGCGGCGGCGTCAGCCATCTCGATACGTTCGATTACAAGCCGGAGTTGGAGAAGCTCCACGGCCAGACGCTCGAAGGCAAAGGCGAGAACCTCGGCTTCTTCGGCCAGCCGGGGAAGGTGATGAAAAGCCCCTACGAATTTCGCCAGCACGGCCAGTCCGGCGCGTGGGTCAGCAGTCTGCTGCCGCATCTCGCCTCCTGCGTCGATGACGTGTGCTTCATCCACTCCATGTTCGCCAAGAGCAACAACCACACGCCCGCGACCTTCCAGATGAACAGCGGCTTCACCATGAACGGTTTTCCGAGCATGGGCGCATGGCTGAGTTACGGGCTGGGCACGGAGAACGAGAACCTGCCCGCCTTCGTCGTGCTGCCCGACCCGCGCGGACTCATGGCCGGCGGTTCCATCAACTGGACCTCGGGCTTTCTCCCGGCGAACCACCAGGGCGTTCCTTTCCGCACCAATTCCCACGAACCAATCGTTGATCTCAACACGCCGACCAACATCGCCCCGGCCACGCGCTCGGCGGACATGAAGCTGCTCGCCGAGATGAACCGCGAGTTTGCCGACGCGCATCCGGGCGACGGCGCTTTCGCCGCGCGCCTGCGCTCCTACGAACTAGCCGCGCGCATGCAGGCCAGCATTCCCGAGGCGACCAAACTCGACGGCGAATCCGCCGCCACCAAAAAGCTCTACGGACTCGACGACGACGCGAACAAGGGTTTCGCGCGCAATTGCCTCATGGCCCGTCGCCTCCTCGAACGCGGCGTGCGCTTCGTGCAGGTGTTCAATGGCGGCGCCTTCGGCAGCCCGCGCATCAATTGGGACGGCCACGAAAACCTGAAGCAGAACCACGACACCCAGGCCGCCACCATGGACCGCCCCGTGGCTGCGCTCCTCCAGGACCTCAAGCAACGCGGCCTGTTGGAAGACACGCTCGTCATCTGGAACACCGAGTTCGGGCGCGGGCCGGCCACGCAGGGGATTGATTCACCGGGCCGCGATCATCACCCCACCGCCTTCACCTGTTTCCTGGCCGGCGCGGGCGTGAAGAAGGGCTACCGCCACGGCGCGACCGACGAAGTGGGCTATTTCGTGGCCGAGAACAAGGTCACCATCCCGGACTTTCACGCCACCATTCTGCACCTGCTCGGCCTCGATCACGAACGGCTGACCTTCTACCACAACGGCATCAACCGCCGCCTGACCGACGTGCATGGGCGTGTGGTGGAACAGGTGCTCGTGTGAAGGCGTGAGCCGGACTCGCAGACCGCAGTGCCCGTGGGTTGAATGGAGACACGCCTTCGCCCGAATAGTTTGAAAGTTGAGGGTGGAGGCCAAGCGGACCGGGGGCGGAAAACTTTTGTAACTTGAGCGACGGCGGGCGGGTCTTGGCCTCACAACACCCAAATTCAATATGAAAAATAAAATGCAGCAATGGCTCGCCTTGTCCGCCGCGGTGGCCGCGATCGGTTTCTTCACGAATAGCGCTTCGGCGCAGGGCGACCCCGCCCAGTTCCGGCAGCAGCAGATGGATCGCTACCGTGAGCGCATTGAGGTTAAGAGTGATGACGATTGGAAGAAGATCGAACCGCTCGTCGGCAAGGTGATGGATGCCCAGCGCGAGGCGCGCATGGGGGCGGGCTTTGGTGGTTTTGGTGGTGGACGCGGTGGACGCGGCGGTGCGGGCGGTGCGGCTCCCGCAGGAAACGCGGACCAGGGCGGCAATCGCAATCGGGGTGGTGCCCAGCCCAGCCCCGAAGTCGAGGAACTCACCAAGGCGCTGGAGGACAAGGCGCCGGCAGAGGAAGTGAAGGCCAAACTGTCCAAGGTGCGCGAGGCGCGCAAGTCCAAGGAGACGGCCTTGGATAAGGCCCAGGAGGATTTGCGCAAGGCGCTCTCTCCCCGGCAGGAAGCGGGCGCGGTGCTGGTGGGTTTGCTCAAGTAGTAAACCGAGGATCGCAGAAGGTTTCAGGACTGCGCCGCCCCGAATCCGGGGCGGCGTTTCGCTTTTCAGATGGAAACTGTCTGGGCAAGGACTCGGCCGGGGCCACCCGGCCGGTTCTGATCCAGCGCGTCACTCGGGCTGAATCTCAGCCTGGAGCATCTGCCGCACGCGGCCCAACTCGGTCTTGATCTCGCGAAGTTGATCGCCGACCGGACTCCAGTCGCCCGCCTTGGAGTTTTTTTCCACGGAGGCGCAGAGGGAAGCAAGTCGGACTGCGCCGAGGTTGCTGGAACTACCCTTGAGCGAATGCGCGGCGCGCGCGGTGATCTCGGGGTCACGACTCGCCAGCCCTTTCTCCATGCGGTCGGTGCAGGCCTCGGCCTCGCGATTAAAGAGGCCCACCAGTTCCACCAGTGGGTCAGGCTGGCCCGGCTCACGCAATTCCTTCAAGCTCGCGATGCTCACCGGGTCGAGCGTGGCCTCGACCGGGGCCGTGACTGGGCGTCGGCGCGTGGCGCGGAGGAGTGCGGTCTCGAGCTGCGCGATGTGCAGCGGTTTGGTCAGGTAATCGTTCATGCCCGCGCTCAGACACCGCTCGCGGTCGCCGTCCATGGCGTGCGCCGTGACGGCAATGATGTAGGCGGGCGTGCGCCGACCGGCATTGCGTTTCTCAAATTCACGCAGTCGGATCGTGACTTCGTAGCCGTCCATCTCCGGCATCTGGCAGTCCATGAGAATGACGTCGAAGCCGAAGCGTTCAACTTCTTGCAGCACTTCCGCGCCATTGCCCACGGCGTGGGCGGCATAGCCGAGCTTCTGCAACTGGCGCAGGGCCAGCTTTTGGTTCACGGCGTTGTCTTCTGCGAGCAGGATTCGTAATGGCTGCACGGCCGGCCTCATCTGGGGCGGCCCCGCCTCGGCGCGCGGCGTGTGGGGTGGAGCGGAAGCCACGGGGGCGTGCGTGGTGTTGACCAGCGAATCCAGCAGGCGCGATTGTTTCACCGGCTTGATCAGGCACTGGCTGACACCGGCCTCGTGCATCAGGTCGGCATCGAGCCGCTGGCCGAAAGGGGCGAGAATGATCACGCCGGTCCGGGTCAGCGCCGGATCGTGGCGGATGGCGCCGGCCAGGGTCAACCCGTCCATGCCCGGCATCTGCAGGTCGAGCAGGGCGACGGTGAAGGGATCGTTTTCGGCGGCGGCGGAGCGGAGCTGGCTCAAGGCCTCGGGCGCGTCGCTCGCGGTCGCGCTCCGCAACCGCCATCGGCCCAACTGCTGTTGCAAGGACTCGCGGCTGGTGGCGTTGTCGTCCACGACCAGCACGCGAAGGTTTTGAAAATCCGGGGCGGCCTCGGTGGGTTCCGGCGCGGGTTGTCTGGCCAGCGGCAGCTCGAACCAAAAGGTCGAACCCTGGGCGGGTTTGCTTTCGACACCAATCTGCCCCTGCATCATTTCCACGAGCTGCTTGGAAATGGTGAGGCCCAGCCCGGTGCCGCCGTAACGGCGCGTGGTGGAGCCGTCGGCCTGGGTGAAGGCCTGGAAAATGAGCGGCAGAGCCTTGGCCCCGATGCCGATGCCGGTGTCGCACACCGCGACGCGGATGCGGGCCCCCGCCTCCGTTTCGCCTCGGAGTGAAACCCGGATGGCAATCTCCCCGCGCTCCGTGAATTTGGCCGCATTGCTCACCAGGTTGGCCAGCACCTGGCGGATGCGGTGCGGGTCGCCGCGCAGCCGGGTCGGCACGTTGGACTCGATGGTATGGAGCAGTTCCACGCCCTTGCTCTGGGCGCGCTGCGCGAGCATCTCGGCCGTGTCCTCGATGGTTTCGCGCAGGTCGAAGTCAATCGTCTCAATGGTCAGCTTGCCCGCTTCGATCTTCGAGAAATCCAGAATGTCGTTGATGATGTTGAGCAGCGTGTCGGTGCTGCCCCGCACGGTCTCCACGAATTCACGCTGCTCCTCGTCGAGCCGGGTGTCGGCCAGCAGGTCGGTCATGCCGGTGATGGCGTTCATCGGCGTGCGAATCTCGTGGCTCATGTTGGCCAGGAATTCGGATTTGACCCGCGCCGTCTCCAGCGCCGCGTCGCGGGCGTGCTCCAGGGCGGACTCGGCCTCCTTCAGTTTGGTCACGTCGCGCGAGATGCCGATGATGCCGGTGACGGTGCCGGACTTGTTGTAGAGCGGCACCTTGGTGACCGAGGCCCAGCTCTCGCGGCCGTCCCGGTCCACGATGCGCTCCAGTTTGTTGATCAATGGCTGCCCGGTCTGGACGATGCGCTGCTCGTCGGCGAAAAACTCCGAGGCCATGGTCTTGGGGTAGAAATCAAAATCCGTCTTGCCCACCACGTCCTCCGGGTTGCCCACCCCCAGGCGACGAGCCATCGAAAGGCTGATGCGCAGGAAACGTGACTGCAGATCCTTGAAATATATCCGGTCGGGAATGTTATCCAGCAAGGCGCGCAGCAGGTCGCGCTCGTAGGCCAGGGCTTCCTCGGTCTTCCGCCGCTCGGTCACGTCCCAGAAAATTCCCTGGATGCCCACCACGTTGCCGGCCGCATCGTAGAGCGGTGTCTTGATGACGTGGACGTAGATGCGATCGCCTTGCGGGGTCTGGTTCGCCTCGATGGTGTCCACGGGATCGCGCGTGGCCATGACGCGCAAGTCGTCGCGGTGATACTTGTCGGCCAGGTGGGCCGGGAAAAAATCGCGGTCCGTCTTGCCGATCACTTCGCTCAAAGGCTGGCCGAGAGTGGCGCAGAACTTTTGGTTCACGAAGACGAACCGGCCCTGCGTGTCCTTGCGCAGGATGTTCTGGGGCAACGACTCAACGAGTGTCTGGTAAAACAGCTCGGAGTTTTTGAGCGCAGCCTGGGTTTGGCGGTGCTCGAAGAGGCTGCGTTCCAGTTCGACGAGATGCCGCCGCAGTTCCAGTTGCGCCATGACCTGGTGGGCCAGGATGCGCAGGGCCTCGCGTTGTTGGGCCGAGAGCCGCCGCTGGCGCCGGTCGGCCACGCAGAGCGTCCCGATGCGGAAGCCATCCGAGGTGAGGAGCGGCGTCGTGGCGTAGAAGCGCAACTGCGGCCCGCCCTTGACCAGCGGAGATTTCGCAAAGCGCGGATCGCGGTGCAGGTTCTCCACCACCAGCAACTCCTCGCCGAGGATGGCGTAGCCGCAGGGGGCCGCGTCCCGCATCACCTCGGAAAGTTCGACCCCGATCTTGCTCTTGAACCAGAGGCGGTGCTCGTCCACCAGCACGAGCAGGGACACTGGCATGGCGCAGATGTTTCCCGCCAGCTTGGTCAAATCGTCAAAGACCGCCTCGGGCAGCGTGTCGAGAATGTCGTAGCGCCGGACGGCGGCGATGCGGAGCGGTTCGTCCGCCGGGATGATCGCACCCTCGCCGGAGTGTTTCAGGCGGTCAGTCACGCGATGTAAGAGTTTGCGCACGGTTTTCCTGACGGTGCTCATTCTATAAGCCCGTGGCGAAAGCCGGAGCAATCGAAAACCGGCCAGGCCTGGGAACTGGTCCGCCGCAGAACAGCCTTTCAATCCGACCCCACGGACGAGGCAAGGATGGTGGCGGCGATTCTTTCAAGGCGCTCCTCGCCGATCCATAAATGACATTTCTACGCTTGCCTTCGAGGCGGGGCTTTGGCGAAATGCGCTCCCGTTTTTCAGTGCGCGGTTAGCTCAGTGGTAGAGCATTACCTTGACACGGTAGGGGTCACAGGTTCGAACCCTGTACCGCGCACCATCTCCTTCCGCCGGTTGGCCCAGCAACGGGTTTGCTCCCAGGACTAAACGCTCCGCCCAAGATTCGCGCGGGCTGAACACCCCGGCCGATGAGCAGCCCCAGGACCGCACCGAGCCGGAGTGCGGAGGGCCGGCGCAGGCCTCGCTTCCGCTTTCGACCACGGGCCGCAGGTGCGGTCAGCAACCTTTCTGTCGCGCTGGGGTTTCCTTTCGTTATATTGCGCGCGCATGAAGCACTGGCAGAAGCAACTCAGTCTGGCGATCACGATTTGGATCACGGCCACTCCCGCCGCATTCTCCGCCGACCTGCTTAAATGGGATGCCGAGCGTGACATCGTCGAGGCCCGCATCGAGACCTGGACCGTGCCGCAGCTCTTGCAGCGCGTGGCCCGCTCCAGCGGCTGGCACATTTATCTCGACCCCGGCATCACCAACCGGATCCCGGCCCGCTTCACCGGCAAGGCTCCCGGCGACGCGCTGCGCCGCTTGCTCGGCGATTACAGCTACGCGCTTATTCCCGAGACCAACGGCCCGGCCCGGCTCTATGTCTTTCGCAGTTCCCGCAACCAGGCCACCCAGGCCATTCAACCCGCTGCCGAGGCCGCCGAGGCCAAGTCAAACAAGGGTCTCATCGGCAACGAACTCATCGTGACGCTGAAGCCGGGGGAAAGCATCGAGGCCCTGGCGAAAAAGCTGGGTGCCAAAATCGTGGGCCGCGCCGAGGGCCAGAACACCTACCGGCTGAGCTTCGATGATGATGCGTCAGCGCAGTCAGCGCGCACCGATCTCGCCAGCAATCCCGCCGTGGAGAGCGTGGACAATAATTATTACGTCTCCCGTCCGGAAGGCTCGCGGCCCCTGGGCACGCCAGGTGGCCCGTTGGGCCTTTCGCCCAAAGCGTCGCCCGACGGCCAATACGTGGTCATCGGACTGGTGGACACGGCGGTGCAGCCCAAGGAAGGTCGCTTCTCCGAATTTCTGCTTCCCGGCACCGCCGTCAGCGACACCACGAGTGGCGGTGCGCCCACCCACGGCACTTCCATGGCCGAAACACTGCTCCGCGCCGTGGCCGCCAATAGCGACGACAAGTCCACCACCGTGCGCCTCCTGCCGGTGAACGTGTATTCCGAGGGCGGCGAGCAAACCACCACCTTCGATATCGCCAACGGCATCTACAAGGCCGTGAATGGCGGCGCGATGATTGTGAATCTGAGCCTGGGTGGCGAAGGCGACAGCTCGTTCATGCACAACACCATCATCAGTGCGCACAACCAGGGCGTGGTCTTCATCGCCTCCGCCGGCAACACCCCCGTCCAGACCGAGACCTACCCGGCGAGTTATCCCGAAGTCATTTCCGTCACGGCCAGCGATCGCTCCGGCAACCTTGCGAACTACGCCAACCGCGCCGCCTCCGTGGATGTGATCGCCCCCGGCGGCAGCATCATCACTTTCGGCGATCAGCAATACTCCGTCGCCGGCACTTCCGTCTCTGCGGCCAACGTCAGCGGCCTCACTGGAACTCTCGCTGAATCCTCCGGCTCGACCGCCGCCTGGGCCACGGTCGAGGGCCGGAAAAAGCACAGCGCCGCTCTCGAAGCCGCCGTGCGCCGGATGCTCGCCCCCAAAAAGTAGGCCGCGCTGCGCGGGGTTCCCCTCGACCTGGACTTCCGGCCCGGCCGCGTGCTTTCCCGCTATCGCCGTGGACAGCATGGCCGGCGTCCCTTATCAACGGCGCGTCATGGCTGAGGCATCCATTGTTGAAATCCGGGATCTGACCAAAACCTATTTGCAGGGGGAGATCAAAGTCACCGCGCTGGACAACGTGTCGGTGGACATCGCACCGGGCGAATTCCTCGCGCTCATGGGACCGAGCGGCTCAGGCAAATCCACCTTGCTGCACATCATTGCCGGGGTGGATCGCCCGACCAGCGGCACCTGCCGTGTGCAGGGCGTGAACGTGCCGCTGCTCAATGAATCCGACCTGGCCGACTGGCGGAACCAGAACGTGGGCTTCGTCTTCCAGACCTTCAATTTGATTCCCGTGCTGACCGCCTTTGAAAACGTGGAGCTGCCCTTGCTGTTGACCAAGTTAAACCGGCGTGAACGGCGCGAGCAGGTCGAGAATGCGCTCTCGCTGGTCGGGTTGAAGGATCGCATGAAACATCTGCCTCGGCAGTTGTCCGGCGGGCAGGAACAGCGCGTGGCCATCGCCCGCGCGCTCGTGACCGACCCCGCGCTCATCGTGGCTGACGAGCCGACGGGCAACCTGGATCACCAGTCGGCCACCGAGGTGATGAATATTTTGAAGAGCCTGAGCGGCCAGCTCGGCAAGACCGTCATCATGGTCACGCACGATCCGAAGGCCGCTGCCTTTGGCTCGCGGACGATTCATCTGGAGAAGGGAGAGCTGGTGAAAGAGTGAGAGGGTTATGAATGACGAATGCAGAATGACGAATGACAAAAGGGGAGGGCACCTTTCGCTCGTCGGTTTCCATTCGTCATTCGTCATTCGTCATTCGTCATTTCTCATTGGCCCCATGACTTTCGCCTCCTTCATCGCCAAGAACGCGCTGCGGAACAAACGCCGGGCCGCGCTCTCCATTCTCAGCGTGGCGGTGAGCCTGTTTCTGCTCTTGTTCCTGATGGTGTTCCTGCGCCTGGTCACGCATCCGCCGGAGAGCGCCGGCGCGGAGCTGCGCGTGGCGGTGCGGAACAAAATCTCCATTGCCAACCTCCTGCCCGCCCGACAGCGGCCCATCATTGAGCGCATTCCCGGGGTGGCGGCGGTCACGCCCTTCACCTGGTTCGGCGGCAAGTACAAGAATGAGGAGAGCATGAGCTTTGCCCAGTTTGCGCTCGATCCGACGAAGTTGCGCGCGGTTTTCGGCGACGCCAAAATGACGGAAGAAGCTTACGCCGCCTTTCAGTCCGAGCGTACCGGCTGCGTGCTGGGCAAGGTCAGCGCGGACAAATACGGCCTCAAGGTCGGCGACCGGATTGTCATGGAGAGCACGGTTTATCCCGTCACGCTCGAGTTCAAACTGGTCGGCATCTACGCCGGTTCGCAGGATGATCGGAACATGTTCTTCCGCCAGGATTACCTCGACGAGTCCAGCGGGCAGTCCGGTCAGGTCGGCATGTGGTGGATCAAGGTGCGGGCGGCGGACGACATGCCGGCGGTCATCGAGGCGATCAACCAGGCCTTCCTCAACACCTCGGCGGAAGTGCGGGCCGAGACGGAGCGCGCCTTCCAACTCGGATTCATCTCCATGTGGGGCAACATCCGGCTGCTCGTCTCGCTCATCTCGTCGGCGGTGGTCTTTACGCTCCTGCTGGTCACGGCCAGCACCATGAGCATGGCGGTGCGCGAGCGTTTCCGCGAGCTGGCCATCCTCAAGGCCATCGGCTACCGGCGGCGCGAGCTGTTCGCCTTCATCCTCGCCGAGAGCTTTGGTCTGGCGGCGGCGGGGGCGCTGCTTGGCATCGGCGGCGGCTACTGCCTGTTCACTTTCGGCGACATCCCGAAGCTGACCAACGGCATGATTACCGCGCTGGAGGTCACGCCTGAGATCCTCGGTGTGACCACCGTGGTGGCCGCCGGCTTGGGCATTCTCTCGAGTCTCATGCCCTCCTTGTCGGTGATGCGGATGAGCGTGGTGCAAGGATTGAAGTCACTGGACTGAATGAAAATCCCAAATCCCAAAATCCAAATCCCAAACAAATTCCAAAAATCAAATTCCAAACCGGCGGGCCGGCATGGCAGGCGATTGGGATTTGGAGATTGGAGATTGGAGTTTATTTGGGATTTGGAATTTGGAATTTGGATTTTCTAAATGCCTCTCGCCTTCCAATACAATCTTCGCAACGTCTTCGTCCGCTGGCGGGCCACCATCGCGACCACCTTCAGCGTGGCCCTGGTCGTCACCGTGTATGTGCTCATGCAGGCCATGGCCGGCGGGTTGGTGCGCTCCAGTCAGAACACCGGCGATCCGCGCAACTTGATGATTGTCCGCAAAGGCTCCACCGCCGAATCCAGCAGCATCGTCACCCGCCAGCAGTTCCAGCAAATCCAGTTCTTCCCGCAAATCGAGCGCGACGCCCAGGGTCAGCCGCTCATCTCCGCCGACCTGGTCATTCTGATCAACCTCCCGCGCCGGGACGGGGGTTCGGCCAATGTCTCCATGCGCGGCGTGACGGGGCAGGGGATTGCGCTCCGTCCGCAAGTGAAGCTGGTGGCGGGGCGCTGGTTCTCGCCCGGCCATCGCGAGACCGTCGTGAGCCGCAAAATGGCCGAGCGCTTCGCCCAATGTGCGGTCGGACAGAAGTTCAAGACTGGCCCGCATGAGATGACCGTGGTCGGATGGTTCGAGGGCGGCAACAGCGCCTTTGATTCCGAGATGTGGATGGACGCCGATGAAGCGCGCTCGATCTTCGACCGGGACGCTTTCTCCAGCCTGCTCCTGCGCGTCGCAAACACCAACGACGCGGCGGCCTTGCGGCAGCGCATTGAATCGGACAAGCGCCTGCCCCTGCGCGTCGATTCCGAGGTGGCCTATTACAGTGCGCAGACCATGACCGCGAAGCCGATCCGCTTCATGGGCACGGTGCTCGCCGCCGCCATGTCCATCGGGGCGGTGTTCGCGGCCATGAACACGATGTATGCGAGCATCGCCTCGCGCACGCGCGAAATCGGCACCTTGCGCGTGCTGGGCTTCCGTCGGCGCACTGTGCTGGGCTGCTTCATCGCCGAGGGCGCGATGCTGGCCGTGGTCGGCGGGTTGCTGGGTTGCGGGCTGGCCTTGCTGGCGCAGGCGATCTGCCTGGGCTGGGGCGTGCGCTTTGGGACGATGAACTTCAACACCTTCAGCGAAGTGGTTTTTCAATTCCAAATCACCCCGCCCGATTTGCTCAAGGGGTTGGTCTTCGCCTTGACCGTGGGCGTGGTCGGCAGTCTGCCCCCGGCGATCCGGGCCGCGCGTCTGCCCGTGATCGGCGCGCTCAAATCGGTGTGAGGTGCCGGACCCACGGTCAGAAAGCCTTCGCACTCCAAACGCTGGCGTGCCAAGGCCGACGCCTCGTGCCGCGCGAAGCGTTTGGAGTGCGGTCGCTTGAGCACCGCTTTCGGATAGCCGCAACTTCAAGAAGCCCCGCCGCCGTGGTCTTTTGCAAAATGTCCTTGTCCTCTCCGGGCCGCAGGCGTACGAACGGCCCATGCCAAAGCAAACTTTCCATTACGGGTCACGTCGTGACTTCATCAAATCATCCTCGCTGCTCACGGGCGGGGTGATTCTAGGTGCGCCCTTCATCGCGAAGACGCAGAACGCCAACAGCAAGATCAACATTGCCTGCATCGGCGTGGGCGGAAAAGGCGACAGCGACTCCAACAGCGCCTTCAACCTCGGGGGCAACATTGTCGCGCTCTGCGACGTGGACTCCAACACCCTGACCGGCAAGGACAAGTCGTTCCGGGACAAGGCCACCAAGGCCAACCGCACCTACGACGCGAAGCTCTTCAAGGACTGGCGCAAGATGTTCGACGAGGTCGGCAAGTCCATCGACGCCGTGACCGTTTCCACGCCTGACCACATGCACGGCCTGGTCGGCATCACGGCCATGAAGATGGGCAAACACATTTACTGTCAAAAGCCTCTCACCCAGACGGTGTGGGAAGCGCGCGAGATGCGCCGCCTGGCCAAGGAGAACAAGCTGGCCACACAGATGGGCAACCAGGGCAGCGCCAATGACGGCTTGCGCCGCGCCGTGGAGGTCATCGATGCCGGCATCATCGGTGCGCCGCGCGAACTGCACGTCTGGTCCAATCGCCCCATCTGGCCGCAGGGCTTGATGCGACCTTCCGGTTCCGATCCCGTGCCGGCGAACCTGGATTGGGATCTCTGGCTGGGGCCGGCGGCGATGCGTCCGTTCAAGAAGAGCGTTTACCACAACTTCGCCTGGCGCGGTTGGTACGATTTCGGCACCGGCGCCCTCGGCGACATGGCCTGCCACACGGTGAACATGCCTTTCCGCGCCCTGAAGCTCGGCTACCCGACGGCCGTGGAGTTGGAAGTGGCCTCGCGCATTTATCCGGAAACCTTTCCGCTCACCACGCGCATCCGCTTCGACTTCCCCGAGCGCGACGGACTGCCCCCTTGCAAGTTTTGGTGGTACGACGGCAATCCCGACCGCAAGTCGGCCAACTTCATCTCGCCGTTGCGCCCGAGCGCCGACGTGACCCGCGAGATCGTGTCCCAGCGCGACGAACTCCCGACCAGCGGCTGCCTCGTCATTGGCGACAAGGGCAAGCTTTTCGCCGGCGACGATTACGGCGCGCGTTTCCAAGTCATCCTCAACGGGGAAAAGGCTTATCAGCAGGGCGACAAGCACGAGGCCTGCCTGGCGGTGCCCAAGACCATCCTGCGCTCGCCGGGCCACGACCAGGAATGGTTTGCGGCCATGAACGGCGGCCCGGCCGCCTACTCGAACTTCGACGTCGCCGCCTATCTCACGGAAAGCATCCTGCTCGGTTGCATAGCCCTGCGCGTCGGCGTGGGCCGTAAGCTCGAATGGGACGGCCCGAACATGCGCGCCACCAATGCGCCCGAAGCCGAACAGTATGTGAAACGTCAGAACCGGGCCGGTTGGTCAGCTTGATTTGTTCAGCATCCATTGCGACCTGCCCACGCGCCCGGCGCGTGGGCTTTTTTCTGGTCTGTTCCCGCGCCTTGGCCCGTCGCCCTACGATGGCGATTCCGAAATGCCGGACCCGCGCGCGGCGGATCACAACAGTTCTCTGCCCAACCGCCATGATGCGGCTGCCATGATGCGACTTGCCATTCGCCCGCCAATCTGACGTGTTGTGTCCGCCAGTTCCCCGGGCCACGGGGTCACGCATGAAACAATTCGACTACATCGTTCTGGGCAGCGGCATTGCCGGGCTATCCTTCGCGCTCAAGGTCGCGCCGCGCGGGCGCGTGGCCATCGTCACCAAGAAACATCGCGCCGAATCCAACACCAACTACGCCCAGGGCGGTATTGCCGCCGTCACCAGCAAGGAGGACTCGGTAGAGATGCACGTCCGCGACACCCTCGTGGCCGGGGCCGGGTTGTGTCACGAGCGGGTCGTTCGCACCATCATCGAGGAGGGGCCGGCTTGCGTGCAGGAACTCATCGACTTGGGCATGAAGTTCTCCGAGCGCGAAGTGGCCGGTCATCGCGAACTCGATCTGGGCAAGGAGGGCGGGCACTCCAAGCGTCGCATCCTTCACGCCAAGGATGTGACCGGACGCGAAATCGAACGCGCCCTCCTCGCCGCCGTGGCGGCGCAGCCGAACATCCAAGTCTTCGAGAATCATTTTGCCATCGATCTGCTGACCACGAAAAAGCTCGGCCAGTCGGGCGTGAATCGCTGTCTGGGCGTGTACGTGCTCGACAACCAGACCGGCGCGGTGGAGACCTTCGCCGCGTCCGTGGTGCTGCTGGCCACCGGTGGTTGCGGCAAGGTTTACCTCTACACGACCAATCCCGACATTGCGACCGGCGATGGCGTGGCCATGGCCTATCGTGCGGGGGCGGCCATCTCGGACATGGAGTTTATGCAGTTCCATCCGACCTGCCTCTACCATCCCAAGGCCAAGTCTTTCCTCATCACCGAGGCCGTGCGGGGTGAAGGGGGCATCTTGAAGACGATCCAGGGCGTGGAGTTCATGGACAAACACCATGAGTTGAAATCCCTCGCCCCGCGCGACATCGTGGCCCGGGCCATCGACAGCGAGATGAAGCGCAGCGGCGCGGATTGCGTGCTGCTCGACATCACGCACAAGCCGGCCCGCTTCCTCATCGACCGTTTTCCGAACATCTACAAGACCTGTTTGGCCCTCGGTATCGACATCACCAAGGAGGCCATTCCGGTGGTGCCCGCCGCGCATTACCAATGCGGCGGCGTGGTCACGAACCTCGAGGGCGAGACTGGGATTGAAAACCTTTACGCGGTGGGCGAAGTGGCCTGCACCGGTCTGCACGGAGCGAACCGCCTGGCCAGTAATTCACTCCTCGAGGCGCTGGTCTGCGCCCACCGCGCGGCCGCGAAACTTCTGCAACGCCCACGCACGCCCATTGAAGCGGATCTCCCGCCCTGGCAATCAGGGCGGGCGCACAATGCCGACGAACTGGTGGTCGTGTCCCATAATTGGGACGAGATTCGCCGGCTCATGTGGGATTATGTCGGCATTGTCCGCACGACCAAGCGGCTCCAACGGGCCAGCGCCCGGCTGGCCAATCTTCAGTCCGAGATTCAGGAGTACTACTGGGACTTCAACGTCACGAGCGATCTGCTCGAACTGCGGAACATCGCGACGGTGGCGCAACTGATCGTGGAGTGCGCCCTGCAACGTCCGGAGAGCCGGGGGTTGCACTACAGTCTGGATTTCCCGAATGCCGACCCCGCCTGGGCGCAGCGCGACAGCCTGGTGCGCCGCAGTATGGAGTGAGACTGAGACCTCGTCCGAGTCAGTTGCCATCCAGGGAGGTTCGGATTCTGTGCACGGCCGGTTTCGACCTGCGCCGGATCTTTGCTCCGGGGATCACGTCCAAATTCTGGCCCAAGCCTAGTTATAGAAGGGGGGACAGCGGTGCTCAGTCTGGAAGCGGTTCGGATCGGAATCCTGAAACCAAGTCGCTCCTTGCCCCCCGCATGAGCCGCAGTGCCAAACCGCATCGGCACTGGGGACATATTCGCTGAGAGCTGGTCTGAAAATCCAGAATCCGGTGGCACCAGACCCGGCCGGAGTGCGCTCGTCCCGGGCGCAGCGACGCACGAACTGAGGCCGGCGTGGATTTTTGCAGCGCCTTCCACCTTTTCAAGCTTCTGCGCCCGAGACGGGCGCGCTCCGTCCGCCTGATTTTCAGACAGGCTCTGAGGGTCCCGTTACTTCTTCGCCAGCGCTTCGGCCACGGCGGCTTCGAGGGCGGGGCCGCGCAAGTCCTTGCCGATGATCTTGCCCTGCCCATCGAGCAGGTAGGTCGCGGGAATGCCCATCACTCCGTAATTCAAGGCCATTTTGCTTTCCCAGACCTGGCCGTCACAATACTGCGCCCAAGGCATCTGCTTCTGCTTGATGAAGTCCTTCAGTGCTCCGACATCCTTGTCGAGGCTGATGCCCAGGATGTCGAAGCCTTTGCTGCGATACTTGGCATAGGTCGAAAGCACGTTGGGCAATTCCATCATGCATGGTCCGCACCAGGTGGCCCAGAAATCCACCAGCACCACCTGGCCCTTGTATTTGGCGATGGAGAGCGGCTGTCCGTAGATATCCTTTTCATTGAAATCTGGAAATGGTTTCCCCGGCATCATCGCTTCCAGGGCCTTGCGCGAGGCTTCTTGCTTGGCCTCGACGCGCTCGATGTTGGCCAGGATTGGCGGCACCTGTGCGGCAATCTTGGTCGCAGGAAAATCAGTCGCGATGCCCTTCAACACCGCCTTGCCCTTGGGCATGTCTTGAAAGACTTGCAGGTACAGCATGGCCTTCATCCAGGCAATCTGTGCCACGTCCTCGGTCTTCTCCTGCTGGTGCGTGGCGAGCAGCACGTCGAACTCCTTGAATTCCCCGGCCAGTTCTTCCTGAGTGCGCACCCCGGCGGTGAGCTTGCTGTTGATCTTGTCGATGAGCGTCCGGAGTTGCTTGAGCACCGGGCTGATTTGGGTAGGAGCGGCATTGGCCCCAGGAGGAGCGGCCGTGGGCTTGGGCGGTGCCTCTGCGGCGCGCAGCGGACCGATGCCCACGGACAGTGCGAGCGGCAAGGCCAGACTGACGAGCAAAGTTTTCACAGAATTTTTCATGCGATTGAGGGGCGACTAAAACATCGACTTGCCCCAGTGGCAAGCCAGCGCCGAAGCGGGGCGGGCGCGAACTGCCAGCCTCCTCCCCAAGTTGGTCGACACGTTAGGGCGTCATGCGTTCGATCCCCACTTCCGTCCTGACGGGTTGGGAACGATCCGCGCGGGTGAACAATCCGCGCCAGAAACCGAGACCGTAGAGGACGTGAGTGGTGAAGAGGAGGGGGAAGGCGGCGATGCTGCGCCCTACTCCAAACCGAGGCATTGAAGCCAGGGTCTGAAGCAACAAGGCCGGCCAGTAGGCCAGCGCCGGTGCCATGAGGAGCAGGAAGAGGGCAGGGCGCTCGAAGTAAGTGGTGAAATTAAGCAGAATCAATTGCAATGCCAGGTAGAGCACAAACAGCGGCGGCACGAAATTCATGACCGAGCCGGGCGTCGGATGCAGGCGGAACTGTTCGGCCCGGCCGCGGCCGTAGGTCAGGAGCATTTTGCAGAACGCCTGAAGCGTCGGGCGCGGGCGGCGCATGGCCACGACGTCGGGATCGTAAATCAGCTTGCCGCCGCGCTTCTGCAACGCATCCATGAGCGCGTTTTCCTCGTTCGGATAAAGCGCCTCGTCGAAGCCGCCAAGTTCCAGCGTGGTCGTGCGCCGCGCCAGCAGGTTGCAGAGGATCAACTCCTTCTCGCTGCTGGAGCGCACCGCTCCGACCTGGTCGTAACGCGCGCGGCTCGGGCCGAAGGCAATCCAACTGGCGAGGCCCACGGCGAAGACTTGCTCCAGGAACGGGGCCTCGGGCGGGCATACGTTCGGTCCGCCAACCATTTGAACCTGGGGATCGCGGAAGTGTTCCACCGCGCGGCGCAAAGCGTCGGGCGCGGGCTGCGAGTCGTCATCGAGGAAGTAGATGATGTCGCCAGTGGCCTCGCGTAGGGCACGGTTCCGCTGGATGGCCGGCTGCCGGCCCCGCGCGACGAGGATCTCCAGTTTGTCCTTCGGGTAATCCAGACGTCGGGCGGCCTCGACGGATTTGATCTCCGTCTGGCCGGGCTTGGTCGGGACGATGATGGTGACGCGCGGCAGTTCGTTGTCCACGGGCGTGAAGCTAGGCGAAGCGAAGGGTGGAGGTAAAAGAGGAAACGCGCCCCGGGAATCAAACTTACGGTACGACCACGCGAAAAAATCGCTGCGTGATGCCGGTCACCGAGACCAGCTTGGCGGCCACCGCATCGCTCGCGGTCACGTCGCCTGGCAGGTCGCGCCAGAGCGCATCGGGCAGCGCGAGCTTCCACTGCACGCGGTAGGTGGTTCCCGCCACGGAGTACCACTGGAGCGCGCAATTGGGGCCGGCGCGTAGGAAAGATTTGATCACCGGCCGGGTGATCACCGCCGGTCCCAGCGTCACCCAGTCGCTGCGAAATTTTTTGAATTCCGGCGTGGTGAGCTGCTTGGCTTCGATCAGGTCGTTGTAGAAAACCGTGATGCCGTTGTCGGAGATGATTTGGACGGTCGAGTTGCTCGTCCACGGGCCGGGCGGCAACTCCACGATGCCCTCGGGGATCATGTTGGTGAGCGCGGCGGCGCGCTCCTGCGGCGTGTTGGTGGCGAAGCCGTTCCAGGTGAAGATCCGAAAGTCGCTCGGCGTGACGCCGCTGGCCAAGCCCGGTGGTCCGGCCACGATGAGGTAGCCGTTGCTGCCGCCTTCCACGCTGCGGAAGCCGCGTCCGCCCAGGTTCAGTTCCATCGGTGCGCCGAATTTTGCCAGTCCCGGATTGGTCGCGCTGCTCGTGGCCACGGCGGCGAAGTTGGTCACGGGCACGAGCAGCGCCTTGACCCGATTGGTCGTCGGGATGAGCGGCGCGCGGAAGCAGATGTAAGCGGTGTTGGTGCTGCCCGGGGCCATGGCCAGTCCTTCGATGTTGAAGCCGGAGCCATCCAGCGATTTGGGATCCTTGCCGGGATCGGCGCTCGCCACGAGACCGTAATAATTGCTGCCCTGGCCGTGGCCGTTGGTCGCGTCCCAGTTCATCAGATCGAGCTTCAGGTATCCGTAGTGCCCGAGGTAGTTCAGGGCGAGGTTCGTGCCGCTGCCGGAGATGTCGGTGGCGAACACACGCGCACGATTGGTGCGCACCTCGGCATCGCGCGAGTGCGAG
Source organism: Pedosphaera sp. (assembly GCA_031414955.1). Lineage (GTDB taxonomy): Bacteria > Verrucomicrobiota > Verrucomicrobiia > Limisphaerales > SIBH01 > JANNGC01. Next base: position 33,964 of record JANOQV010000308.1, on the reverse strand, counting down.
TGCGAACCGAGCCAGTAAAGGCGGTTGCCCACACGGGTGGAGCCTTCCAGGTCGATCTCGCGCGGCTTACCGTTGTCATAGAAATCTTCCAGGCCGAGGAACGGATTCAGATCGAACTTCACCAGGGCCGGCCCGGAATTGCTGCGGCTGAAAATGCGCAGCACCTGGTTCTCATCGTCACCCACCAGCATGTAATTCGCATCCAGGGCCAGCGCGCTCGAAGCGTCGCTCACGCCGGTGTGAAAACGTCCGCCGCCACGCCCATCCGCCGAGGCCGCAAAGGCGATCAGTCTCTGGCCGTTCAGGCTGCCGTCGCTCACCGTCAGGGTGAGCGTGGCGTAGCCCACGCCCACGGGATTGATGGCCAGGGTGCGCGCGGTCCCGCTACCGCCCAGAATGAGATTGGCGTCCGGCACGATGGACTGGTCACTGCTGGTCACGCTCACCGTGAGCGAACCAGCCGGCGTCTGTGCGTCGGAAATTTGAAATGGGATCAGCGGCGTGGTCGGGTCGCCGATGACGCCGGAGAAGGCGGTCGGCCCAAGGATGGCTGGCGCGGTGTTGTTTGCGGTGCCCGGCGTGAGCAGCGTGCCGGTCGTGAGATTGGTGCTGCCGCCGCTCGACTCGTAGGTCAGTGAATTGGGATCGTTGCCCGCCAGATTGCCGTTCACCCAGGCGGCGGCAGAGTGCGCATTCGTGTTGCCGGGGAAGCGGGTCGCGGCGTCAGGTGTGCCGGAGAGTTGCGTGAGCAGGGCCGGGCTGTAAGCCACGTCGCCGTTGTCGCCGTCCAGCCAGCCCACAGAATCGAGCAGGGTGACTCCGGCCGGCAATCCTTCGAGGATGCCATTGTCGCCACCATCCAAATCCACTCCCTCGATGATGGGCGTAAGACTGCTCACCAGCAGGAAGCTGATGCTGCCGTTGCCCAGCGCGCCGCCGACATTGCCGAGCTGGGCGGCGAGAAACACGCCCGCCCCGCCGGGCACGCTGTAGGGATGGCCGTCGGCGAGGAGGAGCAGCAATCCAGCCGAGCCGAGTCGCGCGCCCGCGAGGTCGATCACGGCGTTGGCTGTGCCGGGGAAAAGTTCGTTATCTCCTTCGATGACCAGCAGATAAACATTGGTCAGATCGGCATGGGGCGGGCCGCGCAGCTCGATGAATTCCGTCGGCGCATCATCTGGTCCCGGCGGATTCACTTTCAATTCACTGAGTAGCAGCGTGTCGTTCTCCGTCACCCGCGCGCGGACCCGCGGCATGAGCGAGGTCAGCGGATACTGGGTTGGATTGAGCGTGGCCGTGATGGAGTGCGTGATGAGCGCAAGGTGCGGCGAAGCATCGACCACGTTGTCGTCCAGCGCGCGGACCAGGATGTTCGTCGAGGGCGCGGTGTTCGAGAGCACGATGGCGCGCGTGGTCGCGAAGCTCAGTCCACCGTCGATGCTGACTTGCAACTGAGTGCCGGCGTTAATCTGGATAGTCACGTTGCCGCCGGTGTTGGTGGTCAACACGAGCGTGTAGGAATCCGTGCCCGGGCCACCTTCGATCAAGTCCGTGCCGCTGCCTGAATCCCGCGCGACCACGCCCGGCACGACCGCCGCGCCGAAGTTGGGTGCGCCCAGGTGGTTCAAAGCGCGGTTGGCCAGGCTGGACGGCTCGGTGTTGGCCGCGCTGTCCGTCGTCCAGTTTGGAGCCGTGCCCACCAAGCCCGCCGCCACCCAGGACGCGGCGGCCCAGTTGGTCGTGTTGCCGCTGCGGGCCACGTAATTCGGATTGAAACCCACTGGCACGATGGTGCCGCTCGCGACGGTGGCCCCGTTGCCTGGCGCGGTGCTGCGGCGAAAGTTAATCTTGCCGTAGCCGATGTCGCCCAAGCCGTCGGTGTCCAGAATCGCCACCGAATCAAGCACCGTCCAACTCGCGTACAGCGCCCCGTCCAGCACGCCGTCGTTGTTGGCGTCGAGGTCCACGCCGAGGGCGGGATAGTTGGTGCTCTGGATGACGAAGAACGTGACCGAGCCGTTCTCCAAATCCTCCTGATCGTTCTCTCCTTGGTGCCGCACCGTGCTGGTCGGGCTCTCGCCGAAGCCATCGTCGTTGGTATTGACCAGCGCGGTGGCGTTGGTGTGCCAAGCGTAGAGGTTGGAGTGTTGGAGCAGCACGAGAAAGCCGCTGCCGCTCAATTGCAGGCCGGCCAGGTCGAAGACATTTTGCACCGTGCCGGGATTTCCGTTGGTGTCACCCTCCACCGCCACAAAGTAAGTGCCATTGGTGAGGATCAGATTGGGCGTGCCGCGCAGCTCAATGTATTCGTTTGGCCCGTCGGTGCCGGGCGGGTTGAATAAAACTTCGTTGATCCACAAATCCGCGGCCGAGCTGCTGGCGGCGCAGAAAAGCAGGGCCGTGAAGAGCCACGACCTCCAGAGTCGGATGGAGTCTTTGAGTTTTACCACAAGTCCGGGCCTGCGCGGTGTTTCGCCGAAAGAGTGCTGCGTTCTAGGTACGCCAAAAGCGGCGCGAAGTCAAAGCCGCGCCCGCCGCCGGAAAAATGAGTTGGGCCAGGAAGATACTCCGAGCTGGCGGGTCCAGACGGCTACGCTGAACGGATCGGCGACCAGGAAGTAGCGGCCGTCCGGTCCCATCTACACCAACTCCACTACCCGCCGCAGCTCCTCGTCCGTGTTGTAGAAGTGCGGCGAGAGTCGGAGGTATTGCCGTCCGGTGCGATCCGCGCGCAGTGAAGTCGTGATGCGCTGCGCCTCCAGCTTCTGGTGCAGTTCGGTCAGGTCTGTCTCGGAACGGAAGAAGGTCACGATGCCGCTGGCATTTTCCGGTGGAGCGGCGGGATGCAGCACGGTGTAGCCCTTCTGTTCGAGGGCGGGCACCAGCCAGGCGCGTTGCCGCAGCAGCTCGGCGGCGATGTTTTCCACGCCTACGCCGAGGATCAGCTCCATCGCGGCGTGCAGGCCCACGAGGCCGAGCAAATTGTCGCTGCCCGCCTCGTAGCGGTGCGCGCCGGGTCGAAAATCGATTTCCGCCTCGGCGACATAGTTTGGGCAGCGCACGTTGTTCCAGCCGAGCACGGTCGGACGCAGCCGCTCCTGCACTTCCTTGCGCACGTATAAAATTCCCGCCGCGCAGGGACCGAGCAGCCACTTGTGGGCGTCGGCGGCCAGGAAGTCGATGAACTCCACCGTGGTCGGAAACGCGCCGACCGTCTGGATGCCATCGACGCAGAAAAGAATGCCGCGCTGGCGCAGATATTTTCCGATGGCGGGCAGGTTGATGCGCCAGCCGCTCACGAAATGACAGGAGGCAAGGGCCACGAGGCGCGTGTTCTCATCCACCTGCCCCTGCACGTCGATGGCGCGAATTTTGCCCAGTTCGCGGACGTTGATCAGGCGCACCTCGACGCCACGCGCGGTCAGCGCCATCCACGGGTAAACATTCGAGGGATAGTCATCGTGGTAGATGAGGATGTTGTCGCCCTTGCGAAACTGAAGGCCGTTGGCCACGTAGCTGAGCCCGAGCGTGGTCGGGCCGACGAAGGCGATCTCGTCTGGTTGCGCGCCGATGAGCCGTGCGGCCAGCTCGCGCGACTTCTGAATCTGGAAGTACGGCACCAGCGCCTCCTGATCGCCCAGGGTGCAGTTGAGGGCGTAATGGCCGATGGCTTCGGCGACGCGGCGCGGCAGGGCGCACACGGCGGCGTGGCCGAGAAAGATCCGGTTCGCCGCCACGGGAAATTCGTGCCGGCGCAATTCTTCGTTGGAGTGGAGTTCCGCGATGGTCATTGGTTCATGTTAATGGCGTCACTGATCTGTTGGAAATAGCCGAGCCAGAATTTGATGATGTTCCACGCCGCCATGAACATCACCCCGGCCACGAGCAAGCCGGCCAGCCCGAAGATGAATTGCTTCATCTTGCGCGAGCCTTCCTCCTCGAAGAGCGCGTGGCTGCGCTGGAGCGCGTCGTCGAGCGTGCCGCTAATCTCGCCCCCATGATAGAGCGAGGCGAAGGTGGCCGGGAACTCGCGGCTGTTGCTGATCATCTCGGAAGGCTGCTGTCCGGTTTGCAAGGCGCTCTTGGCGCGCATGAACACGCGGCGCAAGGCGGGCGAACCGCTGGCGGCGGCGGCCATCTCCCAGGCTTCGATCACCGTCACACCCGCGTTGAGCAGTGCTTCCAGCGCCAAGGCCAGTCGCGCAATGGCCAGGCTGCGACGGGCCGGGCCCAGGATCGGAACCCGGGCCGCAATCGTCTCCACCCACGCGCGCCACGACTCGGCCTGGGTGGATTGCAGGGCGAAGGCCGCGAACATGGCCAGCCCGTAGAGCGGCCCGAGCACGAGGAGCTTTTGCAGAACAAACGGCACCACCGCGCCCTTGAGCACGAGGTCAGTCAGGCCAGTCACGGGGAAAATTAAGACCGCGACGTGGAAAACGAGCAGCGGATAGGCCGTGACCCCGATGACGTTGCGGGCCAGTTGCGCTTGCTGGTTGTAGTAGCGGGAGAGGACGCGGAAACAATCGGGGAGGCGACCGCTCTTCTCGCCGGCCTGCAACATCGCGATGTCGAAGGCGGACAGCCAGCGCCCGGAGCGTTCGAGGGCTTCACCGAAAGATTGGCCATCCTGCAACTGGCCGAGCAGTCTCGCCATGGGTTCCCGCAAGGAGGGGCGGGGCGGATTGCGCCGGAGCACTTCGAGCGCGCCGATCAGCCCGAGGCCGGAAGCGGTGACTTGGGCGAGTTGATGGAACAGTTCGGAGCGGCCCGACAGTTGCCCTGGAGTGATGAGCAGTGCCATGCCGCCCGCGCGCCTTACGCGAGCACGCGGTCGATGGCGGCCTTGAGGGCGCTTTTGCTTTGCGCGCCCACGACCTGCCCGGCGACCTGGCCACCCTTGAAGAAGAGCAGCGTGGGAATGGACTGGATGTTGTAGTTGATCGCCAGTTGCTGATGGTCGTCGATGTTGACCTTGCCGATCTTCATCTTGCCCCCGTACTCGGTGGCCAGTTCGGCGAGCACGGGCGCGATCATCTTGCAAGGGCCGCACCATTCGGCCCAGAAATCCACCAGCACGGGCGTGGCGGAGTTGATGACTTCAGCGGGGAAATTTTCCACGGTCAGAGTGACCAGATTTTCAGCCATAAATTCCTGTTTGTTCGAGTGAATCAGTCCATTTTCCAAGGGCCGAACATCAGCGAAAGCACGCTGACGATGGCGGCGAGGCCAACGAGCATGGCCACAAGCGCCAGCACAGTATCGAACGTGCCGACGGTGCGGGGTGCGCCTGGTGCCTTGGCGGCGGGAGCCTTGGCGGCGGGAGTCACCGGTGCTTTGGCTGGAGCCGCCGCCGGAGCGCCCGGACGTGAGACGGCTGTGCCGGGCCGCGCGCCTGCGGAGGTGGGAGGAGAGGGAGGCGGTGGCGCGGAGCCAACCGGACGCGGGGCCGCGGCCGGCGGAGCGGCTGCGGAAACCACCGGACGAGGAGCCGCCGCCGAAGGGGCCGCCGCTGCGGTGCCCGCACTCGTGGGCGGCAAGGCCGGGAGCTTGATCGTCGGGGCCGCCGTCGGCTTGGGCGGCAGCGCGATGCGAACGGTTTCCTTCTTCGGTTGCACCTTGGCCGCTTCGGGCGGCCGGGGCGGCACTCCATCTGGAGTCGGTGGATTTGGAGTTGGCTCGGACATAAGATTATTTTGTGGCGTGAAACTAGATGTCGGCAAAAATGCTGTCAAACCGTTATTCCCCAAACGCCAGATCGCGCTCCGACGGGTTGTGGTTGGACAAACCCGGCTTCGCCATGACAACACTAGGCCCATGATTCAGCCACTCCTTCAAGATGATGTCTTCCTCGCCGATGTGCGTGCCGCGCGGGAATATCCGAATGACCTGCATCTGTGGTGGCTCGGGCAGAGCGGCTTCCTCGTGCAATGGCAGGGGCACCACCTGCTGCTTGATCCTTATCTTTCCGATTCACTCACACACAAGTACGCCGCCACGGATCAGCCGCATGTGCGCCTGACTGAGCGCGTCATTGCGCCCGAGCGGCTCGATTTCATTGATGTAGTCACTTCCAGCCACAAGCACACCGACCATCTCGATCCGGAGACCCTTGGGCCGTTGCTGCGGGTGAATTCAAAAATGGTGTTTGTGATCCCGGAGGCGAATCGCATTTTCGTTGCTGACCGGCTGCGGCTTCCGCTGGAACAGCCGCACGGCCTGACTGCGGGCGAAACGAAACATTTCGGCGTTTTTCAAATCACGGCCGTGCCCGCCGCGCATCCAGAACTGGAGAAAGACGAATGGGGCCGGCACCAATGCCTCGGCTACGTTGTCCAATGCGGCGATTTCCGCATCTACCATTCGGGCGACACGCTGCTCTACGAGGGCCTGGCGGAGAGGCTCGCGGGATTTGGCGTCGATGTCGCCGTGCTCCCGATCAATGGTGATTTTCCAGAACGCCGCGTGGCCGGAAATCTGAACGGCCGTGAAGCGGCGCGACTGGCGAAGGACATCCGCGCGGGCGTGGTCATTCCCTGCCACTACGAGATGTTTGATTTCAACACCGCGTCGCCGGAGGAATTCATCCGCGCGGCGGAGGATTTGAAACAGAACTACCGTGTGCTGAAAGCCGGCGAACGCTGGAGCAACGCCCTTCTCGGCTAGGCTACCACCGCCACCGGTGCCTGCATCACGGCGGCAAAGCGCAGCCCGCGCGTGCTGGCGCGCAACTCGGCGAAGCCGAATTCTTCCAGCACGGTCTCGTAGATGGCCATGCCTGTCAGAATCACGTCGGCGCGTTTCTTGGGCAGGCCGGTGATTTTCTTGCGCTCGGCCAGCGGCATTGACCAGAGCTTCTTCATCCAGCCTTGGATTGATTCGAGTGGGATGTGCGCGCCTTCAATTTCCTGCCGGTGATACTTGTCGAGCGCGTATTCCATGCGCGCGAGAATGGTGGCCGCGCCGCCGGTGCCGATCAGCGTGGTGTGTTCGCGCCCGCTCGCCAGCGCGTCCGTCAGCGGTTGGCGAATCTGCTCCATGAAAAATCTCCGAAGGTAATCGCGGCAACGGTCCAGTTCCGCCGGGGTGGGTGGGTCGGAGGGTCGCATCAACTCCAACAGGCGCACGCTGCCCAGCGCGAAGCTGCGGGAAAACTCCGGGTGCTCACCCTGCCCGAGCATGAATTCGCTGCTTCCACCCCCCACATCGAGAATCAGCAGCCGGCGTCCAGCCAGTTTCAGGTCCGAGCGCACGCCCTGATAAACCAGATCCGCCTCCTGCTGGCCGGAGATAATGTCCACCTCCAGCCCCGAGGCCTGTTTGATGGCGTCGAGCAACTCCTGCTGGTTCTGTGCATCGCGCGCCGCGCTGGTGGCGATGACCCGGAGCGAGGCGGCGTTCCTGATCCGGGCAATGCCAGCGAACTGGGCCACTGCGTCCGCCGTGTGCGCGATGACGTCCGGTTGGAGCCGTTGCGTTTCGTAGAAGCCCTGGCCCAATCTCGTCTGCTCACTCTCTTCGAAGACTGGCACGACCAAAGTACCGTCCACATCGGCGACCAACAACTTGACGGAGTTGGTCCCGATATCGATGACCGCACGACGCACCATGGACATGTGGGCGGAACAATGGCCGCAGGCGCGAAACGAACGGAAGAAAATTTTGGTGACGAGCGCGTCACAAGATGTCGCCGGGTCCATCCCTCGGCGCGTGGACTTGCCAGTCCACCGCCATCCTCCACCGCTGGTTCTCTTCCTTAACTTTGCTGGCCCGGATCGGAAGTTTTAGTGGGCTCCCGGGCCAACGGATCATTCCCCTGGCGCGGCGGGATTTCTCGTTGACGCTCCGATCTTCAAACGTAAGATGCCGCGCTCCGACGGGAACGTCGGCTTACTTGAAATTGTAAATTCTATGCCTACTAAAGTTGCCATCAATGGTTTCGGCCGCATCGGCCGTCTTGTGTTCCGCGCCATGGTCGAGCAGGGGATGCTCGGACGTGACATCGAAGTCGTCGCCGTCGGGGACATCGTTCCCGCCGACAACCTCGCCTACCTGCTGAAATACGACTCCATCCAGGGCCGCTTCAACGGCACGGTGGCCTCGAAGAAATCCGCCCCCGACAAGGCCGAGGACGATGTGCTCGTGGTCAACGGCCACGAGATCAAGGTCGTCAGCGCCAAGACCCCCGCCGAATTGCCCTGGAAAGCGCTCGGCGTGGACGTGGTCATTGAATCGACCGGCCTCTTCACCGAAGCCGATAAGGCCAAGGGCCATCTCGCCGCCGGGGCCAAGAAGGTCATCATTTCCGCGCCAGCCAAGGGCGAAGACATCACCTTGGTCATGGGCGTGAACCATGAGAAGTACGACCCGGCCACGCACCACATCATTTCGAACGCGAGCTGCACTACGAACTGCCTCGCGCCGCTCGTGCATGTGCTGCTCAAGGAAGGCTTCGGCATCGAGGAAGGTTTGATGACCACCGTCCACAGCTACACCGCCACGCAGAAGACCGTCGATGCTCCGTCGAAGAAGGATTGGAAAGGCGGACGCAGTGCGGCCATCAACCTTATCCCTTCGACCACCGGCGCGGCCCGGGCGGTCGCTCTGGTCTGCCCCGAAGTGAAGGGCAAGCTCACCGGCATGGCCTTTCGCGTGCCCACGCCCACCGTCTCCGTGGTGGATCTCACCGTGCGCACGGTCAAGGAAACCAGCTACGCCGAAATCAGCGCGGCCATGAAGAAGGCCAGCGAGACGTATCTCAAGGGCTACCTCGACTACACCACCGACGAAGTGGTGAGCAGCGATTTCATCCATTGCCAGGCGTCATCCATCTTCGACGCCGGCTCGGGCATTGAGCTGAACAACCGTTTCTTCAAGCTGGTGAGTTGGTACGACAACGAGTGGGGCTACAGCAACCGCGTGGCGGATCTGCTGCGCTTCATGCTCAAGAAGGGTCTGTAACCCTGGTTCGCGCTTTCGACCCGGACTCCGAAGTGGCGATGACGCTGCCTCGGAGTTCGGGTTTCTTATTTCGGGTCACCTTCCAGGCAGGACGAAAGCCCGCAGGGAGGGGCGTCTTGACGCGGAACAATCTGACTTGGAAGCAAGATGAACGCGTGACGAAATACTGGTTCCAGTCTTCCGCCCTCGCAACAGGCCGTGACTTCCGCGTGCTGGCGGGCACGTCGTATTTTGGGCCAGCGGGGTTGTCGGGGAGAATGAATCCGGCCTGGGAAGTCGGCGGTGGCGCTACGCCTTTGCGATCTCCGGCTTCTCCATGAAGGCGTAGCAGAGCAGGTGCAGAATGCCCATCTGCGCGTCTTCGACCCGTCCGTAGTGCGTGTCGTCGATGACGATGACGTCGTGGGCGATGTCCGCCATGCGACCGCGCTTGGCCCCGACCAGAGCAATGGTGTGGAGACCGTTCCGCTTGGCCCAGTCGAGAGCTTTCACGCAGTTGGGTGAGTTGCCGCTCACGCTGACCGAGAGCGCCACATCACCCGGGCGGCCGTAGTTTTCCAACTGGCGCACGTAGATGTCCTCGTAGGCGTAGTCGTTGCCGATGGCCGTCATCCAACTCACGTTGTCATTGAGCGAGAGGACGCGAAAGCGTTTGCCGATCTTGTCGGAGGAGCCTTTGCCGAGATCGGTGGCGAAGTGGGAACAATTCGAGGCGCTGCCGCCGTTCCCGAAGGCGAAGATCTGGCGGTCTTCCGCCACGGTTTTGTTCAATCGGTCCACGAGCTTGGCGACCTGATCGACGGGAATGGAATCCAGCGCGGCTTTCTGCAAGCGGATGTAATCGGCAATCCAGTTATTCATCGGGGGAGGAATATGGACAAAAGGCGGCGCACCGCAAGCGCGCAGGTTCAGTTAAGCACACGGGGGAAGGGCTTCGTAGATTTACGGAGCCGGCTTCAATTTTTCCAGCCGCGCCACAGCCAGCGCAACGAATCGGGCAGGATGGCCCCGCCGTGCTTGCCGCTGTGCGAGCCTTCGCCGAGCACGAACTGGTAGTCGTAGCTCATGGACTTGAGCGCGAGGGCCATCTCCTGATTGGCCAGGGGCCAGTTGCCATGGACGTTGTCGAGATCGTGCGAGCCATCCTGAAGGAAAACGCGGAGCGGCTTCCGCTCCGTCTTGCGGATCATGGCCGCGTAATTGTGCCCGCCGCGGATGTTGGTGAAGCTGCCAATATGGCTGAGCACCTTGCGGAATTCATCCGGCCGTTCCCACGCCACGGTGAAGGCGCAGATGCCGCCCGAACTGGCCCCGCCGATGGCCCGACCGTCCGGCTCTTTGGTGATGTTGTATTTCCTGGTGACCTCCGGCAGCAGTTCCGAGATCAAGAACTTGGAATACAGATCGCCCATCGAATCGTATTCAAAGCTGCGGTTCTGGCGCGGCCGTTGTCCGGATTGTTCGGCGGGAATGCTGCCCGGATTGACGAAGACGCCAATAGTCACCGGCATGTCGCCCTTGGCGATCAGATTGTCGAACACGACCGGCACGCGATACTGGCCGTTGGTCTGTGAGTAGCCGCCGCCGTCTTGAAAGACCATCAGGCAGGCGGGCTTGGCGGCATCGTATTGTTTGGGCACGTAAATCCACCAGTCGCGCACCGTGCCGGGATAGACCGTGCTGTTGGTGAAGGGCGGCATCTTGATCAACTCGCCGCGCGGCACGCCTTCCTGTGGCATGGAATCAGGGCCGAGTTTGTATTGGGCGTTGTAATCCGGTTCCTTGGCCGGCGCGTCGGCGGCTCGCGCGAACGGGACGACGGTGGCCGCCATCAAGAGAGCGATCAGAGTTTTCATGCGTCGGGCTTGGACGGCGTTTCACCGCCGTGGCATTCACAAATCAATGGCGTCTTCCGCCAGAGCTGAACTGCGACACTGGAAAGTGTCGCTACCTGCCGACAAGAATGTCGGCGTCACCTGGAGCGCCGGCTTTCCAGCCGGCCGGTGATGAGGCTTTCCAGTCTCGTGTTGTTGGGAATTCCAAGGTGTGTCCGCTACGGCCCGCCAAACAAAGCGGCGGCACGTTTCGCAAGTTCATCAGGCGGAACGTCCTCCACATGCGTGGCGATGGTCCACTGGTGGCCGAACGGATCGGTGAGCGAGCCGCTGCGGTCGCCGTAGAACTGATCCTGCACCGGCCTCAGAACTTTCGCGCCCAGCGACACGGCCCGGGCAAACATCGCATCCACGTCCGGCACATAGAGCATGAGTGAAACCGGCGTGCCGCCGATGGTCTTTGGGCTGAGCGCACTACACTGCGGCGCTTCGTCGGCCAGCATGAGGCGCGAGTCGCCGATCTGAATCTCAGCATGGCCGACTTTTCCGCCGGGTGCGGGGATACGCATCAATTCGGTGGCGCCAAAAGCCTGCTGGTAGAACTCAATCGCCCCCGCCGCGTCAGACGCGATCAGGTAAGGCGTGGCGGTGTGGTAGCCGGTGGCTTGGAAATGAGCTTTGGTTTTCATGATTTGGTGCAGGCAAAGGAAGCGGCGCGTCAGACGCTCGCTGGGGCCGCCGGTTTGGGTTTGTACACCAAGTGGAGAATCACCCCCATGAGCAGTCCTTGTCCGGTGCCAGCCGCAAACCATTTGAGCATGATCTCACCCGGCATGGGTTGCACCGCGTAGGTGATCAAGGTGGTCGCCTGTTGAAACAGCGCCATGCACAGTCCATAGGCGCAGGCCCAGGGCAGGGAACGGATGGCGGCGTGCGCCCAGATCAGCACGAATATCAGCGCGGTGAGGATCTGGCCGGCGATGAGCCAGCCCATTTGTTTCTGCATGTCCGCCTCCGATCGCCAAAGCTGCATAGTGGCTTTGTAAGTTGCGTTGAGCCAGACGCCGTGGATGAGCATGTCCGTGGCGAACACCCCGACAAACACCGCGATGATGGCGAGAATGAGACGTGTTGGATTCATGGTGGAAGGATGACGAATATCAAATGCCCGGCAAGCGCCGGTTCGGGCTATTTTTCCGCCGCCGCTGGGCTCAATCGTGCCGCGACTTCATCCGCCTTCATCCCGCGAATGGCGATGACCTTGTGCCGGGAAGTTGGGCCGCGCACCAGTTGGACCGCGCCGCGCGGGCAGCCCAGCACTTCGGCCAGGAACCGCACCAGCGCCTCGTTAGCGGCGGAGTCCACGGGCGGGGCGGTGATCTTGATTTTCAATTCCTGGCCCAGCACCTCGCCGATCTCGCTGCGGGACGCGCGCGGTTGCACCTTCACGCGCAGGAGCACGACATCGCCCTGAGTTGTCAGGCAAGCAGGCAAGGACATGGGCGGGACGATCCAGGCTTTGAATTCCAATAGTCAAACCATTGAGCCGCGCGGGCAGGGCGCTGTTGTCCAGCAATCGACCGTATCCCCGGCCGGATGGGCGACCGGGCGTAATTTTGACAAACCCAGCGTTGCGCGGGCCGGGACCTTCCCGCAGAGTGCGCCCCAGCCAATGAAATGGAGCCGCAACATCGCCGTGATCGTTTTGCTCGTGGGGATCGCCTTCATCGCCTCGGGGGATGATGTCTCAATGCAAGGCGGGAACTTCAAGACGGCGCGCGAGGCTTACACTCAGAATGCGCCCACCTGGCCGGTCGATCCCGATTTCAAGAAGGACGCCTTCACCTTTGCCCGCCTGCAATACGTGGCGGACTACGACAAGTACGGTCGCGGTTCCAGTCAGGCCGAAGATCGCTTCCTGATCGACTTCCCCTTGAGCGACCTCGACATGTCGTATCGGTTGCACCAGATGACTTCCTTGAACGTTGATCCGGACGGGCGCGTGGTGAAGATGACGGACCAGGAGTTGACGGACTTTCCCTTCCTCTACGTGGTGGAACCGGGCCGCGGTGTCTTCAAGGACGAGGAACTTCCCATCATGAGGAAATACCTGCTCAACGGCGGCTTCCTGATGCTGGATGACTTCTGGGGTGATCGCGAATGGGAGGCTTTTGCCGCCGAGATGGAGCGACTGTTTCCAGCCGGCACTCATCCCAAGCAGAAGCTGGTGGACCTGGAGATCACGCACCCTATTTTCAGCACCGTTTTCCCGCTCAAGGAGAAACCACAGGTCCCGGGCATTCCGCATTTCATCAAACGCGGTGCGACCCATGAGCGTAACGCCGAGGGCGAGGAGGTCCACTACCGCGGCATCTTCGATGACAAGGGACGCCTCATGGTCATCGCCTGTCACAACACCGATCTGGGCGACGGCTGGGAACGCGAAGGGGAGAACGAGGAATACTTCCGCCAGTTCTCCGAGCCGAAGGCGTTCCCCATGGGCATCAACATCATCGTGTATGCGATGACTCACTGAGATGACAGGGCCGGGGGCCTGGCGGCCGCCTTTGAACATGAAGCAACCCTCAACCAACCCGATGACGCCCGTGGTTGAAGAAACCTTTTGACCTCGCGTCTAGTCTCCATCACCAGCATGGCAATCAGTTCCAGGAAGACCGCGTGGCTCATTGTCACGGTGCTGGCCGTGGTTGCGGTGCAACTGGCCATCATCGGTTTCATCGGGGCCAACATCCTCTCCAACAGCTTTCATCAGCGTCGGGCTTTCCAGCCGGGACCGCAGCAGGCGCAGCGGGAGGGATTCGCCACGCCCGTGGGCCGGCCGATTCGTCCGACCACGGGACAGCCCACGGCTGCGCGCCGGCCCAAGCCTGCCGGGCCGCGCGCCGAGCCGCCCCAGTTCTCGGTGGCCGGTGGCATCTACACGAACACCGTCACCGTGAAGCTCCAGGCCAAGGCTACCCAGGCGGCGATTCGGTACACACTCGACGGCACGGAGCCAACCGAACGTTCGGCGGTTTATGCCTCAGCCCTCACGATCAAGGAAACCACCCGGATCCGGGCCACCTGCTTCCAGCCTGGCGTGGCCCCGAGCCTCACCGTCTCGCACTCTTATACGATTGCGGCGGGCGATCTGGCGAACTTCAATTCGAACCTCCCCATCGTGGTCATCGACATGTTTGACCAGCGTGCCGGGACCGTGAATTACGTCCCGATGGCGGTGCGCTTCATCAACACTTCCAGGGAGCGCGCCTCGATCTTCGGGCCGGCGGATTACGATGGCGAGGCGGAGATTAAACGTCGCGGCTACAGTTCGCTGCGCCTGCCCAAGTCATCCTTCACCTTGAAACTGCGCGATGGCGACGGGGACAAGGTCAAAGCTCCGCTGTTCGGGATGCCCTCGGAGTCGGACTGGGTGCTTTACGCGCCCTATTCGGACAAGACGATGATGCGCGATGTGCTCGGTTACGAGTTGGGTAATGCCATGGGTCACTACGCGCCGCGCACCCGTTTCGTGGAAGTGTTCGTGCATTATTACAACGGCACGCTCAGCGCCTCGCGCGACTACGCGGGCGTCTATGTGCTGGTGGAGAAAATCAAACGCGGCAAGGAGCGCGTGAACATCGCCAAGCTTGGCCCTGAGCATAACGCCGAGCCGGACATCTCCGGCGGTTACATCCTCAAGCGCGATCACGGCGCGATGAACGCGGGTGGCGGCGGGCGCAACCGGGGCGGGTTTGGCGGTCCGCCCCGATCCAACAACGACGGAGTGGGATTCATCACGCCGCAGGGGCTGCATCTTTTCCATGTCGAGCCGGAGGAAACCGAGCTGACCGCCCAGCAGAAGAAATGGATCACCGGCTATCTGGCCGAATTCGAGCGCGCCTTGCACGGGCCTAATTTTGCCGACCCTCAGAAGGGCTACGCCAAATACCTCGATGTCGAGGCCTTCGTGGATTTCTTCTGGCTGGTGGAGTTCAGCAAGAACATTGACGCCCTGCGCTACAGCGCGTTTCTCACCAAGCCGCGCGGCGGAAAACTCGTCATGGGTCCGGCTTGGGACTGGAACCTGAGCTTTGGCAACGCCGACTACTACGAGGCGGATGAACCGAGCGGCTGGTATTATCAGAACCTGCGCGACACGGAGATCTCCTGGATCTACCGGCTCAAGGACGATCCCAACTTTATCCAGCGCCTCACCGATCGCTGGGCGGAACTGCGCACCAACGTCCTGGCCCAGGATCGCGTGCTGGCCCGGGTGGATGCCATTCGGGCGCAGCTTCGTGAAGCCCAACCCCGCGACAACAACAAGTGGCGGGTCATCGGACGGAACGTGCAGCCCAATTCCTATGTCGGCCCGACCTACGAGGCCGAGGTCAACTGGATGAAGACTTGGATCAAGAACCGGTCTGCGTGGATCGACCGGCAGTATCTGCGGGCTCCGCAATTTTCGGAAAACTCCGGCCCAGTGAAACCCGGCACCAAGCTGACTCTCAGCGGCGAGCGCGGAGAAATCTATTTCACCACGGATGGCTCCGACCCGCGCGCCTCGGGTGGCGGCAAGTCGGCCGCAGCGCAACCGTTCAGCCAGCCGCTGACCGTGGACAAAAAATTGAGCGTGACGGCCCGGCTGCGCCGAGGGCAGTTGTGGAGCGCGCCCGCCAAGGTCGTGCTCAAACTGGATTCCACGCCGGCCGGACAATAGCTGGCCGTTTCGGGATCCGCGTCGGAGCCGTCCGCTCGCCCCCGGTTCTCGCTCGTTCCAGAGTTAGCAGCAGGGCAGACGCATCAAAATGTTTGGTTCCACGGGCTAAAACCCAAAATCCAAATCCCAAATAAGCTCTCAATTCCAAACTCCCATGGGAGTGCAAACGCCTGGTTTTGGAATTTGGGCCGTTGGAATATATTTGGGATTTGGGATTTGGGATTTCGTGCGAAACACCGCGAAATTAGATGCGTCTGACATGGAGTTCCGACACCCTGGAGTTAGCAGTTGCCCCCAAGACGGTCGTGCGGCAACTTTTCACCCGTCATGCCTCCGGCATTTCCCATTCGCGGACCGGTCAACTGGCGACTCGAATCGGCCCGCAAGCGTCTGGCCCTCGCGCTCGTCCTCTCGCTGGTTGTACATGGGCTGCTCTACTCCGGGTGGTTGGCCATGCCGGCCTTGCGGGTCATGGTCAAGGCGGCACTGGACCGAGTGTTGCCCCGGAAGTTCAAGGAGCTTCAGCCATCCGCAGAGACAGATCCCCCCTCGCCGCCCCGGCGTGAGACGGAGCTTACCTTCGTGGAGGTCGATCCGGCTCTGGCGGCCAAGCAGCCGCCGAAGGAGACGAAGAATTATTCCACGCACGACTCAGTGGCTGCGAATCCGGAATTGGGCGTGGCCGAGGTGCCGAAGATTGATGGCGTGCAGAAGAACGTGCTGCGCACCACGGACAATCCCAAGCCCCAGCCCCAGCCCATGCAGCCTGCGCCGGTCCCGGAGCCGAAGTTGGTCGAGCCCAAACCCGAACCAAAACCGGCGACGGAGGTGAAACCGAAACCGGTGCAGGCCGGCGATCTGGCGCTGGGCAAGCCCACGCCCAAAATTCCCGATCCGGGCCAAACCACGGAGAAAATACCGGAGGAGAAACCATACGAGAAGCCGCGCACCATTCTTGAAGCCATGCAGCGGAATCCTTCCTTGGCCGGACGGAAGATCGCGCAAGAGGGCGGGGTGGCGAAGCTCCGCCTGGTTCCGACCCTCGACGCGAAGGGTTCGCCCTTTGGCAATTACGATAATGTGTTCATCGGCCTGGTGCAGCAGCGTTGGTACGGTTTGCTCGACAACAATGGCTTCTCCCGTGAACGAACGGGCAAGGTCGCCCTGACCTTCCGGTTGCACTACGACGGGCGCATCACGCGACTCGAGACGGGCGAGAATACGGTGGGTGACGTGCTGAGCCTGCTTTGCCAGAAGGCCATTTTAGATCCGGCACCCTTCCCGAAATGGCCGACCGACATGCGACAGCGCGTGGGGGTGGATCACCGGGATTTGAAGTTTACGTTTTTCTACGAGTAAGACTCTCGGCGGAGAGGGTAAAGAAACCCATGGCCGAGCCGGGCCGAACACTCCGTGTGCCCCTGACCGGACATGGGCTGGCGGGGCCAGTCAGGTGAGTCTTCCTGCGCCCAGTCTTTGTTGTTCGACAATGATCGGCCCTGTGATAAACACACGGCGTGCGCGATTTAGTGGACTCCACCTGGAAGGAAATCAACAGCGGCAAACAGCTTGTGCTGATCGCCGGACCGTGCGTGATCGAGAGCGAGGATTTGTGCGCCGGCATCGCGCTGGCGCTGGGCAAGGCCTGTCGCAAGCTCGGCATCACCTATGTCTTCAAGGCCAGCTACGACAAGGCCAACCGCACTTCATCGAAGTCCTTTCGCGGTCCGGGCATCGAGGAGGGATTGGAGGTGCTGGCCGGCATTCGCCGCCGCTTTGGCCTGCCGGTGCTGACGGATGTTCACACCGAAGACCAAGCGCGGTTGGCCGCCGAGGCGGGCGTGGACATTCTCCAGATTCCCGCGTTCCTCTGCCGGCAGACGGATTTGATCCACGCCGCGGTGCGCACGGGGAAAATCGTGAACCTCAAGAAGGGGCAATTCCTCTCGCCATTGGAAATGGGGCAGGTGGTGGACAAGGCCGAGGAAGCGGCCGGGAAGAAGCTGATGCTCACGGAGCGCGGCACGACCTTCGGCTACAATAATCTCGTCTCGGACATGCGCTCGATTCCCATCCTGCGCGGGTTTGGTTATCCGGTGATTTTCGACGCGACGCATTCCGTGCAGTTGCCCGGCGGCGGCGGGAACAAGTCGAGCGGCCAGCGGGAATTCGCGCCGGTGCTGGCGCGGTGCGCAGTGGCAGCGGGCGCGGATGGCGTGTTCGTCGAGACGCATCCGAATCCCGACCAGGCCATGAGCGACGGACCGAACATGGTGCCGCTGGATGAAATGGTGGACTTGCTCAAGACCTTGCTGCGGGTGCGGGAGGCGACGCGGTGAGCAAGACCGCTGGTCCAAGGTCCAACTCTGGTAAGTCGCGAGCAAGGGTCCAAAATCCAAAGTCGAAAACACACGGTCGGAAACTTTCGGCGCGTCCTTCACGTCTCAGCCTCAACGCCCGGCTTCGTCGCATCAAGCTGCTCATCACGGATGTGGACGGCGTGATGACGGACGGGAGCATTTTCATCACGGCCGATGGTGAGTTCAAACAGTTCGGCATTCAGGACGGTCTCGGCCTGGTGCTGTTGCGCCGGCACGGCATCAAGGTCGGATGGATTTCGGCGCGGCCGTCGGTCATTACCACGAAGAGAGCGGAGGAGTTGCGCATCGATTTCCTGAGCCAGGAGAAGACGAGCAAGGTGGCGGCGGCGGAGAAGATGATCGCGGCCTGCGGATTGAGTTGGGCCGAGGTCTGCTTCGTCGGAGATGATGTCGTGGACCTGTGCTTGTTGAAGCGTGCCGGGGTCTCGGTCGCGGTGGCCAATGGCATCGACGAGGTGAAGGCCGGGGCGGATTACGTGACGGTGGCGCGTGGCGGTCACGGCGCGGTGCGCGAAGTGGTGACGATGATTTTGAAGGCCCAAGGTTTCTGGGACCAGTTGGTGGCAGCCTACACGGAATGATGCGGAGGATGATCCAGTGCTTGGTGGTGGCGACCATCGCGATGGCGATGGCGCGCGGCCTCCTCGCGCACGGACAGTTCTCCCAGACGACCGCGAAGTCAGAATTGGTGCGCGACTTCATTCTGCCGGACTACTACCCGTCCAGCAACGGGGTGCGACGGCTCAAGACGCGCGTGTCGGGCGCGGAAGCGCGCATCCTGAGCAACGGAGTGTTCGCCATCAAGCAGGCGCGGCTGGAAAGTTATCGCGAGGACGGCGCCACGCTGGAATGGGTGGCAGTGTCGCCCGCATGCACGGTAGATATGAAATCCAAGCTGGTGCGCGGGAACACGAACTTATTCTTCCACACCGCCGACGAGACGTTTTTTCTCTCGGGCGAAGGATTCCTGTGGCAACAGACCAACAGCATTCTGCTCCTCTCGAATCAGACGCGGACCTGGATCGACAAGCAGACCTTGACCAACTCACCAACCAAAGTGGCGACCAACCGATGAAAGCTTACCTCCTGTTCCCCATGCTGTTTGTTTCCGCCGCCCTCGCGGCCGAGATCAACAAACCTCCGGCGCGACCGGGGCTGGAAATTAAAGCGAAGTTCGCCGAGTTCCGGCTCAAGGACAACACGGCTTACTACAGCAACGACGTGGTGGTGATCGATCCTCCGGCCAAGCCCGGCGATGCGCCCACCATCATCCGCTGCCGCGAACTCACGGCTCGACGCGCCGCGTCGGGCAAGCTCGACAGCATCGTAGCCTTTCACAATGTGGAGATCGATCAGGGCGACACGCACGCGCGCGGGCAGAAGGCGGTTTACTCTGCGAGCAGCGAACAAATGGTGTTGACCGGGGCGTTCCCGCCCTTCGCACTGCCCATTCTTTTTTCTCCGCAAGGCACGAATACTGGCACGGAGATCGTTTACAACCGGCTGACCGACAAACTCTGGTTCACCAACGTCAGCACCTACATTCCGGGCGCGTCGCTCAACAATGCGGAGAAGGGGAAGACTAATTCCGCCGCGACCAACAAGACGGTCACGCCCAAAACTCCGGCCCCGGCCGGCGCGAAATAATGTCCCTCGTCAACACCCACAAACTGGCCAAGGCCTATCGCGGTCGCCGCGTGGTGGACGGCGTGTCCATCGAGGTAAAGCCCGGTGAGATCGTCGGGTTGCTCGGCCCCAACGGCGCGGGCAAGACCACGACCTTCAACATGGTGGTGGGCGTGGTGCGCCCGGACGAGGGCGCGGTGAAGTTCGAGGACAAGGACGTGACCGGTCAGCCGATGCACCAGCGCGCGCGGTTGGGCATGAGTTACTTGACGCAGGAGCCGTCGGTGTTCCGCAAGCTCACCGTCGAGCAGAACATCATGGCCATCCTCGAGACGTGCAAAATGAAGCGCGCCGAGCGCGAGGTGCGCCTCAAGTATTTCCTCGATGAACTGGACTTGACCCGCCTGGCCAAAAGCCGCGCCTACACCTTGAGCGGCGGCGAGAAGAGGCGGCTCGAAATCACCCGCGCGCTCGTCACCAGCCCCAAGCTGCTTCTGCTCGACGAGCCGTTTGCCGGCATCGATCCCATCGCCGTGTACGAGGTGCAGAAGATTGTCCGCAAGCTGCGCGATCGCGGGTTGGGCATTCTCGTCACCGACCACAACGTGCGCGAGATGCTCAAGCTGATCGACCGCGGCTACATCATCCACAAGGGGCAGGTGCTGGTGGAAGGCAGCGCGGAGTTCCTGGCCAACGATCCCAAGGCGCGGGAGATTTACCTCGGGCCGGATTTCAACATGTAGCAGCGGGTGTCAGCGCCGTAGGCGCGGCAGGACGTAGCCCACGGCGTGTTCCGTGGGTCATGGCTCTCTGGGATGACTTCAGCCCCGTCGGGGCGACAGAATTCTGTTTACTCTCTTTCGCCCCGCTGGGGCTTGCGCAACTCAACTCGCTGACCCACGGCTCACGCCGTGGGCTACTCTCTGCCGCCGCTCTACGGCTGGATGTTGCGACTCGCGTCAGCTGTTGAAACATGTTGCTCGCTCACTGCGCCATCCCTCAACACCAGCAGCCGGGTCGCGAGCTTCTGAGCGTCGGCCATGTGATGAGTCACATGCAGCACGGTGGCTTTGGTGCGGGCGTGGATGGATTGGAGCAGGGCGTGCATTTCGGCGCGCGTGTCGTCATCGAGCGCGCTGAGCGGTTCGTCGAGGCAAAGCACGCGCGGTTCGACAGCGAGCGCGCGGCCGAGCGCGACGCGCTGCGCTTCGCCGCCGCTTAAGCCTTGGGGCCGCCGGTCCAGCAGTTTGGTCAGCCCCAGCAGCTTCGCCAGCTCCTCGACGCGCGCCTCGGCTTCGGCGCGGTCCACTCGCCGCAACTTCAATCCGAAGCCGAGGTTGGCCCGCACCGTCATGGTGAGAAACAGCGCGCGATCCTGCGGCACATAACCGACTCCGCGCGCGGATGGAGGCAGCGCGGTGACATCTTCGTCGTGCAACTGGATGCGCCCGCCCGCCGCGCGACGCAGGCCGCAGATGGTTTCGAGCAAGGTGGTCTTGCCGCTGCCGGTGCGGCCCATGAGGACGGCGTATTCGCCCGGACCTACGGAGAACGAAATGTCGTTCAGCCAAAACCCTCCGGCCCGCACCTGGAGATGTTCGAGGCGGATCATGCGGAGGGTTTGTGGCGCAGGGCGGTGTCTGATCCGAACACGCGCAGGATGGTCAGCACGATCACGGCGGCCGCGATCATCAAGAGCGAGACGGCCACGGCGGCTTCGAGGCTGCCCGTGCTGAGTTCGAGAAAGACGCTGGTGGACAAAACTTCGGTCCTCATGCGCGTGGCCCCGGCGAAGACCAGGATGGGTCCAAACTCGCCGAGCGCGCGCGCCCAGGCCAGGGTCGCCGCCGCGAGCAGGCCACGCCGCGCCTCGGGCAGCGCCACGCGCCAGAAGGCTTGCGCGCGCGTGCAGCCGAGGGTCAGCGCGACCTGTTCGGCGCGCGGATTAATCTGCTCGAAGCTGACCCGCAAGGTGCGCGCGGCGAAGGCCGCCGACACCGTGAACTGCGCCAGAATCACCGCCGGGACGTGGAACGTGACCGGAAAGCCGGCGCGTTCGAGCAGCATTTCCAGCGAGACGCCGCCCACCTTGAGTTGAAACAAAATGAGCAGGCTCAGTCCGATGACTAGTGGCGGCAGCACCAGCGGCACGTCGAGTATCGCATCGACCAGGGATTTACCGCGAAAAGAACAGCGCGCCAGGAGGTAGCCCAGTGGCACCGCGACCAGCAGCGAGAGTCCGGTCGTGATGGTGCAGGAGAAAAGACTGAGCCGGATGGCGTAGCGAATCGCCGGACTGCGCAACGCCTCCGCGACGTGTCCCGGCGAGGCATAACTCGCGTCCGCCACCACCAGCGCGAGAATAAGCGCGACATACGTTCCGCCCAGCACGGAGAGCGCCGCCAGGAACGGCCAGTCGGATGATGCCCGTACCGGGGATTGTGGTTGCTCGAAGCGAGAACTCACAGGTGGGGCGGGGTAATGAGGAAGCCGCTCTTCTTAAACTGCTTCAGCCCGTGGTCGGGCGAGGCGATGTAGCGCGCGAACTCCGCCGCTGCCGCCGGTTGCGCGGAGCAATTCAACACCGCGACCGCGACATTGGCCTTCACGGCGCCCAACTCCGGCACGGTGATGAAATCCAAGTCTGGAAACTGTCCGCGCATCGAGTCCCAGACGATGGCGGCGTCCACCGCGCCGAGTCGCACGTCGTTGGCCGAGTCGATGACGTTGGGCTTGAATACGACCGTGTGATTGCTCAGTGCGGGCCAGAGGCCGCTGGCGGTGGTGGCCTGCCGGAGCAATTGGCCGATGGCCGCCGTCTCGGGATTCGCCAGCGAGAGGCGCACGCTTTGGGTCAGGTCGGCGAGTGAGCGCACTTCCCTCGGGTTGCCTTTCGGCACGGCTATGACTGCGGACTGGGTGGCGATGGGCAGAGAGTAGCTGATCAACTGACGATCCCGCGCGGGCACGAGGTAACTGTCATCGGCGGGAAGATACAAGTCACCGCGGCGCGCGATGGAGATGTTGGCGAGCAAGGTTTGCGAGCCGCCGTAGTTGAGGTCGATGCGAGTGCCCGTCTCGCGTTCATAGTCCGCGGCGATTTTTTCCAAAGGCGTCTTCAGGCTGGCCGCAGCGTGGACGAACAGAACTTTTGGCCCGGGCGTTCTTCCCTTCGAATCGCGCAGCATGGCGATGATTCCCAGGACCAGTGTCAGCCCCGCCACGGCCATGAAGCCGTAGAGGATCGGCTTGGAACGCGGAGTCTGGTGGGTGGATTCAGGCATGGTGAATCAGCGTTTCTTGAAGCTGCTCAGAAGCGCCAGCCCGCAGGCGACCATCAGTATGGTGAGGGCAATGAGGCCGCCGGCAGCGAGAACCCCGGCCTTGGTGCGCGCCGGGGATCGGGTCGCCGCCGGGACGTTGCTTCGAACGGTGTTGAACATGGCCTGGTTGGTTGCGCGGGCGCTTGCGGGAGCTGCGGCGATGAGCGCGATGACCCTGCCTGAAGAAACGCGATCCGCCGAAGCCGGGTCGTGGGCCAACAGAGGTGGGCCGGCCAGTAGTGCCGCCAAGACGACCGTCCGCAACTTGTCAGCGAACTGGGGAATTCGACGCATCACTGGTTTCCTCGCCGCCAGACTCGGGACAGCACGAGCCGCTGCTTTCGTAGCACGAGCCGCATAGATGGCGGGCGTCGAAATCAAACGCCCCAAAGCACCCGCACGAATCGCACGACTGACTCTGGTTGAATTGAACTTCCGCGCTCATGGAGGGCAAGGTTCCACTTTCGTCCGGCCCGCCGCAACTCTTCTTGCCGGCCGTTGCACCGTCGCACTTGCCCGTTGTCAAACGGCGCGGGTTTGCGCCACTGTTTTTCCACATGGCTAATCCAACTCCGACTCCGCCGGTCGCCGCGCCGCCGCTGAGCAAGGCGCGGACTTTCGTGCGGCGGTTGGGCAGTACGCTGGGGCTTTACGCATTCGTGCTCTTCGCGCTTTTTTCGGGCCACAGCACGTTTTCGGACCTGCTGTTCGTGGGCACGATGCTGGTCGTGGCGGCGCTTGGTCTGCATGAGTTCTACGAACTGGTGGAGAAGTCGGGCTTCGACTCGTTTCGCAAGTGGGGGCTGGCCGGCGGCGTGGTTTTGATCACGGGGACGTTCCTGTGCTTGCAAGGTCGGCTCGTGCCCAACCTTCAGTCGCGGGCCGGCGATTTCGAGACCGCCATTCTGATCGTGCTCGTTCTTGGGCTGTGCCTGCGGCAGTTCTTTTCTCACCGGCCTGGCTCTGGACTGGTGCGCATGGCCGCGACGCTCTTCGGCGTGATGTATGTGCCCTGGCTTTTGAACTACATCCTCAAGCTGCAATTCTTTCCGGATGTCACCGGCGCGGACGGGCGCAGCGTGGATATCGACGGCAACTTCTACGTGCTCTATTTCATCCTCGTGACCAAGTGCAGCGATCTTGGGGCCTACTGCGTGGGTTCGCTGATCGGGAAACACAAAATGATCCCACGCATCAGTCCGGGAAAGACTTGGGAAGGTTTTGGCGGCGCAATTGTTGTCTCGACAGGAGTGAGCTTGACCTTCGCCCACTTCGCCACGAGCAAACTTTATGGCATGAACTGGATGCACGCGGTCATCCTGGGCGTGTTGCTCAGTTCGGCGGCGGTGGTGGGCGATTTGATCGAATCGCTGCTCAAACGCGAAGCGAAGGTGAAGGATTCGGGGCGCTGGTTCCCGGGCATCGGCGGAATTCTGGACTTGGTGGACAGCCTGCTGTTCAATGCACCGCTCATGTATCTTTACTTGCGCCATGTGCTGGCAGCCTGAATGAAAAATCCAAAATCCAAATCCCAAATCCCAAACAAACTCCAAAACCCAACCGCTCAATGTCCAATGCGCTGCCATGCGGGCATTCAATCGGAGTTTGAGCTGTTGGAATTTGTTTGGGATTTGGGATTTGGATTTTGGATTTTCCCCCGCCTTCATCTCACGCGATGAAAAATGTTGTTTTACTCGGTTCCACCGGCTCCATCGGCACGAGCACGGTCAAAGTCGTCGAAGATCTTCCGGCGCGCTTCCGCCTGATCGGGCTGGCGGCGGGCAACAACTCCAAGCTGCTCATCGAGCAGGCCCGCCAACACCAGCCGCAGATCGTCTCCATTTCCGATCCGGCCAAAGTCTCCGAGGTGCAAGCTGCGCTCGGCTCCACCGTGGTGCATTCTGGCAATGCAGGACTGCTGAAACTCGCGACCATGCCGGAGGCGGACCTCGTGCTCATCGCCATCGTCGGCACGGCGGGTTTGCAACCAGCCTTGGCGGCGATCCGCGCGGGCAAGGACATCGCCGTGGCCTCGAAAGAAATCCTCGTGATGGCTGGCGAGACGGTGATGGGTGAGGCGCGCAAACACGGCGTCAAAGTTCTGGCCGTGGACAGCGAGCACTCGGCCATCTTCCAGTGCCTTGATGGCAAGCCGCCATCCTCGGTGCGCAAACTCTGGCTCACCGCGAGCGGCGGGCCTTTCCGCGACAAGGTCGCGTGGCCGAAGGAGAAGTTTTCCGAAATCACCGTCGAGCGCGCCCTCAAGCATCCGTCCTGGGTCATGGGGCGGAAGATCACCATCGATTCCGCCACGCTCTTCAACAAAGGCTTGGAGATGATCGAGGCGCGCTGGCTGTTCGACATCGAGATGCCACGCGTCGGTGTGGTGGTGCATCCGCAGAGCGTGGTTCACTCGATGGTCGAGTTTGTGGATGGTTCCATGATTGCCCAACTCTCCACACCCGACATGTGTCTGCCGATCCAATACGCGCTCACCTATCCCGAGCGCGTCGCCAGCGACCGCGTTCAAACGAGCCTGGCGAAGTACGGCTCGCTGACCTTCGAGGAGCCGGACCCGGAACGGTTTCCAGCGCTGGATCTGGCGCGCAGGGCAGGGGAGATCGGGGGCACTTTGCCCGCCGTTTTGAACGCCGCGAACGAAGTGGCGGTCGAAGCATTCGTGAATCGCCAACTGGATTTCCCCGGCATCACGGGACTCGTGCGCCGGACGATGGAGGCCCATCAGGTCGTCGAACATCCGTCGCTGGAACGGATTTTGGAGGCTGATGCCTGGGCGCGGCGAGCAGCCGAAAGTTCCATTGCTTGAAAGTCTTCCCCCGCTATATTCCCGCTCCGATTCGGGCACGGTTGTGCCGATGATGGGGTGCCGATACTATGCATGTTTTGAAAACAGTCTTGATCGTTCTGGAAGTGCTGCTGCTCTTCAACCTGCTCATTTTCGTTCATGAGCTGGGGCATTTCCTGGCCGCGCGCTGGCGCGGATTGAAGGTTGAGCGCTTCGCTGTCTGGTTCGGCAAGCCGATCTGGAAGATGAAGTATAACGGCGTGGAGTATTGCCTCGGCTCGATCCCGGCCGGCGGCTACGTCTCACTTCCGCAGATGGCTCCGATGGATCTGATCGAGGGCAAGGGCGAGGACGGCGAAAAGAAGGAGCCCCTTCCGGCCATTTCACCGCTGGACAAGATCATTGTGGCCTTCGCCGGGCCTCTTTTCAGTTTCCTGCTGGCCGTGGTCTTTGCCGTCATCGTTTGGGTGGTGGGCAAACCGATGGAAATGGACAAAACCACCACCATTGGCTGGGTCGTGCCGGAAGGTCCGGCCTGGAAAGCCGGGTTGCAGGCGGGCGACAAAATCCTGGAGATGGATAACAAGCCCATCTCGCAGTGGGCACCGCCCGCGCAGGACAGCGTGATGTGGCGCATCATCGCCAGCGAGGGAACCAACATTCCCGTGAAGTACGAACGCGCGGGCGAGGTTCGCATGGCCTACCCGTCGCCCTACCGGCGGCCCACCAAGTGGTACGAGCGCGACGCCTTGCGCCAGATTCTGGTCAGTTCGGCCCACCGCTCCATCATTCATGATCTTGCGACCAACAGCCCGGCCGCCCTGGCGGGACTGCGGCAGGGTGATGAAATCGTCGCGCTCAATGGAGAGAAGATTTACTCCTACGAAGCGGTGGCCCATGCGGAGACCAATTCCGCAGGCCAGCCCTTGAAGCTCACCATCAAGCGCGGCGGGGAACAGCTCGAGGTCGCGTTGCTGCCGGAGAAGCCGATCCAGCCCGAGAAGGCTAAACCGTCCATCGGCATCCTGACCCTGGTTGGTTCCACCAACGCCGCCGGCCTGGCCTACCCCACGCCTGGGGAACAAATCAAATCCAGCGTCGGCCAGATTGTCGGCACTCTCGGCGTCCTCATTTCGCCCAAGTCCGAAGTGGGCGTGAAGCAACTGGGCGGCGCGGTCATGATCATCCGTGTCTATAAGAACCTGTTCGAGAATGAGGAAGGCTGGCGGCTGGTGCTGTGGTTCAGTGTCATTATGAACGTCAATCTCGCCCTGTTGAACCTCCTTCCGCTGCCCGTGCTGGATGGCGGCCACATCACCCTGGCGCTCGTGGAAGCCATCCGCCGCCGTCCCGTCAGCGGAAAGATTCTAAACTGGGTTCAATCTGGCTTTGCCGTCCTGTTGATAACGTTCATGATCTACATCGCCTTTTTCGACACCGGCGATTGGTGGCGCAGCTCCCGCAGCGACCGCAGTGAACAGCAGGTGCCGGTCTTTGCGCCGAAGAAATAGCGGGTAGTCGGTTTGCAGCCGGCAGGGCGGGACGCCCCCGAGGTGGTGGCAAGCGCCCAAGTTTGAGTTCCGGACGGTTTTGCGCAGTCGGTTGCCAATCGTCTGCGCTTTGCTGCAAACATTGACCCGCCCCCCGGCCCTTCGTAATTTCTCCTCCCGGTTAAACCGGCTCTTGAACTCATGAATTACTGCCAGTCTCCTTACACTTTTCAGCGGCGTCAGACGCGCGAAGTCCTCGTTGGCGACACCGCGCGCGGTGGGGTCATCCTGGGTGGCAATCATTCCGTGGTGCGGCAGTCCATGATCACCTGCGACACCATGGACACGGCGCTGTCCGTCCAGCAAACGCTCGACCTCGTGGCCGTCGGTTGCCAGATCGTGCGCATCACCGCGCCGACGGTGAAGGATGCCGCGAACCTGGAGAACATCGTGCGCGAGTTGCGCGCGCGCGGCTGCCTGGTGCCCATCGTGGCGGACATTCATTTCAAGCCTGACGCCGCGATGGAGGCCGTGAAGTGGGTGGAGATGGTGCGGGTCAATCCCGGCAATTACGCGGACAAGAAAAAGTTCGCCGTGCTCGAATACACCGACGCGGAATACGCTGAGGAACTGCAGCGCATCGAGGAAGCGTTCACCCCGCTGGTCAAGGAGAGCATCCGGCTCAAGCGCGCCTTGCGCATCGGCACGAATCACGGCTCGTTGAGCGACCGCATCATGAACCGCTACGGCGACACGCCGCTCGGCATGGTGGAGAGCGCGCTGGAGTTTGCCCGCATCGCGCGCAAGCACGACTTCCACAACTTCAAGTTCTCGATGAAGTCATCGAACCCCAAGGTGATGATCGAGTGCTACCGCCTGCTCGTGGCGCGGCTCAATGAGTTGGGGCCGGACTGGAACTACCCGATTCACCTCGGCGTGACCGAGGCTGGGGAAGGGGAGGACGGCCGCATCAAGAGCGCCATCGGCATCGGCTCGTTGCTCTGCGATGGGCTGGGCGACACCATTCGCGTCTCGCTCACGGAGGACAGTCCGCGCGAGATCGAAGTATGCAACGACTTGCTTGCCCAAATTCCAACGCTGGCCAATTCGTCATTCGTCATTCGTCATTCGGAATTTCCCTTCAACCCGTTCGAGTTCGAGCGTCGCGTCACTCCCGAGATTGAACTGAGCGAAAACGTGAAATGTGGCGGCGAGCAATTGATCCGCGTCGTCGTCACTCGCGCCACGTTCGACAAGGTCGCGCCGAAGATTCGCCCCAAGGATGATGTGAAGCCAGAGGCGGTCTACGAAGACCTGAACGTGATGGAAGTCGATCCCACGCAGGAGTTCACGGTCAACTGTGCCACGCAACTCATCACCGTGAAGGACGGCGTCACGCTGCCGCCCATCGCCGCGTTCCGTTTGCTCTCGGCGAAGCTCAAGCGCCTCGGCTCGAACAATCCGATTCTGCTCAAGGACTTGCTGGTTTTCCAACCCACGGCTTTGGAGCCGAAGATTGCGCTACTTCGCGCTTCGGTGGTCATCGGGGCGTTGCTGGCCGATGGCATCGGCGACGCCATTCTCGTGCGCGGTGAAGCGGGCGGCGGACAATCGCTGCGGCTGGCCTTCAACATTTTGCAGGCCGCCGGCTGCCGGTCCTTCAAGACCGATTACGTGGCCTGCCCGAGCTGCGGTCGCACGCTGTTTAACCTCCAGACCGTCACCGCGCGCATCAAGGAGCGCACCCAGCACTTGAAGGGCGTGAAGATCGCCATCATGGGCTGCATCGTGAATGGCCCTGGCGAGATGGCCGACGCCGACTTCGGCTATGTGGGCGGCGCGCCGAACAAGATCAACCTCTACGTGGGCAAGACGCCGATTAAGTTCAACATTCCCGAGGTCGAAGCTGTCGAGCGCCTCGTTGATCTGATCAAGGAACACGGCAAGTGGGCCGAGCCGGAGAATCATGAAACTGCGGTTGCAGGTTGAGTTGCATTGCGCGCAGTTGAGCGCACCGGTTTTTCTGACCGGCAAGCGATCTTTAGCCGTTCTGACATTTGCCCTGTTGGATCGGCCTTTTGCCTGTTGGCAAAGTGGTGACCGCCTGCCGTTTCACAAAATTCCTGATGGCCCGCAAGAAATGGGGGCGAAGCTGCGGTGGGAGGCTTGAGTTTGGCGAGGTTCTGACCGTGGAGTTCGCCATGACAATCCCGGAATTGTCCGGAATTGCCCGTTGACACAAGGCGTTCGGCGGCTACTCTCACGCCCCGCTCTGAGGAAGACAGTCACGGTGAACGTGAGGCCATTCCCCAGCAGCTTTAGAGAGGAAGTGAATTAAAGTTGACCGAAATCAGACTTAAAAAAGGCGAGTCCGTTGAGAAAGCTCTCCGCCGGTTGAAAAAGAAAATTGACCGCGAAGGCACACTCAAGGAAGTGCGTAATCACCGGCATTTTGAAAAGCCGAGCGAACGTAAACGCCGCAAGATGAAGGCGGCGCGTTTCTCCGCCATGCTGACAGCGCGCTACGCCGATCTGTGATGGATATTTGAACGGTTCAGGCCGGGTGCGGTCATCAGGATGCGCGCCCGGCCTTTTTGCTTATGTATTCACTCTCCAGTTGCTGGAACTCACAGCGCCACATCGACGGGCGGGCCATGCTTGAGGAGATACGCTCGCTCGGCTTCAATTCCGCCGAACTGAGCCATGGCATTCGCATCAGTCTCCTCCCCGGCATTCTCGACGCCGTGGATGCGGGCATCGTGAAGATTTCCTCGGTCCACAATTTCTGCCCGCTGCCCGTGGGGGTGGAGCGCGCCGCGCCGAACATTTTCCAGTTTTCCTCCGAGGACCGGCGCGAGCGGGAGAACGCATTTCGCCATTCACTCAAGACCATCGAGACTGCGGCCCGCGTGAAGGCACCCATCGTTATCCTGCATCTTGGTTCCGTGGACATGAAGGATTACACGGAGAAGCTCCTCGAACTGGCGGAGGACGGGAAGCGCGACACGCCGAAGTTCCAGAAGCTCTGCGACGAGGCCTGCCGCAAGCGCGAGGATCGCAAGGAAAAATATGTCAACGCCACGGCCGACCTGTTGCGCCATCTCATTCCCGAGGCCGAGCGTTGCGGCGTGATGCTGGGCGTGGAGAACCGTGAGGCGGTGGAGGAGATTCCCTTCGAAAGCGACCTCGACCTGTTCTTTCGGGAATTCAACTCGCCGGTGGTGCGGTACTGGCACGACACCGGCCACGCCCAGATCAAGGAGAACCTTGGCTTCATCGGGCACGCCATGCACCTCGAGTCGTTCACCGAGCGGCTCGCGGGTTTTCACATTCATGACGTAAAATATCCTGGAGAAGATCATCAGCAGCCCGGCACCGGCTGCATCGACTTCGCCGCGCTCAAGCCCTTTGTGCGACCTGAGCACATCAAGGTGTTTGAATTCAAATCGAGCCTCGACACCGCGCAGGTTCTGGCTGGGGTGGCCCACATCAAGTCGCTCTGGGGCGAAGAGTGAGCGCCGCGAGGAAAATCTGGAGCACGGGATGGCGCCTGGCTGTGGGAGCCATGCTGCTGGTCTGGATCTTCCACTCCATTTTCGTCCACGAAGCCCGCGAGCAATCCAAGCCGCTCCGTGCTGAATTGCGCGACCACGGGCAATTGATTGACTTTGCAAAGTGGCAGCAGTTGCCGCGCACTGAACAATGGCGATTGGGCTGGACCTATGGCGCCCCGACGCTTTGGCATACCCTGCGCAGCGTCCGACCGAGCGCCCTGGGAATCTCCCTGCTGCTCATGGGATCAATTCTTGCCATCGGTGTGGCACGCTGGCGCATGGTCCTGGGCGTGCCGGGACTGCGCTTGCCCTACGCGCGCGCGCTGGAAATTTCCTTCGTCGCCCATTTCTTTAATTCGTTCTTGCTGGGCACGGCAGGCGGGGACGTGATGAAAGCGGTGTATGTCGCACGCGAGACGCGCCAGCAGAAGACCGAGGCCGTGGTCACAGTTTTCGTGGATCGCGTCATCGGGCTGTGGGCCATGCTGCTCTTTGCCTCGCTGATGGTGATTCCGAACCACGCATTGTTCGAACGTGCCGGCTTGGGCCGCGCCGCACGCCGGCTTCTCTCGGAGCCAGCCCCGGCGCTCTCCGAAGTCTGGCGCATCATCTACAACGAACCTTTGATTGCGGCCTCGGCCGTGCTCACAGCCATCACGGTGCTGAGCAGCGGCTTCGTCTTCCTGGCCTTTCGCGGCGGCGTGTCCAGGCAATGGTCCGGTGCCCGCTCCTGGTTGCGTCGGCTGCCCAAGGGCGATTGGATTGAACGCTCGTTGGAATCCTGTCGTGAATTCGGACGCCAGCGCGGCTTTGTCAGTAGAACCCTCCTTCTGTCCATGCTTCTGAATTTCATCTGTGTCCTTCAGTTCTGGGTCCTGGCGCGGGGCTTGAACATGACCGTCGGCCTGCTCCCGCTCTGCTTGATCGTCCCGACCGTGATCTGCCTCGCGGCGGTGCCCATTTTCCCCGGTGGCCTGGGCTTGCGCGAAAATCTTTTCGTCCAACTCCTCGCCGCACCGGCCATTGCGGCCAATCCCACCGATGCACTCTCGCTCTCGCTCTTGGCCTTCGCCGGCAGTCTCTTCTGGAGCCTGGTCGGTGGTGCCGTTTACATGATGTTCAAGGAGAAGCACCATCTCTCCGAGAAGGAATTGCGCGCGGAGAGTTGAAGCCTTGGCCGCTCCGGCCGGCCGGCCGCGCAGACGGCTCAATCGCATCCTTGTTCTCTCGTCTCGCAACCGCTACACAGTCCCCTTGAATCGGAATAAAAATGGACAGATCGCCCTGGTTGCCGTCTGCGTTCTGGCTGCGGATCAGGCCTCCAAGTTTGCCGTGCTCAAATATCTGCCCGCGCCCTACGAGAGCGAAGTTCACCTTCTGCCGGGCTTCCTCAGGCTTGTTCACTGGCACAACACGGGCGCAGCTTGGAGCATGTTTCACGATAATAACAAACTCCTCGGCCTGGTCGCGGGCTTCGCGCTGGTCGCGCTGGTCTTCGTGCGCAAATGGTTCGGGGCCAACACCGGCTTCGGAGCCACGGCGCTCGGGTTGCTCCTCGGCGGCATCGCCGGCAATCTGATCGACCGCATCGTTCACCACCACGTCGTGGATTTCCTCCTCTTCCACGTCATCACGCGGCGCGGGGTGGAACATCAATTCCCGGCCTTCAATGTCGCCGACAGCGCCATCTGCATTGGCGTGGCGCTGCTCTTCATTCTCTCCTGGCGCACGGAGCAACAACCCAAAGCGACCCAGGCGACCAAAGCCTGACGTCCACTAGGGCCATCCATGAATCACCGCGACGAAACCTTCACCCTCGAGCATTCACGTCCGAGCGAGCGGCTTGATGTCTTTCTGCGCGCCCGCTTTCCGGCCGTGTCGCGAGGGACAATTCAACGGCTTATCGAGCAGGGGCACATTCGCGTGAATGATCACCCGGTAAAACCCACTCATGCCCCGCGCGCCGGGGAGGTGGTTTCCATCTTCTGGCCCGAGGTGCGGCCCGCCGAGGCGCGGCCCCAGGCCATCGGCCTCGACATTCTGTTCGAGGACACCGACCTGCTGGTCCTCAACAAGCCACCCGGCATCGTCGTGCATCCCGCCGCCGGTCACGACGAGGGCACGCTGGTGAACGCGCTGCTGCATCATTGCGGCGGCGAACTGAGCGGCATCGGCGGCGTGGCCCGTCCTGGCATCGTGCATCGGCTCGACAAGGACACGAGCGGCTGCCTGGTGGTGGCCAAGAATGATTTCACGCACCAGAAACTCGCGGAGCAATTCGCCGGGCGCACCGTCGAGAAAATCTACGACGCCATTCTCTGCGGCGAATTGCCCCGCGAGCACGGCAACATCCGCGCGCCCATCGCGCGCCATGCGACCCACCGCAAACGCATGGCCATCGTGGAGGGCGGGCGCGAGGCCTGGACCGGCTACCAAGTCCGCGAGCGGCTGCCGGCTGCGACCTGGGTGGCCGCGCAATTGCACACCGGCCGCACTCATCAGATTCGCGTCCACTTTCAGCACCTGGGCTTCCCGGTGGCGGGAGACATCACGTACGGACGCAAACAAAATGCCCGCCTGGAGGAACAACTCGGCTCCAAAGTTCCGCGCCAGATGCTCCACGCCCATACCTTGGGATTCGCGCATCCGCGCACGGAAGAGCCGATGAAACTTACCGCACCACTGCCGGAGGATTTTACGGCCCTCCTCCAAGCCCTGCGCGCGACCAAGTAGGATTCCCATGCCCATCCACTACGAGTGCGTCCGCTGCACCGAATGCTGCCGCTGGCCCGGCCAGGTGAAGTTGAGCGATGCGGAAATTACGCGCCTGGCGGAATTCCTCGGACTGGGCGAACACGATTTCATCCAGCGCCACACCCGTCTGCGCGCCGATCGGAGCGGGTTGGCCCTGCAAGACAAGCCGGGCGGTGAATGTATCTTCCTCGAAGGCCGCGACTGCGCCGTGCAGCCGGTCAAGCCGCAGCAGTGCCGCGATTTTCCCAACGGCTGGAATTTTCCCGGCTTCGAAAAAATCTGCCGCGCCGTGCCAAGGGAGATTCCGTAGCGGCGGATCGGCTGGGCGCATCGCGCCAGCCTTGCCCTGGTAGGGCGTCGCTGTCCCAGCGCGCCGGGCCACGAACGGGCGAGAACATTCGGACTTGAGCATGCCTCACCCCGGCGCGCTGGGGACAGCGACGCCCTACCAGGGCAAGGCTGGCGCGATGCGCCCAGCCGATCCGCCGCTACGGAATCTCCCTTGGCACGG
>JANOQV010000307.1:0-14005 GCA_031414955.1 Pedosphaera sp. | reverse complement strand
AAAGCGGCGCTAAAGCGACCGCACTCCAAACGCTGTCGCGAAGCACTGGACGCCTCGTCATGCGCGGAGCGTTTGGAGTGCGGTCGCTTCAGCGCCGCTTTGGGAATTTGTGACTTGGAGCTTATTTGGAGTTTGAGATTTGGATTTTGGAATTTCGTTCCCAGCGCCCCTCACGGCACCGGCACCTTCGCTAGCAGCGTTTTCACCAGCGAATCCGTGGTCACTTCCTCGGCCTCCGCCTCGTAAGTGAGCAGGATGCGATGGCGCAGCACGTCGTAGGCGATGGCCTTCACGTCGTCGGGCGTGACGAAGGCCTGGCCTTGCAGCAGCGCATGGGCGCGGGCGGCGAGGGTGAGATTGATGGTCGCGCGCGGGCTGGCGCCGCAACGCACAAGGCGCTTGAAGTCCGGCAACAATCTGTCGCCCTGCCGCGTCGAGAGGACGAGCTTGATGACGTAGTCCTTGATCTGTTGGTCCACGTAAACCTGGTTCACCAAGTCCTGCATTTGCAAAATCTCGTCGGGCGAGACCACGGAGGTGAGCGGGAAATTCGGCTTGGTCGAAGCCATGCGGTCGAGGATGACGCGCTCCTCGGCCTCGCTCGGATAACCGACCACGACCTTCAACATGAAGCGATCCATCTGCGCTTCGGGCAACGGATAGGTGCCCTCTTGCTCGATGGGATTCTGCGTGGCCAGCACGAGGAACGGCTCGGGCAGCTTGAAGGTTTGGTCTCCGATGGTGACTTGATGTTCCTGCATCGCTTCCAGGAGCGCGCTCTGCACCTTGCTCGGCGCGCGGTTGATTTCATCCGCGAGCACGAGGTTGGCGAAGATCGGTCCCTGGCGTGTGGAGTAAACGCTTTTTACCGGATCGTAAATCAGCGTGCCTGTGATGTCCGCCGGCAGCAGGTCGGGCGTGAACTGGATGCGCGCGAACGAGCAGTGAGAGCTGCGGGCCAGTGAATTGATGGTCAACGTCTTGGCCAGTCCCGGCAGACCTTCGAGCAGCACATGTCCGCGGGCCACGAGGCAGATGAGCAGGCGGTCGATGAGCGCGTGCTGGCCGACGACGATCTTCTGCACTTCGGCGCGGACGCCGCCGAGATGTTTGGCCGCCTCGGCGACCTGCTTTTTCAACGCGTCAGTAGGTTGTGACATACAATGGGTAAATTGAGTCGCGGAACGTAGCGGTTCCGCCGCGCGCAGTGCAAAAACAAATCCCGGAAACCTGCGGTGACGCTGAACGAGCGCAACTCGGGCAAGGCCACTCACACGAGACTGGAAAGTCTCGCAACCTGCCGGCTGGAAAGCCGGCGCTACGAGGAGTGTCGACACCTTGTCAGCAGAGGTTGACGCTTTCCAGCGTCCTGGTCTCGCGACCAGTCACAGTGCTGGATCGCAATTACCCCAACGGACTCGTCCGCTCCCGGAAAAACTCATCGCGCTGTCTGGCGGAGGCTGTTACAAGTGCTGTGATTCGCAACTTATGAGATTCGCCAAATTGTTTTGCTTGTGCAGTGCTTTCGCACTGCTCCCCATCGCGGCCCTGGCCCAGTTCACCATCGGCGGTGTGACCGACAAGACCGCCTACAACGACACCGCCACGCTCACCGTCAACACGCAGGCGGGCTACACGTATTCAGCCATGCTGAATTACAAGTCCATCGCGGTGGGCGCGGCGGTGGTGTTGAACAAGCCGGACTTTTACGAACTGCGGGTCGATGCGACCAACACGAGTTCGAGCGCGGTCACGAGCCAGTATCTGCGCTTCATCATCAACGCGAGCGCGCGCGCAGGCACGGAGATGGGGCTGCCGCCGCACATTCCGTTCCCGGTCATCCAATCGTCGCCGGCCGAGTTTGTCGGTGCGCGCCTGCGGGTGTTGGTACCGACGAACTTTCCCACCGGCTATGAAATCCCGGTCGTGGCCTGGGTGGTGGATGACGGCAACCATGCCGTGCGCGCCAACGGAGTGCTCGCCGCCGCCGGCCAGAATTCGATTCAACTCAAACGAGGCACCGGCTCGGGCTTCCTGGCCTCGAACCAACCGCCCGGTGTTTTGAACTACACGCCGTCCGTTGGCGGCATCTCGTCGAACAAGCCGGTCAATCTCGAAGCGGGCACGGTCTGGACCAGCGTCGCGGGCACGCTCAGCGGCGTGACAACCTGGGCGGATCAGTCGCGCATCCGTGTGACTGGCAACCTCGCGATCCCCGCCGGCAGTTCGCTGACCGTCGGGGCCGGCACCATCGTGCTGCTCAACTCCGGCGTGAACATCACCAACGACGGCGCGGTCGTCATCAACGGGAGCGTTGAGCAACCGGTCGTCTTCATGCCGAATTCCCGCAGCCAGCCTTGGGGTGGCTTCTACATGCGCAACAGCAGCAGTTCGCTCAATGCCACCGGCGCGATCTTTGTGGCCAGCGGCGCCGCACAATCTGGAGCGCCGGGCCATCGTTCTGAGCAGTGCCTCTTCCTCGTGGACAATTCGCCCAGCATCCTGCTCTCGGATTCGGCGGCCATCTATCTGGCCGGCCAGTTGGGTCACGCCTACAGCGGTGGCACCTTCACTTTCACGCGCTTTCTCATGCAGCGCGCCACGACCGGCGGCGAGTACACCGGCGCGTCCTTCACCGTGAACGACAGCGCCTTCATCGAGTGCCCGGACGATTCGGTGAACTTCGTCGATGGCGACAATGATGGCCTGTATTTCGTGAACGGCAGCCACTCCTTCACCAACACGCTCATCGGCTGGACCAAGGATGACGGCATCGACAGCGGCGGCAGTGGCTACGGCCCGCTGACCTACCAGTCGTGCTGGTTCGAGAGCACGTTTCACGAGGGCAATTCGCTCTCCGGTTTCAAGAACGTCTATTCGCGCGGCACGGTGTATTTCGACTGCGGCCAGGGGATAGAGGGCGGCTATGACTCGCCGACGGGCCGGGTGGAGAATTGCTTCTTCAGTATGAACAAATCCGGCGTCCGGCAGGGTGACAACTACGCGAGCTTCAGCGAATACACCGGCCCGATGACGGCGACGAACAACATCTCGATTTACAATCACCGTGATTTGTTTGGCTTCAATTGGGACAGCAGCAGCAGCGGAGGCTGGACGAACAACTACCGCTACTTTTTTGCGAGCAACAACCTCGTCAGCGCGCTCGACACGAACTATCCGAACAACACGCTTTGGAATCCGGCGGCGGACGGCTGGCGGCTGGCGAATCTCGGCGGGGTAGGGCGCGCGGGCGTGGGCTTCGGCAACCGCGGCACCGCGCTGAATGGTTTTCCCGACGGCATTCCGGTCGGCCTGAGCCGCTTCTGCACGAACCAGGTGACGGTGGATTACGCCATCGACGGAAATGACGGGACACACACGACGGGCACGCTGGTGTTCCCGGCAGGGTTGACGCGCAATTACATTCCCGCGCCGACCAACGTGAACGGCGTGCTGCGCGTGGCCTTGTCGAACCCGGTCAACGCTGATGTGACCGCCGCGCCCGCGCTTTACTTCCAAAATCTCCCGGCGGGCAGCAACGCGGCCGTGGTGCTTTCGCCTTTCCTCGCGGCGTGGAAATATTGGGACGACGGCTCGGAGCAAGGCACGGCCTGGCGCGGGACGAACTTTAACGACAGCGCCTGGAGCAACGGCGTGGCCCGGCTTGGCTTCGGCGCGGATCAGGCGCCGCTGGGCGCGACGTTGCGCCGCTTCATCCAGACCAACGGCGTCAACACGGCCGTGCAGGCTACGAACTATTATTTCCGTCGGTCCATCGTGGTCGCGAATCCCGCCGCCTTCAGTTCGCTGCAATTCCGCTTTCAACGGGACGACGGCTGCATCGTCTATCTGAACGACAAGGAGGCCTTCCGGAGCAACATGCCGGGGGGCGCGGTCACGGCCAACACCTTCGCTAGCACCACGGTCAGCGGCATCCCGGCAGCGATGACGTACTACACCAATCTGTATTCCGCCACGAACCTGGTGGCTGGCACGAACGTCATTGCGGTCGAGGTTCATCAGTCCACGTTCAACTCGAGCGACATCGGCTGGGAATGCGAAGTCAGCGGCGTGCCGGCGGGCGGTGGGTCGCTGCCCACGGTGCGGCTGACCCAACTGGGCGGCGATGCCGTGCTGTATTGGAGCGACGCCACGTTTGGTCTGGAGGAGGCGGACATCGTGACCGGCCCGTGGCGCGCGGCCACGCCCACCAACAGCCCGTCCGGCTCGCCGATGACGGGGACGAGATACTTCCGGCTGAAGAAGTGAGGTGGTTCCGGTCGCGCTGCGACCGCAACGCCTCGCAGCGCGAGGCGTTCCACCTTTTCAAGTTACGCGAGTGCGTCCGGCGCGCAGATCATCTCCTCGCGGGTGGCGAGGTTCTTCATCCTGACCACGAGCGTTCCATCCGCGCCACGCTCCAACCGCACCGTCTGTTTGGCCTTCAACTCCATGGCGCGCTTGAACTGCTTGTCGCCCTTGGCCGGCGTGAGCGAATACTCGGTGACCTTCCCGGCGGAGCGGAGTTGTTGAATCACCCGTAGCGAATCGGCGCGCAGCGCTTCATCCTCGATGAGCACGAACACATCCACGTTGGCCGAGAACTCGGGCAACAGCTTGCGCGCCTTGAGCAGTTCCAGCAGCACCACGTCGCCCAGTCCGAAGCCGAGCGCAGGCAGATCGACTTTGCCGCCGCTGATCAGTTTGAGGAGATTGTTGTAGCGCCCGCCGCCGGCGATGGCGCGGAACTCGCCCTTCGCATCGAAGGCCTCGAAGACCACGCCCGTGTAATAAGCCAGCCCGCGAATGACGCCGTAGTCGATCTTCACAAACGCGCCCAGGCCGCGCGCGCCGAGGTTGTCGAGGATGGATTGCAGTTCCGGCGTGGCCTCGCCTGAGCGAATGAACGCCGTGACTTCAGCGAAGGAGAAGCCCAATTCGGCGAATTTCTTCTCGTTCACCTCCGCCGGCTCGCGCTCCAGCTTGTCCACGGCCTGATAGAAGGCATACGCCTTCGTCTCGTCGGCGCAGCGCTTCGCGAAGAACTCCGCCCACGCATTGCGGCTGCTGAGGCGGATGACGAAGTCCTCCTGCGTCAGCCCAAACGATCGCAGCGTGTCGATGAGCAGCGCGAGCAGTTCGGCGTCCGCCGCCACATCCGGCTCGCCAATGATGTCGGCGTTGAATTGGAAGTGTTCGCGCAGCCGCCCCTTCTGCTGTTTCTCGTAGCGGAATAGTTGCGGCAGGGCGAACCACTTGAAGGGCTTCTTGTAATTGCGCTCCGCCGCCGAGGCCATGCGGGCCAGCGTGGGCGTCATCTCGGGACGCAAGGCCACGGCGCGCTCGCCCTTGTCGGTGAAGTTGTAGAGCTGGCCGACGATTTCCTCGCCGCTCTTGAGCGTGAACAGCTCCAGCGGTTCGAGCGGCGGCCCGTCGTACTCGCGAAAGCCATAGCGCCGCGCGGTCGCGCGCCATTGGTCGAAGATGTATTGGCGCGCATCAGCGCTCCACACGTCGGGCGCGGGGAGCGGCTCGGGATAAAAGTCACGGAAGCCAGGCAATCGTTGCATAAATAACGAGCGGCTAGAGAAGCAAGAAAGTCACGCTCATGGCAA
This sequence comes from Pedosphaera sp., assembly GCA_031414955.1. Lineage (GTDB taxonomy): Bacteria > Verrucomicrobiota > Verrucomicrobiia > Limisphaerales > SIBH01 > JANNGC01. The sequence continues at coordinate 8,390 of JANOQV010000307.1, read as the reverse complement.
GCGCACCCTGCCACGGAGGGTGCGCTCGGAAAGTAGCGGGCCGTGAAGCCAGCCCGCCAGAATGCACCCGCCGCGAAATCACCATCAGCCTGCCGCATCAAACTTCACCCAAGCTTGGCCCGCCTTGGAATCTCCGGCTCCATCGGACGGAGCATGGATTTGCAATCCGTAGCACCAGCCACTCGGTGACGGTCTGACGAGGCGGCTTGCTGCGGGTTGAAAACCCGCGCCCCGGGGCTTGGGCCACAGACCCTCTCGCTCTCTACCCCAGCGCCTTGACCGTCGCTTCGAGGCTCGCCGCGTCCGCCACGTTGATGACTTGCGCCGTCTTGTCGATGCGCTTCATGAAACCCGTCAGCGCCGTGCCCGGCCCCAGTTCGATGAAACGCGTGAAACCCTGCGCCAGCAGATACCGCATCGACTCCTCCCAACGCACCGATGACGTGACCTGATCCACGAGCCGCTGATGAATGTCCGGCGGCGAGGCGTGCGGCTGCGCGGTCACGTTGGAAACCACTGGCACCATCGGGATGGCAATCGGCACCGCGCCCAGCGCCTCGCGGAGCTTCGGCTGCGCGCCGGCCATGAGCGCCGAGTGATACGCGCCCGCCACGTTCAAGGGCAGCGCGCGCTTCGCTCCCTTGGCTTTGGCCAGTTCACACGCCGCATTCATTTTGTCCGCCGCGCCGGAAATCACGATCTGCCCGGGGCAATTCAGATTGGCCAGTTCCACTCCCGCCTGCGCGCACACTTCGCGCGTCGCCGCCTCGTCCAGGCCGATGATGGCCGCCATGCCGCCCTGCGTCGCCTCGCAGGCTTCCTGCATGAAACGCCCGCGCTGCCGCACCACGCGAATGGCGTCATCGAAAGTCAGCACGCCCGCCGCCGCCAGCGCCGTGAACTCGCCCAGCGACAACCCCGCCGTGGCCTCAAACCTCAGCACCGGCACGCGCTCCTTGAGCAATTCAAATGCGACCCAACTGACAAGAAAAATTCCCGGCTGCGCATTCTCCGTCTTGATGAGTTCCGCCTCCGGCCCGGTGAAGCAAATCGACGCGAGGTCATAACCCAGCGCGGCATTGGCACGGTCGAACCACGCGCGCGCGGCGGGAAACTGCTCCGCCAAATCCCGGCCCATGCCCACCACCTGCGCGCCCTGCCCCGCAAACAACAATGCCGTCTTGCTCATGCGCCGCGACTAAACACGAATGGGGATGGGGCGAAAAGTTTTGTTTCAGAAACGGGGTTTGGATAGGAAGGCCGGCGGCTGCAGTTTTTGTCCCCTCAATATTTTGGGCCTCGATGGAACCCGAACACGACCCAACCCGCGCTGGACAACGAGTTTCAAGCGATTAGTCTTCCGCCATGGTTCCCAAACCACCGCTATGCTTAACCGCAGATTGCGGACGAATCCCTGTTAACTGATGCTTGCGTATGAGACGCTCTGAACGATTGAAGAAACTCCGGAAGTTGTATTGCTTCCCGAGTATTCCCGGATTCACTCCGAACATTCAATTCGTTGGCCAGGATGACCCGCAGCGAGTTGCCGAGACACAAAAGCCGCTCACCGAATGGGGCAATCAGGTGCGAGCGCTGATGACCAACGACAAGCATCGTCAGCAACTCGGCCAGTTCCAAGACCGCTACCAAGACAGGAACACCCCGGACGAAAAGCGACAAGGAATCGCCGACAGCATGATCGAAGTAATTGGTCAGGAGATTCATGATTTAGAGGACGCAGAACCACATTGGACTATCGTTCCTACGTTCTGGCTCGTCATCGTGGGCATCGTGGTAGGCGTTGCAGCGGCACTTATTTCATGGCTCGCGTGGCATCAGGCTGTTCAGCCTCCTACCACAGTTTCCAGTAGTACGGCCACTCGATCAGGTTCGGCATTTCCTTCTCCATCGACTGCATCCGCCGCTCAGACTCATTCATCCACGCAATCAGCCGCAGCCCAAGCGATGCTAGCACGGAAACAGCCATGATCCACGCCGAATCCGAAATGACCGCAACTGCTAACCATGCGCAGCGCCTAACGGATCGGTCACGTCACGGTTGGCAATCCAGCGCCCCCCGGCTCGCCGTCGCTGCGCTTGGGTCGTAGACCGCTATGCCTCCTCTAACACATGAGCAACTGGCCGAGGCCACCTCCCAAGTAGGCTTTGCGATCTGGCAGATCCAGGTACTAGAGGAAACTGTCGGCACGTATCTTGTGCTCGTTCATAAGGCGACTCTAGCCACTGCGCGAACAGAGGTGAAAAAAATGTTCTCGAAAACAGGCAAAAGCACTCTTGGCCAACTACTCCGAGCAATCCAATCGACCCAGAATGCTCCGCAAACACTTCTCGACCAACTCGATCACTTCGTCGAAAAGCGGAATTGGCTTGTGCATTACAGCCGGCACGAGAGCCACGGTGACATGTATTCAGAGTCAAAGCGATTGGGATTGGTGCAGAGGATTGAGACCATAGCGGACGACGCCCTTGCGTTGATGAAGCAATTTCAGGCTGCAACCGATGCACATTTGATTACGATTGGTTTCAGCAAAGAACAAATGGACAAAGATGCAGCGAGGATACGAAACGAATGGACGAGAACGGCCTAACCATGCGCACATTCATCACCACACTCATAATCGCGGCCACGCTGACAATGACTGCGGCGGCGGCTTCACGGAAGATTTTCGAGGTCACGTTCGACGATGTTCCAGGCGGCGGACTCGTCTGCTATGTTACGTTCTTCGGCCAGCCACCGCCACCAGCCACCGTTGACAAGATTGTTCGGAGTGCGTTGGAGTCCGCCGTTCTGGTTGATTCGTCGCGGGACATTCTTGCGATGGGTTTCGTCGGAGACGATGCAATGAAGCAGTCGCAGTATTCAGGCTCGCTTGCTTACAAGGCAGCCGACAAGCGCATCATGACGATGGACGAGTTTCGTGGCATCAAGAGTAGCACCCAAGACGCCGGCGCATACTTCGTCGAGACCAAAGAGAACAAGACGTTACCGGGCATCAAGCCGGAGAGACGTTGGCTTTCTCTCACGTTGGTTTTTCCCAAGGCCCCCGCGATTCAGCAGGCATACGACGCGGCACTGGCAGAGGCAGAGAAGGCAGCGGAGAGAAGTTTGGACGCCAATGTTTACGTGAGCGTTGGCGACAAGGCTACGCGCACGAGTTGGCGTCAGCTTCGAGACCCTAGCGGCGGTTATGTATTTGTTGAGTATCAGGCAAGCACCAAGATGATTAAGAGACAGACCAAGGTGCTCAAGAAACTTCAGTGATGACTGTGCCGTCGGCAGCGCTTCTAACCGCGGCGGGCTAGACATCATGGGCCTCGCCCCTTAGAACACCGCGCATGACTGAGCCGTTGAATCCCAGGACCATCGCCCAATACATCGACCACACGTTGCTCAAGCCGGAGGCCACGGCGGCGGACATCGAGAAGCTGTGCCGCGAGGCCATCGAGCATCGTTTCTGGAGTGTGTGCGTGAACGGCTCGCGCGTGGCCCAGGCTTATGCGCTGGTCGAGAACAGCGGGGTGAAGGTGGCCTGCACGGTCGGCTTCCCGCTCGGCGCCATGACCACGGACGCCAAGCGCCTCGAAGTGGAGGCGGCGGTGGATGACGGCGCGCAGGAGATCGATGTGGTGTTGAACATCGGCCGGCTCAAGGACGGCGACGCCGCGTATGTGTTGCGCGAGTTGCGCGACCTGGTGGAGGCGGCGGACGAGCGCACGGTGAAGGTGATTCTGGAGACGTGCCTGTTGACGCGGGAGGAGAAGATCCGCGCCTGCGGGCTGGTGGTGGAGTCGGGCGCGCATTTCGTGAAGACCTCGACGGGCTTCAGCAGCGGCGGCGCGACGACGCATGACATCCAATTGATGCGCGAGTGCGTGGGCGAGAAGTTCGGCGTGAAGGCATCGGGCGGCATTCGCGACGCAACGGTGGCGCAGGGAATGATCCTGGCGGGCGCGACGCGGCTGGGGACGTCGGCCGGGGTGGCGATTGTGAAGGGGTTGGCGGGGACGGGGGGATACTAAGCACCAAGCCCCAAAACCCAAGCTCCAGAGAAGCTCCAAGCACCAAACCAACCCCGTGCAGCGCGCCATCCTCGCGGGACTCATGGCCCTGCTTGGATCTTGGGGTTTGGGGTTTGGGGTTTCTCTGGAGCTTGGTGCTTTTCCTTCCGAAGCCAGCGCCGCTCTTATTCGGCGTGGCTGCGAACTGGAATGTCCGCGCGCCGATTCACGAAAAAGCCGCCGCCGCGCTGACTGCGTCAATGCTTTTTTGTCCCGTGAAAAAACTATTTCCGTTTGCCGCCCTTGGACGCGGGCGTAGCTTCGGTTCAATCCAAAGTCCCAAGCTTCCGCTTGGAAAAATGGAGCAGTGATGATTGTGGAAACACATCTGGACCCGCGCGCGACCGGAGAATTACTGGGTGACGCGCATCCGTTGCTCGATCAACTCGGTTCGCCGGGTGAAATCGCACGGACTGGGTTGACCCCCGGCGCGCTCGGATGGCGTCACGTCACCGACCTGACTTCTTTGAGGAACTTCCTGGATGGCTATCGCGAACAAGTGCTGATACCGGTCGAGTTGCCGTCGATTGTCGCCGCCTATCAACATGCCGCGCGCGGGGAGGCGCGGGAACTGATCGCTCTGGATGCGGCCTTGCGCGGGCAGATCGTAATCCAACCGTTTGCGGTGGCCAGTTGCCGGGTCGGCCAGCGCCAGCTCAACCGCCTGCGCCCGATGCGCGATCAGCGGCTGGTGCAGCGTTACCTCGCCGCCCTCGAAGCCGGCGAGGCACTCGGCTGGCACACGCTGGTCTATGGCGTCAGCCTGGCGACGTTTTCGCTGCCGCTGCGGCAGGGCTTGCAGAATTACATTGAGCGGACGGTGGGGGGCTTCATCCAATCGTCGGCCAAGTCGCTGCGACTGACCGAAGCGGCTGGCACGGCGCTGATGTCGGAGCAGTCGGCACGGATCCCGGCGGGCCTCGACGCGGCGCTGAACGCCGGGCTGGCCTTTCCGGCCACGGCACTGATCGGGGTCTGAGGCGCGGAGCGTGGTTTTTTATCCCGCCGCCGCACCCGGCCTGCGGCACCGCCACCCAGTTCACAAGATACTCTGACGGAGTGGCTGGCTGCGGGTTGAGAACCCGCGCGCCGCGCCGGCACCGTTTCCGCGCTTGCCACCGTCTGAATGCGCTGTTAATTCGGGAGCACCATGAAAAAGCTTTTCACCGTGGGGCTGTTCGCCCTGATGCTCACCTCCAGTCCCGTGCGCGCAGGCGAGGATTACGGCTGGCGTTTTGCGGAGGTCGCCGTGGATGTATTCATCGCCCGGCCCTTCACCTTCGCCGCCAGTCTGCTCGGCGGCGCGATCTGGACGGTGGCGCTGCCCATCACCGCCCCCACGCGCACGAGCAAGGACACCTTCGAGGCGCTGGTGCGGACTCCGTGGGATTTGACCTTTGATCGCACGCTCGGTGATTACGGAGATTAACTGCGTTCCTGTCCCTGCTGCCGGTCTTACTTCGCGCGCCCCTCATGCCGCAATATTTCAACGCCGGTGACTGGTTCATCATCGGATCCTATCTGCTCGGCATCATCGGGCTGGGCGTCTGGTTCGGCAAAGATCAGCGCACCACGCGCGACTATTTTCTCGGCAGCAAGAACATCCCTTGGTGGGGCATCGGTTTCTCCATCGTGGCGGCGGAGACGAGCGCGCTCACCATCATCGGAGTGCCGGCCTACGCCTACGCGGACGGCGGCAACATCATGTTTATCCAGATCATCGTGGGCTACGTCCTGGCCCGCATCATCCTGGCGATCCTGATGGTGCCGCATTACCTGAAGGGCGAGATCTACTCGCCTTATCAGTTGCTCGAACAACACCTCGGCCAGGGGCCGCGCCGGCTCGCGGCGGCCTTGTTCCTCTTCCTCGAAACGATGGCCGCCGGCGTCCGCGTTTACGTCGCGTGCATTCCGATTCAGCTAATGCTCGGCGCGACCGTCTGTAGCCTGGGCGGCCTCGTGCATCCCGTCCTCGGTGCCATCCTCATCTTCGTCGGTCTCTCGCTCGTCTACACCTACATCGGCGGCGTCAAGGCCGTCATCTGGACCGATGCCGTTCAATTCGGCCTCTTCCTCGCGGGCGGTATCTTCGCCCTCGTTTACATTCCCACGCTCATCGACGGTGGCTGGAGCGCGGCGCTGGCCAATGCCGGCGCGGCCGGCAAAACCGCCTGGTTGAACACGAAGTTCACTTTCGCCGCGCCGTTCAACATCTGGATGGGCGTCATCGGAGCGACCGTGATGGTGATGTCCACCCACGGCGCGGAACAGCTCATCGTCCAGCGCGTGCTTGCCTGCCGCTCCGTCTCCGAGGGCCGCAAAGCTCTTTGCCTGAGCGCGGTCCTCGTCTTCCCCCTGTTCCTGATTTTCCTGATGGTCGGCGTGATGCTTTGGGTTTACTACAAGGGCACGGGCCACATGCTCAAAATCCCGTTGCCCGAAGCCAGCCCCGGCATTGCCTCGAACGATTACATCTTCCCGATCTTCATGATGACCGAGGTTCCGCACATCCTGAAAGGCTTCCTCATCGTCGCCATCTTGTCGGCGGCGATGTCCTCCATCAGTTCGGCCATCACCTCGCTCGCGTCCGTTTCGACGATGGATTTCATCAAGCAGATGGTGAAGGGCCGCGACGAGGACTACTTCCTTCGCTTCAGCAAATACTCGACCGTGTTCTGGGCCGCGTTGTTGGTGCTGACGGCGTATCTCACCCGCGAAGTCACGTTCGTCCTCAACGCCGCCTTCTCGCTCCGTGGTCTCACCGCTGGCGCGCTCCTTGGCTCGCTCATCATCGCCCTGTTCTGGCGCCGCCTCGGCGCGCGCGCGACCATGTCCGGCATGATCACCTCGGTCACCGTCATGTGCCTCCTCTACTGGCCGGCCAAGATCCCTGCGATCAAGCCCTGGTGGATTGCCACCTTCGGCGGCGAAGTGTTCTGGCCGTGGTTCACGCTCATCGGTACGGTGGTGACGCTCGGTGTCGCCTGGTTGGTGTCGCTGATTTCTCCTCCGCGGGCCGTGCCGAGTGATTCCGCCGCCAACCAGAATTCTCCCTAGCGAATGGATCTGACCTGGCTCTGCCTGTTCGCCTTCCTCGCCGGCTTCGTTGATTCCATCGTGGGCGGCGGCGGGCTGATTCAACTGCCGGCTCTCCTGGTTTTTCTGCCCAAGGAACTGGCTTCCTGGCTACCGTTCGCGTTCGGCACCAACAAGCTGGCCTCCCTCTGCGGCACCAGCGTGGCGGTGTGGCAATACTCACGACGCGTGGCCATTCCGTGGCGCTCCATCCTGCCGGCGACCGGCGCGGCCTTTGTCTTCTCGGCCCTGGGTGCGCGCGTGGTGCAAAGCCTGAGCAGTGAATTCCTCAAGCCGCTGATTCTTTTCCTGCTCGTGGCCGTGGCCATCTACACCTACGCGCGGAAAAACCTGGGCCAGCGGCACGCCCCCAAGTTTCTCGCCGACCACGAACGCCTGCTGGCGGTGGTGGTGGGCCTGGTGCTCGGTTTCTATGACGGCTTCTTTGGCCCAGGCACGGGCAGCTTCCTGATTTTTATCTTCATCGGTCTGTTTGGTTTCGATTTCCTCACGGCCTCGGCCAGTTCCAAGGCCATCAATTGCGCGACCAACCTCGCCGCTGTCCTCGTCTTTGCGGCCCACGGCGACATTCTCTACCACTACGCGTTGCCCATGGGCGCCTGCAACGTGGCCGGCGCCCTGCTTGGCACCCGGCTGGCCATGCTCAAAGGGAATCGTCTCGTGCGCGGAATTTTTCTCGGAGTGGTGGTGTTGATGATTGCGAAGCTTGCTTATGAACACCTCCGGCCCGAGCCGGTCCGCGTCTCGCCTGGCCCGCCCCGGTTGGAGGAACAATTGCTACCGCTCCGCTAAGGCCGAGGCCCCCAGTTGGCCAGAAACATGACCCCAGCCGTGGCCGCCGCCACGAGGATGCCCACCACCACCGCATACCAGAAAACACGCCGACGCTTGATGCGATTGGCGCGCGTCATCCCCGGGAGGAGATAATACAGCCCGTGCTTTTTTTCTTTGCGGCCAAACATTCTTGCCTGAGTGAGAAAGCGGCGTTGAAGCAGCTTGTAGGCTGCGCAGCGGCAGAAGCAAACACAGCGCGCGGCTGCGAGGCAAGCCACGAAACTGAGTGCCCCAGGACGCGGGCGCAGCTGGCAGGTGCCACCGTGTTCCTTCAACCGGCGGACAGGCGGGTGAAAAAGCGGCGCTAAAGCGACCGCACTCCAAACGCTGGCGCGCCGCCGCCAACGCCTTGGGCCGCGCGGAGCGTTTGGAGTGCGGTC
>JANOQV010000306.1:0-6006 GCA_031414955.1 Pedosphaera sp. | reverse complement strand
TGTAGAAGCGCACGAGGATGTGCGGCAACCCCGCCGTGCCGCAGACGATGGCGATGATGAGCGAGTAGGTGTAGAGCAGGGCCAAGGGTTTTTCGTGCTTGGCGAGCCAGGCGCGTTCGGCGCGCTGCGCCGTGTCCTGGGTGGAACGGGCTACCAGCCCGTCCTGCTGGGCAACCTGCCCAGCCGAATGGGGAGGCGCGTTCTGGGCGAGAGCGGCGTTCGTGGAACCAAGTGGCGTCGCTCCCGTTCCGCCGGGCAGGTTGCCCGGCGGCACAGGCTGGTAGCCTGTGCTACCCACGGTGTTCGTGGCCTGCCGGCCGATGCGGGCGGCGGCGGTCTTGGCGGCCTTGGTGGTGAGCGGGCCGAAGGGGTTGAGCCAGGTGGCGTCGGCAGGGGCTTTGGCGGGGAGCGGCTGACGTTGAAGGAATCCTTGTTCGATGAATTGCCGGTATTCGGACGCTCGTTCGTTCGGCACGACGGCTGTCTGGCCGCTCGCTACAGGAATCAGCGTGAGTCCGGCGCTCTCCAATGTTTTCTGGATTCGTGATGGAAACTCTGGTGAATCAACTGGCCCTGCCGTGCCCGGCAGAGAGACGACCGACCGCGATGCCAATTCTGCGGCCATCAAGATTTCCTGCTTCGTGACCCAGGAATACTGATGAAGCAATCCGTGCAGGGAAACTTCGTTCGTGTTCACTTCGTTCCGGGCAGGAACGAACGCCGTCATTTTTTTTGTGCCAGGGTTCATGGCCTGGTCCACGGCGGCGCGAACCTTTTGATCGAGAGGGATGGAGAACCGTACGGACACAAAGTCTAAAGGCCGGGATGCGGAGCTGTTGCTTTGTTTGCCTCCATTCGCCCCCACCTGTTTCCCATAATGCCCATACACCGCCATGAGCACGAAGATGGGCACGGAGATGGCGAACATCTTGGCCCAGTATTGAAACGCCTGCACCAGCGTGATGCCTTTCATGCCGCCCAGCGCGACGTTGAGCGTGATGACCGCGCCCACAATCATCACGCCCGCCCAGTAGGGAAATCCTTTGAGCGCCTCACCCGTGGCGCTGTGTGGCGCGAGAAATTCAAGGAAGCCGCCGCGCAAATCCACGTCTTGAAAGATGTAGGCCAGCGTCGTCCCCGCGCCCTTCATCTGCGGCATGGTGTAGAAGAACCCGATGAACAGCACGAACACCACGGCGATCTTGCGGAACACCGGCGAGTCGAACCGCCCCTCGGCGAAATCAGGAATCGTGTACGCGCCGAATCGCCGCAGCGGTCCCGCGATGAACAGCAGCAGGAACAAATATCCGCACGCGTAACAGACCGGATACCACAGCGCATCGTAGCCGCTGCTCATCACCATGCCCGCGATGCCCATGAAGCTGGCGGCGGAAAGGTATTCGCCGGAGATGGCGCTGGCATTCATGCCCACGCCCACCGAGCGCCCGGCGACGAAGAAGTCGCTGGCGGTCTTGGAAGTCTTCGCCGAGCGGAAGCCCATCCAGACGGTGACGGCGACGGTGACGGCGCTGAAGGCGAGGATGTAGGGGTCGATGTTCATGGGAATTAAGCTCCAAACACCAAGATCCAAGATCCAGAGAAGCTCCAAGACCCAAACATCAAGAGCAGCATCGCGCCGCCCGGGGTGTTCTTGGAGCTTGGTCCTTGGAGCTTCTCTGGATCTTGGATCTTGGATCTTGGATCTTTTCCCACCTCGTCCACCTCCGCCCGCTCCAGCGCCATCGAACGCCGAATGAACACAAACGCAATCACCCACACGAAGGGAAAGAACAGCACGCCGAGTACAAGCCAGGTGAGTGTGAAGCCGAGGACACGCGTGGCCATGAGTTCGGGCGCGTAGTAGTTCAGGAGCGGCAGCGCGAGCAGCGCGATGAGAAAGGTGAGCGCGCAGGCGATGGAGAGCTTGAGCTGCCGCGTCATGAGCGAGTGCAGAAAGGACTCGCTGTGGATGTCCGGTGGCTGGGCTTCGGGGCGATTCATGCGCAGTGGTGTAGCAGAGGCGGGTGGCGGGCCGCAACCAACTTGGCGCAGAGCCAAGCCGGCCAGACGAAGCTGGGACGGCGCACTCCACGCTCCGCCACCGGAAGGCGACTTAGACTCTGGGGACCGGGTGGAAGCGCGGACGTGGGCGACCGACCGTCAGAGTCCCAAGGAGCGCAGCCAGATTCGCGGCCCGGCCGGCCTTTCATATCCGCGGGCTGGAGTGGCTTCCGGTTGCGCTACGCGGCGGCGGAACGGTGATCACCAGGGACGCGCGCGATTGGGACGGCCTTTGCGCGCGGACGTGGCTCGCACCGGCCAACCGGGCGCGGGCCGGTCTTCGGGAAGACTGACCGGGGCCGGAGGAGGAGGCTCCGGCTCCGCCGGCCGCACGCCCAACTCGGCCAGAATGTCTCCGACCTCCGCAAGCAGCTCCCGACGCCCTTCCTGCGCATTCGCGGAGCAGGTGAACACGGCGGGCAGTTTCTCGAACCAGGCCGAGATGCGGTCCGTGAAGGCGGCGATGTTCGTCCGCACTTGCTCAGGTGAAACGGTGTCGGTCTTGGTGAAGACGAGGACGTAGGGGCGATGGAGGCTGGTCAGCCATTCGAGGAATTCCAAATCGATCGCTTGCGGCGGCAGACTGGAGTCGATGAGCGCGAAGACACAGCAGAGATTCTTGCGATGCTGGAGATAATCGAGCACCGCCACGTTGAAGCGCGTGCTATCCTCGCGCGCCACCTGGGCGAAACCGTATCCGGGCAAATCCACCAGCCGCCAGGTCTTGTTCATGGTGAACATGTTGATCAGCTTGGTGAAACCCGGCGTGGGCGAGACTCGGGCCAGGTCCCGTTTTCCCGACAGCATGTTCAGCAGCGACGACTTGCCGACGTTGGACCGGCCGATGAAGGCGAATTCCGGCAGCGACTCGTCCGGACACGAATCCAGGTCCGGAGCGCTGCGATCAAAAATGGCGGATGAAATATTCACGCTGAAAAAACCGAGGCCCACGGTCGCAGTTATTCCGGCGGGCCGATAGAACCAATTTCAAAACCCCGCGGCCCGAGCGGGGCGCGGACTTCGCCGAGCAGATGCGGCCCGAGTTCGCGCAGACCGGCGCACCCGACCTCCACCTACGTGGGTCAATCAAACGGCCCGAGCGGACAACCCTCGCCGTGGTTGAGCAACCCCGTGTCCGTCAGGACGCTGACGATGGTGCGGTCGAAGACGATGGCCGACTTGTCGCCGGACCACTTGCAGATCGTGTCGTGGGGCGGCATTTCGACGCAATGGGCCAGGAGGTGGGTGATTTTCTGAAAGCATTGCGCCGGGCCGGACGGTATCGTGCGACCCGTTCGCCGTGAGGACTGGAGTCAGACCGGCTCGCCAGAGGGCGGAACCGGGGGGGGGAGAGTTGAGGTTTTTCCGCGCCGCGAGCTTTTGCTCTTTTGCCCGCCCTCGCTCCGTGTTTGATTCTCCCCGCATGAGTTTCACCCAAACATATCTCGAAGAAACGCAGAAAGTCGTGGCCGGCCTGGACGTTGCAGCCATCGAAAAGATGGTCGATGAACTGGCGCGCGTGCGGGAGCGCGGCGGGCGGCTCTTCATCCTCGGGGTCGGCGGCAGCGCGGGCAACGCCAGCCACGCCGTGAATGACTTTCGCAAAATCTGCGGCTTCGAAGCCTACGCGCCCACCGACAACGTGAGCGAACTCACCGCGCGCACCAATGATGAGGGCTGGGCCACCGTCCTGAGCGAGTGGCTCAAAGGCTCGCGCGTGAACGGCCAGGACGGCCTGCTCATCTTGTCCGTGGGCGGCGGCAATCTGGAAAAGAACGTCAGCCCCAACCTCGTCAGTGCCATCCAGCTCGCCAAGCAGGTCGGTGCCAGTGTCGTCGGGATCGTGGGCCGCGACGGCGGTTACACGGCCCAGGAAGCCCACGCCTGCGTCATCGTTCCCACCGTGAATCCCGATCACGTCACGCCGCACTCGGAGGCTTTTCAGGCCGTGGTCTGGCACCTGTTCGTCTCGCATCCGAAGCTCAAGGTGAACAAGACGAAGTGGGAAGGGACGAAGTAAGGCTGCATGTGAAATCACTCGCATTCATGGTCGGTTGCCTGCTCGGTCTGGCGCTGTTCCTTCTGACCATGTTTTATTTTTCTAGCGCAGCCGGAATTTTTCCAGATGCAGGCTCGGGAACTCGCGAATGGGCCATGCGTACCCTCGGGCACATTGGCGGCATCGTCACGGCGGTGGGGCTGCTTGGCTGCTTCTGGTGGTCGAGGCGAAGAACAGGCCCCGCAGGCGGTGGCTCATGAGGCCAACATCCAGCAGACCGGCCGTCTTCCTCGACCGCGATGGCGTCATCAACGAATGCCGGGTCATCGACGGCAAACCGTATCCGCCGAGGTCCGTGGACGAGTTCATCATCATCCCCGGAGTCGTGGAAGCATGTCGGAAGTTGAAGCAGGCCGGATTTCTCCTCGTCGTGGCCACGAACCAGCCGGATGTCGGGCGTGGCGACCTGGAGCAGGGCATCGTGGAGCGCATCCACGCCCACCTGCGGCGCGCCGTTCCGCTGGATCGCATCGAGGTGTGTTATCACCCCGGCCGGGGCTTGTCTGAATGTGATTGCCGCAAGCCGCAGCCCGGCATGTTGCGCCGCGCGGCCCAGGAACTGAACCTCGACCTCGCGGCGAGCTGGATGGTCGGCGACCGCTGGCGTGACATTGACTGCGGCCACGCCGCCGGCTGCCGCACGGTGTTCATCGACTACGGCTACGACGAGCCACTCAAACAGCAGCCGGATTACCGGGCGAAGAGTTTGGCGGAAGCGACGGAGATCATTTTACAGTTGGAACCCCGGACTTAGTTCTTCCCGGTCTGGCCGCCGGGCAACCTCCATCCGAAAACCCGCGATTGCCCTTCGCCGGAGCCTTGCTAAAGTCGCGCGCCAATGAACCCATTGACCCAACTCAAAGTTAAGATTTTCGCCGATGGCGCAGACAAGAAGAGCATGCTCGATTTGTACGCCAACCCGCTCATCCAGGGCCTGACCACAAATCCCACGCTCATGCGCAAGGCCGGCATCAGCGACTACGAGGCGTACGCGCGCGACATCTTGCAGACCGTGACGGCCAAGCCGATCTCCTTCGAGGTCTTCTCGGACGAATTTCCCGAGATGAAGCGCCAGGCGCTGAAAATCGCCGCGTGGCAGGGGAACGTGTATGTAAAAATCCCCATTACCAACACGCGCTCCGAGTCGTCGCTGCCGCTCATCCGCGAGTTGGGCCAGCAGGGCGTGCAGTTAAACGTCACGGCCATTCTCACGCTGGACCAGGTGCGCGGCGTGGCGGCGGCCTTGAATCCCGCCGTGTCTTCCGTCGTGTCGGTCTTCGCCGGACGCATCGCCGACACCGGCGTTGATCCCGAACCCCTGATGCGCGAGAGCCTCACCTTCCTGCGCGGCCAGCCCAAGGCGGAACTGCTCTGGGCCAGCGTGCGCGAAGTGCTGAACATCTGGCACTCGGAACGATGCGGCTCCCATATCGTGACCGTACCGCATGATGTTCTGCACAAGGCGCTCAAGATGGCCGGCATGGACCTCGCCGCGCTCTCGCTCGACACGGTGAAAATGTTCGCAACGGACGCGCAGGCGGCGGGATTTTCGGTCTAAGAGCCGGTCTGAAAATTCGGCCCCGGAGTGCGCCCGTCCCCGGGCGCAGCAAGGTGATGACGCCGAGCGCGTTGGAGAAATCCACACCGGCCGCCTTTTCCACGTTGCTGCGCCCGAGGACGGGCGCACTCCGGGGCTGGCAGCTTGCGCTGCCCCCGTGACTTTTCAGACAGGCTCTAAGAGGTGCCCGCCTAAAACGGGCCTCAACTCCACTCGCTCTTCGGACTGGCCTGGGTGGTGATGGGAGTGCGAACCGTCACGGCGTGAAAAACCGCGTGCCCGCCTTGGCGCGCAGGTGAACAATGGCTGCCCGCCCGCCCGCCCGCCC
>JANOQV010000305.1:0-79884 GCA_031414955.1 Pedosphaera sp. | reverse complement strand
TTCCAAATCGGCTTTGCGGGCGGGCGCGAACGATCGTGCCGATTTGGAAATCGGCGCTCCAAGCTCACGCGGATGCCGGCCTTCCAGCGCCTTGGCGATGGCGGAGATGTGCTCCGGCGTGTTCCCGCAGCAACCGCCGGCGATGTTGATCAATCCGCTCTGCGCGAACTCGCTGAGGAAATTGCCCATGTCCTCCGGCTTCAGGTCGAAGCCGGTCGGTGAAAGCGGATTGGGTAAGCCAGCGTTGGGATAACATGAAATCGCGCAACCAGCTTTCTCCGACAACTCTGCAAGGAACGGCCTCATCAGGTCCGGCCCCAGCGAACAGTTCAGCCCCACGGACAGCGGCTGCACATGCTTCACGGCATTCCAATAAGCCTCGATGGTCTGGGCGGAAATCATCGTCTCGCCCCCGCGGCCGACGGCGGCGGAGATCGAGATCGGGAGACGAACCTTGTCCGCATCGAAGACTTCCTGAATCGCCACCAGCGCCGCTTTAGCGTTGAGCGAATCGAAGATCGTCTCGACCAGCAGGAAGTCCGAGCCGCCCGCGATGAGCGCACGCACCTGGTTGATGTAAGCCTGCTTCACCTGATCGAACGTGCAGACGCGAAAGCCCGCGTCGTCGGCATCCGGGGAGTTCGAGAGCGAGACTGTGAGCGGCCCGATGGCTCCGGCGACGAAGCGTGGCCTGCCGTCCTGGTTCGCCACGCGGTCGGCCCACTCGCGGCACTGGCGCGCGGACTCTTCGTTGATCTCCCACGCGAGTTCGTTGAGAAACTTGTCGTCGATAATCTTCTGGTAGAACGCCGGGTCTTTGCGCCCGCCGTGTTCGCGCGGGTCGTCCACGAAAAATTCGCTCTGGCCGATGCTTGTGGCCGAAAACGTGTTCGTCTCGATGATGTCCGCACCGGCCTCGAGGAAGCGCCGGTGGATGTCGCAGATCATCTTCGGCTGCGTCAGCGAGAACAGGTCGCCGTTGTTGAGCAGATCCTTCTTCGAGTCGGCAAAGCGCGCGCCGCGCATGTCCGCCTCCTTCATCCCGTAGGTGCGGATGGTCGTGCCCATCGCCCCGTCGATGATGGCGATGCGTTCGCGCAGCAGTTTTTCCAGCATCGCCCCGTTGTTGGCCTTGTTACTCATCAGTTGGAGGCAATCTGGCAGTCGTAGATAATTAAATCAAGGCATCGGGATGCGAAGATATGTTCACAGGACAGTTGACCGACCACCGCCAACCGCGCTCACTTTTCGCCTATGGGCGCAAAAGACTGGCTGGTGGAGAAGGCGGCGGTGGTGATGATCAATCAGGCGGTGTTGAAACCGTACGGCACGCTGACAGCGTTGAAGCTGGACACCACGGCCCGGACGATCGACGCGGAAGTGCAACTGCATGGGGAGACCGAGCCGGTGCGGCTCCAGGTTCACGAGTATGAACTGATTGAGGAAGCTGGGACGGTGTTTGCAGTCATCAAGAGCGCCTCCACTTCCCGGGCCTGGCTGACCCGCCTGGTCAACGACTTCGCCGTGCAACGGCGTTTTGAGCTGCCCGAATCCGTGCGGAAATTCCTTCCGATGCTTCGCTGAAGTGGAAGCATTTTGACCTTGCCGACACTTGACGGACCGCGACACCCCACCCGCGCCTCCCAAACCTCCGCTGCTGCCCCCGCGCAAACCGACCTTTGCGCCGCGCGGATTTCTGATTTCCGTTTTCCAGCACACCCTCTAGCCTGCCGCCCATGCAACGCGACATCGTCACGGTTCAACGCTTTTACACCGACCACGCGGATGAACTGGAACTCAAGCTCCTGGCGGGGGCCAACGGGCTGAAGCGTATCATTCGCGAGCCCACGGTGAATCGCCCCGGCCTGGCCCTGGCCGGGTTCACCAAGTATTTCGCGAACAAGCGCGTGCAGGTGATGGGCAACGCCGAGTGTCACTTCCTCAAGTCGCTTGCGCCGGCCGAGCGCGAACGGGGCTACCGCCAGCTCTTCACCTTCAAGATTCCATGCCTGGTTTTTTGCCGCGGCTATCATCCAGACAAGGCGTTTCTGCGCATTGCCGAGGAGCACGATGTGCCGGTGTTCAAGTGTCCGTTCATCACCATGAAGTTTATCAGCCAGGCCACGCTGGCCTTGGAGACGATGTTCGCGCCCCGTGGCACGGAGATGGGCAGCATGGTCGATATCCTCGGCGTGGGCGTTATCATCAAGGGGGAGAGCGGCATCGGCAAGAGCGAGTGCGTGCTGGCGCTGATCGAGCGCGGCTACAGTCTCGTGGCCGACGACATCACCAAAGTGTCGCTCCAGGACGGCCACCTCGTGATGGGCACCAGTTCGGAGCTGACGCGCAATCATATGGAGGTGCGCGGCATCGGGATCATCAATGTGCAGACGATGTTTGGCGTGCGCAGCATCCGCCACCGCAAGCGGGTGGATCTGGTGGTGACCTTGAAGGTCTGGGACGAGGTGCCGGATGTAGATCGCCTGGGCATGGACGAGCAATACGTCTCCATCCTGAATGTGAACGTGACGCACATGATCATTCCCGTGCGACCGGGTCGTGATTTGGCCCGACTGGTCGAGGTCGCGGCCTTTCAGACCAAGCTCAAACAGGCGGGCCACAATCCGGCCAAGGAATTGAACGAGATGCTGCTGGCGCGGATGCACGGTGGGGCGGCTCCGCAAAAATAAATGGATTCAACTCCGGGCTTTGCCTAGCCTGCGCCCCACACATGAGCGCTTCCCACAAGGACAGCAACACCGCCACCAAGGTGAAGAAGGAGCTGGTCGTAGCCAACAAACTTGGCATCCACGCCCGGCCCGCTGCCATGTTCGTCAAGACGGCCAACCAATTCGACTGTGAGGTCTTCGTCGAGAAGGACGGGGAAACCGTCAATGGCAAGAGCATCATGGGTCTGATGATGCTGGCCGCCGGCCCCGGCTGCAAAATCCGCATCCTCGCCGACGGGCTGGACGCCCTGAAGGCCGTCCAGGAGATCGAGGCGCTGCTTCAGCGCAAGTTCGACGAGGAGTAGCCGGCCTATTGCCGAGAACAGGCAGCGCCAGAGGCGCGGCAGAGAGTAGCCCACGGCGTAAGCCGTGCGACCAAGCAGAAAGACATCAGCCCCATCGGGGCGAAAGACAGAATCTCCAAGCGCGAACATAGGCCCGCTTCTTTCGCCCCGACGGGGCTTGTTCCTGCGCCAGCGCCAACCCAACGGCGAACGCCGTGGGCTACTCTCTGCCGCCGCTCTGCGGCTAAACTCTGGAGCATTTTGTTTTTTCGTCCCCGGACTTTTGGTGTTTAGTGCGCGCGTGATTGCTTTGCTCGATTACGGTTCCGGCAATTTGCGGAGCGTGGAAAAGGCGCTGCTCAAAGCCGGCGCTGAGGTCCGCGTGACCAAAACCGCGGAAGGCCTCGACGGCGCACGCGGTCTCGTGCTGCCCGGCGTCGGCGCTTTTGATGACTGCCTGAACGCGATGGGCCGGCAACAATTGCTGGCTGCGGTGCGCGAGTGGATTGCGGCGGACAAGCCTTTCCTTGGCATCTGCGTCGGCTACCAGGCGCTCTTCGAGAGCAGTGCCGAGTTCAACAGTTGCGCCGCCGGTCTCGGTGTCTTCAAAGGCAAGGTGGTGCGCTTCAATCAGCGCGAGGGCTTGAAAGTTCCGCAGATCGGCTGGAACCAGATCGACATCACCCGGCCCGGCTGCCCGCTTTACCGGGGCATTCCCAACGGCAGCCACGTCTATTTCGTCCACAGCTTTTTTCCCCAGCCCGAGGATGAAAGCATCATCGCCACCCGCACGAACTACGGAGAGGCGTTCGCTTCCTCGGTTTGGAAAGGCAACGTGTTCGCCACGCAGTTCCATCCCGAGAAAAGCCAGACGGTGGGTCTGAAGTTGCTGGAAAATTTCGTGACGCTGGCGGAGCAGGAGTAACAAGCAGTTCACGTCACGGAAACCAGCGTGCCCGCCGGGTTCCCGCTCTGCGCCAATCCCAACGTCACTCCTCCGTCGAGGCGCTCTCGATGGGCAACAGTTCCGACCCGGCGGGACGCCGGGAGCACTCTATCACCAGATCGGCAGCGTGGTCAGCGCCTCGCGGTAGGCTTGGTCAAACTCCGGTTCATTCGTCGCCGAGACGTGTAGGTCGCGCAGCAGTCCATCGCGGATGTCGTAAATCCAGCCGTGGACCGTCACGTCCTGGCCGCGCGCCCAGGCATCCTGGAGGACGGTGGTTTGAGTGAGGTTGCCCACCTGCTCGATCACGTTCAATTCACACAAGCGGTTGGCCTTCAGAATCTCATCGCCAATGCCGCCGAGAATTTTGTCATGCTTGCCGCAGACGTCCTGCACATGGCGCAACCAGTTGTCGGCCAGACCCACGCGCTCGCGCCGCAACGCCACGCCCACGCCGCTGCAACCATAATGGCCGCACACAATGACATGCTCCACCTGAAGCACATCCACCGCGAACTGAACCACGGAGAGCGAGTTCAGGTCGGTATGCACCAGCACATTGGCGATGTTGCGATGCACGAACAATTCTCCCGGCATCAGCCCCACGATGTCGTTGGCCGGCACGCGGCTGTCCGCGCAGCCGATCCACAAGTAGCGCGGACGCTGCTGGCGCGAGAGCTTCTGGAAAAACTCCGGATCGCGCCGCCGGATGTCCTCCGCCCAGCGGCGGTTGCTGGCGAACAGTTCGTCGAGATCGCGCGTCATGGCGTGAGCCTCAACACGCGGCTGTTCGCGCTGTCTGAAATGTAGATGCGTCCCTTCGCATCCACGTTCACCCCGTGCGGCTGGCGCAACGACGTCTTCAACGGGTCGGGGTTGAATTCAAGGCCGCGCTTCCCGGTCCCGGCCACCAGCACCACTTTTTTTTCCTTCGGCAGATAGCGGCGGACAACGTGGTTCTCCGTGTCTGCGATGAGCACGGTCTCGTCGCGATCCACCCACAAATGTTTGGGGCCGTTCAAGGTAACTTCGAGCGGGTTGGTCGTGGAGGTCAGACCGCCGGCCTTGCCGGAGCCGACGACGGTACGGATTTTCCCCTTCGCATCCACCACCCGCAGCGCGTGGCCGCTGCGCTCCAGGATGTAAACTTCCCCATTCTGCGCCACCGCCACCGCGCGAGGATCGACCAGCGGCGAGTTTGCCGCGTCGCTGCCGTCCGCCGGCACGCCCTTCTGTCCGTTGCCCGCGATGAGCCGCACCACGCCGCTTCTCATATCGATGGCGCGCACGCGGCGGTTCTCCAGATCGGCGAGAAAAAGATTCTCCTGCGCCGCGTCGAACGACAGCGAGTAGATGCCGCTGAAGTCCGCGCCCATGGCCGGACCGCCGTCGCCCTTGTAACCCTGCGCACCCGTCCCGGCGATCGTGCTGATGATTCCCGTCTGCGCGTCGATGTGGCGAATCTTCCGGTTCCAGGTATCGGCGATGAGCACATCGCCATTTTTCGCCACCACGAGGTGATGCGGCCCGTTGAATTCCGCTTGCGCCGCCGGCCCGCCATCGCCCGCCGCGCCTTTCTTCGTGGTGCCGGCAAACACCGACAACATTCCGCGTCCGTCCACTTTGAGCACACGGTTGTTCGTCATCTCGCAGATGAAGGTATGGCCCGTGGCGTCGAAATCCGTGGCGAACGGATCGGCCAGCCGACAGTCAGTGGTGAAGCCCGTGGTCTTGGCGCCGCCGCCGGCGAACACCGCGAGCGTGGCGGCCGGCGCTTGCATCCCACCCGCTAGGAGCAGGGCGCCGGACAAAAATAGCAAAGGCTTTATCATAAACATGGTTCCGTTGAGACCGAGCAGGTGGATAGTGCGCCCGGTTCGGAGCCGGTTCCAAGTTTGAAATCTTCGCACGACTAAATTGGGCGACCGTGGGATTGCTTTCGACTGAGCGGAGCAGGTCCAGGGCACGAGCGGTTTGTGAATTCGGTGGGCCGGTTCCTTGGGCCGCACTTCTGCCGCCCGTCCTTCGGAGCCAGCCGCTCTCCAGCTCAGGCTGGTCCGCCGCCATCCATCCCAAGCCGGCCAAAACCGGCGATTGCATCGTGGCGGGCTTTGGCCTAACACACCACCCGAACCAAGAACGCGCATGAATACATCGATCTCGAAAAAGATTTTTTCGTCCCGCAACCTCGGCCCCCTCGCGCTCGCCGCGCTGGTGTGGATGGGCACGGGTTGCGCGACGAGCAACCCATCAAAGGACAAAACAATGACACGATTGCAGGAACAGAGTTGGGGCACGGTGGATGGCCAGGCGGTGAAGCTCTACACCCTCACGAATCGCAAGGGCACCATCGTAAAGGTGACGAACTACGGTCTCATCATCACAGACATTCAGACTGCCGATCGGGCCGGCAAGCTGGGGCACATCGCGCTCGGGTTCGACAGCCTCGACCAGTATCTGAAGGGCCATCCGTTCTTCGGCGCCATCGCGGGGCGCGTGGCCAACCGCATCGCCAAGGGCAAATTCACCCTCGACGGCCAGGAATACACGCTGGCCGTGAACAACGGGCCCAATCATCTGCACGGCGGCAAGAAGGGTTTCGACAAAGTGGTTTGGGAAGCCAAGCCGCTCGTCGCCGGGGCCAGCGAGCAGGCGATTGAATTTCATTACGTCAGCAAGGACGGCGAGGAAGGCTATCCTGGCAACCTCGACGTGACCGTGGTCTATACTTTGACCGACGACAACGAACTGCGCATGGAGTACCGCGCCAAGACCGACAAGGCCACGCCGATCAATCTGACGAACCACAGCTACTTCAACCTGGCCGGCTCGGGCGACACGCTGGACACGGAGATTTTCATCGACGCGAACCGTTACACCAAGACGGACGAGACGCTCATCCCGCTCGGTGAATTGACCCCCGTGGCTGGCACCCCGCTGGACTTCAACAAGGCCAAGCCGATGCGGCGCGACCTCGAGGCGTTGAAGACGAAGCCTGCGCCCGGCGGCTACGACCACAACTTCGTGCTCAACAGTGGCGGCGGAAAGCTGGCCCTCGCCGCCCGGGCCCATGAACCGAAAAGCGGCCGAGTGCTTGAAGTGCTCACGACCGAACCCGGTATCCAGTTGTACAACGGCATCGGACTGGGCAAGGAAGTCGTCCACGGCGGCGTGCATTGCGTAAAGTACGGCGGCTTCTGCCTGGAGACGCAGCATTTTCCCGATGCGATCAATCACCCGGAGTTCCCATCGGTGGTCTTGCGAACTGGCGCGACTTACAACACGACCACGGTGTTCAAGTTCGCCACCAAGTGAGTCCGGAGCTTATCCGTCCGTGGAATTTTTTGATGAAACAGTAACCGTCAACGTCACAAAACACATGAATCAGGAATCATCCTCTCTCACTTCGCGGCGCGAATTCATTCGCGCCTCCAGCGCGGTCACGGCCGGTCTCGTCGCCGCGCCCTTTGTCATCACTGGCCGTTCGGCGGCCCGCTCGCCCGGCGAGACGATCAAGATCGGCCTCATCGGCTGCGGCGGGCGCGGCAACGGCGCGGCTTCCGATGCGCTGGTCTCCAGCCCGGGCACCGTGTTGCACGCGATGGGCGACATCTACGCGCCGAAGATGGATGGCGGGTTGAAGGAAATCCAAAAGGTCATCTCGGAGGCCGGCGGCAATGTGGAGGAACGCATTCAAGTGCCGGCTGATCGCCGCTTCTCCGGAATCGATGCCTATCAAAAAGTCATCGCCAGCGGGGTGGATGTAGTGCTGTTGACGACCCCGCCCGGGTTTCGTCCGCTGCACTTCAAAGCCGCGATCGAGGCTGGCAAACATGCCTTCCTGGAAAAGCCCGTGGCCTCGGATGTGGCCGGCGTGCAGTCGGTCCGCGCCACCGCCTTGTTGGCGAAGCAGAAAGGATTGGCGGTCCAGTCGGGCTTTTGCTGGCGGGCCAACACTTCGAGAAAGGAATTCTTCCGCCGCATCCACGCGGGCGAAATCGGCGAGGTCCGCGCGCTCTATCACACCTACCTGGCTGGTCCAGTGAAGCCGATGCCGGCGGCGGACACGCGCCCGGCCGGCATGGGCGACGTCGAGTGGCAGTTGCGCAACTGGTATAATTTTTCCTGGTTGTCCGGCGACGGCCTGGTCGAGCAAGCCTGCCACAGCATTGACAAGATGGCCTGGGCGATGAACGACGTGATGCCGGTCCGATGCACGGCGGTGGGCGGGCGGCAGATTCCCAATCGCGAGGGCAACATTTACGATCACATCGAGGTGAATTTCGAGTGGGCCAGCGGTGTGCGCGGCTTCATGGCCCAGCGCCAGATCCCCGGCTGCCATAGCGAGACCAAGGATTACATCATCGGGGCCAAGGGCACGGGTCTGCTCGGCGGGCGACGCGGCGCGGAGTTGACGGGCGAAAAAACCTGGCGCTTCGAGGGTCCGGAATCCGAAAGCCAGATGTTCGGAAAAATGTACCAAAACGAGCACGCCGTGTTCTTTCAATCCATCCGTGATGGCAAGCCGATCAACGATGGCGAACACATGTGCAACAGCACGCTCATGGCCATCATGGGCCGCATGGCCGCCTACACCGGGCAGGAGATTTCCTGGGAACAGATCATGGAGTCGAAAGAACGACTGGTGCCGGAGAATCTCACTTGGGATATGAAACTGCCCATCACGCCGATGCCCGTTCCGGGCAAGACAAAATTCATCTGATAAACCGCCCGCTTTTCCCTGGTGAACTCAACAACATGAACACATCACGACGTCAGTTCCTGCAAAGCAGCACCACTCTTCTGGCCGCAACCGCGTTGGGCGCTCCGCTGCTGGGCGGCCTGGGCTGCGCCTCCATGCGCGGCCAGGCCAAGCGCCGGTACCAGAAGGCCATCATGTGGGACACTTTCGGCATGAAGGGCACCGTGCTGGAAAAATTCCGCGCGCTGAAGGCCGCCGGCTTTGAAGGGGTGGAGGCTTCCAGCCACATGAACCATGACGAGGTGGCCCGAGCCTTCGAGGAGACGGGGTTGAAGGCGGCCAGTGTTTGCGGCAGCAAGCATTGGAGCAAGACGCTCTCGCATCAGGACGAAAAGGTCCGCGCCGAGGGCATCGAGGCGCTCAAGCACACCATCCGCGACGCCAAGCGTTACGGCGCGACCTCGGTGCTGCTCGTGCCCGGCGTGGTCAACAAGGAAGTGACCTACGAGCAATGCTGGGAGCGTTCCATCGCCGGCATCCGCGCGGCCTTGCCGCTCTGCGAGGAGACGGGCGTAAAAATCGCCATCGAGAACGTCTGGAACAACTTCCTCATGAAGCCGCAGCAGGCCAAGGATTACCTCGACGCCATCGATAGCAAGTGGGTCGGCTGGCACTTTGACACTGGGAACATGATCAAGTTCGCCCCGGCGGAGGATTGGATCGCGCTGCTCGGCAAGCGCATCCTCAAGCTGCACATGAAGGAATACGGCACGGCGCCGGGCAAGGGCTTCGGCGTGAAGTTCTTCGAGGGCGACAACCACTGGGCGGCCATCATGAGCGAACTGGACAAGTGCGGCTACACGGGTTGGGCCATCACCGAAATGCCCGGATCTCAGACCAAGGATGAAGCGTCGCTGAAGAAATTTTCGGCGCTGTTGGACAGAGTGCTGGCGAGTTGAAGCTGCGTTGTCCGTTCTAAAAGCAAAAGTCCCGCGCGGCTGGCCGCGCGGGACTTTTTGATCAGAGAGCAGACTCCCGGCTTTGGTTATTTACCAGGGGCCGGCGGAAGATTGAGGGAACGCCCCAAGCTCGTGGGCGGCAGCAGCCGTGCCCCGGAATTTCCTTGCTGCTCAAGCGCCCGGCGCTGCAACTCCAACCGCGCCTCCGCATCTTCCCGGCTCATGATCGGTGTCGCAGTCGGCACGGTCGGTTGTGGATTGTAGGTCTGATTGCCGCCGCCCGCCGTAATACCAAGACCGCTTTCCCGAATGGGCCGCGGGGGCACGTTCGGCGAACCATAATTAGGCTGGGCGTAATTTACCGCCGGAGCATTGGGCACGGCCGTAGCGGTGGTGTTGCCCGTCCCTCCCGCCAAGATGCCACGGCCGCTGTTGGCAAGCGGATTGGCCACCATCCCCGGCGCCGGAGGGACGCCACCGGGATTGAACGCTGGCAGGCCCGGATTCGGTACCGCCGCCACGGCTCCCGCACCCGGCTTGACTCCGTTTTTCTCAAAGTCGAGCGTCAGTTCCACTTCGCCGTTCTTAATCCGCACCACATTGTTCTCCGGGTCGATCATCAGGACGGTAATGTCCTTATGGGTCTCACCGACCGCAAGCGGAGGAGGGAATTCCGCCTTACCCTTGGTCTGCTTGTCCTCGATTTGAAGAAAAACCTTGGGCGCGGCACCCAACGTCGTGATGCCGGTAAGCTTCACATCCGGCGGAGGAATGACCGGAGGTTCCGGCGGCTTGGGCGGCTCCGGGATGGGAATCGCTTTCAAGCCAAATGGGTTACGATCGATGATCACCTGATAGGGATTTTCTTTCACTTCGGCGAACGCGCCGAGGGTGAAGCCCCCCAGGGTCAAAGCGCCGAGCAGTCCTGTGATTGTACCGCGTTTCATGGTCGTGAACATAGCCGTGGTCACTTCAAACACCACAGACAAATTATAGTTCCTCACGGCAGCGTTTCTCTCGTGTCCGTGACTCAATCGCGAAACTCAAGGACGCGCCCCGCCGCCCGTGCTCAACCGCGTTGGCGGCAGAATGATTGAACCACCCCGGCCGGGTTGCGACCGATCGGAGGCTTCCAAAGCCCGTAATTCCGCCCGTCGTTTTTCAATGATCAATTCGGCCTGCTCACGGCTCAAGGTCGGAGGCGACGGCACTGGAGGAACAGGTCTCCACGCGGGCTGATTCCCAATTACAACCCTGTCTGAAGTCACTTGCGGAGCAGTCCGAAACGGTGGCGGCACCGGCGCGACGGCGGCGATCAGCGTGGCGACGGGTTTCAACCCGTTCCGAACGAAATCCAAAGTCAGCTCAGCCTCTCCGCATTGCACCCGGACAAGAGAGTTCACCGGATCGATGTGCAGGATGGTGACAGTGCCATCGCCCTGCCCTTCCCGAAGGAGTGCCGAGTAACGCACTTTGCGGGTCTGTCGATCTTCGTATTGAAATGTGGCCGTGAGCGGGCCAGGCAAATCCGTGATGCCGGTGAGCCAGACCAGAGGCGGAGCTGGCGTCGGAGGCGTTTCCAGCTTCAGCGGTGTGACCAGAACCGCAGGTCGCAGCGCAAAGGGATTGCGTCGCGTGATGCTGACGTAAGGGTTCTCCCCAAGATCGGCGTAAGCGATGGGCGCGATGCCCTCGAAGAGAACGACAAAGGTCAAAGCCCGGACAAGTTCACGATTCATGGTGTGGACAAACACCGTTGGAAACATCGGGTTGCGGTTGGGTTGTAAAACGATTGGAGAGGAGGCGCGCCCCGCAAAGACCCATCGCCCCGAGCGTCGGGAGCAAAGTAGCGTCGCGTTTAACTGCGTCTCGGTTTGAGAGACGTGGGCGATGCAGGCAATGCCGCCGTCGCCCGCGGCGGATCAGAAGGGGACGAGACTTCTACCACATCGCTGCCGTGCTCGCCCCGCCGTTGCCTGCTCCGGCCTCGCTATTAGGCAGCGAAAAACCAAGGCGGATATTGCTGGAGCCGGCGCTCGTGCCTTGACCGATCCACGTTTTGCCTCAATTTCCGCGCAGCCGGATCCTGAACCTTCCGTCCTTGATGTTCAACCCCGGCCCCTGACAAGAAAACAATCCAAAGACCTCATCCCGATCCCGCTGCACCGAGAAAGTGCCACCCGTCGCGTGCAGCGTCACGACATTCGTGGCAAAAATATCCGGCACGAACATGGCCGCCGCCAACCCCTGTGCCACCTCATAGCGAGTAAGACTCGTCACCACCGGCAGGGTGAAAGTCAGCACCTTGGCACGGTCCACCACGCGGCAGAACACTCCGCGATAAGCGGAAGTGCTCGCGTTCACCGAGAAAATGTTAGGGGAGTGCAAGCCATCGCCCGTGCTGACGAAAGGTTTCCCGTTCAGCGTCGCCCGCACGGCGTTCATAGGAATGGAGGAGGGACGCATCGCCGCCGCCCGGGTGACGAGTCGACCAGTCCGCGCCATCCTTGGGCCGAAAGACGTGAGCCGGGTGGAGATGTTGGTGGCGTGGACGGCGCTGGAAAGCGCGGTCCGATCCGCAGCGAGGGCCTGGAACCGGCCCCGGGCAACCGACGACCGCAATCCCGGCGGCAGGTCGGCCACCCGCAAGGCCAGTGCCTCATAAGACGCGAGCACCTCCGTGCGTGCATTGGTCGCCGACTGATCCAGATTCTCGGCATACTCGGCCAACCCACTCAGCACGAAGACGAACCGGGCCAGGGCCTGATCATCACGCAGTCCAGGTTCCAAGGCCGCGCTTCTCGCCTCCGCGAGCAGGGCGAGACGCTGTTTTTGCGCGTTCGATCCATCAAAGGAATTCTGCACCGTGGCCAGATCATTGGTCACCTGGGAGAAGATCGGGGCGAACATCACCAGGGAGGCGGCGGGCATCACCACTTGGGAAAAGACCCAGGCCGAGGCGAGCAGGGCCAAGCCCCGCGCGCGACGGGCGGCTCGGACAGCGGGTGCGCGGACATTCATTCGCGCGCAGGTTAGAGAACGCGACTTCCAAGTCAACACCGTGAGGACTTGCGCTGGCGCGGTGTTCCACTCACACTTTTGCCGCACATGCAGTTCATTCGCGACATTCACGATGCCAAGCGCGGCCGCGCTCCGGTGCTTTCCTTCGAGTTTTTTCCGCCCAAGACCGACGAAGGCGACCGCAACCTGCTGGAGAAAACCATCCCAGCCCTCATGACCCTCCAGCCCGACTTCTGCTCCGTGACTTACGGAGCCGGCGGCAGCACGCGGGACAAGACGCTTGACATCGTCGAGAACATCCAGCGCCGGCACGGCCTCACCGCCATGTCGCATCTCACCTGTGTGAACTCAACCAGGGAGCAACTCCATGAGGTGCTGCTCGAGGCGCGACGCCGCGGCATCAAGAACATCCTGGCCCTGCGCGGCGATCCGCCGCCCGGCACGGGCGAGTTTCAGAAAATTGCCGGCGGCTTCGAGTTCTCGCGCGAGTTGGTGGAGTTCATCAAGGAAGTCGGTGGCTTCTCCATCGGCACGGCCGGATTTCCCGAGGGGCACATCGCGTGCCGGGACGGCAAGCTGGTCGATTGGCAGCGGCTCAAGCAGAAGATCGACGCCGGGGCGGACTTCGTCATCACACAGCTCTTCTTCGACAACGCCGACTTCCTCGCCCTGCGCGATTTCCTGGCCAAGGCCGGCGTAAAGGTGCCGCTCGTGCCCGGTCTCCTGCCCATCCTGTCCGCCTCGCAGATCAAGAAATTCACCACCCTGTGCGGGGCCAGGATTCCCGCGCCCATGTTGGCGAAGTTGGAAGATTACGGCGACGACGATGCGGGTGTCACGGCCTACGGCATCGACTACGCGACCAAGCAGTGTGAGGAACTGTTGCGCGAGGGCGTCGAGGGTTTGCACTTCTACACCCTGAACAAGGCGCATTCGACCACCGAGGTGGTGAAGAATCTCAAACTGGCCCCGGCGCAAACCGGCGGTTAGCTCGTGCAGCCCACGCCCGATCAGTTCGAGCACAACCCGGGTTTCAACCAGGTCACAGTCCCTGATCTCTGGCAGCAGCAGGCCGTCACTTTTTTGCGCGAGGGCCAGGATGTCGTCGTTCACGCTCCGACCGGCGCGGGCAAGACTCTCATCTTCGAGCTGTGGTCGCACTCCGGGAAGAATCGCAGCCAGGCCATCTACACCGTCCCGACCCGCGCGCTGGCCAATGACAAGCTCGCCGAGTGGCGCGCGCGCGGCTGGAATGTCGGCATCGCCACCGGCGACCTCGCGGAGAATCTCACCGCCCCCATTCTTGTCGCCACGCTCGAGACCCAGAAGAACCGCCTTATCGCCGGGGACGGTCCCGCCCTGCTCGTCATCGACGAATATCAAATGATCAGCGATGCGGATCGGGGCTTGAACTACGAGCTAGCCATCGCGCTGGCCCCGCCGCAGACGCAACTGCTCCTGCTCAGTGGCAGCGTGGGCAACCCACAGGACGTGGTGCAATGGCTGCGCCGCCTCGGACGCAAGGCGGAACTGGTGCGTACCGATCATCGGCCCGTGCCGCTGGAAGAAGTTCATGCCCACACTCTCAGCTACCACGTTCCCTCGGAGGTGCGCGGTTATTGGCCGCGCTTCTGCGCCAAGGCGCTGGCCGAGAATCTCGGTCCCGTTCTCATCTTTGCCCCGCGCCGCGCCGCCACGGAAAGCCTCGCGGCGGAACTCGCTCGATTTCTCCCCAACCCCCATCCGCTCCAGCTCACGCTGGAGCAGAAGCAGATCGTCGGCGAACACCTGGCCAAGCTGCTTCGCTCCCGCGTTGCCTATCATCACAGTGGACTGAGCTACGCCGCGCGCGCCGGCGTCATCGAGCCGCTGGCCAAGGCCGGACAGCTCCGCGTCGTGGTCGCGACGATGGGCCTCGCCGCCGGCATCAACTTCTCCCTGCGCAGTGTCACCCTCGCCGCCGATTCCTACCGCCGCGATCACGCCGAACAGGCGCTGCGCTCGGATGAGATTCTGCAGATGTACGGCCGCGCCGGACGCCGTGGCATCGATGAAATCGGCTACGTGCTCGTGAACCAGAACGAACTGCGCATCCACGATGCCCATGCCGCCCACCTCGCGCGCAGCGGTCTGGTCGATTGGAACGCGCTCCTCGGCCTCATGACCGCCGCCGCCGCGCAAGGCCGTGATCCCTTCAGCGAAGCGGTACGCGTTCAGGAACGCCTCTTCACCACCAAGCCCATTCTGCTCGGAGTCGAAGAGTCGATGCGAAATCCCGTCGTGCCTTGCGGCTTGAAGACCGACGCCGAGCGCGCCCGCCACGTCCGCAAACGCGTGCGCCAGATGCTCAACAGCCGCGGCGAATGGGAAGTCACCCCCACGCCGGTGGAGAAAGCGGTGCGCGAGGTCCGCGTGATGGGGCCGATACCGGAGAGTGTCTTGAATCTGCTCAAGTTCAGCTCGCCGGGCGAAGGTCCAAAGTCCAAGGTCCAAGGTCCAAGGTCAGAAGCGGACGCGGTGGTCAAGCCCTTCCCGGCCATTGTCCTCCGTCCCCTGCTCTCCTCCCCGGAAGGATTGGAGAAGATCGGTCAGGGCGTCCTCTGCATCTTCAGCGAAGAAGGCGGGGAAAAAATCTACGGGCGCTCCACCACCGTGGCCGAGCGCGCGGGCCACGACCGCGTGCATCTCGTCAAGTGGGTTCGACGCCTCACCAACTGGCACGGCCGCGAGGCCACCCTCGTCCAATGGCGCGAAAGAATTGCTCCACTCCTCCAGTCCCGCCTCACCGCCAAGCACACGCCCGTGCTTCGCTTCGAGGAAGGCGACACGAAGATCGCCGCCGTGCTCAGTCTCGCCGAACTCACCGTGCGGGTGCCCGTCGATGCTCACGACGTTGCGCTCTGGCAACCCATTGAGCGCGAAGTTGCACCCCACGATTGCGCCACCTGCACCCTCAGAAACGTCTGCCGCTCGCTCCCCACCAGCACCGGTGTGGCCATGCTTTGGCGCCGCCTCGGGCTCGTCGAAGCCACCGGCATCCCCACCCGGCGCGGGCGCGTGATGAGCTTTTTCTCGCAGGGAGACGGACTCGCCGTGGCCGCCGCGCTGGAGGACGAGAGCTATCATCTCGACGAACTCGTTTATGACCTGGCCAACCTCGACGCCGGGTTCCGCTTCGCGCGCGACGAGAACCGCTGGGGTGGACGCCTGGCGATGAACTGTCAGCGCGCCTACGGCGTGCAATCCATCCCCGGTTACTTGGAGAACGGAGTGCCGCCCGGCTACGGCTGGGGTGCTCACGAAGTGGTGCGAAGCGTCCACCATGATCCGCTCACCAAATCCCGCTGGATCACCGAAGCGCTCGGACCGGGCGACATCGACCGCATCATCATCGAATGGCGGAGCACCCTGCGGCGCATCGCGCATTCCCCGGCGCTGGACTGGGTGCGCTGGACGAACATGCAAGTGATGGCCAAATCAATTTTGAACGAAACCGCCTCGCCCACGAACACCAACCTGCCACCGCTCGAATACAGCCAGACCAAACGCCTCGATCATCAGTTGGTGTTTCGGAGGCATTAGCAGAAAAATCCTGCGCGCAACCCGCGGCTCACCTGCGCCCAGCCTGGCGTCGGTACCAGAGCCAGTTCCAAAAGCCCGCGCCGGCCATGAGAAAAATGCTGCCGACCCAGCAGTAGAAGCCGCAGCGCAATTCATTTTTCACGACCATCTCGTGGAAAGCCACGCACGGCACCAACCCGCCGAGCACCAAAAAGAAACCCAGCCACGCGGACCAGCGCGACCCGCGCCAGAGCAGCACCGGCGCGAGGAGCATGGAACCGTTCGTCGAGGTGAAGGTAACCACCAGCGCGTCCACCGGATCGGTCTGCACATGCCGCCAGAAATCCACCGGGTCCAAAGTCTTGCTCAGATAAAACCAGAAGGCCTGCCAGCCGAGCATGTTCGCGTCCTGCATCACAGGCATCAGGAAAGAGGCGGCGAAGAGCAGCCACACCGCCGCCGCGCCGCCGAGGATGAAGCGGCGCTTCGAGAAAATGCCGGAGACAACAGCCATGTTCGAGGCGCGAGGCTAACGAGGCATGGCCGGCTGTCGAGGGGCGTTGTGGAAGGCAGCCGCCGTTCACAAACCTTCTCTCCCGTTGCAACCGATAAGGGCTTCGGAGATAACCACGGCCATTCTATGAAGCACTTTGTGAGCGGCCTCGCCGCGACTTTACTCGTCATTCTCGGCGCCTGTTCCAGTTCGCGCCCGACCCTGACCCAGCGCGATCTCGCGCGCGGCGTGCCGGATGTGCCCGGCGCCAAACGGGATGGCTCGGTGCTGCTGCCCAATCAGTGGTCGCTCCGGCCGGTCGGCCGGCAGATCGCGCTGGGCGACTTCCCGGTCAACATCGCCGTCTCGCCCAACGGCCGCCACGCCGCCGTGCTGCATTCCGGCAACAGCGAGAACGAGATCATTATCGTGGACTTGAAGACCAACAGCGTGCGGGTCGTGTCCCGCGTCTCGGTCGAGGAATCTTTCTACGGCCTCGCATTCGCGCCCGATGGCCGCCGCCTCTTTTGCAGCGGCGCGGGTGATGAAGTGGTTCACGCCTTTGACTTTGAGGAAGGTTATCTGAGCGGACATCAACAAATCGCGCTGCGCGAACGCAAGCTGCGCAGCGTGCCCGCAGGCCTGGCCCTGAGCCGCGATGGCCAGAATCTTTATGTGGCCAACCTGTTCGGCCATCGAGTCAGCTACGTCGGGCTCACGGATGGGAAGACCAACGGCGAAACCCTGTTCAGCACGAACGCCCTGCTCGCCTTCGGCACCAATTCCACCGCCACCGAGGACGAGGCGGCCATCACCAAACGCGCCGAGGCCGCCCTCTCCGATGCGCGCTCCGATCTCCCCTACCCTTACGGCTGCGTGGTCGATGACAAGCGCCAGCGCCTCTACGTGAGCCTCTGGGCCCAGGCTTGCGTGGCCGTGATTGATTTGAACACACGCCAACTCGTCACGCGCTGGTCCGTTGAGGAACACCCGAATGAAATGTTGCTGAGCAAATCCGGCAGACACCTCTACGTGGCCAACGCCAACCGCAACTCAGTCTCCGTGCTCGACACCGACACGGGCAAAACCGTCGAGACGTTGGTGGCGGAACTGCTCCCGAATTCCCCGCCGGGCAACACGCCCAACTCGCTCGCGCTCTCGCCGGATGAGAAGCATCTGTTCGTGGCCAACGCCAACATCAACACGGTCGCGGTCTTCGATGTCAGCACACCGGGCCGGAGCGGCTCCATCGGCTTCATCCCAGTCGGCTGGTATCCGACCAGCGTGCGCGTGACGCCTGACGGCAAGAAGTTGCTCGTAGCCAACGGCAAGGGGCTTATCTCCAAACCCAACCGTAACGGCCCGGCCATCGGCCGCGAAGCTCCGGCCAGCGTGCGGGAATACATCGCCCACCTCATGCAAGGCTCGCTATCTATCATCGACCTGCCGGCCGGCGAGAAGTTCAATACCCAGTTGAAGACCTGGACCACGCGTGCCTACTCCTGTCTGCCGGCCCACGCCCGCACCAACGTGGTCGTGGCGGAGGAGGAGGAGACGAATCTCGCCGCCGACCAACCCGAAACTCGAAACCCGAAACCCGGAACCAACCATTGGAGCAATCCCATCCCGCGCACGCTGGGCGAAACTTCGCCCATCAAGTACGTGTTCTACATCATCAAGGAGAATCGCACCTACGATCAGGTGCTGGGTGACATGCCGGAAGGCAACGGCGATCCGACCATCACGCTTTTCGGCGAGAAGGTGACGCCCAACCATCACGCGCTGGCCCGCGAGTTTGTGCTGCTCGACAATTTCTACGTGGAAAGCGAAGTCAGCGCCGACGGCCACGAGTGGACCATGGGCGCCTACGCCTCGGACTTCGTGGAAAAGATCTGGCCGCTCAGCTACGGCCACAATTCGCACAAGAAATACATGTACCCGGCCGAGGGCAATTTCCCCATTGCCACTCCGGCGGGCGGCTACCTCTGGGACCGCGCGCGCGAAGCTGGGGTGAGCTATCGAAGCTACGGCGAATTTATCAGCAACGGCAAGACCCTCAACGACCCAGGCCGAACCCGGGTCAAGGCCCTCGAAGGCCACTTCGACCCGTGGTATCGCGGCTTCGACATGGACTATCTCGATGTGCGCCGCGCCGACCGCCTCATCTCCGAGCTGAAGCGTTTCGAGAAGGAAGGCGACATGCCGCGTCTCCAAATCCTCCGCATCGGCAACGATCACACCTCTGGCACCACTTCGAACAAATACACTCCGATCGCCGCCATGGGCGACAACGACCTGGCTTTCGGCATGATCGTCGAAGCCATCTCCCACTCCAAGTTCTGGAAGGAGAGCGCCATCTTCGTCGTCGAGGACGACGCGCAAAACGGTAGCGACCACGTCGATGCCCACCGCACCATTGCCTACGCCATCAGCCCCTACATCAAGCGCCGCTCCGTGGATTCCACGATGTATTCCACGAGCAGCATGTTGCGTACGATGGAACTGATCCTCGGCCTCAAGCCCATGTCGCAGTTCGATGCCGCCGCCATCCCGATGTTCAAGTCCTTCACCAGCAAGCCCGACTTCACGCCCTACACGCTCCGCCCGGCGCAAGTTGATTTGAGCGCACGCAATGGCCCGCGTGCCCCCGGCGCCCGGCGCTCGGCCATGATGGATTTCACCAAAGAAGATGCCGCCGATGATCTCGCGCTCAATGAAGTGATCTGGCAGTTCGTGAAGGGCGAGGACTCGGTGATGCCGCCGCCGCGCCGCGCCGCGTTCGTCTTCAATCATCCGGCCAAGGATGATGTCGACGATTAAAGAAACACGGTTCAACCACTGGCCCGCCGCCATTCCAACGCACTGCGTGCGGCGCGGGTGCCGGTGGCAAAGCAGCCCTGCATGAGATAGCCGCCCGTCGGCGCGTCCCAGTCGATCATTTCCCCGGCGACAAAAACACCCGGCAGCCGGCGCAGCATGAGCGAGGCATCCAGTTCACTCCAACGAACACCGCCGGCCGAGGAAATTGCCTCCGCCATCGGTCGCGGCCCGGTGAGTCGCATCGTGCAACCTTTCACAGTCGTAGCGAGCGACTCGGCCGAAGTGAACGGCTCAGACCCCGGGAGATTTTCCAGAATGGCAAAAGCGGCGGCGGAGAGCTTCCAGCGTGAACGCGCTTCGGCGAGGAAGTTGCGAGGACAATGGCCCAGTTTCCGCACGAGTTGCTCGACCGTGTGGGCAGGTTTGAAATCAATGACGATCTCCGGCTCCGGCAGGGCGCGCAGAGCCGGGCCGAGCTGGTAAATCACGCCGCCCTCCAGGCCGTATTTAGTCACGAGGAGTTCACCCGACGCCGTGGTTTCACCCGCACGGGCAGTGATGTTCTTGAGCGGCTGGCCTTCCGCCTGCGCGAGCACGGCGGACGGCCAGGCGAGTTCCCAACCGCAATTGGCCGCAATCAATGGCGCGACCTCCACACCATCTCGCTCCAGGGCCGAAACCCACGCGCCATCCGACCCCGTCTCCGGCCACGCGCCGCCGCCGAGCGCGAGGATTACCGCGTCGGCTTCCACCGTGCGAACCTTGCCCTCAACTAGGAAATCCACCTGCCATCGCGCGCCCGGCCGGAGTCCGGTCCAGCGATGGCGCAGAGCAAAACGCACGCCGGTTTCCCGCAGCCGATGCACCCAGCGGCGCAGCAACGGCGCGGCCTTGAGTTCACGCGGATAAACACGTCCGCTCGTCGCGGCAAAAGTTTCCACGCCGAGTTCGGCCGCCCATTTCCGCAGCATGTCGGGATCAAATTCAGCGAGGAGCTTTGCCCACACTCCGGGTGGTTGCCCCGGCCCGGTGTAGCGGGTGGCGAAGCGTTCGCAAGGTTCGGCGTGGGTGAGATTGAGGCCACCGCGACCGGCCACGAGAAATTTCCGACCCACCGACGGCTTGGCGTCAAAGAGCATCACGGACCCGCCCCCCGCCGCCGCAACTTCTGCCGCGCGCAGTCCCGCCGGACCGCCGCCGATGATCGCGATATTGATGGCGAAGCGAAACAGAGCCGCCTGTGTGGCGCAACGCCGTTTCCTGAAGAAGCTGCGACGGAGCGCGCTCTTTCCAATCTGCCGAGGAAATTCCTGCCAACTAGGTAATGACCGAGCTAAATGGGTATTGGAGACCAGCCCGCTGCCGAGTGCTCACGGCTTCTTCCGGTTCCGCAAACGCTCCGCACCCTCCCGGAACTGTTTGTTATCCGGTGCTGCCTTCAAGGCGTTCTCCAAAACTTGGATGGCTTCGTCGAACCGGCCGCGCTCGCCCAGATACTTCACGTAGCCGGAGACAGCGTCCGCCTGGCCGGGGGAAATTTCTGTGGCGATGCGGAAGGCCTGTTCGGCCGCGGGCGCGTGGTCACGGGCGAGCAGCAGCGCACCCTGCTCGGAAGCCATCTTGGCGTAGGCGTTGCGAATGGCGAGCGAGTCGTTCGCCGTCGTATCGGCGTTCAACTGCTGCGCGGCATTGCGCCAGTAATCCACGGCCTGGGTCGCGCGTTCGGCGGTAATGGCACTGGGCTGGTTCGGTGAACCCAGTTCCATGATGGGACCGAGCGGCGTCGCTCCGGCGTAGGTGGAGTTGAGCGGGAAACCTTGCTCGATGGCGAACGGCACACCGGGATTCTTCTCCATCAGGATTTGCACCAGGCGATCATTGATCGCCATGACGGCGACTTGCCCGGAGATTTGCATGCGGTTGTTGTCAACGCGCACGTTTTCACCGGGGCGAAGCTGCTTCGGTTCGTTGGGGAATTCCTGATCGTGCTTCATGCGTTTCTGAGCGTCGGCCATGTACTCCTGAAAGCCGCGTTGAGAATCCTCCGCCGTCAACGTGGCCAGGCGATCACCGTAAAGCGCCCGCGTGTACTCGAGGTAGGTTCCATCCGCGAAGGCGTTCTGGGTCAGGACGACATGCCGCTCGCCCTCGCTGGTTTCGTTCAGCAGGGTCGGAATGTAGCGGCCCGCGTCCGTGCCGCCGAGATAGACCGTGCCAGGACGCAGGGAGTCGAGAATGGCGTTCCCATAATCGAGCAGGCGCTGCGCGGGCCAGGTGTGCGCCGCCTCTGCCACGCCGTGCATTTCCGTCACCGACGGCCAGAGATTCGCCAAGGCCCACGCTTCGTCCTCGGGACCGAATTTGCCGGCCGCATCCCTGTTTTTCTCGGCTGCCTCGATGAGATTGGTCTTGTAGGCGGCAAGTGATTTGAACGCAGCCTCTATGTCCTCCCATTTACCGGACTCCGCTGTGGTGAAAAACTCATCGAGTTTCGGCGGCACCTTCACTTTCAACCGGCCCGCCATGTCGTGCATGAGCTTGCGCCGGTTGCGGGCGAACTGGACGACTTTGTTGGTGACGATTTCTTCCGCCGTCAGCCCGTCCGCTGGGTGAGCTGCGGGCGAACTGGAACGGCGCGCAAACGGATGCGCCGGTGCGACCCTGCCGGAACTGGAGGAGGATCCTGTGGCGGTGATCGACGCGGCACCGGAAGCATCAGCACGCAGTGCGGGCCGTCTCGGCCACAGCATCGCGACAAGCAAAACGACCGCACAGCCGCCGATCAGCCACCAAAAATACCTGCGGACTGGCGGGCCCGCCGGTTCCGAATCGCGCGTTGGTTTTTCCATAAGTGTTAGCCGTCAAATAGAAGACACCTCTGCCGGAGAGATTTGTATGAGCGCTGCAAGAAACTGTTCGCATTCAAGGCCGCCCCCGCCTTCCCCACGGCAACCTGGACGGTCTCGCGACTCGTTCACCACTCACAGCTTCG
Source organism: Pedosphaera sp. (assembly GCA_031414955.1). Taxonomy (GTDB): domain Bacteria; phylum Verrucomicrobiota; class Verrucomicrobiia; order Limisphaerales; family SIBH01; genus JANNGC01. The sequence continues at coordinate 57,377 of JANOQV010000305.1, read as the reverse complement.
CGCCGGCAGGCTTCAGCTTCAGCTCGTAAGTATTCGTCGCGCCCAGTTCGGGCAGGAGCGGAAAGCGCAGCGTTTCGTAGCCTTCGGCTTCGATGGTCAGGACGCGTTCGTGGATGAAGGTCTCGGCGAAATAACCACCGAGCGCTTCGCCATTCACGGCCCGGGACGGGCCAAACTTGTCCTGGAAAGTGGGCGGACGGCTGTTCAGGGTGGTGAAGTTCATGATGGGCTGTTTGGTGTCCGCATCGATCGCACGAATCTTCCACGGAATCCATTTCTCCATGGTAATCAGCGCTTCGCCCGCGTTCGGATCGATCCACTTCGCCCCGGCCCGGTATCCGCCGACCCGCTCGGTACGAACCAGGATTTTGCCTTCCACGCCATTGGTGGTCTCGGAGGAATGTTGCAGCGGCTTTTCCCACACCGCCTTGCCCTGGAAGTCGGCATTGGTGCGCAAGAAGCTGATCGAGCCGGCATCGACCACGCTGAAAATGACACGCGGAATGGGCGGGCCGATGGCACGATTCAGCCGCGTCGGAGCCTCGACCGCACGCAGCTTGAGCGACTGGCCGGACGTAAGCGTGATGGCGAGAGGAGCCGGCGGCTGATCGAGCTTGACCAGGTAGGCCGTGGGCGCAAAGCGAGGATCGTTCACCATGAGCCTGACGCGACTGGCTTCGACGGCTCGAAAGGCAAAGCGCCCTACGGCATCGGTGCGCACCTGATCAGTGAACGTGGTCTTGTCGGTGTTGGTGCGAAGCAGCGTCACTTCGATGCCCGCGAGAGGCTGCCCAGCCGTGTCGCGCACCGTGCCGGAAACAGTCGGGGCGGGCGCGAACTGAAATTCGGCCTTGGAAGAGAGCAGCGCCTGGCGAGTCAACGCACCACTGCCTTCCCCGGAGAACTCCACTTCCATCGGGCGGAAATCCTTGTGCGTGATCTGGAAGCGCAAGTTCTCCAATGACTCTGGAACCTCGCGCGTCGACCAGCGCCCACGCTTGTCCGTCGTGCTTTCGGCGTAGCGGAGCGGCTCGTCTTTGCTCTCGTTCGTCACCCGGTAAATGCTCACCCTGGCTTTCTCGACGGGTTGGCCGGACTGGTCTTTCACCACTCCGCCGACGCGCGCCCCCCGTTCGAGCCGCACGTTCACGTTCCGAGAAAACTTTCCATCCGGCGCGGTCAGAACCTTTTCGTCCGACACAAAATCCTTGGCCGAGACCACGAGCCGCAAGTCCCGCGTTCCCGCCGGAAAATCCACCGGCACATTCCCGGCCTCGCTGGCCGCGTCATCCATCCGCCCCAGCGTCGTGACCTTGTTGGTGGTCTCCAGCGCGACGCCCCGCACGGACGCCCCGCCGATCAGATTGCCCTCCTGGTCCGTCACCTTCAGTGACAGCTCGTCGCGATATTTGGAATCGTCGCCGGAAGGCGTGAGGGTGGCAGTCGCGGGACCGCTCGCGGTTTCACCCGTCAGGGCCAGGAGCAAATAGGAGCTTCGGCCAAAGAGCGAGTAGGCATCGATGCGGTCCAAATCCGAATCGGTGCGCAGATTGAAAGTGGTCGTGTAGAGCCGGTTAAACGAGCCGGGATACTTGGGCCGGGCCAAGATCCAAACGGAGCGCGAATGGCGATCCGTTACCGTGTCCTCCTCGTTATCCTTGTAATAGTTCCGCACATGGACGCCGTAGGTGATGAACAGCGTTTGCGTCGCGCCGTTCGCGTAGTGCAAACGCAGCGCCGCCACCGGTTGGTCGGGCCGTCCGGTGATGTTCGCGGCGTGCAGCAGATGGAGCCGGGCCAGCTTCTCCCCCACCGGAACGCCCAGGCTCCGCGCGACATAAAGGCGGCCGTCCTTCGAATCGGTGTTACCCGCGAGTTGCACTTTGGTCAGCACCTCGAACGGCACACCCTGGTAAACCCGATGACCTTGCGGGACCGCCGACCAGCCGTCCGTCGCCGGATAACTCGCCAGCGCCTTCGCTCCGCTCGCCTGGTCCAGCGGGATGGTGACGAACATCGCTTCGTCCGCCGCATGCACCGCCAGCGCCGCGGCCAGCAAAAAGGTCGCGAAAGGTTTCATCATGCTAATCTCACAATTTCCACCCGCGCCGATAGGTTGAACGAAGCAAGGCGTTGGCGGCTTTGTTGTTCGTGAACTTCATCCCCTTGTCGTCCCACTCCAGCTTCTGACCAGGGAACCGGATGGCGATCAAGCCCAGCAAGGCCACCTGCGTGAGCGGCCCGCCGTAAGAGAAGTCCGAACCCGCCTGGCGCCCGGTGCGGATGGCCTCGATCCAATCCCACGCATGGCCTTTGACTCGCGTGATTTTTTTCTCCGGCGCGTTCTTGCCGGAGAACTGCTCCATCAGTTTGTCCGGGAGCAAATGACAACCGCCGCCGCCGTGCGAGCCGTGAACAATCATTCCCTTGTCGCCGAAGAGAATCGCGCCGGTGCTCGGCACCTTCTCATCGCCGGGGAAGTCGGCGGGCTTGGGAATCTCCATGTTGCCGTCGTGCCAGACGAGTTTGACCGCGCCGCGCTCCTTCTTGGCCGGAAACTCGAACGTGATCTTCGTGGCCGAGGGATAAGTCTGCCCGTGCTTCGCCACATCGTAGTCCGTGACTTCCGCCTGCACCGTGGTCGGTGCGTCCAGGTCCAGCGCCCAGTAAGCCGGGTCCACCACATGGCAAATCCAGTCGCCAATCGTCCCGCCGCCAAAGTGCATCCACCCGCGCCAATTCCACGGCACCCAGAGCGGCGAGTACGGCCGAAACTCCACTGGTCCCACCCACAGATCGTAGTCGAGCGTCGCCGGCACCTCATGCTTCTGGTCCAGCTTGGCGAGGTTCGGGATCTGGCAATAGACATTCTTGAACGCATTGCAGCCGGCATGAATCGTGTGGACCTTCCCGATGGCCCCGGCCCACACCCACTCGCACACGCGCCGGATGGAATCGCTCGAATGCCCTTGGTTACCGAGTTGCGTCACCACCTTGTACTTGCGCGCCGCCGCCATCAGTTCGCGCACCTCATGCACGGTGTGGGCCAGCGGCTTCTCGCAATAGACATGCTTGCCCCGGCGCATCGCTTCCATGGCGATGACGGCGTGCGTATGGTCGGGCGTGCCGATCACCACCGCGTCGATCTCCTTGCCCATCTTGTCGAGCATCACGCGATAATCTTTGAACTGCTTCGCCTTCGGATACTTGGCGAACTCCTTGGCCGCGTACTTGTCATCCACGTCACACAGCGCGACGAAATTATGCCCCAATCCCGCGACCTCGCCCACGTCGGCGCCGCCCCGGCTGCCGATGCCGATGCCGGCCACGTTGAGCTTGGCGTTGGGCGTAGTAGCGTCGGCTCCCTTCAACAAACTGCCCGGCAGAATGTTGAACAAGGCCACGCCCGCGCCGGTGCGTTGGATGAACTGCCGACGATTGATGCTGAGTGCTGAATGCCTTTTCATGATTGAGATGTGTTGGCGACGTTTGTGCGCTTCACCTCCGGCACAAGCAAGCCGGAAAATCGTAGCGCGGCTGCTCAACGCTCCGCCAAGTGCCCTGCCCTTCGCCACGGTTTTCAGTGGCGACCACACCATGAACGCAGTTCAATGCCGAATCGCCATGAAGACTCTCATTCCCATCGTTTGCCTGATGCTGACGGGCCTCTCCGCCGCGCCCGCCGCGCAATTCAAAATCGGCGCGCACAATTTCACCCTGCCCGACGGCTTCGAGATTGAACTCGTCGCCGGCACCAACCTCGCCCCGCGCCCCATCGAGGCGGATTTCGACGAGCAGGGCCGCCTCTATGTCACCGACTCGTCCGGCTCCAACGACAAGCCCGACAAGCAGCTCGCCGAGAAGCCGCATCGCATCGTGCGCCTCGAAGACACCGACGGCGACGGCAAGTTCGACAAGCAGATCGTCTTCGCCGACACGATGATGTTCCCCGTAGGCTGCATGTGGCTCGACGGCTCGCTCTACGTCGCCGCGCCGCCGAGCATCTGGAAACTCACCGACACGAACGGCGACGGCGTGGCCGACGTGCGCGAGGAATGGTTCCAGGGCAAGACGCTCACCGGCTGCGCGAACGATCTGCACGGCCCCTACGCCGGGCCGGACGGCTGGATTTACTGGTGCAAAGGCGCCTTCGCCAAACAGACCTACACGCTCCCGGACGGCAAGGAATTCAGCACCCGCGCCTCGCACATTTTCCGCGCGCGCCCCGACGGCACGGGCGTCGAGCCAGTGATGACCGGCGGCATGGACAATCCCGTCGGACTCGCCTTCACGCCCGAGGGTGAGCGCATTTTGTCCGGCACCTTTTTCCAGCACCCCGCCGGCGGCAAGCGCGACGGACTCATCCACGCCCTCTACGGCGGCGTCTATGGCAAGGACCACGACGTGCTCGACGGCCACCCGCGCACTGGCGACTTGCTGCCGATGATGACGCACCTCGGTGCCGCCGCGCCCGCCGGTCTGATGCGCTACGAGTCCGACGTGTTCGGAAAAGAGTTTCAAAACAACCTCTTCGTCGCCTGCTTCAACATGCACAAGATCGTCCGCTGCGTGATGGAACCGAGCGGCGCGACTTACAAGACCACCGACTCCGATTTCCTCGTCAGCGACAACACCGACTTCCATCCCACCGACGTTTTCGAAGACGCCGACGGCTCGCTCCTCGTCGTGGACACCGGCGGCTGGTACAAGCTCTGTTGCCCGACTTCGCAACTGCACAAGCCGGATGTGCTGGGCGGGATTTATCGAGTGCGGCGAAAGGGCGTAACGAAGCTGGCCGACTCGCGAGGTTTGAAAATTGACTGGGCCAAATCCGATCTGAAGTCGTTGACGAAATTGCTCGGCGACTCGCGGCCCGCTGTAGCTCGTCGCGCGATTCAGACACTTGGGAAGAAAGGTGCCGAAGCAATTGGTGCTTTGTGCGAGGCCGGAATTTTTTGCCGGCCAATGAACTCACCCGGTGTGTTCGGCGAGCAGCGTGAGCCTGAAACACCCAGCGCGAGCAAGCGCCAGAATGTAGTCTGGGCCTTGACCCGCATGGACAATCCGCAAGCACGCGCCGCCATTCATCGGGCCTTGTTCGATGCAGATGAATCCGTCAAACACGCCGCGCTTCATTCCGTAAGCTTGCGGCGCGATGAGACGGATTCGATTCATCTCGCCGAGTTCTTGCGGCCGGAACAGCCGGCCCACCTGCGCCGGGCCGCGGCAGAAGCCATCGGCCGAATCGGCGCGACCAACCTTGCCAGCCTGCTCCTTCCCTTTGGCATCGGCGACGCCACGAAAATGGATCGATCTCTGGAGCACAGCCTAATCTATGCGCTGCTCGAAATCGGAGACGCGAACAGCGTCCTCCGCTACGGCTACGGCAACGGCTCAGGCCCGGCGCTCATGATTCGTGACGCGCTCATCGCTCTCGACCAGATGCCCGGCGACAACTTGAAGCCAGCGCAAGTTGTCCCATTGCTCGCCTCGACCAATGCGCTGTTGAAGGAATCTGCGTCGTGGATCGTTGCGCATCACCCCGAGTGGGGCGGCGAGGTGGCGCGGTGGATTCAAGATTGGTTCAGGCCGATCAGTTCCACGACGGAGCAAACACAGTTCGCCGACATCCTCGCGCGCAGCGCCGGGCAGGCCGAAGTGCAGCAGCGCATCGCGGAGATGGCCGGGCAACCCGCGTCGCAGGCCACGGCCTTGAGCGCGATGGCGCGCAGCCGGTTGAAGGAAATTCCCGACGCCTGGACGGATGCGGTGCGTGCCGCGCTGGACTCGAAGTGGGGCGAGAACAACCAGCGGCTGGCAATTGCCGCCGCGAGTTCCTTCGCCAACGCAAAAAGAAAAGAGGCGGAACTCAATGCAGCGTTGCAGGCGTTGGCCCGCGATGAGGCGAGGTCGAAAACCTTGCGGCTCAGTGCGCTCGCTGCGCTCCCCGGCGACGCCATTCCTTCCGACGCGAGCCTCTTCAATTTCCTGCGCCTCGCCTTGGCCTCGGACAATTCACTTTCGGAGCGGAGCGCCGCCGCGAGCGTGTTTGCGAAGGCGCGATTGAACGACGTGCAATTGCTCACGCTCGCCAACTCGGTGAGAAGCGCCGGCCCCCTTGAGCTTCCTAAACTCGTCGGTGCCTTTGGCCGCGCCACGAACGAGAACGTCGGCCTCGCACTGGTCTCCTCGCTGGAGGCGAGCAAGTCGGTGGCGTCGCTGCGAGCCGAGTCGCTGAAGCCCGCACTCACGAACTTTCCCGCTACCGTGCAGCAGAAGGCGGAGGCGCTGCTCGCCTCGCTCAACACCGATGCGGCGCAACAGAAGCAGCACATCGATACCCTGCTCGCGTCCGTGAAGGGCGGCGACATCCGGCGCGGGCAGGCGATCTTCAACAGCCCCAAGACGGCGTGCTCGGCGTGTCATGCCATTGGTTATCTCGGCGGCAACGTCGGCCCCGACCTCACGAAGATTGGGCAGATTCGCAACGAGCGCGACTTGCTCGAAGCCATCGTCTATCCGAGCGCGAGCTTCGTGCGCAGCTACGAGCCGATGATCGTGGCGACGAAAGATGGCGAGGAATACAGCGGAGTGTTGCGCAAGGATGCCGCCGATGAAGTCGTGCTCGCCACCGGCCCGAACACCGAGCAACGGATTGCGCGCAACGACATCACCGACCTGCGCCCCGGCGCCGTCTCCGTGATGCCGTCGGGACTGGCGGAGCAACTGACGAAGGAAGAGGTCGCGGATCTGCTGACATTTCTGAGGGCGGCGCGATGATGCTCCGTAGCCGCCGACGTGAGTCGGCACCGATCTGTTCCTCACGCAAAGTCCGCAAAGGCCGCGAAGAAGAGATGACGGCTGGAAAACCTTTGCGCCCTTCGCGGCCTGGGCGTGAGGCAGGGGATTCGATCAGAGCCTCCTTACGTCGGCTGCTACGGCTGCTTGGCCGGCTCGCGGATGTAGCCGCCGAACTTCCAGTCGTTGCCTACGCGCTTCATGCGCACCACTTCTTCGCGGTTCACGCCTTCAATGAACACGGTCATCAACGACTCGTCGGCGGAGACGGGTTGGGTTTGAGTGATTTTTAGCCCGGTGATCCTCGACGTGTCGCTCACATGCTTGGCGGCGATTTCCTCGGGTGACTTATTCTCCCAGACCTTGGCCATGCGCAGTTGCTCCTCGGGCGTGAGGCTGTCGAAGTATTGCCTGGGGTTGCCCTGCTGCATGGAGTAAATCGCCGAAACCAGCGCAGCTTCGGGCGAGGCGTAGCCGGCCTGGCTCCAGGTCTCACGCGGGAAGCTGCCGGGCGTGGGCGCAGGCGCGGCGGCCGGCTCGGCGGCCACGGTGGCCCCGCGCAGCTTCTGGTTCTCCGACTTCAACTGCTGGTTCTCGGCGCGCAATTTGTCCGCGTCCTTGGCGGTGGTGCGGAGTTGGGTGACTTCACCGCGCAGCCGGGCCGCATCCTGGACGTTGCCTTGCAGGCGCTTGAGCTCGGCCTCACGCGCGGCGTCGGCTTCCGGCGTGCTGGCCCGGGCGCGCAGGGCCTCGACCTCGGCGCGCAGGGCTTCGTTCTCGGCCTGGAGTTTTTTGGCGTCGCCGCCACCGCAGCCCGTGAGAGAAAAGATGAGGGCCGCTCCACCGAGAACGGCGCTGCTATGTCGCGTGATGTTCATGGATAATTCTGAATACGTTGCAGAGCGTCTCTACTCAGGATGGCGGACAAAAGCCAGCGCGAAGCGGGAGGCACCGGCGCGCGGACTTTCCAGTCCGCAGCAACGCTCAATGGGAGAGGCGCGTCCGCCAGCATTGAGACCTGGCGTCGTCCCACAATGCTACGGGCTGGAAAGCCCGCGCTCCGTGCCGCATCGGTATTCCTTGCCCCACCATCACCGCTTCACCTCTCAGCCCCGCGCTGCCGGCTGGCTTCGTAAAGGAACACCGCCGAGGCGGCGGCCACGTTCAACGAATTCATGTGCGACGGCATCGGGATCTCCACCATGTCGTCGCACGCGGCCAGGACGGACTCGGTGAGGCCCGGGCCTTCCGCGCCGAAGACCAGGCAGCAGTCGCCGCGCAGGTCCACCGCCGAAAGTTTCTTCGCGTCCGATCGCGGATGCGCCGCCAGGACACGCACGCCCCGCGCGCGAAGCGCCGTCAGCTTCGCCACCAGGCTCTCCACCTGCACCACCGGCTGCTCGAAGATGGTACCCATCGAGCCGGACACAGCGCGGCGCTGGAAGGGACTGCCACACGTCTCGCCCACCACCAGGAAGTGCGCGCCAAAGGCCGCGCAACTTCGCACCACCGCACCGAGGTTTTCCGCGCTGGCAATGCCTTCCACCGCCGCCAGCAGCAACGGATGCGGCGAGGTCTCCAGCAATTGTTCGAAAGTTAGGGGCGCGGGAATCTTCGCCACGGCCAGTGCGCCCTGGTGCATGTGATAGCCCGTGATGCCTTCCAGCAACTTCTGTTCGGCGACGTGAATGATGATCTCCTCCTCGGGGCGGGCGCGCAGTTTCGCTTCGAGTTGCGCGAACCAGGCGGGCGTGAGCAGGGCCGAGAGCACGGCGAAACGACTGACCAGCAACCGCTGCACGACCTTGGCATTCGTGGCCACCAGCACCCCGGCCCGTTCGTGCTCCTCCACGCGCTTGAGCGTGAGATACCACTCCAGCCCCGGAGCTTCGAGTGATTGAACTGTCTGGATGCGCAACGTCGCCACGCGCGCATTAAACCGGCCCACCAGGCGGATGCAAAGCGTTCCCTGCCCCCGCCGCCGACCGCCCCGGCATCTACCGAGCAGTGGCGCAGGCACGGGCCGGTGCGGATAAACTTTTGCGACCGGGGATTTGACCGTCAATTAAACCGCTCGCCCTGCACCTCGAGAGCCAAGCCGCGCTCCGGGCGGGGCCATCAACGGAGCCGGTAGGTGATGCGGGCTTTGGAAAGATCGTAGGGGGACATCTCCATCTTCACCCGATCACCTGCGGTCAGGCGGATGAATCGCTTGCGCATCTTGCCGGAAATATGGGCAAGAACCTCATGCTGGTTGTCCAGCACCACGCGGAACATAGTGCCGGGCAGCACCACAGCCACGGTCCCTTCCACTTCAATTGCCTGTTCGCTCATGCGTTCAACTGCATCCATGCGCCTTGCGCCGGATGCCTTGCAAGTGGCGGCGAACGTGAGACATCGCCCGCTCCGAAGCAAGCCGCAACTCAGCGATAATGAAATCTCACTCATCTGGACGCGGTGCATAGACAAAGCACGCGCCCTGCGGAACAGTGCCGCAATCCGCGTAACCATTTCGTAACATCGGAGTCTTTACGCTCACCAAACTCATGGAAAACCTTGTTCCCCGCTTGAGGACGTTGTTCCTTTCACTCTGTGTCCTGCAATCGTGCTGGTCGGTGAACGCCCAGTTCACCCTGGATCGGGAACCGCCCGGTCCTTCCAGCCGCAAGTCCGGCTTCGCCATTACGGAGATCATGTACAACCCCAAGGCCATCCCCGGCCTGAGCACGAACCAGACTCATGAGTTCATCGAGGTGTTTAATTCCAAGCCGTGGGACGAGGACATCAGCGGCTACTCCATCAACGGTTCGGTGAGTTACACGTTTCCCTCGAACACCCTCCTGCGCGCGGGTGGCTACGTGGTCGTGGCGCGGGTGCCGGGGTTGATTCAAACCAACTATGGCCTCACCAACATCCTCGGACCGTGGGTCGGAGCCAATACCAACCGACTGCCCACCGATCAGGGCATCGTGCGGCTGCGCAACAGACTGGGGGCCGTGCTGCTGGAGATCAATTACCGCGACTCACCTCCCTGGCCCGAGGCGGCAGATGGTCCCGGTCACTCGCTCTCTCTGGTGCGACCGTCCTGGGGTGAGGACAACTATCAAGCCTGGGCGGAAAGCGACCGCGTGGGCGGCTCGCCGGGCGGGCCAGACCCGATCACCTACGACCCAATGGCCTCCATCGTCATCAATGAGTGGCTGAACCACAGCGACCCGCTCGACTGGATCGAGATTTACAACCACAGCAACCAGGACGTGGACATCAGCGGCGCCTACCTGAGCGACGATCCGTTGACCAACAAGTACCGCATCCCCGACGGCACCGTGATCCCGGCGCGCGGCTTTTTCAGTTGGGATCAAAACGAGCTCGGCTTCGAGTTGTTCGCCGGCGGCGAAACGATTTTCCTGTGGAACTCCAATGCCACCCGGATCCTCGACGTCATCGACTTCCGCGGCGCGTCCAACAACATCTCGCAGGGCCGATGGCCGGACGGCGGGCCGAACATTTACGGATTGAACAATCCCACCCGCGAGTCGCCCAACGCCAATCCGATGCGTTACGGCGTGGTCATAAACGAGATCATGTTCAATCCGATCTCCGGCAGTACCGAGGACGATTACGTGGAGATTTACAACCGGAGCCTCTCGGGTGTGAACCTCCAGGGCTGGGAATTCATTGTCGGCATCAACTACGTGTTTCCCACCAACGCCCTGACCGCCCTCATGCCGCCCGGCGCGCATTACGTCATCGCGAGGAATCCCACGAACCTCATGGGCATCTACACCAACCTGGCCACGAACGTGAACCTGCTCGGACCCTTCACCGGCCAGCTAGCCAACGGCGGCGAGCGCCTGGTGCTGGCGGCGGCTGATTACGATGTCGTCGGCGGGACAGTAGAGAAGTTAAACGTGCCGGTGAGCGACGTGACCTACGGCGACGGCGGCAAGTGGGGTTTCTGGAGCGACGGTCTCGGCAGCAGCCTCGAACTGATCGATCCCGAAGGCGACGTGCATCATCCCTCCAACTGGGCGGACAGCAACGACACCGGCGAGAGCCAGTGGACCGCCATCGAGTTCAACGGCCCGCTCGGCGAGACGCTCGGTTCCCCGGTCAACGACAGCCTCATCATCATGTTGCAGGGCTTCGGCGAGTGCCTTGTGGATGAACTCGAAGTGCGTGTCGATAACGGACCGAACCTCGTGAACAACGGCGGCTTTGAATCCGGGCTGGCCGGCTGGTCACTGCAAGGCTCGCACGATTTCTCGACCATTGAGAACGAAGGGTTTGCCGGGACGAAGAGCCTGCATGTGCGCGCCGGCTCGCGCGGCGACAATCAAAGCAACCGCATTCTCTCCCAGCCCCTCGCCAATCCCGTCACGGCGGGGCCGCACACCATCTCGATGCGGGCCAAGGTGCGCTGGCTGCGCGGCTTCCCCGAGGTGCTGCTGCGAATGCACGGCAGCGCCACCGAGGCGTACGGGCGCATGTCGCTGCCGCGCAAGTTGGGCACGCCGGGCGTGGTGAACAGCACGCGCATCGCGAACGCCGGACCGGCGGTGTACGAGGTGAAACATTCGCCCGTCCTGCCGGTCGCCAACGAGAACGTCGTCGTCAGCGCGCGCGCCACCGATCGCCAGGGCATCGCGGCCCTCAAGCTGCGTTACCGCATTGATCCGATCTCGACCTATACCGATGTGACCATGCACGACAACGGAGCGGGCGGCGACGACATCGCGGGCGACGGCATCTACAGCGCGACCATTCCCGGCCAGGCGGCGGGCGAGATGACGCCCTTCTACGTCGAGGCGCGGGACGGACAGAACGCCATCGGCACTTTCCCCATCCAGGTTTTTCCCAGGCCGGGTTTTGACCGTTGCTGGCCGAATGATGCGCCGGTGCGCGAGTGCTTGGTGCGCTGGGGCGAGGTGCAGATGTCAGGCGATTTCGCCACGTATCATCTCTGGGTCAGCGCGGTGAACTCGAACCGCTGGCACACGCGCAGCCCGATGGACAACACGGACATGGACGCGACCTTCGTCTATAACAACGCGCGCGTGTTTTACAACGCCCTGCCGCTCTTCTCCGGCAGCCCGTTTCACCGCACCAACTCCACGACCGGCCCAGCCGGGCCGATGCGCGTGGATTACGAAATGAATTTCCCGGATGACGATCCGTTCCTCGGCGCGACGGATTTCGTGCTCAACAACCCGGGCAATCCCGACCAGTTCACCATCAGCGATCAGAGCGCGGTGGCGGAGCAGACGGTCTACAAGATCTTCGAGGGGCTGGGGCTGGTGAACAATCACCGGCGCTACATTCACATGTTCGTGAACGGCAGCCAGCGCAGCAAAGCCTACGAGCGCGCGGGCAATTTCATCTTCGAGGATTCTCAGCAACCCAACGGCGACGTGGTGGCCGAGTGGTATCCGAACGACGCCGGAGGCCAGTTGTTCAAGGTCGAGGACTGGTTCGAGTTCGGCAGCAACGGCTTCGATGTCAACACCTACAACGACGCCGACATGACCCGCCGGACCATTCAGCTCAACGGCCTCCAGACGTTCGTGCCCGCGCCCTACCGGTTCATGTTCCGCAAACGCTCGGTGGGCGTGGGCAATTCGGCCAACGACTACTCGACCATCTTCGCTCTCATCGACGCAGCCAGTCCCTCCGACAATCCGAACAGCGCCACCGTCGATCCCGAGGTCTTCGCCACGGCGGCGGATTACGAGGCGTGGATGCGGCACTTCGCCGTGCAGCGCGCCGTGGGCAACTTCGACAGCTACGGCTGGAACCGGGGCAAGAATGATTACCTCTACCGCACCGCGCTGGGCTTCGCGCACATGCCGTGGGACATCGACTACTCGCTCGGCCTGGGACGGCCCGCCAACGAACCGCTCTTCGAGACCAGCGATCCGCGCATCGCCGCCATGTACAACACGCCCGCCATCCAGCGGGCCTACTGGCGCGCGTTCCGGGATTTGGTGAACGGGCCATTCAACAACGCCCATCTCGATCCGTTCATCGACGCCCGCGTCAACGCGCTCCTGACCAACAACATCGACATCGACCTGAACGCGGTGACGATGATCAAGAATTACATCGGGGCCCGCAGCGCCTATCTGCAAAGCCAACTCACCAGCGTGGACGCCGTGTTCGCGGTGGATGCGCCGCCTTACTCCAGCACGACCAACAATCTGTACATCATCAATGGCACCGCGCCGGTCGAAATTAAAACCATCACGCTCAACGGCGCGGCCTATCCCATCACCTGGAGCAGCGCCACCACCTTCACCCTACGCGTGGTGCTGGACGCGGGGACGAACATCTTTACGCTCCAAGGCTTCGACCGTTTTGGCATCGCACTTTCCAACGCGGTGCAAACTTTTGCCGTGGAATACACCGGGCCGGTGCTCGATCCCTCGGGCGCGATTGTGCTCAACGAGATCATGTCTGCGCCGGCCAATCCGAACGCGCAGTTCATCGAGATCGTGAACAACTCGGGGCTGGTTTTCTCCCTGACTGGATGGCGTGTGCCAGAGTTGAACTATGCCTTCCCAGCCCGCTCCATGATTACCAACGGCCAGATCCTCGTGCTGGTCCGCGACCAGTCGATCTTCCGCTTGCTTCATCCTGGCGTCCCCATCTTCGGAACTTTCAGCGGCAGCCTTTCGCCCACCGGCCAGCTTGTCTCCATTGTCCGCACCAATCTCGCCGGCGACGTGCTGGTGGACGCGGTGCGCTACGAAATCGCCTCGCCCTGGCCTGGGGCCGTGCCCGGCTCTTCGCTCCAGTTGATCGACATCAATCAGGACAACGGCCGCCCGCCCAACTGGGCCTACGACCTGATCACCCGGGCCACGCCTGGAGCCGTGAACTCCATCGCCGCCGCGCTGGTGCCGGCGTTTGATCCGCTCTGGCTCAATGAGGTCCAGGTCGAGAGCATCAATGGGCCGCTCGACAACTTCGGGGAGCGCGACCCGTGGGTGGAGATTTTCAACAGCGGAGCGGCACCTTTGAATCTCGATGGTTATTTTCTGGCGAACAATTTCACCACCAACCTGACGGCGTGGGCCTTTCCTCCCGGCACCGTCATCAATCCTGGCGAACACAAACTGGTCTGGGCCGATGGCCAACCGCTCCAGACGACAGCCCTCGACTGGCACACAGGCTTCCGCCTCGGATACAACGGAGTGCTGGCGTTGACGCGACTCGTTAGCGCCCAACCGCAGATCGTGGACTACCTCGCCTGGTCCAGGCTCGGTGTGAACACTTCCTATGGCGGGACGCAGGACGGCCAGATGGCCAGCCGCGCGGTGCTGTCCCATCCCACTCCCGCTGGCACCAACACTTCGCCGGTCCGGCGTGTTTTCATCAACGAGTGGGTGGCCCGGAACACCAGCGGCGCGCGGGACCCGGCCACTCCCTCCGGGGATTACGACGATTGGTTCGAAGTCTACAACGCCGAGAGCACTCTCGTGGATCTGGGCAATTATTACCTGACCGACGACGCCTTGAACCCGACCAAGTACCGCGTGCCGAACAACGGACGCTATCGCCTGGTTCCCGGTGCGTTTTTCCTGGTGTGGGCCGACAACGAGGCCAGCGAAAACAGCCCCCTGCTCATCGACCTGCATGTGAACTTCCAGCTCGGGAGCAGCTCCGGCTACATCGGTCTCTACGCTCCGGATGGCGTGACGCTGGTGGATTCGATCAGCTACGGCGCGCAACTCGCCGATGTGGCCGAAGGCCGTTACACCGACGGGGCGAGCTACAAGTCCACCATGTTTCGCCCCACTCCACGCGGGCCAAACTCCGTGACCAACTACAACACGCCGCCCTTCTTCCCCGTCATCACCAACCGCACGGTCTTGCTCGGGCAAATCCTGAGCGTCACCGTGCGCGCCACCGACCCCGACACGAACGCGCTGATTTACATCGGCGATCAACTGCCGCCCCATTCGAGCGTCCTCTCCGGCGGTGTCCTGCGCGGGACCAACACGACCTTGGGTGAATTCCCGACGGTCATCACCGCCGTGGACAACGGCGTGCCTCCACGCAGCAACTCCGTCTCCTTTCTCATCACCGTGGTCAGCACCAACTCCGTCAGCACCAACAACGCCGGCACGCCCGGTTCCATCATCTACTCCGCCGCGCGCGTGGATGGGCAGACCACCTTCACCTTCGACACCATCCCGGGCCGCACCTATCGGGTCTATTACAAGGACACCGTGGACGCGCTGATGTGGGTGCAACTGGATCGTGACTTCGTCGCGGCCAACCCGAGCACCAGTCTCAGCGATCCAACTGCGCAGCCGCAACGCTACTACACGGTAGTGAGATTCGATTGATCGGCGCGGGTGACCAGGCCTGGCCCTGCGAGGCGGGCCGTTCACCTCCCGTCTGCCCCCATTCAGGCGGCCAGGCAAATGCGTGAACCACCGTGCGGGCGGGGAAATGTAGCGTTCGTCCGGTTTGTCTGGGGCAGGAAACTTGGATCAACAATCCTTGGCACAGAATGAAGGCGCCAACATCGAGGAGCAATCACCTTGCCCAGCAACGAACCAGCCGCGCGCTGATTAACCCGCGCCGCCCGCCTTCATCGCCTTCGGTTCACCCTTGAGCAAAGCCACGGCGTAGTCGCGATTCATGCGGGCGATGAAATCGAGCGAGATTTCCTTGGGGCAAACGGCTTCACAACTTCCGGTCACCGTGCAGCCGCCGAAGCCTTCGGCGTCCATCTGGTCCACCATCGACTTCACGCGCTTGTATCGCTCCGGCTGGCCTTGGGGCATCAGGCCGAGATGCGACACCTTTGCCGCCACGAAGAGCATCGCGCTGGCGTTCTTGCACGCCGCCACGCACGCGCCGCAGCCGATGCACTGCGCGGCGTCCATCGCGAGATCGGCGTCCTCCTTCGGCACCGGAATCGAGTTCGCGTCCGGCGCTGCGCCCGTGCGCACGCTGATGAACCCGCCGGCCTGTTGAATGCGATCGAACGCCTGCCGGTCGCAGACCAGATCCTTGATGATCGGAAAGGCCTTCGCGCGGAACGGCTCGACGACGATCTCGTCGCCATTCTTGAAGCTGCGCATGTAGGTCTGGCACGTCGCCACGCCCTTGTGCGGTCCGTGCGGCTTGCCGTCGATGACGAGCGAGCAGGTGCCGCAGATGCCTTCGCGGCAATCGTGGTCGAACGCGATCGGCTCCTCGCCCTTGTTGGCGAGATCTTCGTTCACCACGTCGAGCATTTCGAGGAACGACATATTCTCGTTCAGCGTGGGCGAAGTGTAGGTCTTGAACTGGCCGGCGGTGTGGGCGTTCTTTTGCCGCCAGACTTTGAGAGTTACTTTCATGAGGATCGTTTGCGTGAAATTTTCTTCACCGTCTTGCCAGGCATTAAAGTGTGGAAGCCCATTTCGCCGCCCGTCAAAGGCGGCGGTGCAGCCATCAACTCGCGGATGGCATCGAAGACAATCTTGAATTGCTCGTCATACTTCGCCTCCAGCGCCGCGAGCTTGCGGGCCAGTCCGGCGTTCGAGGCGAGCATCTGCCGGAGCTGCACGAACGTCCGCATGATGGCGATGTTGACCTGCACCGCGCGCGGGCTGCGCAGGACGCTGGAGAGCATGGAGACGCCTTGTTCGGTGAAGGCGTAAGGACGATGGCTGTCACGCCGCCTGCTGGCTGATGTGGTCACAGATTGTGACCACATCCTTCTGTCGGATTGTGAGGCTTTATCTATGGATTCTTGAGAAACTGGCTGTCCTGAATCGGATGTGGTCACAATTTGTGACCGCAAGATCAGTTCCGCCTCCTCCTCGGAAAGCTGAAACATGAAGTCCTCCGGGAACCGTTCAAGGTTCCGCTTCACCGCCTGGTTCAACGCCTTGGTCTCAACCTCGTAAAGCTCCGCCAACTGGAAATCCAGCATCACCTTCTGTCCACGCAGGAACAGAATCCGGCGCTCGATGCGCTCGGCTGGGATGAGGGTGGATTTGCTCATGGTTTGAATCTTGAGGTCACAATTTGTGACCTCAAGTTTTCTTCACTTATAGCTCCGCGTGCTCATGTGAACCTCTTCATAGATGAGCGGTTCCTTGTTCAGAATGGGCGCCTTGTCCGCCGCACCGGCGAATTCCCAGCCAGCCACAAAAGCGAACTGATCGTCGCGGCGCTTCACGTCGCCGGGGTTCACGAGACCCTGCTGCGTCTCGGGATCGGCGGCGGTGTATTGATACTCCTCGCGGAAATGGCCGCCGCAGCTTTCCTCGCGCATGAGCGCGTCGCGGCACATGAGTTCGCCCAGCTCGATGAAGTCCGCGATGCGCCCGGCGCGTTCGAGGGATTGATTCCAGTCCGCCGCCTCGCCGGACACGTTGACGTTCTTCCAATACTCCTCACGCAACGCGCTGATGGACGCGATGCCCTTCTCCAGGCCCGCCTTGTTGCGCGCCATGCCGCAGTGATCCCACATCAGCTTGCCGAGTTCCTTGTGGAAGCTGTCGGGAGTGCGCTTGCCTTTGTTGCCGAGCATCCGCTTCGTGAGCGTTTGAACATTCTCCTCCGCTTCCTTGAACGAGGCGTTGTCCGTCGCGGGACGCTTGCCTGGATTCTGCGACGCGAGGTAGCCGGAGATCGTCGCAGGCAACACGAAGTAGCCGTCGCTCAAACCCTGCATGAGCGCGCTCGCACCGAGACGATTCGCGCCGTGGTCGGAGAAGTTCGCCTCACCCAGCACGAAGAGGCCAGGGACGTTGCTCATCAAATTGTAGTCCACCCACAGTCCGCCCATCGTGTAATGCACGGCGGGATAGATGCGCATCGGTGTCTGATAGGCGCTCTCGTTCGTGATCTCGTGATACATCGCGAAGAGGTTGCCGTAACGCTCCCGCACCTTGGACTCGCCGAGCCGCGCGATGGCGGCGGAGAAATCGAGATAGACGCCCAGGCCCGTCTCGCCCACGCCGCGACCTTCGTCGCACACGGTCTTGGCTGCGCGTGAAGCGATGTCGCGAGGCGCGAGATTGCCGAACGCCGAATACATCCGCTCCAGATAGTAATCGCGGTCGCCCTCGGCGATGTCCGCCGGCTTCTTGCCGCAATCCTCTTTCCTCTTCGGCACCCACACGCGGCCGTCGTTGCGGAGCGACTCGCTCATCAGCGTGAGCTTCGACTGGTAATCGCCGCTCACCGGAATGCATGTCGGATGAATCTGCGTGTAGCACGGATTGGCGAAGCACGCGCCGCGCTTGTAGGCCCGCCAGCCCGCCGTGACGTTCGCACCGCGCGCGTAGGTCGAGAGGTTGTAGACGTTGCCGTAACCGCCGGTCGCCAGCACCACGGCGTCGCCGTTGTGGCGCGTGATTTCGCCGGTCTGAAGATTGCGGACGATGATGCCCTTGGCGTGGCCATCCACCACGACGAGGTCGAGCATCTCGGCGTGCGTGTAAGATTTTACGCCGCCGTTTCCGATCATCTTGTTCAGCGCCGAATAAGCACCGAGCAACAGCTGCTGGCCCGTCTGACCACGCGCATAGAACGTGCGGCTCACCTGCGCGCCGCCGAAGGAACGGTTGTCGAGCAAGCCACCGTACTCGCGCGCGAACGGCACGCCCTGCGCCGCGCACTGGTCGATGATGTTGACCGACACTTCCGCGAGACGATGCACGTTCGCCTCGCGCGCGCGGAAGTCGCCGCCTTTGATCGTGTCGTAGAAGAGGCGATGCACCGAGTCGCCATCGTTCTGGTAATTCTTCGCCGCATTGATGCCGCCCTGCGCCGCGACCGAGTGCGCGCGACGCGGTGAATCGTGGAAGACGAAGTTGTGAACCTCGTAGCCGAGTTCCGCGAGCGTGGCTGACGCCGATGCGCCGGCCAGGCCCGCACCCACGACGATGATCTTGTACTTACGCTTATTGGCCGGGTTGATCAGCTTGGTGGAGAACTTGTGGCTCTCCCACTTCTGGTCAAGCGGACCGGCCGGTATGTTCGAATTGAGCGTAACCATGTTACTTCGTCTCCTTTCCGGCCGTAGCGAGGGGGGAAACTCCGACGGTCTCCGCCTCGATTTGCTTGTTCCGCACGTAATCAGGATCGATGCCCAGCCGCATGAAAAGCCCGATGGCAATGGCTGCATAACCGGCAAAAATCGCGATGCTCGCCACTTTCGCCAGCAAGGTGACGCGCGGCCACCAGACATGATTGCGGAAGCCGAGCGATTGAAACATCGACGCCACGCCGTGGCTCAAGTGCATGAACAGCAACGCCTGCGCGACGAGGTAAAACAGCGCGACCCACCAAACTTGGAAGCCCAGGACCATCATCGCGTGAACATCCGGGACCGTCTCGCCATGCAGCACGGTGGTCAGCTTGCGGAAATCGCCGACGCCATTGATGCCCGGCAATAGTGCGGTGAAGTGTGCGAGGTGATAGACCACGAAAGCCGCAATGACCAAACCGCTCACCAGCGTGTAGCGCGACTGGGCCTTGGAGCCGTATGCCGACTGGCCCGCGTACGGTTCGGGCCGAGCAGCTTTGTTGAGTGACGAAAGCGCGACGGCCGAAGCGATGTGCAGGGCGACGAGTGCGAGCAGTCCAAGCCGAGCGCCCCAGAGCAGACCGGGCTTGGACTTCAAAAAGTGCGCATAGGTGTTGATGAGTTCCGGCGGGCCGAAAACCTGCAAGTTGCCGATGAGGTGCCCGAGGACGAAAATCAACAGTGCGACCCCGGTGAGGGCCATGATGTATTTCTTCCCAAGCGACGAATTCCAGATCCGTAAAAAAAGATTCATTGAGTCTGCCGTGAGCGGCGAACGGGGCGCAACTTATCTACTGCCGGCTCGGAGCGTCAACGCGCAACGCAAGAGTATACGCATGGGCGCAAGTTGAATCGGTCCCATCAATTGCAAAGCACGGGCATAAGCAATTGCTGGAACGGGCCAACCAGGAGTCTAATTCACCGAGCGGAAGAGGTTGCCAAAGTCAGAGTCCCGGAAGTCTTAGGCCGCCCCGTTTGGAGCCTGGCGAAGAACCGATTCCTCCCGTTGCGGCTGAGGGGTAACGGAGGGAACCACGACCGTGCGAGGATTTTGCCTGGACTCACTGAAATCATCCTGAAGTCCCGATGCGAGTTGAGCAGATGAATCGGCGGAAAGTGCGAGAGGCGGTCGAACATCCGGAATGCCCTCCGCTTCAGGACCGGGGGTGGGACGACGAGCGGCCCGGCAAATCGCGATGAGAAACGCGCTTGCCGCTACCACCCACACGCATCCAATTCCTATCAAGATTGTTTGCATAGCCAGAGTCCGCACAGACCCAAAACCGCAAATTCCTCTGTCCTACATTGCCGGGACTTGATCCACCACAGGCTGTGGCAACCCACCTGAGGTGGGCACAACCTGTTGAGGATGGAGCGTAGATAATGAGGGACGTGGGACAACGCCAGAAAAATGTTCAGGAAAGTGACTTGAACATCACCAAGGCATCCTGACCTGGTGAGTCTGAAATTCGCAGCGTGACTTGCGCGGAGTTTCATGGAGCAAATTAGCACGCGCACATCAACGCGCCAGTCAACTCTCACCGTTTGGTCGGATGCCCTTGATTCCAATGGGGCGAAGGAAGATATGGCGAGAACATTTCGGCCTTTTTCACGAACGCTCAGGTTGAGTTGTCGCGGCTTGCGCATTGGGCGCATTTGGCCATGACTCTCCGCATGTCAATGACACTGCTCACCTTCGTGGACGACATCTACGAGGATTTGGAATTGTGGTATCCGCTGCTGCGAGTGCAGGAGGCGGGTTATGCCATGCGCCTGGCCGCGCCGGAAATTCGCACCTACTCCGGCAAGCACGGCTACCCGGCCACGAGCGATCTGCTCCTGGCGGACGCACGCAGCCAGGATTATTGCGGCCTGCTGATTCCTGGCGGATTCATGCCGGACAAGTTGCGCCGCGACGCGAAGGTGCTCTCGCTCACGCGCGAATTCTTTGAGCAAGGAAAGCTGGTGGCGTTCATCTGTCACGGCGGCTGGATTCCCATCTCGGCGAAAATTCTGCGAGGCAGGCGCGTCACTGGATCGCTCGGCATCAAGGACGACCTGGAGAATGCCGGCGGGATCTGGGTGAACGAGCCGGTCGTAGTGGATGGCAATCTAATCTCCAGTCGCACCCCACGCGACCTCGCGCCGTTCGCCAGGACGATGGTGGAGTTCATGGAGGGCCAAAACAGAAATCGCAAAAGCTGAGAGCAGAAATCTTGGTGGGCGCTAATCGGCTCGTTATTCGTAATCCGCTTTTGCCAGCTTGACGGCAGTCTGTATCGTCGCCGCCATGCGATTTGGTTTTTCGCGACTCCTGGTGGTCGCGCTTTTAGTGGTGAGTGGATCGGCTGTCCTCCGCGCGGCGGAAGCGGACGTGGCTGAAGTCACGTCCGCCGGACCCGTGGAGGATCCCGTCACCGCCATGCGCAAGTTCCGCGTCGCGCCGGGGCTGAAGGTGAATCTCTTCGCCGCCGAGCCGATGGTGCGCAACGTGGTCAGCTTCGGCTTCGACGAGAAGGGCCGTTGCTACGTGGTCGAGTCGAATCGCCGCCGCACTTCCGTGTTCGACATTCGCGGCTTGAGCGAGTGGCTGGATGCGGATTTCTCGTTTCGCACGGTGGAGGATCGGGCGAACTTTTTGAAAGCCAACCTGTCGCCCTCGAATCCCAAGCTGGGGGACTTTCTTAAATCGAAACGCAATCTCCTCTCCGACTTCAACAAGGACGGTGTGATCGATTGGCACGATCTCGAAGTGGAGTCTGAGCGCATCCGGCTGCTGGTGGACACCAACGGCGACGGACAGGCGGACGCGGCGGCGACCCTGGCGGAAGGTTTCGACGGCCTGACCAGCGGCGTGGCGGCGGGCGTGCTGGCGCGCAAGGGGGAGGTGTGGTTCACCTGCATCCCGGACCTTTGGAGAATGACGAATGCCGAATTACGAATGACGACAGGGCTGCCATCCGCCGACTCGCTTCCGTTCAACCCGCACCTCGTCAATCGAAAATCCAAAATCTCCTCCACGGTTTTGGTGTTCACATTGCCTTCGGCGGCCACGATCTGCACGGGATGATCATGGGGCCGGACGGGAAGATTTTTTTCTCCATCGCCGATCGCGGCACCTCCACGAATCTGTGGAGCAAGATCATCGACCATTGGCCGGGGCTGACCATGGAAGCGCTGGCGGATAGCGGCGCGGTGTTCCGCTGCAATCCTGACGGGAGCGCGCTGGAAGTCATCGCGATCGGGTTGCGCAACCCGCAGGAGCTGGCCTTTGATGATGCGGGCAATCTTTTCACCGGCGACAACAACGGCGATGGCGGCGACAAGGCGCGCTGGGAACACATCGTGGAAGGTGCGGACTACGGCTGGCGCATGGGTTGGCAGTGGCTGCCGAAGATGGGCGCGTGGAATTCCGAGATGCTCTGGGGTCTGGCACCGTCCAACACGTCTTCATATTTCCTGCCGCCGGTCGCGCACATCGGCGCTGGGCCGTCGGGCGTGGCGTATTATCCAGGCACAGGATTGCCGTCGCGCTATGACCGGCATTTTTTCATGTGCGATTTTCGCGGCGGGCCAAACAGCATGGTTCGCTCGTTCGCATTGCGTCCTCGCGGCGCGAGCTTCGAGGCTTTCGACGAGACGGAATTCATCAACGGCTTTCTCTGCACGGACATCGAGTTTGGCCCAGACGGCGGTGTTTATGTCAGCGACTGGGTGAAGGGTTGGGACAAGACGGACCGGGGCCGCATCTACCGCGTGTCCGATCCGACGCAGGCAAATTCACTCACGGTGATCGAAGTAAGGAAGCTGCTGGCCGAGGGCTTTGAGAAGCGCACGGAGTTGGAACTGGCCCGAGTGCTCGGGCATCAGGACATGCGCGTGCGGCTGGAGGCCCAGTGGGAGTTGGCCGCGCGTGCCGCCACGAGCGACGCGGCGTTCGACCGGCTGACCAACTCGGCGGAGAAGGGTGAGACAAAGGCGCGGTTGCACGCCGTCTGGGCCTTGTCCCAGCTCGCCCAGTCGGCGCGGCAACCTTCCGCCACGCCCAAACTGCGGAAGCGCGGCGAGGCGGCGCGTCAGAAACTTTGGTTGCGCACCGGCGATCCAGAGAGCGAAGTTCGCGGCCACGCGGCAAAACTTTATTGGGAGGCGGAGACCTCAGCAGGCTGGTTCCCAGATTTGATCACCAAGCCAAATCCGCGTGTGCAGTTGCTGGCCCTCCAGGGCATGGCGGCGGCGGGGAAGAATCTGAACCTCACACCCAAGGGCCGCGAGTTTTCCTCCAACGCCGTGATCCTGCTGCGTGATGTCTTGCGTCAGAACGCGGACGCCGATCCATATCTCCGCCACGCCGCTGTGTTCGCGCTGGCTCGCATCGGCGACATGAAATCGTTACTGGCCGCAGCCACGGACGCTTCGCCGTCGGTGCGAATGGGTGTGTGCCTGGCGTGGCGCCGGATGCAACGGCCCGAGGTGGCGCAGTTCCTGGCCGATCCCGATCCGAGCATCGTGCTCGAAGCGGCGCGCGCCATCCATGACGGGCCAATTCCCGCCGCGCTGCCGGCGCTGGCGAAACTGCTGCCGGATGGAAATCGCAACGCCAGCGCCTCCATCCGGACTTTCACTTTGCGCCGCGCGCTCAACGCCAGCTTCCGCCTCGGCGGCGAAGCCAACGCGAAGGCGGTGGCGGCTGTCGCCGCCGATGCGACCGCGCCTGAAGCGGCTCGCACCGAGGCGCTCGAACTTCTCGCCCTTTGGGCCCAGCCGCCGGGACGGGATCACGTTGTCGGTTCGTGGCGTCCGCTGCCTGCGCGCGATGGCTCGGTGGCAGCGAAGGCGCTGGAGCCGATGCTCGCCTCAATCAATGCCTCCACTTCCACCGCTTTGAAAAGCGTCTCGGCCAAAGCCGCCCTTGCTCTGGGCCTGACTCGAGCCCCCAGTGTGGCGACTGGGTCAGGCAACCAGCGCGTCGCGCAACTGGCCACCGTCCTGGAAACAGGCGCGCTGGCGGATCGGCAAAGCGCCCTCGCCACGCTGACCACGCTGAACGATGCCGGCGCGACCCAACTGCTCGGAGCCTGGCTGGACCGCCTCGTCTCCGGCCAGGTTCCGAAAGAGCTTCAGCTCGACGTGTTGGAAGCGGCGCAGAACAACCAGAACGTCGCCCATGCGGCGGCCACGAGGGCGGCGCTCGCGAAATTTGAATCGTTGCGTACGGCCAAAGACCCGCTCGGCCCCTGGCGTGAATCACTGCACGGTGGCAATGCCGAGGCCGGCAAGCAGACCTTCATCGAGCGCCAGGACGCCGCCTGTTTCCGCTGTCACAAGATTAATGGGGAAGGTGGCGAGGTTGGCCCAGAAATGGCCGGACTCGGCCAGCGTCAGACACGCGAATCCATTCTGGAGTCCATTCTTTTCCCGAACAAAAATATCTCCCCAGGTTTTGAAACGGTGCTGGTCACGTTAAAAAACGGGAACAGCCACGCCGGGATAATCAAGTCGGAGAGCGCGACGCAACTCGTGATCAATTCCCCGGAGGATGGGCCGATCACCATCAAGAAGGCCGACCTCCAGGCGCGCGACCGCGGTCTCTCCTCGATGCCGGAGGAGTTGGGAAACATTCTCTCGAAGCGGGATCTGCGGAACCTGGTGGAGTTTCTCTCGACCCTGAAGTGAACTGCCATCCCAGCCCGAGTCTGGGGACCGCCGACCTCATGGCGCGGAAACCGCGCGCCACGATCTCAATCCATCGTTCGTCATGACGGCGGCGAAGGGAATGATGCCGGAACTGGCGCTGTTCGTAAGCTGGTTGTTCCAATCGATCAGGTTGCCAGACCATTGGAGGATGTAGTTCGTGTGCGCCACGCCGATCAGGCGCGCGGTGAAGGTTCCGTTGGAGCAGCCGAAGTTCGTGAAGCGGACGGGCGAGTTCAGCAGCACTTCCACGCCGAGCGTTTGGGCCGCGCCCGCCAAGTTGCTCGCGATCATCGAATACTCGCCCTCGTTCGATCCTTGGAAATTGTTGAGGTTCAGCGTGGCGGACGTCGCGCCGGCCAGCACCGCACCATTGAAGAGCCACTGGTAGCCGGGCGGTGGCGAGCCCGAGGCGGCGGAGGTCAGCGTGACCAGGCTGCCGGGGCCCGTGGTCCGGCTGCTCGGTTGCAAAGTGATGGCTGGAGCCACCAGAACGGTGAGCGTGGCGTTCGAGCTGGCCAGCGATCCGTTCGTGTCACTCACGATCACCGCGTAAGTGCCGGCGTCGGCGGGTTGGATGTTATTCAGCGTCAGCGCGCTGTTGGTCTGGGCCGAAAGATTCGTGCCGTTGAGGCGCCACTGATAGCCCAGCGGCCCCGAGCCAGACGCCTCAACGGTAAAAGTGATGTTCGTACCCGCCGCTTGGATCTGGCTTTGCGGCTGGTTGGTGATGAACACCGTGCCGGAATAGACAGTAAGCGTGGCGACCGAACTGGTGGCGGAGTTGATCGGGTTTTTCACCACCACGTCGTACGTCCCGCCTTGGGATGAAAGCACGTTCGTGCGGGTGTAAGTGGCGCTCGTGGCCCCGGCCAGATTGGTGCCGCCAAACCTCCACTGGTAAGTGTAATTCGTCATGCCGTTGGCGCTGACGGTGAAGGAGACGTTGGTGCCGGACGGCGCGGTCGCGCTTTGCGGCTCGGTGTCGATGGTGACGGGATTGCCGAGGATGATGTGGAGTTTGACCGTACCGCTCTTGGGGCTGGAGGTGCTGACGCCATCCACGGCGATCCAGTAAATCGTATTACTGGTGGCGGTGAAAATGACCTTGCTCGTGAGTCCGTTGCTGCCGTTGTTGTTGTCGCAAGCCACGTTGGTCAGCGTGGCGTAGCTGTCGCCCGGGCCGATGTAAACGGCCAGCACCGTGTCGTAACTGCTGCCATCTGTGTCGATGCGCAGCGTGCCGTTGGCCTCGGCCTGGTAGGCGTACCATTCGGACTTGCCCGCCCCGACTCCGCAATGCACCGGCTCGCCCGGATCGGCGCCCGAACCGACGGTGCTGAAAATCTGCGTGGTGGTGTAGCCGCGCGAACCGCTGCCGCCAGACTTTTGCGGGCCCGGGCTTGCCGCAGACTTGCCATCGCCGACGGGTAGATTCAATGGCACCGTCTGAGGAAGATACAGACCGGAGTCCATCGCATCACCGAGTTTGTCCCGCGCCAGCACATTGGTCAGACCGCGCGAATTGATCTGGAGATCAGCGTAGCGGGAGTAAACCACCCGGGTGGGAGTGGTGATCTTCACCCGGTAGGGGCCAACCTGGCTGTCGTCAATGCCGCTAAAGTCATTCGAGTAGGCGGTGGCATTGGCCACGTCGAGACCCCGGAAAATCCACTGGATGTCCACCGGTTGGATGGAATCGAGCACGAAGGACATGGAAGCATTGGCACCCGGAGCCACGCTGCGGCTCTGCGGATGGCTCAGGAAGACGGGTAATTGATCCAGTGTGGGGGTTAGTTGCAGATCGAAGAAGACATGGCCCTGACTGTGTAAGTGACCGGCCACCGCGATGCGGTAGGTGACACCAGCCTGGGCGTTGAAGGCGAGCGCACTGCTGTGGTTTATCTCCGAGTCGTCATTGCTCTCCACAGGCAGCAGTGCATCGACTGTGTTGCCCACGTAAACGGCCAGCACGGTGTCGAAGTCGCTGCCCAAGGTGTTGAGCTCGACGATGCCGCTGGCCGGCGCGGTCCAGGCCAGCCAGACCGAGTGGTCGTTACGGCGACCGTCGTGATTCGGCTCCAATGGTTCCAGCGTCGCGCCGAAGGTCATCCCCTGGCCGGAGACGGTCATCATACTCTGGAGGTTCGCTGCGTCCGCGAAATTGTCCGCAAACGCCAGGAGCGGAAGCATTACCTCGAGGCGCGCCACGTCGCTGACGGCTGTGCCGTAGAAGTTGGAAGCGAGCACCGCGTAATCACCAGCGTTCACCGGTTGCGCGGCCACCAGATGCAGCACGTCGTTGGTCTCGCCGTCCAGCGGGGTGCCATTGAAGTGCCATTGAAAACTCATCGGGGTCGTGCCGGACACCGCGACCGTCCACACGACGGGCGCTCCCGCTGGCACGCTCTGACCGAAAGGTTGCAGGGTAAAGACGGGCGGCGCACCGGCGATGCTCAAACCGGCCGGGGCGCTGTCGGCAAAGTTCCCGAAACTGTTCCAAACCCGCACGCTGTAATTCCCGATGTCACCCGCCGTGACGGGCGAGATATCGAGCACTTGGTTCGTGGCTCCCGTGAGGGGCGTGCCGTTGAAGACCCACTGGTAAGTGAACGGGGGGCCGCCAGTCGCATTGACGAAAAACGAGGCACTGCCGCCGAGCAGGACGGTTTGCGGCAAGGGCTGCTGAACGATGCTGATCGGCACGCTCACCACGAGCATGGCCTGCGAACTCAGGATCGATCCGGTGGTGTCGGTGACCAGGACGGCGTAGCGCCCGGCGGTTTCCATCTGCACGTTGGGTAGGAAGAGATTCGCATTGGTGGCGAAAACCAAGTTGGTGAAATCCTTTCGCCATTGAAACGAGAACGGCGGAGTGCCGGTGACGCCGACATTGAAGAGGACATTCTGGCCCGGCATCGCCATCTGATTAGTGGGCTGTCGAAAAATAAACGGCGCCGCCACCAGCGGCAGATGAAACAGAATCGCCGCGAACGTGGAGACACGCGTGACGATGCGAACGAATTGCTTAACGAGACTTTTCAAACCTGATTGTCCCCACTTGAAGCAAACCTGACACCAAATCATCCAGTCGCACGAACACCAGGCGCGCGGGGAAAACCGTGGCTCAGGTCGGGACACTCCTGCCCAAGGCGTGGACAGACGGGCACGCCAGGGACTCACGGGACAATTCTCATGGCCACGGGCTTGCTGGTATGCGGGATTGTCATGGACGAAAATTTATGCAAACTAAGCGCATTCCCGGAGGCTCAACTCCCTTTGGAAGCAGGCACACTTTGAAAACTCTTTATCACTTCGCGCTGGTTTGGTTTGTCGTCATCGCCCAGGCGCAGAACGGATCGGCACCCGCTCGACTGCTTACGGTCGAAGGCAAGGTCGAGGTCGCGCGCAGCGGTCTGGCCACTTGGACTCCGGCCACGACCAACCTCCTCCTGCAAAACAGCGACCGCGTCCGCACCGGTCTGCGCAGCCGCGCCACCCTGCAACTCTCCGACCGCAGTGTGTTACGGCTGAATGAACTGACCACGATGGAGGTTCGCCCGCCAAAGTCCGCGGGCGCGAACGCCGGCTTCGAACTTAAGAACGGCGCGAGTTACTTCTTCAATCGCGAGCGGCCCGGCTCCGTTGAGTTCCGCACGCCGCTGGCTTCGGGAGCGATTCGTGGCACCGAGTTTCATCTGCTCGTCCTGGAGAACGGCCACACCGAGGTCACGCTCGTCGATGGTCTGGTTGATTTGCAGAACGAAGTCGCCACCGTGAACCTCGTCTCCGGCGAGCAGGGCATCGTGGACGCCGGGCAGGCGCCGCGCAAAACCGCAGTGCTCGACGCCAGCGGCATCATCCAATGGGTAATCTATTATCCCGCCGTCCTCGACGTGGATGAGATTGGCCTGAGCGATGCGGAACGAAGCGCGCTGACGGATTCCCTGGCGGCGTATCGTTCCGGTGATTTGCTCGCGGCGCTGGCGAAATATCCCGACAACCGGCAGCCGGCGAGCGACGCCGAGAAAATTTACCGCGCCGCCACCCTGCTGGCCGCGGGTCAGGCCGGACAAGCCGCGCTGATGATTCAAGCCGTCTCCACTCCACAGGCCGAGGCGCTCCGGCAGATGATGGAGACGGTGAAAGGGCGTCCTGTTTTGCGCGCTGGCGCGTTGGCGCTGGCCGGAGAATGGATGGCGGAATCCTACGCCCTGCAAGCGCAGTCCAAGCTCGGCGAGGCGCTCGTGGTCGCGCGCAAGGCGACCGCCAAAGCGCCGGGCTTTGGTTTCGCCTGGGCGCGCGTCGCTGAGTTGGAATTCAGCTTTGCCCACGGGGGCCAGGCTCAAGACGCGCTCGACCAGGCGCTCACTCTTTCACCGCGCCATGCCCAGGCGCACGCCTTGCGCGGATTCGTCCTGGCTGGTCGCAGCAAGTTTTCCGCAGCGCAACAGTCCTTCGATGAAGCCATCGCCCTCGACGGCGCGCTGGCCAACGGCTGGCTGGGCCGTGGCCTCGTGAGGATTCGCCGGGGCGATAGCGAGCAGGGGCGGCAGGATTTGCAAGTGGCGGCGACGCTGGAACCGCAGCGCTCCGTCCTACGCAGCTACCTTGGCAAAGCCTGGAGCCAGACGCGCGACGCCGAGCGCGCCGGCAAAGAGTTGCGCCTCGCTCAGAAGCTGGATGCGAACGACCCGACGCCGTGGCTCTACTCCGCCATCCTGGCCGAGCAGCAGAACAAGGTGAACGAAGCCGTGCGCGATTTGGAGAAGTCCCAGGAGTTGAACGAGAACCGCAGCCTCTATCGCTCGCGCCTCTTGCTCGATCAGGACAAATCCGTGCGCAGTGCGAACCTGGCCCACATCTATCTGGACGCCGGCATGACGGACTGGAGCACGCGCGAAGCGAGCCGGGCCGTCAGCTACGACTACGGAAATTTTTCCGCGCACCAGTTTCTGGCCAACAGCTACGATGCTCTGCGCGACCCGAAGCAGATCAATCTGCGCTACGAGGCGGCGGCGGTGAGCGAGTATTTCATCGCCAACCTGCTCGCACCGGTCGGCGGCACGCGGCTTTCCTCCACCGTCTCGCAGCAGGAATACACCCGCCTGTTCGACGCGAACTACATCGGCCTCGCTTCCAGCACAGAGTACTTCGGCGGCGGCGACTGGGTGCAGCACGGCGTGCAGTACGGCCGCGTCGGTGGAACGGATTGGGCGCTGGAGGCCGGCTACCGTCGGGACACCGGGCAGCGCCTCAACAACGACTTTGAGGAGACGGATTACACCGCCAAAATCCGGCAGCAAATTACGCCGCACGACACTCTCTACCTCGAAGTGCAGCGCAACGAATTCGAGGGCGGTGATGTGCAGCAGTATTACTCGCAAAAGGTGGGAGCCAGCGCGACCGATCCCAACGTCCGGGGGGCCAGTCCGACTTTTCGCTTCCGGGAAGTTCAGGAGCCGAACCTGTTTCTCGGCTACCACCACGAGTGGGGACCGGGGTCGCACACACTTTTCTTAGCCGGTCGATTGGAAGACGATCTGCAGTACCAAGAACCGAATCGGCAGATCCTTTTCTTCCGCCAAATCGACGGGCAAGTCACCCGCGTGGAGACGGCGGTCAATGCAGTGACGAATCGCTCGACCCTCGAGGGTTACACTGCGGAGTTGCAACAGATCCTCACGGTGGGACCACATACGCTCGTCGTGGGTGGCCGCTTCCAGTACGCGTCGATGGACACGTTGAATTCCGTGAGCAGCTTCGCTCGCATCAATGCCCACTTGGAGAACACGACCTACCTCGACCGCGAGAGCATCTATGCCTACGATCAGTGGTCGCCTTGGAAGAGTCTCCAGTTAATTGCCGGGGTGAGCTACGACCGCTTGCGCTTTCCCGACAATATCGACACCGCCCCCATCACCAGCACTCAGAGCCGCAAGGATCAGGTCTCACCGAAGGCGGGCGTGCTTTGGTCGGTGACCGAGAAGACGCACCTGCGCGCGGCTTACACGAGATCTTTGGGCGGCGTGTTTTTCGACAACAGCTTCCGATTGGAGCCGACGCAGGTGGGCGGATTCAATCAGGCCTTCCGCAGCCTCGCGCCCGAATCGAGCGTGGGACTCGTGCCAGGCACGCGCTTCGAGACCTTCTGTCTGGGCATCGATCACCAGTTTCCCACTCATACTTACGTGAACATCGACGCCGAGGTGCTGCGTTCCGACGCTTCGCGGACCGTCGGCATTATCACCAACAGCTTCTTCATTCCCGTGCCCAACACTCCGGGCAGCGCGCGGCAGAAGGTCGAGTACGAGGAACGCAGCCTGACGGTTTCCGTGAATCAGCTTCTGAGTGATGAATGGGCTTTCGGCGTTCGCTATCGTCTCAGCCACGCCGATCTCGACACTCGTTTCCCAGTCGTCTCGCCGGAGGTGGATCGAGAGGCCAATGTGAATCAGAACGAGTCGGCGTTGTTGCAGCAGCTCTCGCTCAACGCCATTTACAACCATCGTTGCGGCTTCTTCGGGGAAGGCCAGGCCATCTGGACCGCGCAAAACAACTATGGTTACACCCCCGCCCTCGATGGTGGCGACTTCTGGCAGTTCAATCTGTTTGCCGGCTATCGCTTCTGGCGTCGCCATGCTGAGGCGCGCGTTGGCGTGCTGAACATCGGAGGACAGGATTACAGGTTGAACCCGATCTCGCTCTACTCCGAGTTGCCGCGCGAGCGGACTTTCTACGCCAGTTTCAAATTCTATTTCTGAGCGCGTTGCGGTTAACTCGCGGCGTGCTCAACCAGATTTGCTCCCTGTGAAACGGCCCTCGATCATTCGCGCCCGCTGGGGGGCGTGGCTGCTGGCGCTGGTCGTGGCTGCGCTGGGCTGGTTCCTGCATGAGTTCGCCGTCGGTTCCGGGCTGGTGAATCTCAGTTATGATTTGCTCCACATTCTCCGTTTCCAGCAGCTCCCGGCGCATGACGCCGTGATCGTTTATCTCGACGAGAAGTCGCACCTCGATTTGGGCCAGGCGCTCAAGGCGCCGTGGGACCGATCCATTCACGCGCGAATGCTCGACCGGTTGACTGCCGCCGGAGCCAGAGCCGTGGTGCTGGATGTCGTCTTCACCGACCCTGATCCCGGCCCGGACGCCGCACTGGCCGAGTCCATGAAGCGGAACGGGCGGGTGGTGTTTGGCCTGGAGCATGTGCCCGTGAGCGAACACGAGAAGCAATTCCTGCCGCCGACGGAATCCCTGGCGACCAACGCTGCCGGCTACGGTTCCGTGGAGACAATTCCCAGCCGGGATTTAATTGTGCGCGCCCACTCGCCCAACGAACAACTGGCGAGCCTGAGCTGGGTGGCGGCGCAACTGCTGGCCGCTCCGGTGACCAAGAACACGGAAGCGGAAGTCTTCCAGCCTTCGCCGGATCTGCCGGGCGCGCCGATCCGGGCCTGGATCAATTACTACGGACCGCCCGGCTTGCTGCCCAGCGTCCGCTACTCCGAGGCCTTGCTGCCGGAACTCGTGCCGGATGATTTCTTTCGCGGTAAGACGGTCTTCATCGGTGCGCGCCTCATCACGAAGTTGCAGAACGAGCGCAACGACGCCTATCGCAATCCGTATTCATTCTGGATCACGGGACAGGGCCAGTCGCCTTTCATCTCCGGGGTGGAAATTCAGGCCACGATGTTCCTGAACCTGATGCATGGGGACTGGCTGCGGCGATTTCCTCTGCGCGCAGAGTTGGGCACGATTGTCGCCCTGGGTTTGCTGGCTGGGTTTGGCCTGATGCGCCTGCGACCTGGGGTCGCAATCTTCGCGGCCCTCGTCGCCTTGCTGTTGGTGGGTGTCCTGAGCCGGGAATTGTTCGTGAGCCGGCTCACCTGGTTCCCGTGGCTGATTGTCTGTGTCCAGATTGCCGTCGCGCTGCTTTGTTCCGTGGCGGTGAATTCCATCCGGCTCTACGTCCAGAACCGCCTCTTCATCCACTCGCTCGAAATGTACCTCTCGCCCAAGCTGGTAAAGAAGTTCGCGGCGGACAATGACCGCAAGCTGCTCCAACCCGGCGCGGCCAAGCAGCGGCTCACCATCCTTTTCAGCGACATCGCCGGCTTCACTTCGGTGTCCGAGGGCATGGACTCCGATGAACTGGCCCAGATGATGAACGAGTATTTCCAGGGCGCGGTCGGCCAGTGCATCCACCCCACGGATGGCACCGTGGTCAAATACATCGGTGACGCCATCTTCGCCTTCTGGAATGCGCCCGACCCGCAGGGCGATCATGCGGTGCGCGCCTGCGACGCCGCGCTGCGTTTCCGTGAGCAGAGCAAGCTGCCCGTCAAAGGACGCAAACTGATCACGCGCATCGGCATCCACACCGGCGTGGCGAATGTCGGCAACTTCGGCAGCGCGACGCGCGTGGATTACACGGCCATCGGCGAGAGCATCAACCTCGCCTCGCGCATGGAAGGGTTGAACAAATACCTCGGCACCGATGTGCTGATCACGGGAGACGTGAAGAAGGAGATCGGCACTCGCTTCCTGACGCGGTACCTCGGCAAATTCCAGCTCAAGGGCTTCGAGAAGTGCGTGCAGGTGTACGAACTGGTGGGCGACCGCGAGGCATCAGCGACTTCGCCGGCCTGGCATGGGGAGTTCGATGAGGCTCTGCGGCTGTTTCAGCAACGGGACTTTGGCCCGGCCGGCCTGGCATTTGAGCGCGTGCTCGAATCCGCCCAGGACGACCACACCACGCGCTTTTACCTCAAACACCTGCCCGAGGTGCGAGACCAAGTGCTGCCCGAAAGCTGGTGCGGCGAGATGGAACTGAAGGAGAAGTAACAACGGCTGTGGAGTCATCCTCGCGGCTGTCTTCTACCACGCCACCCGGAGTTCCTCCGGCGATTTTCCTGCTCCGCGCAATGAGCGCAGGCTCAGTGCGTCATGCCTCTTGGCCAGTCGTTCGCCCGTTTCATCCAGCACGAGAGGGCAGTGTGAAAATGTCGGTGGAGTCAGGCGCAGCGCCCGGTAGAGGAGCAACTGCCGCGCGCTGGAGACGAGCAGGTCCGCGCCCCGCACCACTTCGGTGATTTGCATCGCCGCATCATCCGCGACGACGGCGAGTTGATAGGACGGCACATTGTCGTGACGCCAGACCACGAAGTCACCGAAGTGTTTTCCGGCGATGAACGATTGGGCACCGAGTTGTCCGTCGAGGAATGACACGGCTTCTCCATCAGGCACGCGAAAGCGCCAGGAGCATTGGCGACTGGCGGTGGGCGATTTCAAATTGGCGCGACAGGTGCCGGGGTAAATCAATTCATCATCACCGGCGTGCGGAGCTTGGGCAGCTTGCTGGATGTCCTTGCGCGAGCAGGTGCAGGGGTAAATGAATCCGCCGGCGTGCAGTTGATCAAGCGCGGCACGATAAAGATGATGGCGCTTGCTTTGGTCGTAAGGCGCGACCGGCCCGCCCACGTCGGGGCCTTCCTGCCACTCGAAGCCAAACCACTTCAAGTCTGCAAGCATCGCGTCCACGAATTCAGGACGAGAGCGCGCCGGATCGAGATCCTCGTTGCGAAGGATCAGGACGCCATTGTATTCGCGCGCCCGTTGTTGCGCCGTCCAGAAGGTCCGGGCGTGGCCGAGATGCAAATAGCCCGTCGGGGAAGGCGCGAGGCGGCCACGATAGTTCATGCGTCGAGCGTACCGGGGTTTTCGCGCAGCCAGTCGCTGAATCGGGGCAGTGGGAACGAAAGCAGCCGTTGAATCTTCCCGCAGTCCAGCGAGGTATCGGGGGCGCGGCGCATGGCCGAGTAGTTGTGAATCGAGCCGCGCTGGATGCGCGCGGCCAGTGCTGGCGCGTTGGCCGTGAGCAGCATTCCGATGGCGTGCCGCGTGAGACGCTCACCCCCGGCGAGGTGGTAAAGCCCCGGCTGGTTCGCCGCCACCAACTCCCACACCGCTCGTGCCGTGACGGTGGCCGCGATGGGCGAACGGAATTCATCGACAAAGAGATCGAGCGTCGCGCCGCGCCCCAGTGCTCCGAGCCACTGTTCGTTGAAGGCGCTGCCGCCGCGCGTGCGGCCGGCATTGAGCGAGGTGCGGACAACCGAGTGCCGGGGATTCGCCAGCACCGCGCGCTCGGCCGCGACTTTCGTCTCGGCATAGACGCTGATGGGATTCGGAGAATCCATTTCGGTGTAGTGGCCCTTGAGACCATCGAAGACCAGGTCCGTGGAGAAAGAGATCAGAGGAATGTCCGCCGCCAGTCCGGCCAGCGTGCGGGTGACTTCAAAATTATTCTTCCAGGCTGCGCCGGGATCGCGTTCGCAATCCAGCGTCTTGCTCAAGGCGGCGCAGTGGATGACAAGTTGCGGACGGTCGCGCTCGAACGCTGGGCGCACGGCGGCGAAGTCAGCGAGATCGAAATCCGTCCGCGCCAGACCGCGAACTGTCCAGCCCGGCGGTGCCAGACGAGCGAGTTGCGAGCCGATGAGTCCGCCCGCGCCGGTGATCCAGGCGGTCGTCATCCTCAAGCCCAACTGAAAGCGGCGCTAAAGCGACCGCACTCCAAATGCTTCGCGAGGATCGTGGCGTCCGCTGACACGCGCCAACGTTCGGAGTGCGGTCGCTTGAGCGCCGCTATTTCCGGGATCTTCACAAATTCGATGATGCTCACCGGATGTGCCGCATTCTTAGTCAATCAGTCTTTTGGTCAAATCCCCGTAGGCATCGATGCGTCGATCGCGCAGGAACGGCCAGTGCGTGCGCGTGACATCGACCTTGGCGAGGTCGAGCGGCACGAGCAGGTTCTCTTCCTGGTCCACGCTGGCCTTGGCGATGATCTGGCCGGAGGTGCCAGCGACAAAACTCTGCCCCCAGAACTCGATGCCTTCGCCGCCGATGGGACGCTCGAGACCGATACGATTGACGGCCGCGACATAGCACCCATTGGCCACGCCGTGGCTGCGCTGGATGAGTTCCCACGCGCCGTGCTGGTTGGCACCGTGCTCGGCCTTCTCCTTCGGATGCCAGCCGATGGCGGTGGGGTAAAACAGAATCTCCGCCCCTTGCATCGCGGTCAGTCGCGCGCCTTCGGGATACCACTGGTCCCAGCAGATAAGCACACCAATCTTCGCGTAGCGTGTCTGCCAGGCCTTGAAGCCAAGGTCGCCGGGCGTGAAGTAAAACTTCTCGTAGAACAAGGGGTCGTCCGGGATGTGCATCTTGCGGTAGATGCCGAGCAGAGATCCATCCGCGTCGATGATGGCGGCGGTGTTGTGATAAACCCCGGCGGCGCGCTTCTCGAAGAGCGAGGCGATGATCACGACCTCATGTTTCTTGGCCAGTTTCTGGAACGCAGCCGTGCTCGGGCCGGGAATCGATTCGGCCAGCTTGAAGCATTCGTGGTCCTCGCTCTGGCAGAAGTACTGGGAACGAAAAAGTTCCTGAGTGCAGATGATCTGGGCGCCTTGCCGGGCGAGTTTCTCGGTGGCAGCGAGCGTCTTCTTGAGGTTCGCGACCGGATCGGGCGAGCAACTGGTTTGCATCAGGCCCACCTTAACGATGTTGGGTTTCATTGAGGGCTAAGAGCAAACCCAGCTTGAGCCAGGTGCAGGGTTGGCGGCGCACAGCGGCGGGCGGTTGGATGGCTCATCAGGAGATGCGAATGGATTTCTTGGTCGATCGGGTGTTCCGCGCGGTGCGCGCAGTGCGACGTGTGCCACGGGTGGCGCTCGTGGTCACACGTGCGGCGCGCTCAATGAGGCGCGTGCTCCCCTGAGCGTCGCGCGTGGCTGCGGCGGGATCCAGGCCGAACAGTTCACGGACGAACTTGCCCAGAGTTTCGTTCGTCGGCCCGTAGCCAGAATGATAAATATAGAATTCCAAATCGTAGAGCAGTGCGTCGGCGGTGGCGTAGCGTTGTTTCACGTCCCGGGCCAGGGCGCGCTGCAAGATGGCATCCAGCTTCTGGTCGATGCGCTTGTCGAGTTTCCGGAAATCCGGAATGGGCATTTTCATCACTCGATCTCGGGACTCGTTTGCGGAAGCGCCCTTGAAAACATTGTGCCCCAAAGCGAGATGTCCCAGCACCACTCCGACGGAAAACACATCCGAGCGCCGATCCGTCACCTGAAAGTCCGCCTGCTCGGGACTCATGTAGTCAGCCTTGCCGGCGACCACCTCCCCCTCCTTGTCGATCAGGAAGCCGGCCGCCTTGGCCACGCCGAAATCGGTCAGCTTCACGTCGCCCTCGAAGGCGACCATGATGTTCTTGAAGCTCACGTCGCGATGCACAATGCCCAGCGGTTTGCCGTTCTTGTCTGTCTTGGAGTGCGCGTAGGCCAGCCCGCGGCAGACCCGGCTGGCGATGAACACGGCGAGTTCGAGCGGCAGCTTCTTCTTCTTGTCCGCCACCTGCTGCATGAACTGTTCAAGGTTCAGGCCGTTGATGTACTCCATCGCGATGTAATAAATACCGTTCAGTTCGCCGAGCTGGTAGGTCTGCACGATGTTGGTGTGAATCAAGTCGGCCACGAGCTTGGCCTCGCCGATGAAATTCTCGATGAACTCCTTTTGGGTGGCGAAGTTTTGGCGGATGACTTTGATCGCCACCCGCTTGACGAAGTTGCGCGCGCCGTGCTGTTCAGCTTCATAGACAATGCCCATGCCGCCTTCAAAGACCTTGCGCACCACTTCGTATCGTTGCTCGCCCCGAATGGAAAACAGGCTCGCCATGAGCGCGGATGTTCTGGCTTTGCCGGATCAAGTCAAGCCCCTGCTCGTTTCCTGACCGTGAGGAACACACTGATTTCATTGGAAAATTTTCAGGAAATCTCTTGCGCGACTTTGCGATGGGGCTTTAATACGGAGCGAGTCGCGCGACTCAAAACGCACAAACGACATAACAAAAAACCAATAGACACTATGGCAAAAGCCCTCTCCAAATCCCAGATCGCCGCGGCGATCGCTGATAAAAACGGCATCACGAAGAAGCAGGCCGGTGAGATTCTCGAATCCATCACCGAGCTGGCCTACAAGAATGCCAAGAACAGTTTCACCCTGCCCGGCCTCGGCAAGCTGGTGCTGGTGAATCGCAAGGCCCGCATCGGTCGCAACCCGGCCACCGGCGCGACGATCCAGATCCCGGCCAAGAAGGTCGTGAAGTTCCGCGTCGCCAAGGCGGCCAAGGACGCGATCCTCAAGTAGTCGTTCCGTTTTCACGAAAGGCGCTCTGGCAATCAGAGCGCCTTTTTTCATGTCCCGGGAGCAAACCGGACTCCGCGTTTCCCGGTCGGAGCCAGTTTCTTTTCGGTGGGCCACACTTCTGCTTCAACGACCTGACTATCTGCGGCCCGGATTTGCACCTTCTTCGTCGGATCGTCCATCACGTCTGCCGGCCCGAAGTCATGAAGCGTGGACGCGCCGGGCTGGTTCACCTCAGGCCGGCGTTGCCGTCGAGCCGACCGGAAAAAGTGCGCCAGCCATGAATTTGCAGCTAGACCTCATGTTCATGCTCGCACGCTCAACACCAGGCCTGGCGCGGCCAGTCATTCAAAATCAAGGAAGAGGCAAAATCGAAACCTCGCCTTACGGCGCGACTCTGGCCCGGTAGAATCGGCCCGTGTCCAAATCCGCGTCGTCATCCGCAAACGATCCGGTGCCGTTCACCAGTTGCACCAGGCCTAACGTCGTCCAGGAGTTGAGGTCATCCGATGTTTCGATCAGATAGGTTTGGGAGGAGGCGTCCTCCAGACGCAGCACGACCGGACTTTTGTCCGTCCCGAGGGCGATGGAGAGCCGAGCCAGGGTGGGTGAGTTCGTCACGTCGCCGGCCCCGGCCACCGTGGTCACGGTCAAGCTCCAACCACCGGCCAGACTCCCCAGATCGCCCCCACCATCATCGAAGACATACAGCGACCAGGGGCCGTTCGCCGGCTGCCCTTGGAAGGCTGATAACGGCGCAGTGTAAGGCCCGGACGGTGCGGGCGCGGCCAGCACGTCCCCCGTTTCGTAATCCGCCGGGCGATAAGTGCCCGAGACGAGTTGCACCAGGGGCAGCGCGGAGGCGGCGGCATCCGACAAGGTGTAGGTCGCGTTGTTGGCCCCTCCATTGCCGGCGTCCGAACTTACCAGCGCCTTCTGTCCGCCCGGCCCGACGAGCAGCATGTCAATGTCTCGCGTCCAGGTGTGGCTCAAGTTGCGCAACGTCAATGTTACGTTCGTCACCGTGCCACCGAAGTTCGCCACGTTGATGATTGAGGGATAGGGCGTGGCCGGTCCTGAATCGGGGATTACGATGGCCGTGGGGTTGGTGAATGACCTCGTGCCCGAAGTCAGCGCGCTCGCCGTCACGGTAAAACTTGTCGCGGAACTGTTCGTGCCGTCCCCCACGACCAAGGAAACTGTCGCGCTGCCGGTTTGATTTGTCAGCGCCGTCACCATCACGGTGCGATTGCTGCCACTGCCACCGAGCACAATGTTGTTCGCAGGCACCAGGGCCGGATTCGAGGAGCCTGCGCTCACCGCGAGGTTCGCCGCTGGGGTCTCCACATCTCCGATCACGAAACCGAGCGGCCCCGCCGTCCCGCCTGCTGGGATGGACTGGTTCGCGACCCCCGAGATGGTGGGCGCATCGTTTACCGCGTTCACCGTCACCAAGAAAGCCGTGTTTACGCTCACCTGGCCGTCGCTCACGCTCAACGTGAGCGTCGCCGTGCCGCTCAGGTTGGCCGTTGGCGTCACGGTCACGGTGCGATTGCTGCCGCTGCCGCCAAAAATAATACTGTTCGTCGGGATGAGCACCGGGTTCGAAGACGTTCGGGCCAGAGTCAAGCTCGCCGCCCCCGTCTCACTATCGCCAATGTTGAAACTCAACGGCCCGGCCACCGTATCCTCGCTGATAACCTGGCCGGTCAGGCTGGTGATGGTCGGCGGCGTGTTCACCGCGTTGACCGTGAGCACGAAAGTGTCGCTGGCGCTGTTCGTCCCATCGCGCACGGTCACGGTCACGGTTACGGTTCCAGTCAGGCCGCCGGCCGGCGTGACCGTCACGGTGCGATTGCTCCCGCCGCCGTTGAACAAAATGTTGTTCGTCGGCAGCAAGGATGAGTTCGAGGAGCCTGCGATCAGTGTGAGATTCGTGGCCGGAGTCTCAAAATCGCCGACCGTAAAAGGCAGGTCCGCCGTCGGCGTATTGATCGTCGTGGACTGATTCAGGACGTCGCTGATCGTCGGCGGCTGGTTGGCCACCCCGCTCGTGCCCGCTGTGAGCGTCAGGCTCCAGCCTCCGGCAATGTTCCCTGAGTCACCGTTGCCATCATCAAACACAAAGAGCGCCCAAGTTCCGTTTGGCGTCTGCCCGTTGAAAGCCGTCAAACTGGCACCAAAAGGCGCGGCCGGGGCCGGGGCCGGAAACACGTCCGTGGCCGAGTCATAATTGGCCGGGCGATAAGCGCCCGTGACCAGGGAACTGCGCGGCAGAGCCACGGCGGCCCCGTTCGAAAACGTGAGGGTCACATTGTTCGCCGCGCCGTTACCGGCGTCAGAACTCAGCAGCATCTTTTGTCCGCCTGGTCCCACCAGCAACATGTCGAGATCACGCGTCCAGGTGTGAGTCAAGTTTCGCAACGTCACGACCACGTTGCTTGCCGTTCCGCCCAGGCCGGAGGTGTGGATCGTGGATGGATACGGCGAGGCCGCGCCCGTGACTGGAATCGTGATGGCCGTGGCGTTGCTGAAGGAGAACGTGCCGGTGGTCAGGCTGCTCACGGTCACGGTGAAATTCGTGCTGGTGGTATTCGTGCCGTCACTCACCAGGAGGCTGATGATTGAACTGCCGCTCAGGCCTGCCGCCGCCGTGACGGCCACGGTGTGATTACTGCCGCTGCCGCCGAAGACAATGTTGTTCGTCGGCACCAACGCGGGATCCGAGGAGTCCGCGCTCAAGATCAGGCTGGCCGCCGGACTCTCCACATCTCCGACCACGAAACCGAGCGGCCCCGTGGCCGCACCGACGGCTATCGTCTGGTTGGAAATGCCCGAGATGGTCGGCGCGTCGTTCACCGCGTTCACCGTCAGGAGGAAGCTGCGGCTCGCCGTCAATTGACCGTCGTTCACACTCAACGTAATCGTCGCGACGCCGCTGACGTTAACCACCGGCGTCATGGTCGCGGTGCGATTGCTGCCGCTGCCGCCGAAGACAATGTTGTTCGTGGGCACCAGCGCCGTGTTTGAGGAAGCCTTGCCCAGCACCAGGCTCGCGGCGGCGGTCTCGCCGTCGCCGATGGTGAAGTTCAACGCGGCCGCCGTCTGGTCCTCGCTGACGCTCTGGTCGGGCAGCGCAGTCATGGTGGGGGGCGTGTTCACCGCCGTCACCGTCAGCACAAAGCTGTCGCTCGTGCTATTTGTGGCGTCGCTCACCGTCACCGTGATGGACGAGGTGCCGGTCTGACCGCTGGCCGGCGTAAGCATCACGGTGCGATTGCTGCCACTGCCACCGAAGACAATGTTGTTGGTCGGCACGAGCGTTGGATTGGACGAGCTTCGGTTCAAGGTCAGGTTGGAAGCAGGGGTTTCGGCGTCGCCGATGGTGAAGGGAATGGCGGCCGTCGGAGTGCTGACCGGTGTGCTTTGATTCGCGATGTCGCTCATGGTCGGCGGTTGCGAACCACCGCTGCCCAGCAACGTGGTGAGGCTCAGGCTCCAACCTCCAGCCAGGCTGCCCAGATCACCCGCACCGTCATCAAAAACGTAGAGCGACCAGGCTCCGTTGGGTGCCAATCCGAAATAATTGGAGAGCGCTCCAACATACGCTCCGCCCGGAGCAGGCCCGGGGAAGGTGTCGCCAGCGCCGATGTTGGTGGGCTTGAAAGTCCCGGACGTCATCGGATTACCATTGGGCAGTGCGCCCGCCGCCGCATCCGTGACTGTCACCGTAATGTTGTTCACCGGCCCGTTCCCAGCGTCCGAGCAGATGATAATCCCCTGCCCGGTCGGTCCGACCAGCAGCAGGTCGAGGTCCGGCGTCCACTGATGGGTCAGATTTCTCAAGCTGAGACTCAGGTTCCAAATCGTGCCGCTCATCCCGGCGACGTTGATGGTGGATGGATACGGCGTGGCCGCGCCGGCGCTGGGAATGGTGATGGCGTTGGCGTTGGTGAACAGGCTGGTGGCCGTGACCGGCAGGCTCACGGTCAGGACAAAGGCATCGCTGGTGATCAACTCGCCGTCGCTCACGGTGACGGTGATGGTAGCGCTGCCGACCTGCCCCAGCGCGGGCGTCACGGTCACGGTGCGGTTTGAACCGGAGCCATCGAACACGATGTTGCCCGAGGGCACGAGTCCGGGGTTGGAGGAATTTCCGAGCAACTGCAAGGAACTGGCCGGCGTCTCCAGATCTCCGACGGTGAAGGGGAGCGCGACCGTGGACCGATCTTGCAAGACACTCTGGTTCCCCAGATCGGAGAGGACGGGAGGCAGATTGGTAATGGCGCAGTTCGGATGAACCTGCACTTCGCGCGTGGCGGACAGCCCGGCCGGATCGGTCACGATCAGGATCAGGCGGTAATAGTAGGTGTTGAGGCCGTCACAGCCGATGGGCGAAAGCACCATCGTAGCACCGGTGTGGTTGGTGCTGGTGGTGACAAAGTGGTCGTGATCGTTGTGATGCAACAGGGCCTGCCAGAGATAAGAGAGCTGACCGTCGCCGGATTGCGCGTCCGTGACCGTGGCCGCGAGGTTGATGGTCGTGGGAGTGGTGGGTGAATACTGATCCCCATTCGCCGGACTGGTGATGGCGACGATGGGCGGCGTGTTATTCGCGGAGACAACCAAGTTCGTGGTCGCGGTCAGGTTGCCGGGATCGCGCACGGTCAGGGAGACGGTGAACTTGGTCGGCACTCCGGCGGGGGCGGTGAAAGTGTGCGCAGGGCTGGCCACCGTGCTCAACGCCGAGCCATCACCGAAATTCCACGAGTAAGTAATCGGGTTGCCGTCGGGATCGGATGAACCGGCACTGCTGAACTGCACGGCCAGCGGCGTGACGCCGAAGTTGGTGTTCAGCGAAGCGACCGCGACGGGCGTGCGATTGCCTGTGAAGGCCAGCTTCCGCACCGTTCCCGCGTCGCCCCAACTGTAGCTGACGTAGTAGAGGCTGCCGTCGGTGGGATGAGGCGCGAAGCACACGACGGAGCCGGCGGCGCTGGCAAAGCTGCCGAGCGAGGATGGCTTGTCATTGGCATCGAAGGTCATGTTCTTGATCACGCCCTGCCCCCAGTCGGCGAAGAAATAGGTGTTTTGGTACTGCGTCGGGAAAGCCGTCGCGGTGTACCAGGCGCCGCCGATGGCGCAGTTGCCTTGAAACTGCGAGCCGGAAACGGGTGAGCCGCCCGCGCCGACATTCGCGATGGTGGCATTGCCCGAAGTAAAAGTGGGGGTGCGAGTGATGGCGCTGGAATGATTCCAGTCCAGCACCGGGCGGGTGTGGAGAAACTGCGGAATCGCGGCGGGAATTTTCACCGCTGAGTTGCACGGGTTGTCGAAGGGCGGGAAGCCGGCGGCGTTGAGCGTGTCCTCGTGGAGCAGTTCCTTGAAGGAGAAGTACTGGTTGCATCCACCTGCGGGATAAAGCGGATTGGGCGCATCCGGATTCAGTGTGTCACTGTCATACAGCGCCATCACGGACAGACCTTCGTAGATGGGCCAGCCGAAATTCTGGCCCGGCCCCGTGACCACTTTCAGACACTCCCAGAGATCCCAACCGACATTGCCCACGTACAAGACTCCCGGCTGGCCATCCGAAGCGGTGTGACTGCCCGACTCCGGTCGCAGCGACATGCGGAAGGGATTGCGCAGGCCCAAGGCCCACA
Source organism: Pedosphaera sp. (assembly GCA_031414955.1). Lineage (GTDB taxonomy): Bacteria > Verrucomicrobiota > Verrucomicrobiia > Limisphaerales > SIBH01 > JANNGC01. The sequence continues at coordinate 13,973 of JANOQV010000305.1, read as the reverse complement.
CCCGCGACTTGGCCGAGCGGGGACTGGCCGGATCAAAAAACGGATTGCTCGGCACGCCGTGGCCCGTGGCGGGGTCGAGGCGCAGCACTTTGCCATTCAAGCAATCCACGAGCTGGGATCGAAACGCGCCGATGTTCTCCTTGGGCCGGATGATTCCATCCGTCAAGGCCTGCGGCGCGTAGCTGCCAAACGCCGCCCCCCCCGTGTCCGCCGTGTTGGGACTGGCCCCATCCCCCGTCGAGACGAGCAATGTACCATCCTCGCTGAACACGAGTGTTCCCACTCCGTGGGTCTCGGAACAAATCGGGATGCCCGTCTGCCGGGTCTCGCCCACGAGGATGAACCGGCTGGCGGTGTTCACGGAACGAAAGCCCCCGGCCGCATTCGCGGTGTAACGCGTCAGCCGGCCAATGGTGGCCGAGAAAGAGTAGCTCGTGTTTGGATTGTAGCTGCCCGTGCCGAAGTTCATCAGGTGATGCCGGTCCACCACGTAGAGGACATAGAGGTAGCCGTTCACGCGGAAGTCCGGATCGAGTGCAAAGCCGACCATGCCGTGATCACTCCAGAACCCCACTTCCTCGCTGATGTCGAGCAGGAGCGTGAACGAAGGATCCGCCGGGTCCTTGAAGTAAACCCGCCCTGCACCTTCCCAGACATACATGCGGCCATTGCTTTCAAAGGTGACGCCGACCGCTCCGTTCCAAAGCCCGGCGTTGGGACCAGCGATGATGGTCTCGGAGAAACCCGCCGGCACCGTGGCCGCGCGAAGCGAAAGGCCGAACAGAACGGAGGCCACGAAAACCAACAAGGCCAGGGAGCGCCGAAGGTAAGCCGTGAGCTTGGGCCGCAGACGTTGAATCAACCACGACTCAGCGGATCGATTCCCCGAACTCCAAATGAAGACCTGGACACTCATGATTCAATACGTCGGAGAATTTTTTTGATGATGGAGCACCAAAGCGGCTCCAGCTTCGTCGGAACGCGCGGCAAAAATCCAGCAGATTTCACGGTGGCTGCCATCGTCCGTCCCATCCTCAACTCCGTTGTCGCGGAGAATTACCGGGTCAAGCTGACCCCCAGGGCCGACGCATCAAAATGTTTGGTTCCACGGGCTAAAACCCAAAATCCAAATCCCAAACAAGCTCTCAATTGCAAACTCCCATGGGAGTGCGAACGCCTGGTTTTGGAATTTGGGCCGTTGGAATTTATTTGAGATTTGGGATTAGGGCTATGCAGCTGAATCCTCTTCCCGATGGGAGCGGGTGCCGGACGCAAACCGAAAGCCGTGGCAGAAAAATTGATGGCAAAAACATGGGTGTTTCATTTTTCCGCCATCAATCTTTCTGCCCACAGTTCCGAGTTCCGCCGTGAGAGGAATCAAGTGTATAGCCCTGTTTGGGATTTGGGTTTTCGTGCGAAACACCGCGAAATTAGATGCGTCTGCCCTGGGCTGACCCCCTCCCGGTTGAGATCGGCCTTCGTTCTTGAAAGTGCGCGAAAAAAATGCACTATGGGCTGGAACCTATGCGACCAAACCGCCCATTCCTGATCGTGGCTCTATTTATTGCGGGCAGCCTGTTCGCGCGCGCCGACAACTGCGATATCCTTGTGCCGCCGCAAAACGCCACCACGCAGGAATGCCGCAAGGTCACCTTCACCGTGCTCGCCAACGCGAATCCCGCCCCGAGCTACCTCTGGTTGCGAAATGGATCCGTGGTGGCCTCCAACGCCGGACCGTCTTACACCACGCCGCTCCTCAGTCCCACGGACAACAACAGCTCGTACCAGGTGATCGTCACGGCCGGTTCCTGCGTCTCGACCAGCGCGGCGGCGATCCTGACCGTCCTCACGGACACAGTGGCCCCAACTCTCGGCCCGGTGACCGCGAACTGCGCCAGCAACACCGTGGTCGTAAATTTTAGCGAACTGGTGAGTCCAGCTTCGGCGTTGGAGACCTCCAACTACGCCATCCCCGGACTGACCATCCTGGGTCTTAGTCTGGCTGCGGACGGAAAAAGGGTGACGCTCCACGTCAGCCCGCTTGCGGTCGGCACGAACTACACGCTGACCCTCAACAACATCGCCGACCTGTGCGGGGGCAATCTGATCACCCCCGATTCAGCGGCCAGCTTCCAATGCACGGCCCCGCCCGTCATCCTCGTGCCGCCGACCGACCTGGTCGTGGCTCCGGGAACAAACGCCATGTTTACCGTGGTCGCTTCCGGCTCGGCCCCGTTGAGCTACCGTTGGTATAAGGATTCCAACATCATCGTCGGCGCGACCAATCCGACCCTGGTAGTGAACGATGTGCAGGTGAACAAAGTCGGGCATTACCTCGTGCGCGTCAGCAACGCGGCCGGCTCAGTCCAGAGCGCGCCGGCCACACTGGCGGTTTACAGCAGTTATCAGCTCACCCTGCCGCCGGGTTATTCGCTCATCGCCAACCAGCTTTACCAGAGCAACAGCGCCGTGGCCACGGTCCTGCCGGTGGTGCCGGACGGAACCTTCCTGCTCAAATGGCTGCCCGCGCTCCAATCGTTCGCGGATGCGAATTTTTTTGTGGGCGGATTTGGCTGGCTCGATCCGGCCATGACGCTGGCTCCGGGTGAAGGGGCCTTCATCAATCTCCCTCCGGGGGCGCCCGTCATCTTGAATTTCGCGGGTGAGTTCGCGCCGCCCAGGTTTCCCCTGCCCCTGCTGCCCGGCTACAATCTCGTCAGCCGCCAGAATCCACTGCCCGGCGGCTACCGGGACATTTTGGGCCTCGAACCGGTCGAAGGAACCATCATCGATCAATTCGACGCGCCGGCCGACGCTTACCGGACCCGCACCTATGTCGAAGGGCGTTGGCGCGATGTGATTCCTGAAGCCAAAGTGGGAGAGGCGGTCTGGGTCAGCTACGTGGATTTGCCCATCATCACGGCGCAACCCCAACCCCGGACCAATGCGCTCATCGGATCGAACATCGTCTTCTCCGTGGGCGTGAGCGGCACGCCTCCGTTCCGCTACCAATGGCGGCGCAATGGCGTGAGCATTCCCAGCGCGACCAATTCCTTCTTCAGTCTGCCCAATGCCCAGATCACCAATGCCGGCCTTTACACCGTGGCCGTTCAGTCTGGCCGCGTCACTCCCTCCTCCGGCCAGCAGTCGGGCAAGGCCGAGGACGTGAACGGCGCGGTGGTGAGCGCGCCCGCCGCGCTCAAGTTCGACACCATTGATTTTCCGTTCGGCGACAATTTTGCCAGCCAACCGGTGGTGACCCCGGCGCAGGGATTGTTCACGGGCAACAACAGCCTCGCCACCCGCGAGGCGGGGGAGACGAACCACTTCGGCAAGCGCGGCGGACACTCCGTGTGGCTGGCCTGGGTCGCGCCCGCCGATGGCATCGCGACCTTCCACACCATGGGCAGCGCCTTTGACACCCTGCTCGCGGCCTACCACGGGAGCGGGTTTGGCGCGGAAGCGGCGGCGGATGACGACAGCGGCCCGTCGCTGACCAGCCGAATCAGTTTCAACGTCGCGGCCGGCCAGATTTATTACCTCGTCGTGGACGGCTTCTCGGGCGCGTTTGGAGATTTCGTCCTGGGCTGGAATTTCCTGCCCACCACCAACCTGCTCCCGGTGATTCTTGCCCATCCGCAAAGCCGTCTCGTGGACCTGAACACGCCGGTAAACTTCGGCGTGCTGGCCTCGGGCCCAAGCCTGAGCTACGAGTGGTTGCTGGACGGCCTGCCCATTTCCGGCGCGGCCGAGAGTAACACCTTCAGCCTTCCGGCCGCCCGCGACACTGACGCCGGCCTGTACAGCGTGCGAGTGTCCACGCCTTTCCGTTCCGTGGTAAGCCGGGAGGCGCAACTGCAATTCCGGCCCAGCACTCCGCCGCCGCTCAAATCAACCATTGGGGCTGCGGACGAGGGCGACCCCGAGCTTCTCGCCACGGACAAGTTTGAAGATTTGGTGACTGCGGCGACGAACAACAATGCGCTCGCAGCGACGGGCGCGGTCGGTTTGCCCAAGGCCGTGGCGCACGGCTTCAGCGGCACCCAGATCTTCAGCACCGTGGGTTCGACCAAGGAATCAGGCGAGCCGAACCACGCCGGCGTGCGCGGCGGCAAGTCGGAGTGGTACGCCTATCAACCGACCAACCACGGCGTGCTGCGCCTCGACACGGACGGAAGTAATTTCGACACCGTGCTCGCCGTCTACATCGGGCCAGGCGACAGCTTCAGCACCCTCACCAACGTGGCCTCGGACAACACCAGCGGCTCCAACGGACTGACCAGCAAGGTGGTCTTCAACGTCACCTCCAACACCATTTACTGGATCGCGGTCGATGGCGTGAACCATCCCGTCACCGGCGTGGCCGCGTCGGGCAGCGTGCATTTGCACTACCGCTTCGCCTATCACCTTCTGCTCACGAATCACTCCTTCTCCGCCGCTTCCAACAATGGACGGATGATCGTCAAAGTGAGGGGGACCCCAAATCTCGCCGCAACCATTGAGGGCACCACCAACCTGGCCTCGCCTGTCTGGACGCCGCTCTTCACCAACACCACGGTCAGCGGTTCGTTCACCTACACCAACACCAACAGTCTGGCCTTCACCAACCGCGTCCTCCGCGCCGTGAACAAGCTCTAAGCCGGAACCATCCCGTTCAACTGAGGAGCATGACCGTCCCGGTCGCACTCCTCGAGGTTCCGCCGGTTGGTCCCAGCCAATTCATCAACCACCCAACGGTGCCTTCGCTCCACGCAACAGACAGACCACCAGCCCTGGCCACAATTGGGCATCAACGTGGAGGCGGCGGACCTTCCCGTTCCCACGTTTATAGTTTTCAAGTTGCCGCCGCCCTGCCCCGCGCCGCTGGTTTAGCATTTGCCTCGCGGCGTCCCTGCTTCTAATGTCCGCGCATCAGACGCTGCTCTGGTGGAACAGTTTTTCCACCCAGGTGAAACCGACCTCCGCCGGAGCAACGCCAAAAATCAGAAAACATTAGAAACACGCTATGAATACAAAATCAGTCCATTCGCCCACGGTGCCAGCCTGCCCAAACAACACCACCAACTCCCGCCCCGCCCGAAGCCGATGGCTTGGGTCCAGCGTAGCGCTGGCCCTGTTCTCCACCGTGGCGCTCACGCAAGCCGCCGTGGTCCGGTTTGATCTGTCTCCCGCCGGCACGGATGCCGCGGTGGGATTGAGTGCCAGCAACGAAGTCGCCGGCGTCACCAACAGCACCGGTTCGGGCAACGAGATTTCCGGCGGGATCAGTTTCGACACGGACAGTTCCATCCTGACGCTCGCCCTCGGGTTTGGATCGGCCGCCGGCTTCACCGATCTGAGCGCTCCAGCCACGGCCATGCATCTTCATGGCCCGGCCGGCGCCGGGACAAACGCGGCCGTGCTGTTCGATCTTGGCTCCTTGCATTTCCTGGCCGCCAACCCCGCGCAAGGCGGGATCATCGTTGGCTCGGTGGTTTATCCGAGCAACCAGATCGCGAACCTGTTGGCCGGCTTGAACTACGTGAACATTCACACCACGAACCATCCCGGCGGCGAAATCCGCGGCCAGTTGATCGCGCTCGCCAATGTGGCTCCAGAACTCACTTGTCCGGATGCGACCACGGTGGAGTGCAGCGTGCCCGGCACCTACACCGCCACGGTCTCGGATGCGGATGGCGAACCGGTGCAGGTGGTTTGGAAATTGAACGGCACGGCGGTGCAGACCAATCAGATCGCGGCGGGCGGACCTCCGACTGCGGCCGTGGTGACGTTCACGGCGGCGTTACCGCTGGGGACAAACACTCTGGAACTGACCGCCACTGACAGTTCCACCAACTCCACGACCTGCACGAGCACGGTGACGGTGGTGGACACCATCCCGCCGGTCATCGTTTCCGCCTCGGCCAATACCACCTTGCTCTGGCCCCCCAATCACAGGATGGTCACGGTGCCTGTCCAAGCCATCGTCACCGATGCCTGCGGTGCGACCACATGGGAAGTCACCTCCGTGACAAGCAGTGAAACCGTCAACGCCCGCGGCACCGGCAACACCGCTCCCGACTGGAGAATTACCGCACCGCACACCGTCCAGCTTCGGGCGGAACGCGCCGGTGGCAACAAGGCTGGCCGGCTTTACACGATTACCATCCGGGCGAAAGACGCCGCCGGAAACCTGTCCGCTCCGGCTGCGGTCCAAGTCCACGTCCCCCATAGCCGTGGGGACTAAGCTGCGCCAGGGCGTGAACCGCCGCGCACGAAAAGATTGAATGGCTCTCATGCGCCGCGCCCCTGGCCAGTCCAGGGGCGCGGTTACTGCGATCAGACCCTGAAATGCCCAGGTTTTTTGCCGCCGACCGGAGCCAGTGGTTCGGCGCTCCCATCGTCCGACTCCCGTGGCCGTCTCAGCCTCCGACCAGTTCTTCCGTTTCGAGAAAGCCCTGCAAGTGCCGGAGGCGCGTCGGGTGGCGCATCTTGCGCAAGGCCTTGGCTTCGATCTGTCGGATGCGTTCGCGAGTGACTTTGAATTGCTTGCCCACTTCTTCGAGCGTGCGGCTGTAGCCGTCGCCCAGGCCGAAACGGAGCTTGAGCACCTCGCGTTCGCGCTCGGTCAGACTGCTTAACACGACCTGAAGTTTGTCCTTCAGGAGCGCGTGGCTGGTCATTTCGGACGGATTCTCCGCCGCCTTGTCCTCGATGAAATCACCGAAGTTCGTGTCCTCGCTGTCGCCCACCGGAGACTGCAAACTGATCGGCTGCTGCGCCATCTTGAGCACGGCGCGCACGCGCTCGACGGGCAGGCCCATTTCCTCGGCCACTTCCTCCGGCGAGGCTTCGCGACCGAAGTCCTGAATCAACTGCTTCTGCACGCGCATCAGCTTGTTGATCGTCTCGATCATGTGGACCGGAATGCGAATGGTGCGGGCCTGGTCGGCGATGGAGCGGGTGATGGCCTGGCGAATCCACCACGTCGCATAGGTGGAAAACTTGTAGCCGCGCCGGTACTCGAACTTTTCGACCGCCTTCATCAGTCCCATGTTGCCCTCTTGAATCAGGTCGAGGAAGGACAGGCCGCGGTTGGTGTATTTCTTGGCGATGGAGATCACGAGGCGCAGGTTCGCCTCCACCATCTCGGTCTTGGCCTGGTGGGCCTGGGTCGCGAAGTGTTGCATCCGGCCATAGGCCTCCAGATAGCTCGCGACGGGCAGGCGGACAAACTCCTCCAAGGTCATGATTTTGCGCCGCTCGGATTCGAGCACGACCTGCTGCGGGGCCGACTTGCGCTGGCTCTCAAAGTCCTGAATAGACTTCAAGCTGGCCTGCATCTTGTCGTGGATATTTTCGGCCACCAGCGCCATTTCCTCGATGACCCTCTGCTTGAAATAGAATTTCGCGAAGGTGGCCTGCAACTTCTGATCGAGCTTCTGGAACTCTTTGTTCAACTGGTCGCGCCGACCCTTGGGGGCGGATTGCCCGGCGGCGTATTTCTCATCCACGCATTCATCAAGGTCGCGGACATGCCGGACCAGCCGACCCAAATCTTTGAGATGGCTTTCGCGGCCCTCGATCTTCTTGTCCACCACCACGCGGTCGAATCGTTCCTTGGGCGGTTCGGAAATGAGCTTCTCCGCCAGCGCAATGTGCTCCTTGCCCGCGAAGCCGAAGCTGTAAACGATCCGTCTGACCTCATGCTCCGCTTCCTCGATGCGCTTGGAAATCGCCACCTCCTGTTCGCGGGTCAGCAACGGCACCTGGCCCATCTCCTTGAGATACATGCGGACCGGATCGTCGAGAATGTCGAGGCGCGACTTTTCCTCCGGCTGTTCTTCCTCCGGCTCCGGCTGCTTGACGCGATCCACCTCGGCCTGGTCCACGATCTCGATCTCGAGATTACGCAGCTTTTGGTAAATTTCATCCAGATCCTCGGCCGTGATGATCCCGTCCGGCAGCGCGTCGTTAATGTCGCCGTAGGTGAGATAGCCCTGCTCCCGGGCCAACCGGACCAGCTCCTTGATTTTCTCCGTCAAGTCCCCCCCGGCCTGGGTCTTGATCTGGCCGAGATCGTGCGAGTGCGCATTGCCGTGGGGCCGGCCCGCTTCCGGAGGCGGAGATCCGTGGGCCGAGCCGGGCTTGTTCGCGCCCGGCTTCTGCGGAGGCGAAGCGGATTGCTCTCGGGAACGGTTATTTTTGGCGGCGGGCTGGGCACTCGAAGTCTTCCGGGGAACGGATTTGCCTGACAATTTAGAATTTGTTTTGGCCATAGGTTTTTGGGCCGCGACATGGGCAACCCGCCAACGAGCGACGAAATATGTTAGGGGACGATAATACGCGTCAAGTGGTGAAACGACACGGGGCAACCCGCGCGTAATCTTGCTGGGAGGAAGCGATGGCAAGGCCGCGCCCGGGAAAAAACCCGGCGGAGCAAGTGGGCGTGGGGCGAGGGCGGAGCAGTCGGCTAGAACCGGTCGCAGCGCGACAACTACTACCACGACTGGGGGAGGTAGCACTGGTCGCGCTGCGACCAGTAGCGCCGCGTACCAGCGGTGCAACGAATTGGCGAGAGACTCGCCCTGTCGCGCGTTCCACCCGGACCGCCCGCTGGTGCGCGGGTGGAGTCGTCGCCGCGCGACAACTCCGTCCGCATGAAGCAGGTGGGGAAGGCGGCTCGCTCAGCGCGCGCGGCCGGAACGAAAAATTTTCACCGCCCTTGCCGAGAGCCGGGACGGCAAGCTGCCTCCGTCACCGCGCTCTGCGGCCAGGTCGGTCATGGACATCATCGGCCTCGCCGATTAAAACACGCGCCATGAAGTATCTGGTGCTCGCCTCCCTGCTTTTCTGCCTGGCCGCTCAGCAGGTTCTGGGCGCGGAAACGAATGCCCCGATTGCCCCGGCCAGTTCGCGTTTACTCCGGACTTTGGCCCTCGCCGAGGCGCTCGACCTCGCGCTGCAACAGAACAGCTTCATTCGCAAGAGCGCGGCCGACCTCGAGGCCACCCACGGCGTGGTGGCGCAGACCCGCGCGGTGGCCCTGCCGCGTGTCACCATCAGCAGCAGTTACTCGGCGAACGAGGAGAGTTCCATCGACCGCTTCAAGGCCACCGGCCCGAGCGCCGCCTTCGCCAACTCTTTCGATTTCGCTGATCAACGCTGGTCGGCGGACGTCCGCATCGTGCAATCCATCTACGAAGGCGGGCGCATCAACTCGGCCCTGCACTCGGCGCGGTTGACCCGCGAACAGGCCGTGGCGAATCACCAGACCGTGATCGCTGACGCGTTGCGCGATGTGCGCGTGGCTTACTACGGGGCGCTGCTGGCCCAGCAACAACGGATCGTGCAGGAGGCGTCGCTCCAGCTCTTGCAGCAGGAACTGGCCGAGACGACCAAGCGTTTCCAAGCCGGGACCGTGCCGCGTTTCAACGTGTTGCGCGCCGAAGTGGAGGTGGCCAACGCCCGGCCGCGGGTCATTCGCGCGCGCAACTCGGTCCGCGTGTCGAAGGACAATCTGGCCAACCTGATCGGCGAGAACATTCCCCAAGGCACGGATGAACTGCCGTTGACCCTGACCGACAAGCTCGAAACCGCGCCCTACGAGGTGCAGTTGTCCGCAGCCATTGCCCAGGCGCTCACGGGGCGCACGGAACTGGCGGCGTTGCGGCTGGCCGAGCGGTTGCGCGCCGATCAGATCAAAACCGCCAAGTCCGGTTACCACCCGAGCGTGCAGTTCTATGCCGGTTACGGGGCGAAAAGCTCGCAGTTCAGCCAGGATCTCACCGAGGAGTTGCACGGCTGGGAGGCGGGCGCGCAACTGAGTTGGAATGTGTTCGACGGATTTCTCACCCGAGGTCGCGTGCAGGAGGCGGAGGCCTTGCGCCGCCGGACCGAGGCGGACCTCGAGGATGCGATGCGGCGTGTGGAACTGGACGTGCGCACGGGCTACTCAACTTTTATTGAGGCGCGCGAAGTTCTGATCTCACAGGAGAAGGTGCAAGAGTCCGCCGAGGAATCATTACGACTCGCCAACGCCCGCGCCGCCGCTGGTGCCGGCACGCAACTCGATGTCCTCAGCGCGCAAACGGCGCTGACCGAGGCGCGCACCACGCAGGTGCAGGCCAAACATGATTACGCCGTGGCCCGGGCACGGTTGGAGCGCGCGATTGGTCCGGCCATCACGGTGGGGACCAATTCGAGCGTGGGATCATCCTCAACTGGCCGTTGAACCACGGAAGACACGGCAACCGCTTCGCCGTTTTCAGTGGGATCGGTGTCGTCACTTCCCGGCCACGCCCTTCAGGTAGGCCAGAATCAACTCCGGCAGCGCGCTGCTATAGCCGCCCTCCAGAACGCTGAAGAACGGCACCCCGCATTTGTGCAGCGATTGACCCAGCCAATGAAAATCTTCCGCTTCGAGCGTTTCATTGGCCAGCGGATCGCGTGCGTAACAATCAAATCCGGCCGATACCCCGATGAGTTCCGGCTTGAATTTCAAGACCTTCGCCAAAGCTTTGGTGAGCGTCTTGCGATAAGCCTCGCGAGGGGTGAGCGGCGCGACCGGGAAGTTGAAGCAGTTGCTCCCGACATCCTGCGAGCCGGTGCCGGGGTAGCAGGGATGCTGGTGTACGGAGCAAAAGATTGCGTTGGGATGGTCAAGCAGGATGGCCTCGGTGCCATTGCCGTGATGCACATCGAAATCGAGCACGGCCACGCGTTTCGTGCCGGTGGCCAGCGCTTCCAGCACGGCAATGGCGATGGAATTTAGATAGCAGAAGCCCATGGCGTGGTTCGCCGTGGCGTGATGTCCGGGCGGCCGCATCAGGCTGAAGGCAGCCTCGCCCGCGCGCGCCAACTTCAAGGCGTGCAGCGCCCCGCCCACGGATCGGCAAGCGTGAGCATAAATGTGCGGATGCGCGGGCGTGTCGCCGTCGAATGCTTCGCCAGGATTCTTGACCAGCGCCACCTGCTGCTGGCTGTGAGCGCGGAGCAATGACTCCTCGGCGACCTCAAGCGGCGCGGCCCACTTGAGAGACAGTTCGGTTTGCGCGCGCAATTTCTCGACCGTGCCACTGATGCGCGCCGGGCGTTCGGGATGGCCTGGCGACGAGTAGCCGGTGCAACGTTCGTCGGTGATGATGGTCATGGAACGAAGCCTAGCGGGACGAGCCGGTTTGAAAAACAGTTATCGAGAGACACGGTCGGGAACACGTCCGCCCGGGGCCATCAAACTGACCCGACTGGCCCAGCAACTTGGAGCCGATTGGTCAAGGTGTAGTCGGCCTGGCTCGAGCTTCGGCTGGTTTGGGAATCTCCCAGTCGAGATTTACTGCGGCGAGTTCTTTGCGGATGGCGGTGAGGTTCCAAAGACGAATCCGGCCGCGCACACAGGCGGCGGCGAGTTGCGTGCCGTCGGGGGAGAAGGCCAGCGCATTAATCGATCCGGCCACGGGGGCGCGCAGCAGTCCGAGCGATTTCCATTCGACCAGGTCGAAGAGGCGGACGGATTCCTGTTCCTCCACCACGGCGAGGACTCTTCCGTCCGGCGAGAAGGCGGCGGCACCAAGCGTGGGTCGCGCGCCTGGATAAGGCAACGGCGGCGCGGGTTCCCAGGTGCCAACGCGCCGCAAGTCGAACACGTCGCCATGCACGGCCAGCCAGCGTCCGTCGCCGCTGAAGGAAAGGCGATGCTTGCGTCCGGCGTGGACGGTGAGCATTTCCGCGCGTGTCTCCACGTTCCAGACTTTGGCGTTGAGCAGAAGGCTGCTGCCGCTGGCCACCCAGCGACCGTCGGGGCTGGCCGCCACCGCGTCGGCGAATTCGTGCGGGCCTAGCGCGGTCTCCACCGAGGCGAAGTCGCGCGTGTAGCCATAGACCATGTTGCTATACGCGCTGGAGACCCAGACGCGGTCGCCGTCCTTACTGAAGGCCAGCGAACGCCAGCGCGAACCGGGAATGACCTGGCGGGCGTTACTCGTGGAGAGCATCGCGCCGGGCGACTCCGGCAATGGTCGCAGCGTGACGCCCGTGCCGTCGGAGGTGAGCATGAATTCGCCGCGCGGATCCATCGCCATCACGGGAATCTCCCCGATGTTCACACCGCCGCGCGCACCGCGACCGGAGGCGTTGACGAGAGCGATCCGTCCAGAATAGCCGATGGCAATCATGTCGCCTTTCCCGGTGAAGACACATTCCTCGATGTTCTTCGAAGTCAGGGCCACGACGGTTTCCTTGAACTCGGGCGATGGCTCGAAAGTAATCCAGCCGACGCGGTCGCCACGGATGACGGTTCCCAAGCGCGTGGCATTGCCAGCGAAGGACAGGTTGCGGCCTTCACATTCCGTCTCGAACAACAGACGCAGCGAAGCCAGATCCCAGATGCGCACGCGCCGATCCCGATAGGCGGCGGCCAGCAGGCCCGAAGCATCGTCCATCGCGAGACTGTGCGCGGCGGTGGGTGCGTCGAGACCGGCCGCTACCATGCCGTCAGCCAGTCGCAAACTCAGCAGCCGTCCATCGCTTGTCGCCGCACTGAGCCGTCCTCCGCGTGAAGATTGCCAGGCCAGCGCCAGCGTCATCGCGTCCTGAACGACCCGCCACCGCACGTTGCCGGTGTCCATCTGGATCAACTCGATGGCGTTGTCCGCCGCGCGGGCGCAGGCCAACATCGCGCCGTCCGGCGAAAGGCTGAGGGCGACGAAGCCGCGTCCACGCGCTCCCGGCGGATCGGGCCGGGGTTTTAATCGGCGCACCTCCTGGCCGGTCGGCAGCTCACGAATGCTGATCTCGCAATCCGCTTCTTCCAGCACCACGAGCGGCGCGGGAGTGGCGAAACAAAAAACGTAAGTGCGTTGTTCCGTGGAAAAAATCAATCGCCCCGCCTCGACATCGTGGAACTCCACACCGCGCGCGTGGCGCACCGCCAGATAACGACCATCCGGGCTGAACGCTTCGAGCCGCCCGCCCTCCGCCGTGGTGCCGATCGCGCGGGGCGGAACGGACGTGCCCACGGCAACAAGAGTCAGGTTCGTCCCGTTCACGATCCGCGCGAGCCGTTTCATCGCCGGGTCGAGCAGCACTTGCATCGGCCCTTCCACTTTCACCTCCGCCAGCGGCGTGAATTCCACCTGCGGCAGACTGAGCGTGGCGAGCAATTCATCGCGCACGCGGTCGCGGAATTCCACCGAGCCTCCGAGCGCGGCAGCCTGACGCAAGAGTTGGCGTCCCTCGGTGCGCCCGCCGGCGGCCTGACTGGTGCGCAGCACCCGCACCTGGTCGAGCAACGATTCACGCAGGCGAACCACGGCGGACTGCTCTGCCTGGCGGATGCGCACGACGGCGACCGATGCGCCCACCGCGACGCCGACGAGCGTCAGCATGAGCAGCGCGCTCACGGTCGCGAGCGCGGGATGCCGCCGGCTCCAGCGCACGACCGTGCCGAGCGGCCCGACCGGGCGCGCGAGAATAGGCAAGCCTCCAAGCCAGCGCTCTAGGTCGGCGGCGAGATCCTCGGCGGACAGGTAGCGGGTGCCGGAAATTTTTTGCAGGCACTTCAGGCAGATGGTTTCCAGGTCCGCGTCGATGCCGTCATTCAGTTTCCGTGGCTGCGCCGGTTCTTCGTCCAGAACTTTACGGATCGTTTCCACAGGCGTGCGCGCCTGAAACGGCGGCACCCCGGTGAGCGCCTCGTAGAGAATCGCGCCCAGTCCGTACACATCCGTCTCAACAGTGACGTTCTTGCCGCGCCCGTCAGCTTGCTCGGGGGCCATGTAGTTAGGCGAACCAAGGATGGAATCGGTGAGCGTCGCCGCGCTCTCCTTCGCGAGCATCTTCGCGAGTCCGAAGTCGGCGACCTGCGGCTCGCCTTGCTCGTCGAGGAGGATGTTGGACGGCTTGAGGTCGCGATGCAGCACGCCGCGTTGATGCGCATAATGCACGGCGCGCGCGACCTTGATCATCATGCGGACGACCGCGCCCTGAGAGTCTCG
>JANOQV010000304.1:0-1859 GCA_031414955.1 Pedosphaera sp. | reverse complement strand
CAAACGGATGACGACCGCGCATGAAGCGGCCCATATCGTGTTGCCACTGGCGGATTCGCTGTCCGAAAAAGAGGAGGAGAACATCGCCAAGCGGTTTGCTGGCGCGTTGCTCCTGCCGAAGGAGACCTTTAACTGAGTTTGGCAAGTTGCGCAATGGCATCAGCCTGGCGGAATTGATCGAGATGAAGGCGAACTTTGGCGCCTCGATCTGGGCCATCATGATGCGCGCCCGGCAGCTCGGTTTGATCAATGAGGCGGTGTTTTTACGTTTCTGCAAAATCGCGGGGCCGTGGCGTTCCGCCCGGGCGGAACCGGGGGATGACAGGTATCAGGGGAACGAGAGTCATTCGCGGTTCCGGCAACTGGTGCAGCGCGCCGTGGCCGAGGATCAAATCAGCATGTCGAAGGGCGCGGCGTTGCTCCGGCAAAGCCTGGGGGATTTCCGGCGGGAATTGCAGGAGGTGTTCGCCTAAGCCGGGATGAAGGTCGCCGTCAAAGATGCGTGCGTGTTGATTGACCTCGCCAACGGAGGGCTGCTGGAGGCGTGGTTCCAACTCGGCATTGAGACGCATACCACGGACCTGGTCGCGCGGCAGGTGAAGACGGATCGCAACTGGCAGGCGGTGTCCGGTTTCATCGAAGCGGGATTGCTCAAGGTGGCGACTTTGACCGGCGAACAAGTCGAACGGATGCACGATGAACTGGGAGGCTTGCCCGTTGGGCCTGAGGATCAGACCGCGCTGTTTCTGGCGATGGAGCTGAACGCCATTTTGCTGACTGGCGACCGGCGGCTGCGCCTGGAAGGGTTGAAGCGGAAGATTGAAGTGCGCGGGGTGCTGTGGATTCTGGATGAGTTGGTGGCGAAGCAATTGCTGCCGTCGAGGCTGGCGGCCGTGAAATTGCGTTCGATGATTGCCGATGGAGCGTTTCTGCCGCGCGATGAATGTGAGAAGCGCTTTCAAGCATGGGAGAGTGGCGGGTGATAATTCGCGGTTTGAACGGATGGCGACAGTCCGTGTCGTCTTGTGCCGGTGGACAGGTCCGTTATCGGGGATGCACGATCGGCTGGGGAACCTGAAAGACGGGCCAGATTCACTGTACCATCGGCCAGGGCGAGCGTCCGAAGCGTCAAGTCGGCTGCACGATCGGCCAGAGCGAGTGTCCGATGCGCCAGACCGGGTGTCCGCAGCGTCGGGAGCGTGGACGATGGGCCGGATTGAGTGTCCGCGGCGGCGGGGAGGGGGAAAGCAGTGTGGTTGAGGGTTGAAGGTTGAGTGTTGAGGGTGGAATGGGCGTTGGGAAGGGGGCACACCTCATCCGGCTGACGCCACCTTCTCCCCATCGGATGCGGAGAAGGGTTGCGCCGAGCGGGAGTTCGGCGCTCCGGGGTGCGAGTGCGTTGACACTCGTTGGCCCGCTCCGTACGTTGCTCGCCTGATGTTCGAGCTTGTGGCGCCTTTTGGGCCGGCGGGGGACCAGCCCGCGGCCATTGACAAACTCACCGCTGGTCTGCTCAGCGGGGCGCGGCATCAGACGTTGCTCGGGGTCACGGGGTCGGGGAAGACGTTCACGGTGGCGAACGTGATCAGGAATTTGAACCGGCCGACGCTGGTCATTTCGCACAACAAGACGCTGGCGGCGCAGCTTTACGCGGAGTTCAAGGGGTTCTTTCCCAAGAACGCGGTGGAGTATTTTGTTTCTTACTTCGATTACTATCAGCCGGAGGCGTACATCCCGCGGACGGACACGTTCATCGAGAAGGATTCGAGCATCAACGAGGCCATCGAGCGGATGCGGCTTTCGACGATGAATTCGTTGTTCACGCGCCGCGATACGATCGTGGTGGCGAGTGTGTCGTG
>JANOQV010000303.1:0-23263 GCA_031414955.1 Pedosphaera sp. | reverse complement strand
CTTGCGCCGGGTGGACAACTCATCGCAATTGTTCCCGACAGTATCCTGACGAACAAAGCTGTCTTTGAAGACCTACGCCGCGCCCTCGCCGGAAAAATTGATCTGTTGAACGTGATCTCACTTCCGAGCGTGACCTTCGGCGCGGCGGGCACGACCACGAAAACTTCAATCCTGCATCTGCGGAAGAAAGACGGCCGCAACGCCAAACCCGTGCGAACCGGCTTCGCGATTTGCCAGGACATTGGCTTCACCGTTTCCACCAAGGCCAACCAGCGCGTCAAAGTGGTGCAAGGCAAAGGGGAATTGCCCGCCATTCTGGAGGAGATCGTTTCGCCTCCCCTCAAGCCACAGTTGGTGAAATGGATGGAGGACGCCACGGAATTTGAGCGCTGGGACGCTCAACACCACGCCTCACTGTCCGTTGAGATCGAGAAGCGTCTGGCGAAGCGCGCCGACTACGACCTCTACGTTTCCGATGTGGCCGAACTCATCGACAACCGGGCCGACCCGCGCCGCTGGGGGACAAAGGAGTTCAACTACATCGAGATTTCCGACATCGATTCGCAGACCTGCACGGTGTATTCCAATTGCATCGACGTTACCGCCGCGCCCAGCCGCGCGCGGAAAGTGGTGCAAACCGGCGACGTGCTCGTTTCCACGGTCAGGCCGGAGCGGGGCGCGGTGGGTGTGGTTGGCCCGCATCAGGACGGCTCGATTTGCACGACGGGACTGGCGGTTCTGCGGCCAACGAAGATTGATCCGATCACGCTGGCGTTCCTCTTGAAGAGCGAATTTGTCATCGCCCAGTTGATGCGGAACAACGTCGGCATCGCCTACCCGGCGATTGATGAATCGTGTTTGAAGGATGTGCTGCTGCCCGCAAGGAAGGAAGCGTTGCCCAAGCTGGAGGCGATGGCGCGGGAAATCGCGGAGCAAACGAGGACGCTTAACACGGTGCGCGACCAATTTGTCAGTGCCATTGACGCCGCCGGGGCCGCGTGGCGGAACGAGGCGGCTACGCCAGCTTCCAAACCTCATCCAGAGAGCCAAACCACGTCCCGTCGCCTACCGCGCAAGTTGGGTTCTGATTCACATGATCTGGAAATTTTCCAGCACGCGGCAGGCCGTAAGGCTTGATGTCTTTGGGCACGGAACGCGCGAAAGCGAAATCCTGGATGCGCCCGGTGCGAAGGAAAAGACTGACGGCAAAAAAATCCTGCGTCGCGAATTTGCAACTGCTGGTGGGATAGCCATCGGTCTTGCTGTGAATGAGGCGCGCGAACTTGGTGTTCGTGCCCCACAACGATTTCACCTCCACTTTCTTTTTCACGCCGCGCTTCGCCACCTCGAAATCAAAGTTCAAGTAAGTCCCGATGTGTTGCGCCATGTCTTCGGGCATCCGGCGGACCGTGTAGCCACCGGCCTTGAGCACTTCCACCAGCGAGTATTCCACCAAACCGCTGAGAATCTTGGCCGACGCGCCATATTGGTCGATTTCCAAAAAATCTCCCAATGACAGTTCTTCCAGAGCCGCCTGCAAATCCCCTTTCTGCCCGCCGCAATACACCTCGCCCTCGGCAGTTTTGGCGCGCGAATCCACTTTCAGAATCCGGCCCTTTGCGATCTCCTTCCATCCGCCGCCGCCCTCATAGGCGTTTGGAACAAACTTGCCCGTGCGTCCAGGCACCACCAAGTCCTCGCACTCTTCGTCGATGGCAATGGTGAAGGACGCACGCCAGTGGTTCTGCTCCGGGAGTTTGAAAATGGTTTTGTCGAGTGTGCGGATTGGGATGAGCACCGGACAAAGAATCGCTTCCATCGCTTCGGGCGTTGCTCCGCCGTAACGCTTGGTCAGCCTCTCAAACAATGCTTTGTAATCAATGGGCATGATTCACGGAACATCCCGGAATTCTGGATACGCGGCGGAAGGTAGCGACTCGGTGCTGCGATGCAATTCATTCCAACCGTGGCGGACAAGAAGCAGTTGGCGCCGGACGAGGAAGCGGAGTTGAACCGGCTGTGGAAGAAGCTGGTCAAGCTGTATCATCCCGACCGCTTCGCCCACGAACCGGACAAGCTGGCCACGTACGAGAAGCTCACGGCGGCCATCAACCGGGCGAAGGACGATGGCGACATGGCCGCGCTGCGGGAGATCGCCGAAGACCCGCACGGGTTTATTCTCCGGCAAGGCTGGGCGGGCCTCGACTTCACGGACGAAATCGAACTCGCGCAACTGCGGCGTCTGCACGAGACGTTGCAACTGGAAATCGTGGCGGTCATCGAGTCGCTGAACCGGCTGTGGGAAAGCCCCGACTACGAGCTGTGCCAGATCAGCGAGCGGAAGCCCGGCGTGCTGGAGGAACTGGCGGCGGAACGGGCCGCGCTGCTGGAGAAGGAAATTGCGGAACTGGAAGGACAAGCCAGCCGGCTGGCGGAGGAGATCAGGGAGTTGGGTGGAGCGGAAGTGGAACTCTTCAGCGCGAGCTAATTATTCCGGCTTGGGTGGTTCTTCACGTAGGAGCAACGAGTCTGCGGCCGGTGTCGCGCGCAACGGGCGTACGCGGTCGCCGTGTTTCTTTTCCTCGCGGCGCAGGATTTCAAAGACGGTATGCACATCGCACCCTTCCTCGGACGCGAGTTCTTCGCGGATGCGCCAGATTTCCTCGATAGGATTTTCAGCTTTCATGGCTTGGGTGAAGTTCTCAGCAATCCGTTGGGATTGCAAATCACGGGCAGTTCAAATCCGGCGGCGCGGCAGACGCCCCGCAGGCGCTGCTGGATGATGGCGTTGTTGATGTGTCGGCAGTTCCACGTCAGCAGAAACTCCACCCGGTGTGCGGCGGAAACTCCGATGTGAATGGCGTCACGAAGGGCGCGAGGTGGAATCAAGCCCGTGGCGATAATGCGAGAAGTGAGTTCCTCGGCCTCGGCGCTCATGGGCAGGATGATGCAGTCGGCAATGGCCGCGAGCCGCTGCGCCGCCGCGTCGGCATCGCCGCGTCCTGCTTCGCGCAGCACTTCCTCGGAGGCGCACAACTCGTAGCGGCTGCGCGTCTCCCACCATTCGCGTGTGGCGATTTGCTGCGCGGCGATTTCTACGTCCCGATTCGGCCACGCCGTCAGCAGGCTGGGGATGGTGGTCTCGATATAGACGGACGGCTTCATCGACTGATGGCGGCGCTCTCACGGGACACCGCTACGGAAGTTTGCAGCTTGCGCGCCTTCTCTGCGCTCGGTGGCTCGGTGCGATACGCTCCGAAATCGCCGAACCAATGCTTCTTCGCGAGGCGATACATCCAGTGCTTCTCCGGGATTTCCTCGCCGGGCAACCATTGGCTGAAGCGCGGGGTCATGGCGTCGAGTTCGGCCATGGCGGTGCCGCGCACGGTGGTGTCGCGCGCGCCGTGCTTGAGCACGAGCTGCTTCACGAGGTCGGGACGTTCGAGCACCACGCAGCCGCGCGTGGCCTGGCCGGAGAGGTCGCGGAAATCTTTCAGGAACGCCGAGTCGCGCATGGTCTCGAACACGCCGCGCTTGTCCTTAATGTTCTCGGTCGCGAACTGGATGATCGGGCACGGCTCGATGTCGCCCGTGGGGCTGACGTGATGACTCACGCCTGTGACCATCGGGCAGAGCGCTTTTCCATCGTGCCCGTAATACGCGTCGATGATGCCGATGGGAGATTTCGCGCGCTGCTCGACGACGAACTTGCGGATGCGCACGAGCTGGTCGGGCCGCAACGCGAGGTCGAAATTCGGCTTCGGCCCCATCGGGCGGTAGCTGTGGAACCACACGTAATGCACGCCGCGCGCGATCAGTTCCTCCAGCCAGGACTCGGTGAGCAACTCATCGATGTTCGACTGACACACGCTGGTCGCCACGCCGGTGAGCAGGCCGGCCTTGAGACATTGGTCGAGTCCGCGCAGGGTGCGGTTGAGCACTTCCTTGTTCCCGCGCCGCACATCGCTCGTGATCTCGCGGCCCTCGATGCTGACCAGCGGCGTGGCGTTGCCCATCTGCACCAGCCGTTGCGCGACCTTCTCGGTGATGAACTGCCCGTTGGTGAAAACCTGAAAGTAGCAGTCGGGATGCGCCGCCAGGAGATCAAGCAACTCAGGATGCATGAACGGCTCGCCGCCGAGGATGCCGAAGAAGGAGTTCCCGTGCGCCTTCGCGTCCGTGATGGTGCGGTTCAACGTGTCGAGGTCGATGGCGTTGCGGTCCGCCTCCACATCGACCCAGCAGCCCTGGCAGCGGAGATTGCAGGAGTTGATGATCGAGAGGTAAAGGAACGGCGGGAAGTATTCGCCGCGCTTTATGCGCCGCTTAAAGCGCTCGACCGAGAGCATGCCCTTCACCCCGAAGTTCCACGCCGCCTTCCACAGGCAGCGTTTGTTCGCGGACAGAAAAATTCGACTGGCCAGACGTGGCAGCATCACAGTCGGACGGTGAATGGGTTTTGGAATTCGTTCACGCGGCGAAGTGTAGGCAGGAACTGGTGACTGGGGAACAAGGAATGCAGCCGTCGCCGGGAGTTGGAACGGGCCGGCGCAGCAATCGTTACGATATTCCTGATTGCAGAACCCGCCCTGCGAGTATTGACTGTGGCCATGATGAAAAGCCTGATCTTCGCGGCCTTCTTCGTCTTCCTGACCGCCAAGGCCCTTCCCCAAGGCCAGCTCATCTTTGCCAATAACGCTGCCACGGCCATTACCATTCTTTGCGCCGGCCCTGCTCCGGTCACAACGCAGGTCGGCCTGTACGTAGGCACCGTGGGCGACCTGAGTAGTTTGAGCATCGTTGGTGCGGCGACGAATTGCTTTCTCCCTGGGCGGTTCAGCGGCGGCCTGCGCACTCTCCCCTTCACTACGGGCACGGTGCTGCTCCAAGTCCGAGCTTGGCTGGCCAGCACCGTTTATCCGACTTACGAAGCCGCTTACGCCGCTGGCGTGGGCGGTGATGGATCGGTGACTCTTGGTAACTCTGCACCTTTCAGTTTTACCCTGACCGAGTCGCCTACGCCGCCGGTGTCCATCGCCAATGCGGGTTTGACTCCCATCTACTTATTCTCCTGGGCTATGTGTGTGCCTGAACCGTCCGCCCTCGCGCTCGGTTCGGTCGGATTGATGGTTGCTTTCGTCTGCTTCCGCCGGCGCAAGTGAAAATCCAGCCGCTTGATGCACCACTTTCGAAATATGAAAACCCTCCTGCTCACCGCCCTGCTGCTCGCGGCCACGACCTCGGCCTTCGCTCAAGGTCAGCTCATCTTTGCCAACAATGCGGCCACGGCGATCACAAACTTCTGCACCGGCCCAGCTCCGGTTGCAACGCGCGTCGCCCTTTACGTAGGCACCGTGAGCGACATGAACAGTTTGACCATGGTTGGTGCGGTGACGAATTGCTTTCTCCCTGGGCGATTCAGCGGCGGTCTGCGCACTCTCGTCGGCACCACGGGCACGGTGCTGCTCCAAGTCCGGGCCTGGCTGGCCAGCACCGTTTATCCGTCTTACGAAGCCGCACTTGCCGCTGGCTTTGGCGGTGATGGCTCGGTGGTGCTTGGTGTCTCCGCACCTTTTAGTTTTACCCTGACCGAGTCGCCTACGCTGCCTGTTTCCATCGCCAACGCCGGACTAACCCCCATCGTCATGTGGTGCCCCGAGCCTTCCAGCTACGCCCTAGCGATTCTGGGGTTGGTCGCTCTTGTCGGCTTCCGTCGGCGCAAGTGAAAATCCAGCCGCTCGAAATATGAAAACTCTCCTGCTCGCCGCCCTGCTGCTCGCGGCCACGACCTCGGCCTTCGCGCAAGGCCAGCTCATCTTTGCCAACAACGCCGCGACGACCATCACGAATTGCAGCACTGGGTTGCCCGTTCCTGGTGGTGTGGCGCAAAACGACACGCAGGTAGGACTGTATATCGGCACCGTGGGCGATGTGGGCAGCCTGAGCCTTATCGGGAGTGTGACGAACTGTTTTGCCGCCGGCCGGTTCAGCGGCGGGCTGCGCACCCTGCCCGGTTGGACTGGCCTGGTGCTGCTTCAAGTTCGGGCCTGGCTGGCCAGCACCGTTTATCCGTCTTACGAAGCCGCGTATGCCGCTGGCCTGGGTGGTGATGCTTCGGTGCTGCTTGCGGTCTCCGCACCTTTCAGTTTTACCCTGACCGAGTCGCCTACGTTGCCTGTGTCCATTGCCAATGCGGGTTTGACCCCCATTATTTTGTGTGTGCCAGAACCGTCCACCCTCGCGCTCGGTTTGGTCGGATTAACGGTCGCCGCGCTGATCCGTTCGCGAAAATAAGCCGTCCTGAGTCGGTTCGTGAGAACCCCAGCTTCGCTGGCCGGGAGGTTTGTCCTCTATCCCGCGCCTGCCCGCCGGTGAGCGGAACGGCCGTGTCTCCAACCCGCGTGTTCCTGCTGGCTATCCTCGACCACGAGCGGACAAGATGGCCGCGCTGCTATGCGCATCGATTCACATCAACATTTTTGGAAATACTCAGAAGGCGAATACCCGTGGATTGGTCAGGGCTCGCCGCTCCAGCGCGACTGGCTGCCTGCGGCTCTGGAGCTCGAGGCGGCCAAGGTGGGAATCACCGGCACGGTCGCCGTGCAAGCGCGGCCGAGCCTGGAAGAATCAAGCTGGCTGCTCGAACTTGCGGACCAGTCGCCGTTCCTCAAAGGCGTAGTCGGCTGGGTGGATTTGCGCGCCGAGACGGTCGAGGACAATCTCGCCGCACTTTCCCAGCACCAGAAATTCGTCGGCGTGCGCCACGTCGTGCAAAGCGAATCGTCCGAATTCATGCTGCAACCCGAGTTCATGCGGGGACTGGCGAAGCTGAAGCAGTTCAATCTTGCCTATGATTTGCTGCTCTTCCCCAAGCACCTTCGCTCCGCGGCCCAGGTGGCCGCACACCTTCCCGAACAGCGTTTCGTGCTCGACCACATCGCCAAGCCGATGGTGCGCGCCGGGCTGATTCAAACGTGGAAGGATGACCTCAAGGAACTGGCCCGGCACCCGAACGTCTTCTGCAAAATTTCCGGCCTCGTCACCGAGGCGAAGATGCCGGGCTGGAAGGCGGAGGATTTCCGTCCCTATCTCGATGTGGTGATGGAGTTGTTCGGCGAGGATCGCGTGATGTTCGGCTCGGACTGGCCGGTGTGTTTGCTGGGTGGAAGTTACGAGGAGATTTATCAACTGGCCGCCGATTATTTCGCGCCGTTCAGCGAAGAGGCGCGACGGAAGTTCTTCGGCGCGACCGCCGCTTCGTTTTACCGGCTGGCTTGACCTCGGCTCAGAGCGTTCCTCTGGTTCCGGCGTCTCACGAGCACGCAGAGGCCGAGCACGACACCCACGAGGACGAGTGAAGGGGCGAGAATGAATCCGAGGCCCATCGACCAGAACAGGTTTCCCCATTCCGATTTCCCGAAGGAGAAGACCATCGGTGGCGCCTGCCCCTCCACACTCAGCACATGTGGACCGGGCGTCGTGATGCTGAACGTGGCGATGGAACGCCGCGAACTGGCACCGGAGGTCATGGTCGTGCGCTGATCGGGAGCGAGGGGGATGACGGCCCGCGTGGCCGTGTTGGAAAGTTGCATGAGCAGCCCGTCCGGCAACTGGCTTCCCGAGTAGGTTCGCCCGTGGAAGATGGTTTCAGTCTCGTGCCAGAGAACGTATTTGCCCGGGGCGGTCAGGTTGAACTCGTTCAAGCCCGGGACCATGAACTGCACCGGCTTCGGGAACATCAGGACGGAGAGGACGATGGAAGCGGGAATGGCCAGGACACCGGCCACGACCAGGAAAGCCGCCACCGCGTACCAGGTGCGTCTCGGGCTGATGGAAGTCTCCGGCACGGCGTGGTTCAGCGCGGCTCGAGGATGCCGCCGAGTTCCGTCAACAGTTTCTCCAGTCGGCTGTAGTATTCGCCTTCCTCAAGAGTGGACTTCAGTTGGCGCAGTTGGCTGATCTCCAGTTCCAGATCGTCGCGCCTCTGGCGCTGCTCGGGCGTGAGCTTCTGATCCTGCGTGCTGCGGATGAGATGCCATTGATGGGCGCGGGTGCCGTCGAGCGGGGAATTGTTCGCGGACTTCTTCACCGCGCGGATGCCGCGAAACCAGTCTGCTGGAGTGCCGAGTCCATCGCCATTGTCGTCGATGAGCGCGTGCTCGGTGGCGAGCCGCCCCTCGGTCTTGTAGAACTCGTTGACCCGGCGCGAGGCCATGAGAAACGCTTCGAGCAAGGAGGTCTGGCCGTCCTTGTCGAGGTCCGCCTCCGCCTCGCCGATGGTTTGCGCGATGAACTTGCCGAAGCGCGTGAAGTTTTCCTCGGAGCCGCTGCGCGTGGCCGTGACGACGACGCGGTTTTTTCCCGACAGAGACTTGATGAAGGGCGCGCTGGATGAGGCTCCGTTGATGATGGCCACCGGCCGCTGAAAGCCGGCCAGCAAGTTCGACAACGTGCCTGCGGACAAATCCGGCCCGAGCAAATTAAACTTGGTCTCGCGCCCATCAAACGTCCCGTGGCCGATGAGCACGATCCAGAGTGCCGTCAGCGAGTTGGTCGGCTCCTTCGACAGTGTGGTGCGGAACACTTCCAGGTCATTCGTGCTGGTGTGGCTGGCCGTGCCGATTTCGATGAAGTGAGCGTCCGCCTTCTGGGCCGCCTGCCGCCATGATTCCGTGGCCTCGGCGAAGACCTTGCCGAAATCGTCCTCGCCCGGAGCACCGGAGAGAACCATGACGGTGGGTTTGGTGGAGTTGGTTTGTGCAGCCTCTGTCTGGTGAAGCGCGCCGACGAGCAAGAGAAAGGCGAACACCTTGCACAGAACGCCACGATTCAAGCCTCCCTCTCCCCTCAACGGGGAGAGGGAATGAGGGTGAGGGGTGGTGCGACGGACGCGCTCAAGAAATGTCGAGAGCCATGCGCCATTCCCACCCCTCACCCCGGCCCTCTCCCCGTTGAGGGGAGAGGGAGAGGTCTTGGCCGGTTTCGCTCGTTCGGCGAATCCGTGGCCCATCGACGCATCTCCGCTACTCACGGCAATCCTTTCCACCGGCGCACGCCCCACTCGGAGACGAAGCAGGCCAGCGCGAAGAGGAACATGGCCGGGGTGTGCCAGAGCGGGATGGCCGCGTTCTCGGTGATGGGCGCTTTCTTGTTGGGCAATGCTTTCGCGAAGCGTTCCAGATCGTTGGCAGCGATGACTTCGCCGCCGGTGCGCTTCGCCAGCGTCTCCAGCAAGGCTCGGTTGGGCCGGAGCGAACGGAATTCTTCCGCCGCCGGATCGCTGGTCCAACCGGCGGCGGAGCGGCCCACTTCCGCGCCATTGGCATCGTTGACCACGGCATCGACGCGATAAGCACCGGCCTTGCGCGTGATGTAACTGGCTTCGTAAACGCCAGCTTCCGTCGCGGCCTCGGCGGTCATGCGCACGCTGTTGGTCGGGCTGTTGGTGGATTTCGCCGCCGCCTCGTCGATGGCGGTGATGGTGAGTTGCACGGTGGCATTGTCGAGCGGTTGGAAATTTTTGTCCCGCGCCCGCAACTGCAACGCCACCGAGTCGGAGGATTCTTTCGGTTCTATGGTCACTTCGATGCGGTTCGGCACATCGGACACGAGCCAGCGCATCATCTGACGCCAGGTCTTGTCCATGTCCTTGTGCATCGTTTCATCGCGCATGCCCCAGCGCCACAGGTCGCCGATCATCAGCGCGGCGGTGCGTCCACCGCCAAAGCGTTGCGAGACGAGGGCGGGGAAGGAGCGCCCCTGCGGATCGGCCACGCTGGCCAGCGTGCTCGCGCCGGGCTTGATCTGGCTGGCCTCGTTCAACACCTCGAAGCCCGGCATCTTCTCGATGCGGGTGCGTTCCTCGGTTTCGTTGTCGCGCAATCG
Source organism: Pedosphaera sp. (assembly GCA_031414955.1). Classification (GTDB taxonomy): domain Bacteria; phylum Verrucomicrobiota; class Verrucomicrobiia; order Limisphaerales; family SIBH01; genus JANNGC01. The sequence continues at coordinate 13,378 of JANOQV010000303.1, read as the reverse complement.
CGTCCAAGGCTGGAGCCAGCCTTCCGGCGTCAGGGAGAATTTTACCGGGCCGGACGGCCGCGCGGAAGGTGGACGGTCGAGATATACTGGCAACATGTCGCCGATGGGCGTGCGGGCGAACTTGCCCTCGCGGAACGATTCCGCGCCGCCCAGCATCAGCAATCCGCCGCCGCGCTCAGAGACAAACTTCTGCACCAGCGTCATCTGGTCGCGGGTGAAAAAGCCCGACTCCAGATCGTCGAGCACGATGGCGTGGTACTGAAATAAATCCTCGGCGGTCTTGGGGAAACCGCCTTTCAACTCCGCCTCGTCCTTCGTGTTGAGTCGCACCAGCACCGGCTGATCGTAGCGCTCCTGATCTTCGTTCGTCTGGCCGAACCCGCGGAAGAGCGGGTTGTTCATCTCGCCCTGGCGGCCCAGGAACTCAAAATTTTTGCGCTCGCGCCGCGCGATGCGAATCAACGCCACGAGTTCGATCTGGTCGTCCTCGGTCAGCGCGCGATTGAGGAACTTGAACTCCCAGTTCGGCCGGCCCGCGACGTAGAGAATGCGATACGGCCCGCGCCCGCGGTCCACCACGGCGGCGCGGCTGTTGTTCGCCTGCGTGGCCTCGGAGTTCTCATTCGTGGGATTGTTCAGATCAGAACGCGTGGCGGCGCGGACCTGATAGAAATTCAGCCCGCGCTCCGCGGGCTTGAGCCGGAAGCGGAAGGCCAGCATCTGTTCGCTGCGCCCGGCGCGCTGCTTCTGCTCCTCGAGTTTTTTTCCGGTGCTGTCGAACAACTGCGCGACGATCTCCTCGTCGTTGTAGCCGTCGGCGCTCACGTCGGCTTGAATCGTCACCGGCGCGTCCTCGAACGCCGTCTGGCTCACCACGACTTTCTGCACCGAGACATCGCGCGGTACATCGTCGCTGCCGGCAAGGACCGGGTAAATCGGCGGCAGGCCGGGCATGTCCAGGAGCGCGCTCGAATCGGTGGCGTTGCCGTCGGTATAGACAATGACGCCCGCCAGTGGTTGCCCGCGAAAACGCTCGGCAATGTTGCGCAAGGCCGAGTGCATCGCCGACGCGCCACCCTTGAAATCCAGGTCGCTGAAGTCATTCGCCGGCTGAAGCCGCGCATCGAACGAGTAGCGGCGCAACTGGAAAGTCTCCGCGAGCGTCTGTTGCCAAGTGCCCCCGCCCGTGTCCGCCAGCCGCTTCTTCATCACCTCGCCGCGCGACTGCGCCTGGCCGCGGTCGTGAATCTGGAGTCCCTGGCTGTTGTCCGCGAGCACCACGAAGAAATTTGCACCCGGCTTCACGCGCTGCTTGCTCCAGAGCGGTTCGAGCAGGCAGAGGACGAGCGCCGCAATGCCGATGATTTTCAGCGTCGTGCAAACGGAGCGCACTGCGGTCGAGCCTGACGAGCGTCCGTAGGCCCAGACCACGAACCCGACGAGAACGCAGAACGCTGCGGCCAGCGGCCACAGGGATTGCGTGGAGGTGAGATGAAGTTCAGCGAGGGGCATCACTGGAGAAACTTTTGAAGCTCCTCAATTGTGAGCGGGGGTGAATTTTGGTGAAGCATCGCATGGCAATTCGGGCAGACTGGAATCAAGTCTAGCTTCGGGTCAACGGCGTAACCCGCGCGAACCTCACTGAGGGGGCGAGTGTGGTGAACGTGGATGAACCCTTTCCCAAGCTCGCCATAGGTGGCACCAAAATCGAAGTCGCACACGCGGCAAACCGTACCGAAGTGAGTGATGCAGGCACGCCGAGCAGTCGCATCTCGCTCGTAAGCATTGACGGTGATGCGTCGTAATGCGCCTTCCCAAAACCGCTCCGCCGTAGAAACCTCGTCGGCCAGGATGATAGGTGAGTAGCCGTGCTTGATAAGGAACGCACGCCAAAGCTCCTCAAGCTCTGCGGCTGCGTTCGGAGAGATGCTGATGCCACTTGCTTGCGTATCCCAATGAACGTCTGCCATTGCCCCCGATTCGAGAGCAGATCGCGGCAGGATTTGCTCGCGGTGTGGGTGCAGGAGAACGTCGAAGCGGACAGAAACGTAGAGTGCTGAACGACCTTCCTCTGAAAAATGCTCATCGACGATTGGTTCGTCGGACGTGACAGCACCGGATGCCAAGATTCCGCGTGGCTCCTGTCCCTGCCGGAGTAAAAAGACGCGGTCACCAGATCGAGGACGTTTGCTGCGTCCGCTACTCCATCGGTCGTCGAGGAAACCTTGCTTGAGGAACCGCGCGTGATCAGAATCCAGTGTCTCCCATGGCCACTTTTTCGGATTCCAAGTTAGCAGGAATGTTTGCATCGCGTAACGTCGCCTAACTTTTCATTGCGCCAGAACGAATGCACCCGTTGCAACTCGATGGTGTTGAAGTGCCCTGTTTGCTTTCACGAGTTTCATCAAACCGGAGTTTCCATTCCCTGTGAAGGTTTTTGATTCCGGGCCGCCGCCTTTTCCCGTCGTGGCGCGATCCGGTGCCGTTCGCCGTGGGCGTGTCCGAAAGCGGCGCTGTTCCCCGGCCACGGCCTGCGCACGGCCCCCAATCCCGTTGGGACTCCTGTGCGTTCCTAACTTGCATTGATCTTTTCCAGCGCCGCCGGGGCGGGAAATTTGCCGTACCGCTTCAGGAGGCTGCGTTCTGCGATGCGCATCGAGTCGTTGAACTTGAGCAGGCGCACCGTGGCTTCGCCAATGGCCGTGCGCCAGGTGATGCGGACGCCGACGAGCCGGAAATGTTTGCTCCATCGGTCAGCGCGCGGATTGAAGAGGCGGACGAACTTCCCGCCCGGCTTACCGATCGAGCCGACGTCGCTGCCCTTCTGGCGATTGCAACAGGCGCAGGCGAGCGCGAGGTTCCGGGCGTCCGTCGGCCCGCCGTGTTTTTCGCTGATGATGTGATCCACCTGGCAGCCGACGTAAGTGTCCGCTGCGTGAATGAGGCAATACTCGCAGAGAAAATTTGCGCGGCGCCCGACCTGCCGCCGCAAAGCCGCGCTAATGCGGCTACGCATGGGCCAGACGCCCGCGCGCCCGCGCCTTGGCCAGTCGCATGAGGTGTTCGAGGGACATGAAGTCGTCCAGTTCGGATTTTTCCCCCGGCGTCAACCCGTCGTTCTTTTCCTTGCGGATGAGCAGTTCGACGCGCGCCCTGGTTTTCGGCGAGGCTTGAAAGTCCGCCACGCGACGCACGCTCGGTCCGCCCGCGATGAACTCAATGGCCTCGTCGTAAGCTTTCATGCCCGGAGAGTAGCATCGGGCGGGCTTGCGGAAAATGAAATTTCCGCGAGGTTTCTGGGCCGTCGCCGGACTTCACTGGCCGGTGCCGAGCTTCTCGTAGTAGCGTTTCACAAGGTCCGAATACTTGTTCGGCACCGGGTCGCGGTCAATGGGCGCGAGCGAGTCTTTCGAGTCGCGCCGGCTCAGTTCGTCCGCGAGCCGCTCGCGCACTTCGACAAGCGGCTTGAGAATATCCTTCTGCACCATGTCCCACTGCGGGGGCTTGTTGTTGCGCTTGAACTCGCTGCGCGTCGCACGCGCGCGGTCTCGCGCCTGCGCCACCTGGTTGCGCAATTCCGGCTTGTCGAGCATCTCCTCCACGTTGCTGAGGCGCTTGGACCAGTCGCTGAAATCATCCTCGCCGAGCAGGGGACCGGTTTCCGAATCGGCGCGATCTCCTTGGCGCGGCCCGGAGCCGGGCTGGTTGAACATGTTCGCCAGTTGGGTGGCGCGCTGGCCGTTGCGACCACGACCGGGATTTTGATTCGGTGGCTGTTCGCCCTGTGGCGGTTGGCCTGGCTGCGGCTCGCCAGGATTCTGCGCGTTGGCCTGCTGCGGTTGTTGCGCCTGGCCCTGGCCCTGGCCCTGACCTTGGCCCGGCTGTCCCGGCTGTTGGCCGGGTTGCTGTCCCTGCTGGCCTTGCCCTTGCTGGCCTTGCCCCTGTTGCGCCTGCGCCTGCTGTTGTCCCTGACCTTGTTGACCCTGCTGTCCTTGCTGTTGGCCGGGTTGTTGTCCTTGTTGACCCTGGCCCTGTTGGCCTTGCTGCCCTTGCTGCGCCTGAGCTTGCTGGCCCTGTTGTCCCGGTTGGCCTTGTTGAGCGCCCGGCTGTTGTCCTGGTTGCGCGCTGGCTTGATCGGACGGTTGCCCCTGACCTTGCTGGCCTGAATTCTGGTTCGGTTGATTGCCCTGCGGATTTCCCGGCTGTCCGTTTTGTTGCGCGGAGGCGAGTTGCTGCGAATTGGTTCCTTGTCCCGCACCAGCCTGCATGTTCGTGCCGCCAGACCCGCCCGCCAAACCGTTGGTGTTCATTCCTGGAACGGCGTTGGTGCCGCGCAGTCCGGCAATTGTGTTTGTGTTCCTGCCACTCCCGGGAGAAGCATTGGTTCCCCGCGTGCCAGCAAGAGCGTTGGTGTTCATTCCACTGGCGCTCGGCCCGTTTGTCCCTCGCGCTCCCGCAAGCCCATTGGTACCCATGCCGCGGGTGGCGGCCGCCAAGGCGTTTGAGGCGGCGGCGTTGGTTGCCATCGCGCGGGCGAGTTCGCTTTGAAGCTGCTGGGTCAGTGCGTCGAGTTCGCGCTTGGCAGCACGCAACGCTTCCGTTTCATCGCCCAACACGCTCTCGGCGGCGCGCTCCACATCTTGTTTCAGGTTCTGGATGTCCTTGTTCGCGCGCTGCTCGAACTGCTGCGCCTCGCGGGTGAAGTTGCGCTTCAACAATTCCTCCGAGGCGGCCAGCGACTGGACGAGGTTGCCCTGGCTGTTCTTGCGCAACGAATCGTAAAGCTGCTTGGAGAGCAGCGGCTCGACGTTCTCGGATTGCGCGCTGACCTTCTTCATCTGGTCGAGCAGGTTGGTCACGCCCTGTTTCTGCTGCGCGAGTTGCTCGGCCAGTTTCTGGGCCTCGCCGGAATCGCTCAACGCCTTGGGCTGGTTCACCGTCTCGTCGAGCTTCTTCTTGATCTCATCCTGCTTCTCGGCCAGGTCGCGCGCGTCGTTGCGCATCTGCTTCATCTCTTCGGAGAACTGGTTGGAATTCTTCTTGCGCGCCTCGTCGCGCATCTTTTCCAAGTCGCGCTCGGCGCGGGTGCCGGAAGCGAGCGCCTGCGAGACCTGTCCCTTCTCCATCGCTTCGGAAGCCTTCTGCGCCTCCTGCCGCGCTTGATCCAATTGCTGCTGGGCTTCCTTGGACTGAGCTTGCTCGCCCTTTTGGGCCTCCATGCGCTGCTTGAGTTCATCCATGTCGGCCAGTTGCTCGCGTTGCTCCTCGCGCAGGCGCTTCAGCTCGCGTTGCAAATCTTCCTTCTCCTTTTCCGTCTTGGCTTCCTGCAAAGCCGTCTGCAACTCCTTCAACTTCTCGTTGATGTCCTGCTGGCGTTGGGCGAGTTCCTTGAGGCGGTTGATTTGTTCCAACTGTTCCTGCTTCGCGGCGTCCTGCTGTGGAGCGGTGGCCTGGCGTTCCGTCTCGTAGCGATTTTCCTCCTGCTTGAGATCAAGCTGATCGATCTGTGACTGGTTGCGTTGTGATTCCTGCTTCTGCGGCGGGCCCTGTTGCTTTTGCGCCTTGGCCACCTGAAATTCCCGCGCCTGCAACTTGAGCAAATCCTGAAACGCCGCCTGTTCCTCGGCCAGCGCCTTGGGCAGCGGTGAAAGAGAATTGGTCGCGTTGTTCAACTGTTCCAGCGCCGCATCCATGTGCTTCAAAGCTGACTGGAGCGCTTCCTTGGCCCGCACATCCTGCGCTTCTTCCTCCATGCCCTGCGCCTGCTCGATGGCGCTGGCCTGCGAGTCGCGCACCACCGGCTCATCGGTCAGATACTGCGCGGACGGCTTCGGGCTGGTCTCCTGCCGTTGGAGTTTCCACGTCGCGTTGATGATCTGCTTTTGCAACTCCACCAGCTTGGTCGCCTGGTTCTGGCGCTGCTGCTGTTGCTGTTGTTGCTGCTGCTCGCCGGTCATGCTCTCGGCCTCGCGGAAAATTTCCTCGAACGCGCGCACTTCAGCGAAATACATGTCGCTCGACGTGCGACGAATCTGGCCGTCCGGCCCCACGTCGTCGGCCCAGATGAAATAGGAGACGAGTTGATCCGGCTGGGCGCGCAGTTCCTCGAGCTTGAGCAGGTGGGTGAAATTCGTTTTGACCTTCGCCGGCGCGTTGGTGCCCGCGACGAAGGTGGTGAGTTCACCGCCGCCGACCGAGTAACTCAGGCCATGGTCGCGCAGCCCGAAGTCGTCCTGCGCCTCGGCCGAGAATAGCATCTCTTGTAATGGCGACACGCGCTGGTCGCCGCGCGGCGCGATGAATTTCAGAGTTGGCCGCCCGTTCGTCAGCACGTCGAAGACAAACGTCGTCACCAGCTTGTTCGAGCGCCCGTCCGCATCGACGAGTTGCAACTCGTAGCTCTGGCTCGTCTCCAACTTGTAAGCCTTCAGGTGCGCCTGCGCCTTGTTCGTCTCGATGTCCACCGGCAGGATGGTCTGATCCTTTGCCACGAGGCGTGCCGATGCCACCGGCTTGTTCAACTGAAAATCAAAATCCACAGTCGAGCCTTCCACCGCGCTGATGCGCTTCGTGTCCTCGATGCGCTTGGTCGGCAACTCCGTGTAAGTCGGGTAAGTGATCTGGGCGTCGGCGCGCTCCAATCGCGGATGCTCGAACACCGTCACCTTGAACTCGGGCGTTTGCTCCTCGCCGAACTCGACGCGGTAGGTGAGCGGTCCGCGCACTTCCGCGATGCTCGCGCCGAAGACCGGGTCGTTGAGATTCTTGGCCAGCGGAATGCGCTGTGCCGTGCCACCGTTGGTCGTCACCACCAGCGTGGCCCCTGGAGGAACCACGCCGTCGAACTTCGCCAGCACCACCAGCGCGCTGCCCTTTTCGACGAGCGCATCGCCGGGTGTGACGGTCACGTTGCTCTTCGCGCGCGAAGCTGAGGCCGCGCTGTTCGCGAGCAAGGCGCTCGATTGCGGCCCGCCCGGAACCTTGAACAGCACCAGCGCCAGAATGATCAGCGCCACCAGATGAATCGCGTTCGCGAACAGCATCCGGCTCCGCGGCACCACATGCAGATTCTGTTCCTGGCGGATGGCTCCCAACGCATCGCCGATGAGCCGCTCCTGCAAATAGCCGAGCCGCCCCGTCTTTTCATCCCGCTCCTGTTCGACCGCCGTGAGCAACAGCGTGTGCAGGTCGGGCTTGTCGGTTTCGATCTTGCGGGCGAGGTCGCGGAAGTCCGGCGCGGAACGGTTGACGATTTTTGAAGAGATCGCGTAGGCAATGATGGCGAGCACCACGACCCCGGTGATGAGCAAGGTCGGCGCGAGTGGCAGGAAGTAACGCGAGACGATAAAGGCACCAAAAGCGACGGCCGCCACAACACACCAGGAGACGGCGAGAGCGATGAGCAGCTTGAAACGCTGGCGCTGTCTTGCCAGCGGCTCCAGTTCGCGCTTGAGCAGGATTTCAGTCATAACACGATCCTCGGATTCTTCCGTCAGTTTCTACATGGCCGATGGGCGACAGTATCACCATCGGTTCCTTGCGCGGCAACCACCATTTGGCCCGCGCCTGGTCAGGACTCAGCAACCAAACTGGCCGGAGGAGTTGCCCTGAACCTGATTCACGCAAAGGGCTTGCCAAGACCCGGTGCCGCCAACCACATTACCCACCAGGATTTTGCCGGGCGGAGACGGGAGGTTTAAGACCTCGTTGAGGCGAACGGAACAAGAGCGTCGGCTCGAATTGTCAACTTAGGTGGGCAATGGTTAGCGCACAGGCCCGGGGTTCCTTTGGTTGGAGAGATGGCTGAGTGGTTTAAGGCACACGCCTGGAAAGCGTGCGTAGGTAACACTACCGTGAGTTCAAATCTCACTCTCTCCGCCACTTTTATCGGCGGCTTCCCAGCAAAGGCTTCCATGACCGAGCTTGTGACCGCTGCCAGGTCGCGATTCACTCTCCACATCATGATGCCTAATGGTTCTTGGCCCCAGCGCAGATTCGGACTCCGGCGTCTGCTGCCCGTCGCGATTTTTTGCGCCGTCATTGGTGGCGCCAGGGCGGGCGGCGTGACGCTCATCACGCATGGTTTCAACAGCGACGTCGCCTCGTGGATCATCCCGATGCAGGGTCGTGTCACGCAATACGGGGCACTGTCACCCACCAACACCGCCTGCTACGAAATCACCATCACACAAAACGGCCAGGGACAATACGTGGCGGCGGCCACATTTCTTTCGGGGACGAATCCATTGGCGGCCTCGTCGGGGGAGATTCTGATCAAGCTGAACTGGTCTACGCTGTCCGGCTTGAATGGACCCGCCACCACCACCATCGCCACCGCCGCCGCGCAGGCGTTGCTGGCCACCAATTTGATCCCGGCGCTCGACGGACGCTCGCTCGTGCAAATGCCTTTGCACCTGGTCGGGCACAGTCGAGGCGCGTCGCTCGTGGCGGAGTTGTCGCGCCTGCTGGGTGCTGAAGGCGTCTGGGTGGATCATCTCACCACGCTCGATCCGGTGCCGGTGTCGGGCTTGGGCGATCCGGCGATGAAGCTGTACGCCAACATTCTGTATGCGGACAACTACTGGCAGAACCTCGGCGTGTTTCTTGATCCGCAAGGTCAGTCATTGCCTGGTGCCTACAACCGGAAGCTGACCAACCTGGGCGGCGCGGCGTTCTCCGCGCACAGTGACGTTCACCTCTGGTATCACGGCACGATTGATTTCAACACCCCCATCACGGTCGATGGCGCCACCATCTCCGGCACCGAGCGGCAGAATTGGTGGATGACCTCCGAGCAACGCGGCACGAACGCGGGCTTGCGCCTCAGCCTGATCGGCGGCGGCGACCGTTTGAGCAGCGCCGAACCGGCGGGCGGGGGCAACGGGCGCATCAGCGACGGGTTCAACCGAAATTATCCGCTGGGCGCGGGCCAGACCACCAATCGCGTGCTGCTGCCCGCGAACAGCGGCGCGTGGCCGAATCCCATTTTGCTGACCCACTCGGCGACCAATCCGCTGCCCGCCGGGCTGCCGTTTGATTTCACCCTGCACCATCAGTCCGGTGTGAACCAGGCGACGAACGTCACCGCGGAAGCGTTTCTGGATCGCGATGCGAATCCCTGGAATGGCAACGAGACGCTGGTGTTTCAGGAAGTGCTGGCCGGCACGGGCACGAATGCCACGGTGGCCGTCACTCGCAGTGCGCAACCGGATGCAGCGTCGCTTGAACCCGGCTCCTATCGTTTGCTGGCGAAATTGAGCCAGGCCGGGCGCACGCGATTTCTTTACGCGCCTGCGCCGGTGAATCTGACCACGAGTGTGAATCCGCCCCGGCTCGCCTCCCTCGGTTTCACCAATGGCGTGTTCAAACTGCGGATCACCGCCTTCGCCGGTCAGACGGTCATCACGGAAGCCTCGACAAACCTCGTGCATTGGACTGCGGTCGCGAGCAACACGATCTCCGGAAGCGGCTTCGACCTCATGGACACGAACGCGGCGGGAGCTGGGGCGAGATTCTTCCGCGCCGTGCTGGGGCCGTAGGCGGCGGGGCGCATCTGGACACTGTTCTTAAATCCGGCGCTTCGGACTCCCTCTCCATGAACCGGAGCGCCGGCGTCCCGCCGGCTTTGGACCTTCGCCCGCGCCAAGCCGGCGAGGACGCCGGCGCTCCGCCCGGTTCAGGGTCACAAATCGCGAACCATCGTTCGTGGAATTGCGGCCGCCCTCTCCTCTCCTTCAGAGGATGAGCAGAGTGCCCTGGCGACATGAAGCGATGGGAGGCCGTCAGGCCGCTCGCTCAGTCGAACATCTTCCCCGGATTCAGGATGCCGTTCGGGTCAAGTGTTCGACGCAGATCGCGCAGCACTTTCATCTGGGCTTCGCCGGCAAACTTGGGCAGGAAACTTTTCTTGGCCACGCCGATGCCATGCTCCCCCGTGATGGTGCCGCCCAGCCGGATGGCCTCATCGAAGATTTCCACGAAGGCCTCCTCGACGCGATGCATCTCCTCCTTGTTGCGCTCGTCGGTGAGAAAGGTCGGGTGCAAATTGCCGTCGCCCATGTGGCCGAAGGTGCCGATCTTCAGGCGATGCTTCTTCGCCACCTGTTCCACGAAACGAATCATGTGGCCCAGTTCGCTGCGCGGCACGGTGGCGTCTTCGAGGATCGTCGTCGGAGCCACGCGGGCCAGCGCGGAGAAGGCCGAGCGCCGGGCACTGGCCAGCTTGTTGGCCTCGGCCTCATCCTTGGCCACGCGCACTTCCAGGCAACCGTGCGCGCGCGCGATGCGCTCCATCGCCGCTGCCTCCTCGGCCACCACCGCCGGATGCCCATCGCTCTCGATGAGGAGCAACGCCTCGCAATCGAGCGGCAGTCCAATCTTCGCGTAATCCTCCACGCAATGAATCGTGGTGCGGTCCAGAAACTCCAGCGTGCAGGGAATGATCTGCGCCGCGATGATCGCCGAGACCGTCTCGGCGGCGGCATCCATCTTCGCAAAAGTCGCGACCATGGTCTTCTTGGTCTGCGGCGGGGGGATCAATTTGAGCAGCACCTTGGTGATCACGCCCAGCGTGCCTTCGCTGCCGATGAAGACATCCTTGAGCGAATAGCCCGCCACATCCTTCACGCACTTGTTGCCGAGGAAGGTCACGTCGCCATTCGGCAGCACCACTTCCATGCCCATCACGTAGTTGCGCGTGACGCCGTATTTCAATCCACGCAGCCCGCCGGAATTCTCCGCCACGTTGCCGCCGATGGTGGAAATCTTCATCGAACCTGGATCGGGCGGGTAGAACAGCCCGGCCTTGGTCGCAGCCTCGGCGATCTGGATGGTGGTCACGCCCGGCTCGACCAGCATGGTGAGGTTGGCGCGATCCACTTCCAGAATCTTGTCCATCCGCACCGTACACATCACCACGCAGTCCGTGGACGGCAGGCTGCCGCCGCTCAAGCCCGTGCCCGAACCACGCGTGACGATGGCGGTGCGCGTGCGGTTGGCCCACTGGAGCAGTTGCGAGATTTGCGCCGTGCTCGACACGAAAAGCACGCAGCCCGGCATCTGCTGAAGCGCCGCCGTGCCATCGAACGAGTACGGAATCAAATCTTCGAGGCTGGTCAGGACGTTGGCCGCGCCGACGAGCGCGCGCAGTTCGGAGAGAGCTTGTTCAGACAGTGCCATGTGCGCGGAAAGATGCTGGAAGCGCGCGAAGAGGGTCAAGAGTGAGGGCGTGGTTTGCGACTGAAGCCCTGAATGTCTCGCGAAGGGGGCGAAGCAGGCGAAGGGGAGAAGGCAGCAGCCTTGAACTTTCATCTGGCCGCAACCCATTCACCCCCGGCTTAGGGTGTGGCTTGGATTTTGTAGAACTGATGCGGCGCGGTGGGACTGACTGGATTGGTGAAGGCCATCGTCGAGCCGTTGCCTTGCAGACCGGGCCAGCGGGAGTTTGTCCACCCGCAGGATAACGCTTCCGTAGTCCACAAGGTGTATTGGCGATTGCTGACGGTGGGAAAGCGAATCACCGCGTTGGTGCCGGACAAGGTCATGGTCATTCGTAATGAATTGGCCGCGGGGTCGGTCAAGGCCAGCCATTCGTCGTAGTTGGTAATGCCATCGGCATCCGGATCGGCGCCGGGAAGATGATCCACGGAGTTGGTGCTGCTGAGGGTCTCCCAAATCCACGCGTTGAAGTTCGTGGTCGTGCCGGCTTCATAAGCGCCGATGTCCGCCGGGCCGACGATGGGGAAACCGCGCTGGTCATTGGTGGAGGTGCTGCCCACGGCGGCATTCCGCGCCGGGCTGCCGGGAAGCAAGGCCATCGTCAGGGTGGGACCGCCATAGTTGCCGAGCGGGGCCAGAAGCGGTGCGTTGGTCAGGGCGGCAGGGCCGGTGTCAATACCAGCACCGATGGGTCTGAATTGGTTTCCGATAATATTCGCCCCCGCGAAATGGCAGTCGAACGTTTTGTAGAGATCCGCAGCCTCCTCCAGGATAACAGCGGTATTCCCCGCCACGATGGTGTTGGTCAATCGAAGAGAACCGCCCAGTATCCCTCCGCCTTTTCCCAGGGAAGAATTCCCCGCCACCGTGCAGTGGGTCAGGGATAAAACATTGGTATACCAAATATAGATTGCGCCCCCGCCCCCGCTGTAGTTCGTCCCCAAGGTCGAAAGGGATCGATTGCCGGTGAGAGTGCAACGGACCAATGTTCCGCCGCCCCACCAGTCAAGATGAATGGCGCCACCACTGGTGGCCGTGTTGCCCGCCAAAGTGCAATCTTGTAGCCAGAATTCAGCACTACTGTAAATCGCGCCTCCATTGCCTGCGGAATTTCCAGACAAAGTGCAATTGGTCATTTTCAGATTGCCTCCCCAAATCGCGCCGCCCATGCCGTATCTATTGTTGGGTTCTGGAAGACTAATCGCAGAGTTGTTGGTGAGGAGGCAATTCACCATCTGAACATTAACATCTCCCATATTAAAAATGGCCCCGCCCTTGCCCTCACCCAAAGCGGTGTTTCCGGAAAGAACGCAGTTCGACATGAAAAGAGTCCCTTGACCAAAGGGGGCATTACAGATGGCTCCGCCATTGTAGCCCGTGTTGCCCGTCAACGTGCATCCCTCCATGATCAGCACGCCACCATTATAAATGGCCCCTCCCCAAGGATTCCATTCGCTCCAGCCACCTCCATTCGTAATCGTGAGGCCATAAAGCCAAACACCAGTCGTAGTGTTGAATATTCGGTTGGTGCCATTGCCGGAGATGGTCAGGCCGGCGGGCAGGCTGCGCGCATCAATCGTCATGATGCCAATCTCAATCTGACTCTCGAGCCGGATGGTCTGACCATTGAGCGATGGATCGAAAACAACAATCGCGTCCCAGTTGGTCGCACTCGCGACCGTATCCCGCAGGGAACCGGGGCCGGAATCGTTCGTGTTCAAGACCGTGTTGGTTGACCCATAAGGGAAGGGGAACGGAGCCGGGAAAGCAGCCAAGCCCGTCACCATCACTACGAGCGTGAGGATCCGTTGGGCCAGTTGTGTTCGTTGATGAGTCTTTGCCACTTGCCCCGATTATCGGCACGGCGAGTCCGGGCGTGAAGTGGCTGAGATGCCTTCCTCTGCGCTCGTTCTTTCGTCCTGACGGACTTTGAAATGCATCGGAACGCTGGCCCCAGCCATGAATGGCTGGGCCATTTTCGGTGGCGCGGTGGCTCGGGAGAGATTCCATGAGCCGCCAAGGCTCACGATGTGTTCCCCTGAACCGGGCGGAGCGCCGGCGGCCTCGCCCGGGGTGGGGGGGGGGAGGGGCCAAAAAGGGGGCGGGGGCGGGGGGGCGGGTTAAGTGGCGGGGGGGGGGCGGGGGGGGGGGGGGAGTTTTT
>JANOQV010000302.1:0-1855 GCA_031414955.1 Pedosphaera sp. | reverse complement strand
ACCGTGGCGTGTGCGCGCTGTCACGATCACAAGTTCGATCCCATCACCGCGCGGGACTACTACGCGCTGGCGGGGATTTTTGACAACTCCAAGGCCGGCCTATCCTCGATCGCTCCGCGCGAGGTGGCGGCCACCTTCGATGCCGCGCAGAAAGCCATCAAGGAACAGGAGAAGAAGATCAAGGCCGCCGGAACCAACGACGCCACGAAATCTCAGGTGCCGGAGTTGAAGGCGGAATTGGAACGTCTAAAAAAGGCCGCGCCGCCCGCGTATCCCAAGGCGCACCTGCTCGCGGACCACGGGAGCAAGGACATGCCTGTCGCGAGTCGCGGCGACCTGCGCAAGCCGGGGGAACCCGCGCCGCGCCGTTTCCTGCAGATCGTCGCGGGCGAAAACCCTCCGCACTTCAAGGATGGGAGCGGCCGCCGCCAACTGACGGCGCGCGTCATCGTGAACCGCGTTTGGCAAAACCATTTCGGACAGGCGCCGGCCCGCACGCCGGGCAATTTCGGCGTCATCGGCGAGAAGCCCACGCATCCGGAACTGCTCGACTGGCTGGCGGCAACCTTCGTGGAAAACGGATGGTCGTTGAAAAAGCTTCACCGGCTGATCCTGCTTTCTTCCACCTGGCAGATGAGCAGCCGTTACAGCGCGGATGCCTTTGCGAAGGACGGCGAGAACCGCCTGCTCTGGCGGATGAACCCGCGTCGGCTGGAGGTGGAATCCTGGCGCGACAGCCTGCTCGCGGTCACGGGCGAACTCGATCGCACCCTGGGCGGGCCGCCCACGGACAAGATTCTCGAATCCAACCGCCGCACGCTCTACGGCAAGGTCAGCCGCAACGGCGATCGTTTTCTCTCCGATGAATTCCTGCGTCTCTTCGACTTTCCAGCGCCGCGCGTGACGAGCGAGCAGCGCACCGCCAGCACGGTGCCGCAGCAGCATCTCTTCATGATGAACAGCGCCTTTATGGCCGACCGCGCCAAGGCGCTTGCCGGCCGCGATTACCGGCTGACGGATGTTTCGGGAAAGGTGGTTGAGGGAGTGCTGGCGTAGTCGCACCAGGAAACGACTTCGATCCATTCATTACCATGCGAAGCCTGCAACACCACTGTCACTGCGCCATTGTTCTGCTCGCCGGCTGGGTGCTCGACTGTGGCCCCCTTCACGCGGCCTCTGTTCCGATCCAGGTCAAACCTGTGTCCGAGGAACAAGCGACGGAATACAAGCTCGACCCGAACTTCTTCAAGAAGGGCACGCTCGTTCAGGACATCCTCATCGCCACGTCCACGAATGTTTCGGATTTCACCCACCTTGAGGCGGCCTACCAGTTCGACATGATGATGAAGAGCATCCGTCCGGACATCGCCCAGCGCATCCGGGAACGGAAGGTGTTGTGCGTTCTGGTCGGCCACAAGGAACTGACCTCCGATGTGCCGATGTTTGCTTCCGAGAAAACCGGCAAGGAACTCGACTTCTACAACTGGCGGCAGCGCGGATTCCTCACCACGAAAAACAACCGTTAGGTGGTGCTCTTCGCCGAGGAAGATGTGCTCGAATACGAAGGCGGCATGCAGTTCGAGAGCATTCTGATCCACGAGTTCGGCCACGTGGTTCAAGGGGCGGGCTTTGACAAGGAACTGAACGCCCGGGTCAAGGCGGCTTTCGAAAACGCCAAGAAGAAGGGAATCTACGATGATGGCTATGCCGCCCAGCGTTTCCGGCGGGTGAAGAGCGAGACCCCGGTCAGTCTGCTGGACGCTCTGGTGAAATCGTTCCCAGCTGAAACGCGGGAGTTTCTCAGCCGGTGTCTCGACGGAGGAGACATCCTCGTCAATGGCCGGCCGGCGCGAGC
>JANOQV010000301.1:0-39803 GCA_031414955.1 Pedosphaera sp. | reverse complement strand
GCCGTCGCAAAAGACGATTAAGAACTGCGTCGGCCCGAGGCTCGCGCCGGGCGGGAAAGCCCACGCCGTGAGATTGGTCGCGGTGTCGGAAAGATACAGCCCTTCGAGCGCGACCACGTTGGTCGTGGAGTTGTACAACTCAATCCAGGGTTCGCGCTCGCCGTAGCTGTCGAGCAGCCCGGTCACATTCTCGGCCAGCACCTCGTTGATCCAGAGCGGCGGCAGCACCAGGTTGGTCACGTTCTGATTGGCCACGCCGGGGGAAAGAGAATTCGTCGGCAGACTCACCAAGAGCGGCGGCACGTAATTCGACGGCGTGATGGTGACCTGCACGTTGGTCGTCACGTTGAGCGGACCGCTGTTAAGAATCTTCACCGTGAGGTTGGTGGCCGTGTTGGTG
This sequence comes from Pedosphaera sp., assembly GCA_031414955.1. Lineage (GTDB taxonomy): Bacteria > Verrucomicrobiota > Verrucomicrobiia > Limisphaerales > SIBH01 > JANNGC01. Next base: position 39,403 of record JANOQV010000301.1, on the reverse strand, counting down.
GCGTTGAACCAGAAACTCAGCGTATGCACCGCATTGGTCAGCGGCGCGGGTGAAAGTAATTGTGAAATGACGCGCGGCTGTGAATTGCCGAAAGTCAGGCAGTCAATCTTGAGTGCGCCACCGCCACCATGCACAGGATCGCTCACGATGAGGGTGTTGGTGTAGTTGGTGCCAATGTGCCAACTGTTGGTCACGGGCACGGCATCAAGCAGCGGCCCAGTTTCGAAGTCGCCGTTGCGCACGAAGTTCGTGCCCACGGTGGCGTTGGTTCCCACCACGACCCAGAGGTCATCGATGACCACGGTGGCCCCGTTGATTTCACCATTGCCGAGATTGATCACGAGCCGCATCTGGTTGCCACCCGAGCCAGGACCGGCGATGCCCGTGACGCTGATGAAACGCCAGCCAGCGTTGGTCGAAGCCGGAGTGGAAACGCCGCCGGAGAAAACCGCCGGGACATACGAACTCCACCAATTGGCCACGCGGGCGTTTTCCTGGCGAGGGTCGATGAGTTGCAACGACGAGCCGGTGCCGTTGGCATTGGTGGACCACGGCGCGGCGGAATCGTAGCGCACCCGGTCCACGACGATCATGGGGTCGTTCGTGGTCGCGCCGGGACGGAGGAGCGAGAGGGTCTCGCCATTGTTTTGCAAGTTGCCCGAGGGGAACAAGCCGAGGGGCGCACCAGCATTCACGCCATAAGCTCCGACGTAGGCGGCGGGATTGGCGGCCACGATTACGTACTGGCGATTGGTGATGAATGCGCCGGGCGGAAAGGTGAAATCCAAACCGTTGATGCGCCAGCCGCCCAGACTGAAACTCGCGTTGGAGGAGGTATTGAACAACTCGACATAGGCGGTGTCCGGCAAATACGGGTTGTACATGATCTCGTTGAAGACCACGGAGCCGGCCGGGTCGGGCGCGGCGTTGGTGTAGAAGACCTGGCGCGTGGCGGTGTTGGTGAGCGTGTCATTCAAGGTCCAGCCCTCGATGTTCAGGTGGTTGCTGTAGGTGTTGACCGGGAGGGTGATGGACCAGGCGGAGATGGAGGTCCAGGTGACCGGATACTCCACGCCATTGATGGTGATGGTCTTGACCCAGACCGGCGCGGTGCCGGTGAGCGTGACCAGGCCGCTGCCATTGGTGATGGCGCTCGCGCTGCTGACGCTGAAAGCCGTGTTGCCACCCGCGCCGCTAATGGTGCTTTTGGCGAAATCGCCGCGCGCCTGAACGTAGGCGATGTCGGCGGAATAATTCTGACCGGCGAGGGCGCCGTAGTGATTGATCCAATACGTCAGGTAGGCGGGGTTAAAGGTCGAGTCAACGTGGTCCAGAATGTGCGCGTACAGGCAGCGCAAATTGGGCGTGAGGTTGACGACGTTGCCCAGGTTGGCACCGCCCACCAGCGCCGAGTTGTTGGGGTTGGCGAAAGAGAAATCCATGTCCCACGGCAGATAGAGCGACTTTTGATCGTCGGCCCGGATGTAGGTCATGAAGTTGTGCGGGGTCCCGCTAAACGAATACATGTCGCCCACGCCGCAAAGACTCACCGCTCCGTAGGCTTTCATCCACTCGTTGATGTCCATGGTCTGACTGGTCTCGAGTTGGAGTTGCGCCCCGCCCAGGCTGAACATTTTGGCGAAGGTGATGAACTGCGAATAGTCGTCCGCGTCACGGTGGTTCTTCTTGATGAAGTTGTAGCGGTACGGCTCTTTTTCGCCGCCGAGGTTCTGGTAGTCCAAGCCTTGCACGCTGTCGCTGTTCGGAATCTTGTAGCCGCCCGCGTCCGCCGTGAGCGGGTAGTAAATCAGTTCCAGTTCGTAGAACGCCCCTTCGCCCCCGTCGGAAAACTGGGCCCCGGCGAATTCATCCTCGAAACGTGGGGCCAGGATGGCCGTGCCGTACTCGGCGACCTGCGGGGAGAGCACGCGCACCAGGTCGGGATTCACCGCCGGCACGCCCGCATGCAGCATGACGTGGCGCAGGATGATCTCCTCATTGGCCGGGCGGCTGCCGCCGTTCGAACGATCAATGAGCATGACCGGATGCACGCCGCGGAAAAGCTCGTCGGGCTGGAACTCGAGGTGAAAGCCAACCCGGGCCGAGGAGGGGCGTCCGCGCTCGCTGCTCTTCAGGCGGGCACCCATGTCGTAGTACACCAGGCGCTCGTCGTAGATCACCGTGCAGGGCAGCACCTCGTTGCTCATCACATTGGTGCTCGCGTGCAGGAGCGATACGTTGGCCGGCGACATCAGGATGCGGATGTTGTGCAGGCTCGCGAGATTGGCCGCGCCGTCGAGCACGCGGTAAAGCGCGGCCGAGTTGCTGCCCCGCGCCGGGTAGGTCGAGACTGCGCCCAACCCGTCCACGGCGCGCACGTAGAATTGCACCAGCGACGCGGCGGCCTGGCCGGGCACGGTTCCGGTGTAGAGACCATTCTGCAAAGTCATGGCATTGCTCACCCACGCCCCGCCGGCCACGGAATAAAAGAGCGCGGCCGAGGCGACGCCATTCGGATCCTGGGCCTCGACGGAAATCGTCGCCGCCTGGCTGACGGCGGGCACCACGGGCGAATGCTGGAACCGGGCATAAGTCGGCCCGAGGTTCGCCACGTAGCGCGAATTGACTCCACCCGGCGTGCCGTTGTTCTGCGGGTAGGCCAGGGGCGTGGTGCGAGCGATGCGGTTGAAGTAGCCGCGGGTGTTGAGCAGATGATTGCCGGCGATCCAGCGCGCGCGGAATGAGACCTCGTAGGTTTGTCCGTTGGTGAGGCTGCGATTGTTGGGCAAGGTCAGTTCGATGTGGTTGTGCATGTGCTCCTGCGGGCCGCGGGCGATGACATGCAACGCGTGGTTGGAGGGATTGGCCGGATCAATGTCCACGCGACTGAGGCGATGGTTGCCCACCGCGCGCCAGCCGGTCATGCCGCTCTCGAAGTTGCCATTGCTCAGGAACTCAATCGCGCCGGGTGTGCCAGGAGATTGAATCACGCTCAGGTCATCCACGTAGCATTCGCCATCGGCCAGCAATCCCAGGACGAAGTCGCGCCATTGCGCGTCCGGACTGGCCGTCACACTGGGATTGGCCACGAGGCGGTAGGAGTAACTTACCCAGCCCGCCTGGCCCGATTCGTCGCTCGCGGCCCAGGCCTCGGCCTTGGCGTTGTCGGCATTCGCATCGCGCAGTTCGAGGGAGGAACCGCCGCCATCGGCGAAACGCGGCCAGCGGCCGGAGTCGTAATAATGCACGCGATCCGCCGGATTGCCGGAAGGGTCGCGCAAGACCAACTCCTCGTGGCTGTGCGAGAGCCGCCCATTGAGATTCCCCAGGATGGTCAGACCAGGGTAGGCGGCCTGCAGCGCGGCCTTGTCATCCGCGAGGAGAAGATAAGCGCCCGCGGCCAGGGTGGCGTTCGAGGGGAAATTGTATCGCACCCCGCCATCCAGTTCCCAGCCCGCCAGACTCACCGTGCCGGTGCCGCGATTGTAGAGTTCGATCCAGGCCTCGGGATTTTCCTTGGGCGGAATGTTCGTGGTCACGGGCGGAAAGGCCTTGTGGTGGTACATGATCTCGTTGAACACGATTTCATTGCGGAAAGAGAACTCGTTGTTCGTCCCCGGCGTGGGCGCGGACGGCACGAGCCACTCGCCGGCGCCATCCGGGAAGCGAGCCCTCGGCCCTTTCTTCAAAACCAGCGCGTCCAGCACCGGCACGCCCGAGGTGCTGCCCAGGAAAAGCAGCTTGTCGCCCGAGGAGAGGGCAAAACCGAGCGTGGAGTTGCTCACCGCGAGGAAGCCGCCCGCCGCCAGCACGGTGTTCGCGGGAAACACATACTGGCCGTCGAAGTAGTTCGTGTTGCCCGAACTGGTGTCGAGGGCGATGACGTGGTTGGAGAGCGAGTAGGAATTCGACCCGTAATTGTACAGCTCGATCCAGAAGGGGGTGTTGGTGGTGCCATTGAATTCGTTGAAGGTCACCGTGACCGCCGGCTCCGCCAGCCCCGAGTAAAGCAGTTCCGCGCCGAGCACCGGACCATCCGGACTGCCCGCCGCCTGGTGAACTTCCACCGCCAGCACGTTGTCGCCCGGCAGCAGGCTGGCCGCCGAGATCGCGACCGGCCCGGCGTAATGAATGTTCGCGTTGGTGTTGGCGGCCGTGCCGTAGGCGGGATCGCCGACCGGCATGTTCTGGCGGTAAACCTCGACGCCGTTCAGGTAGAAGACCGCACCGTCCGCCAGCACGGGATTAAGTGTGAGCAAGGCGTATTGAGGGTTGGCGTTGAAGGTGAAGTGCCGGCGGAAATAGTAAGTGCTCCGACCCGCGGCGAGCGGGGTGTTGGTGTTCAGACTCAGACCGCTGCTGGTGAACTCCACCCGGACCCCGCCTGGATTTGCGGCGGCACCCGCGTTGCTGGTCAGGAACTCCAGCGTGTTCGTGCCGCTGGCGAAGCCGGTGATGGGGAAAGCCGAACTGAAGGTGGCAAAGGCGCCGTAGCTGATGGCCTTGCTGACGCCATTGAGCCGCACGTCATCAATCGTGTTGTCCACGGCCACAACCATATTGATCTGCACCGTGCTCAGGATGAAACCATCGAGCGAAAAACCGGTGAGGTAGTTGAAGGCACCGAAGGCAATGTTGCCCGCACCGTCGGCCACGCCGATCCAACTGGAGACCAGATTATTGCCCACCCAGGCGCCATTGTTATTGATGTTCGTGGCCTGCGCCCCGACCTGGCCCTGGGCGGCGGCGGTAAAAATGTAATGCGGGTCGGGCTGGCCGCTGGCCTGCACCGCGCCGCCCGCGCCCACGCCCGTGTTGAACAAGGAGGGAATGGAACGGTTGGTCAGGTGGAAACGCGAGGACCAAGCCAGGTCATTGAAAGCCACGTCACGCCAGGTCGTGCCCAGATCGGTGCCGGTGTCGTCATACTTCCACGAGGCGTCCACGGCGAGCAACCGCACATTCGAGGGCTGGGCAAAATTCTCCGCGCCCGGCGAGCCACCGAACTGCGCGCTGGCCCGCCAATTAGCCGGGCTGGCACTGCCGAAATCACGGTCACGCTTGGCCAGTGTGTAGCCGCTGCCGTCGGGGGAGACCGGCCAGTCCCCTTCGGTGCCGTAGTCCACCTCGTCCATGAGCCGCCCGGCATTATTGCGCAACTGTAGCGTGCCGCCGCCATTGCCCAGACGGTTGTTGGTCACACTCAGGCCGGTGTAGCCGATCACATTGGTCAGGCCGGTCTCGGTGATGAGCGTGGCCGCGTCGCGGGCCAGCACGATAAAACCCTTGCCCGGAATGCGCGTGCCGTTGGGGAAGGTGAACTCAATCTCGCCGCTCACCCGCCAGTTCGACACGTCCAGATCGACGGCCATCTGATTGTAGAGTTCCACCCACTCGTGTTGGGCCTCGTTCGTCGTCCCCACCGCTCGCGGATGGTACATGATTTCGTTGAAGACCAGCGTGGTGTCGGCGCGTGTGACGCAAATGACACCAAGCAGCACAAGGGCGAGACAAAGACGTTTCATAGTTCGGGTGAATTGAGGCCGACCGTAGTGGAACCGAACGCGCATGACAATCATTGATCCGGCGGAACGGCACCGACCCGCCGCCGCCACGCAGCAAATGCACGCTTCCGTTTTAGGCGTGGACTGCTATCAATTGCGCCATGCCAACCCGCGCGCGCATTTTTACCGCCTTGCTGCTCTGCACCGCGTTGGCATCCCCCGCCGCTGAGACTTTCCGCGTGGCTACTTACAACGTGCAAAATTACCTCGATGCAGCGAGCGGCACACGCCCAGCCAAGTCAGACGCAGCCAAGGCGAAAGTCCGCGAAAGCATCCGCGCCACGAAGGCGGATGTGATCGCCCTGCAAGAATTCGGGAACACGAATGCCTTGATGGAATTGCGCGCGAGCTTGAAGGGCGAGGGCTGGGACTTCCCCTTCTGGGAACACATCAGCGCCTCGGACACAAACATCCACGTCGCCGTGCTGAGCAAGTTCCCCATCGTCGCGCGGCGGCCGCACACGAACGACTCCTTCGTGCTCTTCAACAAGCAGCATCATGTGAAGCGCGGTTTCGTCGAAGTGGATATTCGCGTGATCGACCGCTACGCCTTCACGCTGTTGACCGCGCACTTGAAATCCAAGCTCACGCAGTTTGACGCCGACGAGCAGGAACTGCGCGATGAGGAAGCGGCGATGCTGCGCGAGAAGGTGGAGGCCATTCTCACAAAACGCCCGAACGCCAACCTCATCGTCGCCGGCGACATGAACGACGTGCGCGACTCCAAACCGTTGCGCACCATCGTGGCCGCCGGACGCAAGCACGCGCTCCACGACACCCGCCCCGCCGAGCAGAACGGCGACGACATGCCGAACAACAATCCTCGTTACCCCGCACCGCGGATCACCTGGACACATTACTATGGCAAGGAAGACACCTACCGACGCATCGATTACATCCTGCTGAGTAACGGCATGGCCAAGGAATGGGTGAGCAAGGAAACCTTCATCCTCAAGATTCCCAATTGGGGAATCGGTTCGGACCACCGGCCCATTGTGGCGACGTTTACGGCTGAAGACCTCTGAAGGCGTCTCCTCATTCGCCCGTAGCAGTCGAAAAAACAGCAGCCATAATTCTCTCCGCGAGTGTTTTGGTCGGAGTCTCTTCACGTCCGTCGCGAGGAAGACTGGCGACTTTGTGAAAAAAATCACAAATCGACTTGCCGCGAATTTCGCCGCTGAGTACGGTGCTGCCCACGGAAAAGAATCGTGCGGATACCAAGCGCGCGTATGCAAGACACCGCCACAACAACAGAGTTCGGCTATAACTCGAAAATCGAGGGCGAAATCGTCATCACCCGTGTCGATGCGGCCCTGAATTGGTTTCGCAGCAACTCGCTCTGGCCGATGCCCATGGGTTTGGCCTGTTGCGCCATCGAACTGATGGCGGCGGGCGCAAGCCGGTTCGACATCGCGCGCTTTGGCGCCGAGGTCATGCGCTTTTCCCCCCGCCAATCGGACGTGATGATCGTGGCTGGCACGGTGACCTACAAAATGGCTATGGCGGTGAAGCGCATTTACGACCAGATGGCTGAGCCGAAGTGGGTCATTGCCATGGGCGCTTGTGCCTCGACCGGCGGCATGTATCGCAGTTACGCGGTGCTGCAAGGCGTGGACAACATCATCCCGGTGGATGTTTACATCGCGGGCTGTCCACCGCGTCCAGAGGCGCTACTCGATGCGCTGGTGAAGATGCAACAGAAGGTCGCAGGGGAATCGGCCATCGGGATGAAGCGCAAGGTCGCCTAATCACTTTCAAAATGGCTGCCCTCGATCTTGCCCAACAACTCAAAGCCAAGTTCGGTGACTTGCTCTCCGAACCGGTGGAGTTTCGCGGCGAGATCACGCTGCTCGTCGCTGATGCGGAGCGCATCGCCGACGTCTGCGCGTTCGCAAAGAAGTCGCTCGACTTCAACATGCTCACGGACATCACCGGAATCGACAATTACGGCGAAGACCCGCGCTGGACGCTGGTTTATGAGCTTTACCAGATGGAGCAGAAGACGCATCTGCGCCTCAAGACCAGCGTGAGCGAGGAGAAGTCCGAACTGCCGACCATCAGCACGGTCTGGCGCACGGCGGACTGGCACGAGCGCGAAATCTACGACATGATGGGTGTGCGTTTTCGCGGGCATCCCGACCTTCGCCGTATCCTGATGTGGGACGGCTATCCTTACTTTCCGCTGCGCAAAGATTTTCCGCTCGCGGGCAAGCCGTCGGAGATGCCGGATGTAGCTTTTACCAAAACTGCGCCGCTCGAAGGCGGGCCGTTTGTCACCATCGCCGGCGGCAACGGCGCTTTGAACCGCGAGCCGCGCGTGCGGACTCCAGACAAGTAAATGGCCACGACTCAAGAAATCACATTTCGTGACACGCCTTCGCGAATTGCCGCGGCGGATGCGAAGAACTTGGGCGAAACGGAAGCCCAACTCACCACTCACGCCTCGGAGATGGAAGGCGAGAAGATGGTCCTCAACATGGGGCCGTCGCATCCGTCCACGCATGGCGTGTTGCGCATCGTGCTGGAGATGGATGGCGAGATCATCACCAAGGCCATTCCAGACGTGGGTTATCTGCACCGTGGCGATGAGAAAATCGCCGAGAACATGACTTACACCCAGTTCATCCCCTACACGGATCGACTGGATTATCTCGCGCCCCTCGCCAGCAACGTGGCCTACGCCCTGGCGGTCGAGAAGCTGATGGGCATTGATACGAAGCTCACGCCCCGATGCCAATACATCCGCGTCCTCTGCTGCGAACTGGCCCGCATTTCGGCGCATCTGCTGGGCGTGGGCTGCTTCGCCATGGACGTGGGCGCGCTGACCGTGTTCATGCACACGTTCACGGAACGTGAGAAGCTCTACAATTTGTTCGAGGCGCTGACCGGGGCACGGTTCACCACGAGCTACACGCGCATCGGCGGTGTCTCGCGCGACACGCCGCCGGGATGGATTGCGGCGGTGCGTAAATTCTGCGATGGCGTGCTCGTCACCATCGCCGACACGGAGACGCTGCTCACGCGCAACCGCATCTTTGTGGACCGCACGAAGGATGTTGGAATCATTTCCAAGGAAGACGCGATTGATTACGGCCTGACCGGCCCGAACCTGCGCGGCAGCGGCGTTGATTACGACGTGCGCAAGGCCAACCCATATCTGGTTTACAAGGATCTGGATTTCGACGTACCGCTCGGCTCGGTGGGTGATTGCTACGATCGCTACCTCGTCCGCATGGAAGAGATGCGCCAAAGTGTGCGGATCGTGCGCCAGTGCCTCGACCGCATTCCCGGCGGCCCCGACAACGAAGGCAAGGAGCCGGTGAACATCGCTGACGGCAAGATCACTTTGCCCTCGAAGAACAAAGTGCTGACGAGCATGGAAGAACTGATTCACCAGTTCATCAACGTGACGCAGGGCGTGAATGCGCCACCCGGAGAAATTTATTTCGGCGCGGAGAATCCCAAGGGCGAGCTGGGTTTCTACATCAACTCGCGCGGCGGCGGCACGCCCTATCGAATGAAGATCCGCGCGCCCTCATTCGTGAACCTGAGCATCATGTCCCATGTTCTGCCCGGCCACATGATGAGTGACGTGGTGAGCATCCTCGGCTCGATTGATTTTGTGATGGGAGAGTGTGATCGATGAAAACACCAAGCCCCAAGCTCCAAGCTCCAGAGAAATTCCAGGTTCCAAGCTCCAACCTGCGCCCTGAGCGCTCGTGGATTGCTTGGTGCTTGGTGTTTGGAGCTTCTCTGGATCTTGGGTCTTGGATCTTGGATCTTTTTCAACGCGCATGAACGAACACTTCGATCCCATCCCGAACGCCCTTCGCTCCGACGCGACGTGGAAAACCACGCCCGCGCTCGAAGCGGAAGTCGCCGAGTTGCTCACGCATTACCCGGAAGACAAGCAGCGCGCCGCCTCGCTCATGGTGCTCCACGCCATCCAGGAAGCGCACGGCTGGATTCCGCAAGAGGCCGTGACCTGGGCAGCGAAGAAGCTGGGCCTGTCGCCGATCAACATCTACGAGATCGTGACTTTCTACCCGATGCTGCAACGCGCGCCGGTCGGGAAGCATCACTTCAAAGTCTGCCGCACGCTGAGCTGCGCGCTGGGCGGCTCCGGCGAACTGCACAAACACTTTTGCTCGCGCCTGGAATTGGATTCGCACGCGCACGGCCTGCAGACCACGAAGGACGGCAAATACACGGTCGAGTTTGTCGAATGCCTCGCGAGCTGCGGCACCGCCCCGGTCATGATGTGCAACGAGGATTTCTACGAAGGAGTCTCGCAGGCCACGGCGGATGAGATCTTGGCGAAGTGCAAATGACCCGTCATGGCACCCAAGCGCAAAAATGAAAACGACGCTCAAAGATTGGCCAAAGGTGTATCGAAAACTCAAGGGCATGCCCGGCCTCGACGAGCACGAAATAATCCTGTTCGCCCGGTTCGCGGCCGCAACGCCGGACGAACGGTGGCAAATGAACGTGAATTATCTCCGTTCGCTCGGCTTGTGGGGGCGCTCGACGGTGAAAAGATCCGGTTCCAAGTGATTGGCATGTCAGCCGCGAATCTCCAAGGCGTTCCAGGGTCCACAGTTGATGTGGATCTGTGGATCGATCTGTCGCCACGCAACTATATGCGCGCGATCAACCTTGCTGTGCGGCAGGGCGCCCAGATGGTGCGCAACACGGTCGTAGAACTGGCCGACGGAACCATGGTGAATTTTGTTTATGAAGTGACCGGCCTTTCGGCCTTCAAGCACGTTTTCTCAAAGGCGGTTTGGATGGAATGGCACGGAATCAAAGTCGCCGTGTTGCCTCTCGAATTGATCGAGCAAAGCAAGCGCGCCATCGGTCGCCCGAAAGATTTGCTGCACTTGGAATTGATTCGCCAGCGCTACGCAGTGATCAAGCGGGGTGGGAAATGAATTGGCTGCCCGACATGGATTTGAACCATGACAAAGTGATTCAGAGTCACTTGTGCTACCGTTACACCATCGGGCAGTGCCGGAGGCGCGAGAAGGTAGTGAGTTTCATCCCCGAGTCAAGAAGCTGATATGCCCGAGCAATTCCGCCTCATTCTCAAGCACGCCGACGCCGCCGGGTACTCGAACGACCTCGAGTGCTACCTGCGCCACGGCGGCTATGAGACGTTGAAGAAGGCGCTCGCCACCGCGCCGAAGGATTTGCCAGACGGCAAAAAACTTTCCCCACAGGAAGTCATCCGCGAAGACGTCAAAGCGTCCGGGCTGCGTGGGCGCGGCGGCGCGGGTTTCTCGTGCGGACTGAAGTGGTCGTTTGTGGATCGCCGCAGCGGCAAGCCCATTTACCTCATCTGCAATGCGGACGAATCCGAGCCGGGCACGTTCAAGGACCGGCAGATCATCCACAAGGATCCGCACCAGTTGATTGAAGGGATGATCATCTCCTGCTTCGCGAACGACGTGAAGCTGGCCTACATCTACATCCGCGGGGAAATGCCCGAGGGCGCCCGCATTCTGAATCGCGCTTTGAAGGAAGCGAGGGCGAAGGGCTTTCTCGGCAAGAACATCCTTGGCAGCGGCTACGATTTGGAGATTCACGTTCATCGCGGCGCGGGCGCTTACATCTGCGGCGAAGAGACGGGCCTGATCGAATCACTCGAAGGCAAGCGGCCTTATCCGCGCATCAAGCCGCCTTATTTCCCGGCCATCCTCGGTCTGTGGATGTGCCCGACGATCGTCAACAACGTCGAGACCCTCTGCAACGTGAAGCACATCGTGGAGATGGGCGCGGGCGCGTTCGCCAAGCTCGGCACGCCGAACAACACCGGCACGCGCATCGTGAGTCTGAGCGGCTTGGTCAAGAAACCGGGCTACTACGAAATCGAAGTCGGCAAGGTCACGATTGGTGAATTGATTTTCCATCAAGACTTCGGCGGCGGACTGCGCGATGGTCGCAAGTTGAAGGCCGTCATTCCCGGCGGCTCTTCCGCGAAGGTCTTCAAGGCCGGCGAGAAATTTAAGCTCAAGAAGAAGGGCGCAGATGGCAACATGACCGAGGTCGAAACCGACATGCTCGATCTGCCCTACGACTTCGACTCGCTCGCGGCCGCCGGCTCCATGTCCGGCTCCAGCGCCATCATCGTGATGGACGACTCGGTCGATATCGTCGAGGCGCTCGCGAACATCAGCGAGTTTTACGCCCACGAGAGCTGCGGCCAATGCACGCCCTGCCGTGAAGGTTCGCTCTGGATGTCGAAGGCGCTCCATCGTCTCTCACATGGTGAAGGCCGCAAGACCGACGCGGATTACCTGCTCGGCATCGCGAACAACATTCCCGGCGGCCGCACCATCTGCGCTTTCGGCGAAGCCTGCTCGTGGCCGGTGCAAAGTTTCATCGGGAAGTTTAAGGACGAGTTCATCGCCAAGGGTGCGGCCGACGAGGCGCGCCGGAGTGGAGCCGCCCCAAAGAATTAACATGTCGAACGCAGCGACAATTGAAGCAAAGCCCGCCGCGCCGGCGGTCGAGACCATCACCGTGAAGGTGGATGGCAAGGCCATCGCCGTGCCGAAGACCATGCCTGATCCAATCACAGGCAAGCCGGTGGCAACCACGATGATCCAGGCCACGAACCTCGCGAAGGTGGACGTGCCGCACTATTGCTATCATCCGAAGCTGCCGGTTGCGGGCAATTGCCGCATGTGCCTCGTCGAGTTCGGCACGCCCGCGATGGGACCGGACCGCAAGCCGATGCTCAACGAGGACGGCTCGCCCAAGATCGCCAAGTCGCCCCGCCCCGCCATCGCCTGCGCCACGCCGATTTCGCCGGGCATGGAAATTTACACGGCCACGCCGGGCGTGAAGCAGATGCGCGAGGGCGTGCTGGAATCGCTGCTCATCAATCATCCGCTCGACTGCCCGATTTGCGATCAAGCCGGCGAATGCAAGCTCCAGGAATACTCGGTCGATTACGGCCAGGCAGAGAGCCGCTTCGTGGAGGCGAAGGTTCACAAGCCCAAGCGCATCGACCTCGGGCCGCGCATCGTGCTCGACGCGGAGCGTTGCGTTCTTTGCACACGCTGCATCCGCTTCACGAAGGACGTGGTGGGCGACGACGCGCTCGGCATCGTGAATCGCGGCAGCTACAACACCATCTCCGCGTTCCCCGGCCAGCCGTTCGACAACAACTACACGCTCAACACCGTGGACATCTGTCCAGTGGGTGCGCTCACTTCGAAGGATTTTCGCTTTCAGATGCGCGTGTGGTTCCTCAAGGAAACCAAGAGCCTCTGCACGAGCTGCGGCACCGGCTGCAACGTGGTCGTCGGTTCTCGCGAAGACAAAGTCTATCGCTACGAACCGCGCGAGAACGACGCCGTCAATGGCTGCTGGATGTGCGACGCGGGCCGACTGAACTACAAGTGGATTGGGAGCGAGAAGCGTTTGTCCAAGGTCCAAGGTCCAAAGTCTCGGGTCGGGGAGGGCGTCACTTGGAGTTCGGTCATCAAGGAAATTTCTGAGAAGCTGGCGCGCGCGCCGCAAGGCTCTGTTGCCATCGTCGCTTCGGCGCGCCAGACCAACGAAGAACTGTTCCTGCTCAAGAAGCTCGCGACCCGGCTCGACGCGATGACGGATTCCGTCCCGCGCATCGCCGAAGGTGACAAGTTGCTGCTCAGCGCAGACCGCAATCCCAACACCACCGGCTCACGGCTTATTGGAATCTCCTTCACCGAGATCGGCATCAACCTGTCGAAGATTGCCGACGGCATTCGCGCTGGGAAAATCAAGACGCTCATTGTCTTCGGCGAAGACGTAACCAAGCGCGGCATCGGCACCGACCTGCTGGCCAAGCTCGACACGCTCATCGTCAGCGACATCTTGCCGAACAAGACGACCGAGGCCGCGCATTACCTGTTGCCCGGCTGCGCTCATGCCGAGAAGCGCGGGTCGTTCGTGAACGTCAAAGGCCGGGTGCAGCGCTTCACGAAGGCCGTGGAGCCTAAGGGCGATGCCCGGCCTGAGTGGGAATTCCTGCACGAGCTGGTCCACAACGTCACCGGCCAGAATGGCTTCGTGAGCATCGAAGGATTGTTCAACCAGATGGCGAAGGAAGTAACTGCGTTCAATGGCCTGACGTGGGCCGCCCTCGGCGACACCGGCGTGACGGTGCAAATCTGACGCGATGGACTCGACCTTTATCATTTTCAGCGCAGTCAAGATCGTCGGCGTCTTCGCCGTGCTGATGACTTTTGTCGCCTACGCGGTGCTGGCGGAGCGGAAAATTTCGGCGTGGATTCAGGACCGCGTCGGTCCCAATCGCACCGCCCTGCCCTTCGTGCCGAAGATTCCCGTCCTCGGCCCCTGGCTCGTCAGCCTCGGCATCTTCCAGCCCATCGCCGACGGCCTGAAGCTGTTCATGAAGGAGGACTTCACGCCCGGCCATGTGCGCAAGGTTTACTTCTGGCTCGCGCCTGCGGTGGCGATGGCACCGTCGATCTTGACGCTCGCGGTCATCCCCTTTGGCTCACTCATGGGCGCGCAGAAGATGCTCATCGCCGACCTGAACGTGGGCATCCTCTACACCTTCGGCATCGTGTCGCTCGCGGTCTATGGCATCGTGCTGGCGGGCTACGCATCGAACTCCAAGTTTCCCTTCCTCGGCGGCATCCGCTCCAGCGCGCAGATGATTTCCTACGAGATCGCCATGGGCCTCTCCGTCGTGCCGCTGTTCATGCTCGTGGGTGACGATGGCTTCACCGGGAAACTGAGCAAGACATGGCAGGACTTCCTCGCTGGAACCAGTGGGCTAAATTTGAGCCGGATGGTGGCCTACCAGTCGCAAAGCCTGTTCGACTGGATGATCTTCAAGCAGCCGATCGCCTTCGTGATTTTCCTCGTCGCCGTCTTTGCGGAAACAAACCGACTGCCGTTCGACTTGCCGGAGTCCGAGACCGAACTCGTGGGCGGCTATCACACCGAATACAGCTCGATGCGCTTTGGCCTGTTTTTCCTCGGCGAATACGCGGCCATGATCGCCGGCTGTTCCATGATCGTGACGCTCTTCCTCGGCGGCTGGACGCTGCCGTTCGGCACGTTCTCCGATCCGGCGTCGAGCATCGGCATGGGCCTCGCGCATATCGCGATCTTCATTGGCAAGATGCTGGCGCTGATGGGCGTGATGATCTGGGTCCGCTGGATGTTGCCGCGCTTCCGCTACGACCAACTCATGGATTTGGGCTGGCGCCGTTTCATCCCGGTCGCGCTGGCGAACATCTTGATCACGGCCATCGTGCTGTGGGCCATCACGTCAACCAAATGATTGTTCCACGCAAAAAACTGAGCTTCTGGGAGCGCCTGTATCTGCCGGCGATTGCGGGCGGCATCAAGGTGACTTCGAAGCATTTCGTCAACACGCTCTTTCGCGGGAACACGGCGGCGAAGGAAACCTCGGACGGCTTCTATCCCGAGCACAAGTGGAACGTGGGCGCGGGCTATCGTGGCGCGCCCTACCTCGTGAAAGATCAGGACAGCGACACCAAGTGCGTCTCGTGCCAGCTCTGCGAATTCGTCTGCCCGCCCAAGGCCATTCGCATCGTGCCACCCGGCCCTGCGGGTGAAATCGCCGACCGCACCAATGCGGAGAAGATGCCGAAGGAGTTCGAGATCAATATGCTCCGCTGCATCTTCTGCGGCTTCTGCCAGGAAGTTTGCCCGGAGGAAGCGATCTTCTTGCAGAAGGATTATTCGCTCACCGGCCTCACTCGCGCCGAGATGATTTACGACAAGGAAAAGCTCCTCTCCCTCGGCGGTGTCAGCCCCGGCATTCAGAAGTGGAAGCACAAGGCGGAGGAAGCGAAGGAGCAGGAGGCGTTTCCCGTCAAGCCGTGATGGAAGTCTTGGAATGAAGCACCAAACACCAAACACCAAACATCAGATAAGCTCCAAACACCAAGCTCCAACCGGTGTGTCGCGCGCTCATGCGGTCGTTGGTGTTTGGAGCTTGGTGTTTCTCTGGTGTTTGGTGTTTGGTGTTTGGTGTTTCGTCGGAGGCGCATCGTAACCGCCATGCAAGACCTCTTCTTCTACTTCTTCGCGTTGCTGACGCTGGTCTTCGGCCTGATGGTCGTCGCCAATCCGTTCAGCCGCAACCCGGTCACGAGCGCGATGTTCCTCGTGCTCACGATGGGCGCGCTGGCCGGGCTGTTCGTGACGCTGCACGCCTTCTTCATCGCGGCGGTGCAAATCCTCGTCTATGCCGGCGCGGTCATGGTGCTGTTCCTGTTCGTGATTATGCTGCTCGACATCAAGGAAGAGGAGCGGCGGCGCTTCAACACTTTCGGCATCGCCACGGGTCTCGTCGCCGTACTGGCCATCGCGGGCATTCTCATCAAAACAATTTGGTTCTCCGGCATCGGCACCGGCAAGACGCCGACGCTCGAAGGCGCGACCAAGAATCTCGGCACGGAACTGTTCACCAACTACCTGCTGCCCTTTGAAATCGTCTCCGTGCTGCTGCTCGTCGCCATGGTCGGCGTGATTCTCCTGAGCAAGAAAGAATTGAAATAGCCACAGAGAACACAAAGAACACAGAGAAAGGAGAAACGACCATGAAAACGATTAACGAACTGAGCGCGGTAGTGAGGCAGACGGCCTACGACATTCATGTCTATCATGGCAACGGGCACTTGGAGAAAGTTTATGAGAACGCGCTGGTGAACCGGCTGCGGAAGGCCGGCTTCGATGTGAAGCAGCAGCATCCGCTCAAAGTTCACGATGAGGATGGCACCGTCATCGGTGAATACTTCGCCGATCTGCTGGTGGACAACTGCCTGATCCTGGAACTGAAGGCAGCCAAGACCATTGCGGACGAGCACGTTGCCCAAACGCTCGGCTACCTTAAAGCCTCGCGCATCGAACACGGCCTGCTGATCAATTTCGGCTCCTACCGCTTCCAAATCAGGAAGTTCATCTTCAACAACGGTAGCGCGTCCGAGGAAGGCATGATGAACAAACTGGCCTGCTGGCTGCCTTTCCTTTCTGTGCTCTCTGTGTTCTCTGCGTTCTTTGTGGCCAAATAAAAAATGCACGTCACCCTCGAACATTATCTCGTCGTCAGCGCCGTGCTGTTCTCGCTCGGCGTGCTCGGCGTCATTCTGCGGCGCAACCTGCTGGTGATGTACATGGGCCTCGAACTCATGCTCAACGCCTCGAACCTCGCGCTCGTTGCCTTCTCCCGTTTCAACAACAATCTGAACGGTCAGATCATGGTCTTCTTCATCATCACCGTGGCGGCGGCGGAAGTTGCCGTCGGCCTCGCGCTGATTGTCGCGCTCTATCGCAAGCGCCAGTCCGCGCACACTGAAGACCTGACCTCGATGAAACTGTAATGGACAACCCGGAAAATTTGGCCTGGCTGGTCCTGCTGCTGCCGCTCGCGGCGGCGGGCGTCATCACGCTGTTCACGCAGCGCGCGAAGAACGTCAGCGCGCTCATTTCCATCGGGGCCATTGGTGCGGGCTTTGTCATTACGCTGGTGTTGCTCTTTGGCTTGCAGGGTATCGATCTGGCGAAAGGCATTGAGACGACTCCGTTCAACTGGCTGACCATCGGCACCGAGCTGAAGCTCGACATCGGCCTGCGCATTGACGCGCTCAGCCTGATGATGCTCCTCGTCGTCACAGGCGTCGGGTTGATGATTCACATCTACTCCTACGGCTACATGCACGAAGACCCGGGCTTCTCGCGCTTCTTCGCCTGCTTGAGCCTGTTCACCTTCTCGATGCTCGGCATCGTCCTCGCGAACAACTTCGTGATGATGTTCATCTTCTGGGAACTGGTCGGCGTCTCCAGCTACCTGCTCATTGGCTTCTGGTACGAAAAGCCTTCCGCAGGCGACGCGGCGAAGAAGGCGTTCATCACGAATCGCCTCGGCGACTTCGGCTTCCTGCTCGGCATCATCATGATCTGGGCCATGGCGAATGGCGCGGTGAACTTCGATGCGCTGAAACAGTTCCTCGCCAACAAGCCCGATGCCTTCGGCGTGTGGGCGAATGTGGCTGCGCTCCTGATCTTCTGCGGCGCGATGGGCAAGTCCGCACAGTTCCCGCTCCACGTCTGGCTGCCGGACGCGATGGAAGGCCCGACGCCCGTCTCCGCGCTCATCCACGCCGCGACCATGGTGGCGGCGGGCGTTTACATGCTCTGCCGCGTTTTCTTCATCTTCGGCTCCAGCACCGTCTGGCCCGAGGCGATTGCCTTCATGAACGGCTGGACTGCGCTCGATGTCATCGCGTGGATTGGCGGCTTCACCGCGCTGCTCGCCGCGCTCATCGCGGTGCAACAGAACGACATCAAGCGCATCCTCGCCTACTCCACGCTTTCGCAACTCGGCTACATGGTCATGTCCGTCGGCCTCGCCGGCCCCACGCCCGCGATGTTCCACCTCACGACGCACGCGTTCTTCAAGGCGCTGTTGTTCCTTGGTGCCGGCTCCGTGATTCACGCCATGCACCACGAGCAGGACATCTGGAAGATGGGCGCGCTCCGGCACAAGCTGCCGGTGACGTGGAAGACGTTCCTGCTCGGCACGCTGGCGCTGGCCGGCATCTGGCCGCTGGCCGGTTTCTACTCGAAGGATTCCATTCTCGCGCAAGCCGCTGAACACAAGCCCGTGCTTTTCGCCGTCGCCGTCTTCGTCGCCGCACTCACGGCGTTCTACATGTTCCGATTGTTGTTCGTGGTCTTCTTCGGCCCGGCCAAGAGCGACGCAGCCGGCCACGCCCACGAATCGCCCAAGGTGATGACCACGCCGCTCATCATTCTCGCCGTGTTCTCCGTCATCGGCGGCTTCATCGGCATCGATGTGTTTGTCGGCAAGATGTTCCCGTCCGCCGCAGGTCATCACGGGGGCTGGATTGAATCGCTGCTCCAACCCTTCGGTCACAACCTGCTCGCCGCAATGTTTGGCATTCTCGCCGCGCTCGTCGGCATCAGTCTCGCCGCCGCGTGCTACTGGAACGCGACCAAAGATCCGCTCGTCGAAAAACTCGGCTGGCTCTCCCGCGCCATGCGCAACCGCTTCTACTTCGATGAACTTTACGCCGGGCTGATCTCCATTACCCACGAAGCGCTCTCCAAACTGGCCGACTGGTTCGACCGCTGGATCATCGCCGGCCTGGGCGTGCGCGGCGCGCACGGCACGACCGAAATCTTCGGCCGCGCCCTGCGCCTGGTGCAGACCGGCAATCTCCAGACCTATGCGTTCCTCTTCGCCCTCGGCGTGGCGCTGGTGCTGATTCTTGTTTTGCGATGAACGGAACCGTTGACGATTTGAAAACGATTCTGCCCGAAGTGCGCGCGGCCTTGGTGCGCTGCCTGGGCGGCGATTTCGTCGGCGCGTACCTCTACGGCTCCTGCGCGCGCGGCGAGCAGACGCCGGATTCAGACATTGATGTGCTGGTGCTGGTGCGGGACGAGGAGAAGAGGGACAAGTTGAGCGAGCGCACCTCCGAGGCGATTTCCGATCTGTGCCTCAAACATGCGACCGTGATCTCTCGTGTGTTCATGTCTGAGGAACGGTTCAAAAAGGGCATCAGCCCATTCTTGCTCAACGTCCGACGGGAGGCGGTGCCGCTGTGAAGCCGGAACTGCAAGCCCTCATCAACAAGGCCCAGAAAAGCCTCTCGGCATCCGAACTATTGCTGCGGGAAGGCTATACGGACTTCGCGGCGTCGCGCGCCTACTACGCGATGTTTTACGCTGCTGAAGCCTTGCTGCTGGAGCGCGGCCAGGCGTTTTCCTCGCACAAGGCCGTGATCAGCGCGTTCGGGGTCGAGTTCGCGCGCACGGCGCAGATGGCTCCGGCGCATCATCGCGCGCTGATTGACGCGCAAAATTTGCGCCAGACCGGCGACTACGAGTCGGACATGCCAGTCACCGATGAGGAAGCCAAGCAAACCATAAAGGCCGCGCGCGATTTTTTGCAGGCCACGATCCAAAAGCTCGCCGCCACTTAAACGATGTCACTCCTCACCTACATCATCCTCGTCCCTTTCCTTGGAGCGCTGATCGTCGCGTTGATTCCGCGCGACTACCGCTTCGTCATCCGCCTCGTGGCGTTGGGCAGCACGTTGGTGTCGATGATTCTGGCTGTGGTGATGTTCGCGAAGTTCGACAGCGCGACGGCGACGAATGGCTACAAGTTTCTGCAAAAGACTCCGTGGGTGGAATCGCTCGGCATCAGCTATCACGTCGGCGTGGACGGCATCAACGTGGGCCTGCTGCTCATGGGCGCGATTGTCGCGTTCGCGGCGACGTGCGTTTCGCACCGCATCGAGAAGCAGGCCAAGATGTTTTACCTGCTGCTGCTCGTGATGGTGGGTGGCATCCTCGGCGCGTTCGCGTCGCTCAACCTGTTCTTCTTCTACGCGTTCCACGAACTCGCGCTGGTGCCGACGTTCATCATGATCGGCGTCTGGGGACGCGGGGAGCAGAAGAATTACGCGACCTTCCAGATCACGATGTATCTCAGCGTGGGCGCGCTCATCGCGCTGGTCGGACTCATCGCGCTCTATCTCCAGTCCGGCCTGCGCACGTTCGACATCGTGCAACTCACGGCGTTCTTGAAAACCACGCCGCTGTCCGTCGCATCACAGAAGTTCATCTTTCCGCTGCTGCTCTTTGGCTTCGGCATTTTGGTCTCGCTGTTCCCATTCCACACTTGGGCACCGCTGGGCTACGGCTCCGCGCCCGCCGCGACAGCGATGCTGCATGCCGGTGTGTTGAAGAAGTTCGGACTCTACGGACTCATCCGCATCGCGATTCCGTTCGCACCCGATGTCGCCAAAGCTCACCTGCATCTCATCGCGTGGCTCGCGCTGGGCAACATCCTTTACTGCGGCTGGGTGGCGATGCGGCAGCGCGACTTTAATTTCCTGCTCGGCAATTCCAGCGTGGCGCACATGGGTTTCTGCTTCCTCGGCCTCGCCAGCCTGAGCGTCATCGGCATCACCGGCACGGTGCTCGTGATGATTGCGCATGGCCTGCTCGCGGCTCTGAGTTTCGGCCTGAGCGGCTACTTGAACGAACAAACCGGCACGCTGGAGATCAGCAAACTCGGCGGACTGCTCAAGAAGATGCCCTTCATCGGCAGCGCGCTGATCATGGCGGCGATGGCCGGCTGCGGCCTGCCCGGCTTCGCGAATTTCCCCGGCGAACTGCTCGTGATGTTCGGTGCGTGGAAGACACTTTCTCCGTGGGTGGTCATCGCCGCGTGGGGCGCGCTGGTCGTGGGGGCGATCTACATGCTGCGCGCGGTGCGGAATATCCTGCACGGCCCCGTGGCGGAAAATCTCCCGGTGGTTAGTGACGCAAGCCTGTGGCGCAAAGTGCCCTTCGCACTGCTGCTCGTGGCGCTGCTGGTCTTCGGCATCGCGCCGCGTTTGCTCACGAACAAGATTGAACCTGCGGTGAAGGAGATCGTGGCGATGACCAGCGCGCCAACGAAAGCCGCAACCCTTGACGCCGCCAGCAAACCCGCGCTCGCCGCCACGCCGCGCGACTGATACGGTGCCGCCATGACAAAGACCGCGACCATTGCTGAATTCGGAAGCCACCTGGCCGAGCATCTCGCCGCCGTGCAGCGCGGCGATGAAGTGGTGGTCATGAAGGAGAGCGTGCCGGTCGCGAAGCTCGTGCCCGTGGCCGGAACACAAACCCGCGCCAAGTTCGGCTCTGGCACGGGCACGGGGAAAATTCTCGGCCCGGTGGATGAGCCGCTGATTCCCCAAGGCGATTGGGACATGCTCACCGGCAAAAGTTTCCCGTGAAATTCGTCCTCGACACCTGCGCTGTCATCTTTCTGTCGCTCACCCCGCAGCGGTTGAGCGAATCGTTGCGCCGCAATTTGGAGAATCCTTCCTCCGAAGTGGAAGTGCTGGCGGTCAGCGCGTGGGAAATCGCCTGCGCCTGCCGACGGCAGCGGCTCCAATTGGATCGCCCGTGGCCGGAGTGGTTTCAGTTTCACGTTACCCGGTTCAATTGGTCGGTGGTGCCCATCGGCGTGTCTTTAATTGAGGCCGCAGACTCCCTGCCGGAAGGCTTGCATGACAATCCGATTGACCGGCTGGTCGTGGCACACGCGCGGCTGAACAACTGTCCTGTCGTCACCACGGACGGGCGCATCCGAAAGTATCCGCACGTCACGAGCATTGAATGACATGAACGCATCCTTGATGAGTCTGGAAATCGCGGTGGTCCTGGCCGGACTGGGCACTCTGCTGCTCGACCTGTGGACCGCGCCGCAGCACAAGCGCCAGCTCGGCTACGCCGCCGCGCTGAGCGTCGCGTGCATCTTTGCCGGCTCGTTCCTTGGCTCCTTCGCGAATCTGGGCGAGGCGCAATTCGCAGCCGGCAAGAGCTACGTGCTCGATCCGCTGGCCCTGTTCTTCAAACGCTTCTTCCTCGTCGCCGCCGTGCTCGTGCTGATCATGGCCGCTGAGTTCGCCGACCGCATTGAGGCCGGCATCTCGGAATACTATTCGCTCATCCTGTTCGCGCTCTCGGGCATGATGTTCGCCTCGTCGGCCAACGACTTTGTGCTGCTCTTCGTCTCACTCGAACTCATCACGGTCACGTTCTACGTGCTGACCAGTTTTCAGCGGAACAAGGTTCAATCACTGGAGGCGGGCGTGAAGTATCTCGTCATTGGCGGACTCTCGACGGGCTTCACGGTTTTCGGCATCGCGCTGGTTTATGGCACGGCCACGACGGTCATCGCGAATCAGGCGATCAACGGGATGAACTTCAACGAGCTCGCGCAGTATGTGAAATACGTCACTGAGCACAACGCAGTGCCGAAGACGCTCATTGCCGGTCTGCTGCTCATCATGGCGGGGCTTGGGTTCAAGATCGCCGCCGTGCCGTTCCAGATCTGGGCACCGGACGTGTATCAAGGTTCGCCTGCGCCCACGACGGCGTTTCTGGCCGTCGGCTCGAAGGCCGCCGGCATCGTGTTGCTGCTCCGCGTTTTCTTCACCGCATTCCCGGACGTGACGGTGACGGCGCACTGGGAGAAATTCATCATCGTGCTGTCCGCGCTGACGATTCTCTACGGCAACCTCTGCGCGATTCCGCAGCGGAACCTCAAGCGCCTGCTTGGCTACTCGAGCATCGCGCACGCGGGCTATCTGTTGATGGGCGTGGCGGCGGCGACGCGCGCTGGCTCCACGGCGATCCTCTATTACCTCGCGGGCTATCTGTTCACGGTCATCGCCGCGTTCACGGTCATTTCCATCGTGTCGCGCAAAGCCGACGCGGACGACATCACGATGTTGGCCGGACTGAACCGCCGTTCGCCGTTCCTCGCCGCCGCGATGACCGTGGCGCTGGTTTCACTCGCGGGCATTCCGCCGCTGGCTGGCTTCTTCGGGAAGTTTCTCCTGCTCAAATCGATCGTCGAGGAAGGCCCGCGGTTGCACGGCTACTACTGGCTCGCGGGCGTGGCCATCATCGGCGTGGTCGTTTCGCTCTATTACTACTTCGGTGTCATCCGTACGATTTACTGGTCGAAGGATGTGCCGGACGTGTCGTCGATTACGGTGCCGCTCCCCACGAGGCTGGCGTTGGTGGTCTGCCTGGCGGGCATCCTGTTCATCGGCCTCTATCCGCAGCCGCTGCTCAAACTCTGCACGGAGGCCACGCAATCGTTGAACGCGTTGAGCGAGGCCGGCGCGGCGGTGGCGCAGCGGTAGTTCGATGAACTCGCGGACTCGGTGGTCCGCGTTCCGTCGCTCAGAAGAATCCCCACGGGAACGGCCGGCTGCTCTGCTTGTTCAGATATTTCTCGAGATCGAACTGGAGCACGAAGGTGATGACATGCGCGCCGCGGGCACCTTCACGCCGGGCGTCGATGCCGAATCCGTAGTTCAGCCCGGCCTTCCACACCTCGGATTCCGACTGATAGGCGATGCCGCCCCCCACGCCCGAATGCCAGCGCCCGGGCTGTTCGTGGCCGTCGATGTAGTTCACCACCGCCGTCGCCGCCATCGCGGTCAATTGCCACCGTTTCTGTTCACCGAAGGAATGAGCATACTGTCCGTTGAAGAGAATGAAGCGGTCGGCGCTGAGTTCCTGAAAATAGTAACCAGGAATGACGAGCGGATACTCAGCGGACAATGGCAGCACGCCGCCGAGGCGGTAGGCGCTGAACCGGTCCGCCTTCACGCTCGTGCCTGTCGTCAGGCCAATGGCGAAATAGTCACCACGGTCGAAAGTGTAGGCGAGGTAAGCGTGGCTGTAGAAAAGTTGGGCCGAGGCATGGACCGCGCGATCGTTGTCGAAACCATAGCGGCCGGAAGAGCTGCGGTTTAATGATTCGGCCCAGACTGAGAGTTCCATGGCCACGGTGGGAAACAGCACCGGCTCCTTCCCCCCCAACCGCAGCCCGACGCGAAAATTGGCTGAGGTATGATCTTCCGGCAGACCAAACCGTCCGTCCGTGCTTTCCCGGTCGGTGTAGGTCGAATAGTGCGCCCCGCCTCGGAGGACGGCGTAGAGCGGGATGAGTTGATTGGGGTTGCATCGATGATAGAGGCTCAGGGACGCGCTGCCACCATGTCCATCGAAGGACTCATCGGCATGGTAAACACCCTGCCGCACCTCGTTGTAGCTGTCGGCAAATCCGCCGCCGGCCAGGCCGAGGCCGAGATCGGTGTTCGGTCCCAAGGCATGGGCCACTCCCAGTTCGGAATCGAAGTACACGGGCGCGATGGCCATGCGCATCGTGAGATCATCGCGATAAAACTCCGGATGGTTCAGGTAGTAGAAAACATATCCGGCCAGCGGCGCGTGTCCGACAAAGGGCGCGTCATAACCGAGTTGAAGAAGCTGCCGGCGCGAGGGATCAATCTGCGCCGAGGCTGGCAGGGAAAGGAGCGTCATCGCACCCATCAGCCGCCAGGCTTGCTTTGCCATCCCACGCATGTCGATGTGTATTCCCCGGTTGAGGGCGAGGCAATCCTTTGCTGGAAATACCGACGGGCCAGGCGGGGCAAACCGGGTTCTCGCAATCCGAACTTCTGCAGCGGGCTTGCTTGGGCGGCGGAAAAGCGCGCGCGGCAGAGCCGGGCTGATAAAAGTGCATTCAGCTTTTGCGCTTCTGGCGGAGTTCCAAGTTCAGATCTACCAGGACCGCACATGCAGGTTGCCGAACTCGAGGCCCGCGCCCGAGTCCTTCAACCCCAACCCGCCGCGGGCCGCCGCGACCGGAACCCGTCGCACCTCTTTGTCGCCGACGAATACCACGGCCTCATTACCCTTGGTCTGGATCCGCACGCGCGTCCATTTTTCCACCGCAGCTTCCGAGAGTTGGAGTTCCGTCCCCTGCCCTTCGCGACCCCGCAGGACGAGCGTCGGAGCATTGTCGCCGGTGGAGTCCTTGCCTGGCTTCACATCGAGCGTGAACTCTGCGTCGGCAAATTCGGCCTCCGTCCAGAGGGTGTGCCTCGTTGCCGCGCCACCCGGCTTCAAGGCCAGTTGCCAGCCGTTCACCTGCCAGCGCACTTTCGCGGCCTCCGCGTTGCGCCAACCGCGCAAGTCCGCTCCGTTGTAGAGCGGTACCCAGCCTGGATCGAGCGGGGCGATCAGGTTCGCGGCCGGATGACTTGTGGGCAATTCCTTGAGGCGCAAATTGCGGAACTCCACCGGCGCGCCTTCACTCTCCAAGGCGAGGTAGCCCTGGCGATAATTGCAATCCTCGCCTCCGCTTACCTCCTTGCCATTCACGCTCAGGCGCAGCACGCCGTTCGATCCCACGATGCGGTAGTGATTCCACTCCGGCGACGGCTTGCTCCGCTCCTCGGTCGGGAAACTGCGGTCGCCGCGATGCGGGCCAAACGGTTTCATGGTCGCACCATGAATCGGAAACACGTCGCCGTGCGTGGTGAACCAGTCGGACTTCTTGCCGTTGGCTTTCTCGTATTGCGTGGCGTAACCGTGGTCCAGCACCTGCACCTCGACGCCACGCAGGAACGGAACCCCCGGCGCGCTAATCGGCGTGCCCCACATGAAGATGCCGGAGTTTCCCCCGCTGCTCAGATGCCGCCACTCCGCCTCCAGGATGAAGTTCTCGTAGTGCCGCAGCGTACGCAACGCGCCCACCGGCCGGCCGGTGCAATGAATCGCGCCTTCCCGCACCGTCCACGTCTCCGGCGCGCAATTGATGTTCGTCCAGCCGGTCAAGTCGCGGCCGTTGAAG
Source organism: Pedosphaera sp. (assembly GCA_031414955.1). GTDB lineage: Bacteria > Verrucomicrobiota > Verrucomicrobiia > Limisphaerales > SIBH01 > JANNGC01. The sequence continues at coordinate 13,600 of JANOQV010000301.1, read as the reverse complement.
AGGGGGACGAAGCCGTCCTTGTCCGCCGCGTGAAGGGTGATCGCAGTGGCGGCGAGCGCCAGCAGAGTCAGGTGTTTCATGGGCCGAGCATGAGCGAAACGCCCTGCGCTTGTCCACGATCACGAACCAGCCCAGCCACCGGGGAAAACCGCCGGGCCATCGGGGCTGGGCTGGACTTAATCCAAGGGGCCAATCCACACCCGGCCGCTCTGGACCGGGCCGAGGAAGAATCCACGGGCCTGGTTCTGTTTTTGCAGCACCGTTCCCCGCACCGTGCGCTTGCTGGCGGTGATTGGGTCGAGGAACGATCCGCTCAACGAACCCTGGCGCAGTGACAGGGTGAGCGAGAGCGAGTTGTCGCCGAGGATCTTGTTGTCCTCCCCGAGCGTGACGAAATTGGTGAAGGGCACAGCCAAGTCGCCTCCGCTAATGATGACCAGGTCGTTGCTGAGGTTGAGCGCAGGCGTGCCGGTCGCCGGTGCGACGTAACGCGAGCCGATCACTTCGATCTGATTCGAGAAACCGCCCGCGTAACGCGATCCGCCCACGGTGCCGGGCTTGATCCACCAGAGCGTGCCCGCGACGTCGTTGACCTCGCCGTTGGTCGCGGTAAGCCAGCCAAAGAGCGAGCCGCCGCCGCGATAGAGCGAGACGTAAACCGGAGTGTAAGTATTGGAAAGCACCGTGGTGAGCAGGGTGAAGGCGGAACCATCGGCCACCGTGCCCCGGCCGGAGATGCGTCCCGAAGTGCTGACGACAAAAGACATGAAGCCATCGCCAAAAGGCGCAAGGGACGGATCATCCGCGCCGGGAAAGGCAGCGCGATAACTTCCGACGTTGGGAGCAGGATTGGTGCGTGAGGAGAAGGGTGCCCGCAGCGCGAACAGGGCTGAACTGAACGTGGCGTTGGAAACCGTGCCGCTGATAATGGCATTCGCGACATCGATCTCCAGCGCGAGGGTCAGCGCCGGATTGCGCGTGGTGGCCGGCAGCGCCACCAGCGCCACATGTTCCAGGGAAAATTTGCCGGTGAACTTCCGCCGCCGCGCGCCCTGTTTCACGATGCCCTGGAATCCGCCCTTACCGTCGAGTCGGAGCGAAAACGCGCCGGCACTGTTGTGTCCGGGGGCATTCGTGATGGCGAGGGCGTTGGTGTCGAAGAACAGCCCGCGATACGAGCCTTGGATCGGCAGGAAGGGGCTGGGCACGAAATTGACGATCAGGGTGAGATTTGACTCCATGGTAAAACTGATCGTCGGATCGGACGAGGTGACGGCACCCATCCAGTTGCTAAACAAATTACCAACCACTGGACGGGCCGTGACGGTGTAGATGCGGCCGATTTCCAGTTCACTCCTTGTCAAGTTGGGCAACACCGCGCCCAGACCATTGGTGATGATAAACAGCGGGCTGGTGAAGAACTCCACCGTCAGTCGGGCCACCAGGCTCGTGGTGGCACCGCCGGAGTTGGCGCAGAGGACGGTGTAGTTGGCGGTGTCCGGCGAGTGGACGTTGGACAGGACCAAGGTGGAGTTGGTGGCACCTGGAATAGACACGCCGTTCTTGCGCCACCTGTAAAAAATGGGCGGAGCGCCGGTGGCAATGACGGAGAAGGTCGCATTCGTCCCGGCAAAGACGGTCTGCGCTTGGGGCTGATGAGTGATCACTGGCGGAGGCGGAAGGCCGGCAAACAGGCGGGCCACACCGCGACGCTGAGTCGTGTTCGCCCCGACGCGGCTTGCCGCCACGAGCAGATGTCCGCCGGGATTCAAGGCGAGCGCGGTAGCCGTGGTGGCATCCGTGCCGAGAAACCCGAAGGCATCCCGCGGGCCGAAGCTGGCATCCACAGCGCCATTCGTGGTCAGGCGCATCACGCCGTAAGAATGGCCGAGCAGAATCTTCCCATCGGATTGCAGCGCCAGGGACAAGCCAACCGTGCCGAGGCCGTTCAGACTGGTGAAACTGAGATCGCGACTGCCATTGTCGTGCAACCGCGTGAGGCAGAGATTGGCCTGGCCATTGATTTCGAATTGTCCCGCCACCAGAACCTTGCCATCGGGTTGGAGCAAGATGGCCCGCACGTCGGCGTTGGTCAGGGGACCGACCAGGAGCGGATCGAGCCGGCCCGCCTCGTCGAGCCAGGCCAGGCCGTAGCGATTTCTGGCCAGCACGCCGTCGGAGTAGAAGGTGAAGGAACCGCCCACGATGATCTTGGAATTTTGCCAGGCCACCGCAGAAAGGCCGCGCCCGTTGGCGCTGGTTCCGCTCGTGAAGCCGTTGGCGAAATTTGTGTCGAGCGAGCCATGGACGTGAAACCGGGCGATGAAGCTGTTCGAGTTCGCGCCCACCCCGACCGCGACGATTTTGTCGTTGGGCTGCACGACGAGAGCGTTGGCCACCAGCGGGGCCGCCGAGTAAACACTGAAGGCGGGGTCCAGAGGCCCATTGGTGCCGATTCGGGCGACGGGAAAACTGGACCCAGGTGCGCTGAGGAACCCGCCGATGATGATTCTGCCGCTTGATTGCGTGCCGATGCAGGTGACAAAATTGCCGGCCAGCAGCGGTGAGACAAATCTAGCATCGGTCACGCCATTGGTGCCCAGACGAGTGATCCCATTGGCACAGGCGGACGGGACGGAAAAATGGCCGCCGACCAGAGTCTTCCCATCGGGCAATACGAGCAGCGCGCGCGGCAGCAAGTTACTCGCGGCATTGGCGAAACAAGGCGCGGTGAAAGCGGTGTCGAGGTAACCGTTGCCGCGCACTTGAGCGCGAACTGAAACCACGGCACCAAAAACCAGCAAACCGGCCAGCAGAGTGGAACAACGTCGTGAGTCGAACATGGCGCGGACTGTGCCGCAGAGAGTGGCCGTCCGCAAGTTTCGGCCGGGCCTCGGCGCACCTTCCTGACGCGGTCCGGTGCATGGTCCAACAGTTTCGCCGGAGGCCGGGACGCCAAACAGGCGCGGACCTGCGAGGCACCCGGAACCAGATCGCGCAAGAAATGGGCCTGCACTCAGGGATCGTATTCCCTTAAGTGGCTCGTGAAAAAAACCGATTCCTTATCTCAAAATGATCCGATGCAGGCTCAAGGTGGATGGAAGCTGACGAACTCAACCCAGCACAGCCTCTCCCAATTCTTTCGTGGGAAATGCTGGAGAAATCTCTCGCCCATCCCCAAGCCTTGCTCCGGGAGAAGGCGATTGAGACGGCGTTGCGTCAGGCCGACACCAGAATCATCCCCGCCCTCCAGCGGGCCACCCACGATGAAAATAGCCGGGTGCGGGCGGCCGCCGGGCAGGGATTTCTCACGCTCGCCGCAACGCGCAACCCAGCCATGGACGCCGCGCTGGCCGAAATCATTTCTTCCTCCCCAGACCACGAGTTGCGAATTCTGCTCCTTCCGGTGGCCGCAGCCGCCCACTGCGATTCCTTGCTCCAGGCCGTCATCAAATGTCTGGTGGATGACTCGGCGTCCATGCGTGAACTCGCCCTATCGTCGCTCCAGACGCACGCGCCACATTGGATGGTCAGCGTCGCTGCGACCCAAGCGGAGCCAGGCATCAAGGCGGCGCTCCACTCGACCTCGGCCGCCGTGGCGGAGTCCGCGACGAAGGTAAGCGAGACCCTGCAACGCACCAAAGTACGGCGCACGATGTTGGTGAGCGGTGTCGCAACCATGCTCACGCTGAACACCGCCTTGCGGGGGGACAGCGCCTTGTTGCGCGAAGCTGCGGCGTGGGCCTTGCAACAGTCCGGAGATGTTCGCGCGGTGCCTGCTTTAGTGGACGCGCTGCAAGACGCGGACGAATCGGTGCGCGGTCTCGCTGCCGTGGGATTGACCCAGTTCGGATGGTCGGCCGCGACCGAGGCTGAACACGCCGCCCATGTCGTGGCCCTGGGCCGCTGGGAAGCCGCCGCAAAGCTAGGCTCCGCCGCCGTGGATGCGCTCATTCTGGCCGCCCGTAAATCAAGGCCGAGCACGCAAGCCCAAGCCATCCAGTGCCTCGCGGCCACGAAAAGCATCCGCGCGCTGCAGCCGTTGCAAGAATTGCTGTCCACGTCGAATCGTGCGGTGCGCCAGGCCGCCGCGCACGCCCTGCAATCTTTGGAATGGGTGCCGAGCAACCCCGCCCAGGCCGTGGCCCACGCGATTGAACTGGAGCAGTGGCAGACCGCCGCCACCTGGGGCCACGCCTCGGTGGCCCCGCTCGTGGCCGCCCTCAGAACGACCCACGGCGAACCAGCCCGCCTGGCGGCCATCACCGAGGCTCTGTGCTCGATCCGTGATGTCGCGGCGGCCCGAGCATTGACCGTCTCGAGTCGAGATGGCGAGGTCGCGGCCGCTGCCCTGCAAGCCCTTTCGAAACTGGTGGAGCACCAGGCGAAGCTCATGACCACGGATGATCTGACCCAAATCACCGCCCTGCAAAATATCGTCCAATTTCAATTTACCGTGGAGCCAAGCGATCCGAGACCCGTGCGTTCCGGCCTGGCGTTTATCAACACCGATCACTTGCGCGCCCGGGCGGCAGCGGAACTGGCCCGGCGGTCGTCGGCCCCGGCGGAAGCGGCCCCACCATGAGCGAAATCAAACGGATACTCTTCGTGGACGATGACGCCGCGTTTCTCCAACTGACGGGAGAATTGATGCAGCAAGCCAGCCAGGGCGTCTGGGAAGTCATCATGGCCGACAATCCGGCCGAGGCGCTCGCAGCCCTCAAGGAGCATGAGTTCGACATGATCGTGGTGGACGAGCGCATGCCCGTGATGAGCGGTTCGCAGTTTGTCCGGCTGGCGCGCGGGCGTTTCCCAAACATGCCCATTGTGATGCTCACCGGGCATGTGAGCGAGCAGACGCACCAGACGATGAAGCAGGAAGGTCTGGAGGTGCTGCTGGAGAAGCCCACTTCCTCGGAAGGATTTCACACCCTCTTCCTGACCCTCCACGAACTGCTCGCGCTGGAACGCTCCAAGGGCTTCAGCGGCCTGATGCAGAACGTGCAGTTGCAAGACATTCTCCAACTCGAATGTCTGCGACGGAATTCAGCGGTGCTGGAAGTCTTTTCCAAACGTGAGTCCGGGGAAATCACCATCCGCACCGGCAACGTAATCCATGCCGTGGTCGGCTCGCTCACCGGCGAGCCGGCTTTCTACCACCTGCTCAATCTCCAAGACGGCGAGTTCCGGCTGAAGCCCTATGCCGAGCCAGCACAGAAGACGATCACACAGAACTGGGAGATGTTGCTCATGGAAGCCGCCCAGAAGCGCGACGAGTCCACCGAGCGCGCCTTGGCCGCGCCCCGTCCTGAGCCGGAGCCGCTCGCGCCCACCTTCCCCGCGCTCATCCTGACCGACCAGGAGCGCACCCTCTTTCGCACGCCTTCTAAACTGCTCGCCGTCTCGGCGGAGGGTCAAGTGCTCGCGGGTGAACCGGCTGGACAAGAGGCCGTAATCGCGCGCCTGACCCAAGTGCTGGCGGACTCGTGCTGGTTCAAGTCCGCAGCCGGTCTGGGCGCGATCCGGCTCTTTTCGGCCCGGGGTGGGGCGGCGGAATGCGCCCTGCAATTTCAGCCGGAGTCCCTGGTGCTGGTGCAACGCGCGCGGGAGGCGCAGCCGTGAGCGAATTGATCAACCGCTGGTTCAGCCGGGCGGCCCAACTAAACGGCGTGGCCGCGTGCGGACTGCGATATCCCGATGGAACCGTCTTCTCCCGAAGCTGGGAAACAACATTCTCAGAACCGCTGCTCAACGAACTCTGGCCTCGGCTCGGTCCCATTGCCGAGGCCGCCGGAGCCAGTGGGGCCGAAAGACAACAATGGGTCTTCGAGGCCGGGCAAGTCATCGCGACCACGCATCAGAGCGGCGTGATGTTTTTCGTGGTGTTGCCCGCCCACGTCCCTGGACCGGATTTGTCGGGCGTGGAAAGACGACTCGCCGAGTTCCGCGCCCTGCGCGGGGTGGCCAACGCAGCGCGCGGTTCGGATATTACGCCAAGTAATGGGGGGTGACGGTCAGGACGTAACACGCGCCACCGAATTCCAACTCACCAACTCCACCTCTCGTCGAGTTGCTGGATTTACCGCCCGGTGCTTCCACCCGTGCGGTCTGTGCTGGCCAGCGCTGGCGTCGATCCTTTTGGTTCCGGGCCCAGGCGCTTGAGTTTCAAATCACTGAACTGGAGAAACGTCGCGCCGTTGTTCGTATTGCGCGTGTAAAGCTCGAGTGCGATGGCTCCGGTCAGGTGGCGCTTGCTCTTGCTGGTATCGGTCACATCCGCGACCAGTTCGCCGTTCAAGTAGTGCGTGACCCGATCTCCTTTGGCGATGATGACGCATTTGTTCCAATCTTCCGGGCGGACGCCGGCCAGTTTGTTCGTGTCGCCCAGGCTCGCCACCACCTCGTGCTTGTTTGAGGACGTCGCCGTAACGCAATCACCGAAACCTGCCAGCCGGTTGCGGCGGCGATCATCATTGACCGAGCCGTTGTCCCGGGCGTTCGTGACCAGATCAAACTGGTAGCAAGTGAGATTCGTCGTGCCAGTCAGTCGATAGTTCACCCCGCCATTGGGCGATTTGTTGCCGCGATACACTCGGAAGCGATAGGTGAAGTGCATTTCGAAGTCTCCCACTCCGCCCTTGGCCCAGGTCAGCAAATGGCGCTGCTTGGGAGCATCCGCCCGGGCCAGCGCAGTGATGAACCCGTCCCGGACGGACCAAAAATTCGTGTCCCCGGCCCAATCGGCCAAATCGCGGCCGTTGAAGATCGCGAGAAAACCGTTGGTGTCAGTGGAGGGCGCGGACGGCCCGACAAACTTCCTGGGAACTGTCTCGACCGCCTTCGCCGTCAGACCTGGGTTCGTGGACTTTGTGGCCAGCGCCGCCAACAGCGCGCTCTCTTCGCGACGCGCCCGAGCCTCGGTCTCGGATTTTTGTCTGGCTTCGCTGAGGCGGGCCGCTTCCCGGGCCTGGCGCGCTACGGCCTCCAACTTTTTTCGCGCCGACGATTCCTGTTCCAGTTCCGCATCCTTCTGCCGGGCGACCTGCACCACCAACTCGCGCTGCCGGGACACATCCAGCACCGCCTGGGTCAGTTGCTGTTCGACCACGGCTTGTTTGCCGAAATGCGACCAGGCCCAGGCACCACCGAGGCCGAGCAGCAAGGCCAGCGCGGCCGCAATGGCCCAGGCGTGGTTGCGCCGCGGACGGGCGTCACGGGCGCGACGAATCAGTTCCAAATCGGAACGGGCCGGCATCTGCCCAAGCAATTCCGCCGTCTGGATGGTGGACGGCAGCGGGATAACTTTCTTCTCGGACCTCGCCCCGGGCTGGTCGACAGAGGCCGGTTGGACGGGCAAAACGATTTCCCCGCGCGGCAACAGGCATTCCAGAGTCCTGGGCCGTTCCGCCGCTTCCTTGCTCAAACACGCGGTGATGAATTGCACGATACTCTCCGGCACCGGCGGGGCACTGGCGGCGGTTAGCCGCTCCGGCAAGGACGGCGCAGCCTGGGACTGAATATCCTGAAGCACCGTATTCGCGTCGCCAAATACCGGCGTGCCCGTGAGCAACTCAAACAAGGTCGCGCCCAGGGCATAGAAATCATCCGCCGTCGTGGCCGGCTTTCCGGACAATTGTTGAGGGCTGAAGCAGCGCAGCTTCAACGGCTCCTGCAGAGCACCGGGCACGCACAGAGGATGACCAAGCGTGCCGCTGACGACTGTGTTCAACAGTTTTACCCGAGCATCCGCGCCCACGAAAATGTTCTCCGGCCGGAGGCCATGATGCACCACCCCGGCGCGATGCAGCGCCTCCAGACCACACGCCACGCTGGCCGCCAAAGGCTGGAGCGTCTCCCAAGCGAGACCGCGCCCGGCCCCGCCACTGCTGGCCTTGATTAAAGATTTCCCTTCGACGTATTCGGTGGCGATAAACGGATCGACTCCGTCCGCGTCGTACCACGCCCATGTCCGGCACACGTTTTCCTGTTCCACCGCCACCGCCGCCCGCACGCGTGACTTGAGCAATTCCACGGCGCGAGGGTCCGTCCGGAACTCCGCCGGCAAAAACCGGAGCACGACCAGCCTTTGCTGCTCCTCGTCCTGGCCGAGCCAGAGCAGGCCGGTGTCATTCAACGGCACATGCAGGCTGTACTGGCCGCCACCGACAATCTGGCCCGCCGATGGCGTGGCCCCGCTGGAATCGCCCAAGGTGTTCATGGTTGTTGTGCCAACAAGTTTTCCACTTCCGTGATCTCGATAAAGCAAACCTTGTTGTTCGAGGCTATGGGCGTGTGGCCAAGGCTCAGGCGCCCATCGGCCACGTTGACCGTGGCGGTCCCTTCCAGCCAGCGACGATTCGTGTCCGGCACACCGTTGATCACGGTAATCTGTTCGACCGTTAGGCCGAAGATGCTGTCGTACTTCTGCGCGTCACCCGCCACCACGCGCACCTTGTAGCTGCCATTGGGCAGGCCCATCTCCCAACGGACCGGGGCCTTCATCTTCTCGTTGTCCATGTAGGCCGTGAAATCGTAGCGGCGATCCGGCGTCTTGTTCGGCGGGAACTTGTCCTTCTTGTAACGCGCCTCATTCCGATCGCGAACGTGCTCACGGATGTCCTCGCTCCAGCCGTAGGTGAATCCATTGGTGTGCGGGCCGAAAGCCTCACCGTGATCCGAGAGGTAACCGGCGGGCGGACTCGCGGTGGCGGGAAGGAAACTGATCTTCGCGCTCAGGGGTTGGCGCGAGAAAACCAGTTCCGGCTTCTTCTGCGCGTTTTCCCGCGAGTGAATAATGATGCGGTTCTTTGATTCCTCGCCCGGCACCAGGGCGAGCGTGAGGCTGGGCTGTCCGGCCGCCGCTGCGGCCTTCACGCAAGTCGTGACTTCAACCTCGTACCAGGCCCCGGAAAGCCCCACGACATTGAGCGCACCGATGGTGTCCCTGTGCTCGGGCCGGGACTGCCAGTTTAACTCCAACTCGGTCCACTGCGCGGCCGCCACGGAACGAATGAGCGCCTTCATCGCGCCTGGATCGGCCAACTGGGCAAAGAGGCGCAGCACCACTTTGTCCGCATAGGCGGCGTATTGCGGCAGCGGGAATTGCAAGTAACCCTCGGTCGCGCCCGATCCGCCCATGCGCAGTTCAATCTGATGCTCGAAGCCGAAGCTCTTCTTCTCGGACGAAGAGCGAACATACGCGTCCGCGTCCGCGGTGATGGAATGAGTGCTGGCCGCGTGGGCCGTCGGAATGAGGATCGCCACGACCAAAGCCGCGCGGCCAAGCTGCCCAAGATTGCCGGTCCAGTTCTTCATGGCTTTATTCATTTGTGCGTACGTTGGTGTCGGTGAAAACACTTTGACCCCAAACCACACGTTCGGGGCTGATGACTTCGGCGGCAGAACAGCGGCAAATCTTTAGCTCTCCGTCTTCATGAACTGGCACCCGAGCACAGCCGGCCCTGCCTCGCCGACGTCTGGAGGGCCGCGTCTTCGCCACAGACACGGTTCCCCTTTGGGACCGCGCAAACGCGGGTCTCCACCAGGAGCATCCGACTCCTTGTTGGAGCTTCCCAAGCGGACCCCGCGCCCTACATCCGATCAGACGCCCTGATAAAGCTGCGCCAGGCGGTGGTCTAAAAAGACGCGGTACTTGGAGCCGACGAACAGCTTGCGCTCCTTCTCGATGCGCAAACGGACGGGTTCGAACTGGCCGATTTCAAACTCGTAGCGATCCAGCAGCGGCTCGGAGAACCAGCGCGCCTTCTTGAACACAACTTCTCCGTCCACCTTGAGCACCACCCGGCCCAGCAGTTGGTTGAAACTGAATTCGATGAGGTGCTTCTCGTTGGTGCCGACTTCGATTGAGAATTTCATAGGTAGCAATGGCTGCGCTCCAGTGAGCATATCGACTGCCATTCGTTCCCCCGTCTGCGGTGGTCCAGGGAGATCAGAAATCTGGCCCGGAACGAGACGAACACTGTTTGCCTTCGATACAGCAGGGCGTCAAATCTTTGGCCCGACCCGCAGTTCCAACCACGCTGGGGAGGGCGTCGCTGTCCCCAGCGCGCCGCGACCACGCGAGGAGAGGACGTTGGAGCTTGCCAGGCCTCGGGCCAGTACGCGGGGAGGCCTCAGGACCGGCTCTGCCTTGGCGGCACCGAGCGAGCGGAGATGAGGCGAGGTTTGCTCCTCGGCCCTACGGCGCGTTGCCGATGGTGATGGAGCCGCTCTGGTCGGGGCCGAGAAATTCACCGCCGCCGAAATTCTGGTCGCGCAGGACGACGCCCTTGACGGTGCGCTGGGCCGAGGTTGACGGGTCGAGGAAGCTGCCGGAGACCGAGCCGTTGATCCGGGAGATGGTCAGCGCCAGTCCGTTGCTACCAGCGATCCGGTTGTTCCCGCCGAGCGTGATGGGAATGGTGACGATATTGGTGAGATTGCCACCGGTCAAAATGACCACGCCCATTCCGTTGGTAATGTTCAACGCGGGTGTGTTCAGCGGCGGCGCGACGAAACGCGAACCGACGGCGGACAAGGTGTTCGAGAATCCGCCCGGGTAGAGCAGAGCGCCGGACGGGCCGGGTTAGGTCCAATACAGTGTGCCCTCAATGTCGCTGTCCAACGTGTCGGCGAAAAACCTGCCTCGGAGCGGCTGGCTCCGGCAGGCCACTCAGTGCGGCGTGCCGCAGGCGCAATCCACGCGGGCGTTGGCCGGGAAGTTTTGTTCGGCCGGGTTGTAATTCAGCCACGGCCCGAGCCATCGCTCCGTTTCGGCCAGTTCCATCCCTTTGCGGACGTGGTAATCAATGACCTGATCGCGGCCCAGTTTGCCCACGGCGAAGTACTTCGACTCCGGGTGCGCGAAGTTGAGTCCGCTCACACTGCTGCCGGGCCACATGGCGATGCTCTCGGTCAGCTTGATGCCGGTGAGTTTCTCCACGTCGAGCAATTTCCAAAGCGTGCCCTTCTCGGTGTGGTCGGGGCAGGCGGGATAACCGGCGGCGGGCCGGATGCCGCGATACTCCTCCTCAATGAGCTGCTCGGTCGTGAATTTCTCCAGCTTGCCGAAGCCCCACTCCTCACGCGCCTTCTTGTGCAAATACTCGGCGAAGGCTTCGGCCAACCGATCTGCCAGAGCCTCGGCCATGATCGCGTTGTAGTCGTCGAGGTCGGCCTTGAATTTCTTCACCAGTTCGTCGAGGCCATGTCCGGTGGTGACGGCGAAGGCGCCGAGGTAGTCGGAGAATTGAGGGTTGAGGGTTGAGGGATGAGAAACCTTTGGGGTGATAAAGTCGGCGAGCGACCAGTTGGGCGTGCTGTCGCCCTTCTCGATCTGCTGGCGAAGGAAGTGGAACTTGGTCAAGGGCTTAGTTCGCGATTCATCGGTGTAAACTTCAACATCCTCGCCGACGCGATTGGCCGGGAAGAAACCGTACACCGCCGTGGCGCGGATGAGTTTCTTCGCGATAATTTCATCAAGCAGAGTGTTGGCCGCAGCGAACAGTTTGGTGGCTTCCTCCCCGTATTTCTCGTGGGTCAGAATCTTCGGATACACGCCGCGCAATTCCCAGGTGTGGAAGAACGGCGACCAGTCGATGAACTCGCGCAGCGTGGCGAGCGGGAAATCTGCGAGCACGCGGGGCCCGGTGAACTCCGGCCGGGGCAGATGGTCATACGTGAGCTGGGGCGCGTTGGCGCGGGCGGCGGCGAGACTGAGAAGTTTCGCCTGCGGGCCGCTGTGTTGTTCGCGGAGCTTTTGGTAGTCCTCACGAAGTTGTTTCACGAAAACCGGCTTCTGTTCGGCGCTCAAGAGACTGCTCGCCACGGGCACGGCGCGCGAGGCGTCGAGGACGTGGACGACCGGCTCGCTGTAATGCTGCGCCACTTTCACCGCCGTGTGGGCGCGGCTGGTGGTCGCGCCACCGATGAGCAGCGGCACCTTGAAGCCGGTGCGTTCCATCTCCTTCGCGACGTGAACCATCTCGTCCAGCGACGGCGTAATCAGTCCGCTCAGACCGATGATATCAGCCTTCTCCAGTCTGGCGCGTTCGAGAATTTTCTCGCACGGAACCATCACGCCCATGTCGATCACCTCGTAGTTGTTACACGCGAGCACGACGCCGACGATGTTCTTGCCGATGTCGTGGACGTCGCCTTTCACGGTCGCGAGCACGATTTTGCCCTGCGCCTTCACGGCTTCGCCGCGCGCCGCCATCGCGGCCTTCTCGGCTTCCATGAACGGCGTGAGGTAAGCCACGGCTTTTTTCATCACGCGCGCGGACTTCACGACCTGGGGCAGAAACATTTTGCCCGCGCCGAACAAATCCCCGACCACGCTCATGCCGGCCATCAGCGGGCCTTCGATGACGAGCAACGGCTTGCCCAATTTGGCGCGCGCCTCCTCGGTGTCGGTGTCGATGTGGAGGTCAATGCCTTTGACCAGCGAGTGCGAGAGGCGTTCTTCGACGGTACCCTTGCGCCACTCCTCCTCGACCTTCTTGTCGCTGGCGGTCGTGCCGGCGCTGGCGGCTTTGAGCTTCTCACCGTGATTGACGAGACGCTCGGTGGCGTCGGGGCGCCGGTTGAGCAAGGCGTCTTCGACGAGTTCCTTCAGCTCCGGCTCAATCTCCTCATACACTTCCAACATGCCGGCGTTGACGATGCCCATGTCCATGCCGGCCTTGATGGCGTGGTAGAGGAACGCACTGTGCATGGCCTCGCGCACGGGATTGTTGCCGCGAAAACTGAACGAGACGTTCGACACGCCGCCGCTGACCTTGGCGTGAGGGAGGTTCTGTTTGATCCAGCGGGTGGCCTCGATGAAGTCCACGGCGTAGTTGTTGTGCTCCTCGATGCCCGTCGCGACGGTGAGGATGTTCGGGTCGAAGATGATGTCCTCGGGCGGGAAGCCGACTTCATCCACGAGGATGCGGTAGGCGCGTTCGCAGATGCGGATCTTCTCGGCGTAAGTCGCGGCCTGGCCGTTTTCATCGAAGGCCATGACCACGACGGCTGCGCCATACTTGAGCACCTTGCGCGCGTGTTCGCGGAACAAGTCTTCGCCGCCCTTGAGCGAAATGGAGTTCACGATGCCCTTGCCCTGAAGGCATTTCAGACCCGCTTCGATGACTTCCCACTTCGAGGAATCGACCATGAAGGGAACCTTGGCGACCTCCGGTTCGCTGCCGAGCAGTTGGAGGAACCGCGTCATGGCCGCGACGCCATCGATCATTCCCTCGTCCATGCAGATGTCGATGACGTTGGCGCCGTTCTCGACCTGCTGGCGCGCAATGGCCACGGCCTCGTCGTATTTGTTCTCCTTGATCAGCTTCGCGAACTTGGGCGAACCGGCGACGTTCGTGCGCTCGCCGATCATCATGTATTGCCCGATTTGCTGCGTGAAGGGCTGGGAGCCGGAGAGGCGGAGGGGCTTGGGAGCGGCCCAAAAAAAAACAGGGTTTGGGGGGGGGGGCGACAAGAGCGGGACGAAGTGGCTCTAAATCTTTGATATTTTTCACTTTAACCACGGCGATGCCGAGGGCTTGGGCAGTGAAGCCGGCAAGGGCGGTGGGGATGCCGCTGGGGACGCGTTCGGCCA
>JANOQV010000300.1:0-35009 GCA_031414955.1 Pedosphaera sp. | reverse complement strand
TCCGCGATCCATTGATCGATCAGGGTCACGTCCCGCCCCGTCTTTCCGTTCTTAAAAGCTTCCGGTTTTGTCTTTTCCGTCTTCGTCTTGCTCATGTGCTTTCTTCTCGCTCAGTTCTGACCCGCACACAAACTTTCGGATAGGCTCGCAATGGCACTCTCAGCACAAAACATTGGGCCAGCTGGCGGAACGTTTGCGGCCCACTCAGTCGCACATTTCGCGTCTTCCAGCTTAAATAAGCCTAAGAAGTCCTTCGCATTGATCAGGTCATTTTCAAGCGATGCGTACAAGTTTAAGAACTGCTCTTTCCACGTTAGGGAGTTTTGAATTTTCTCAAAACCCACTTCTCGAAACGGGTCTTTGTTCACCCATCGTCCAGGAACCGGATCATAATACCGATACCCGTAGCAAAGCAGCCCAGTCTCCCAGTCGCAGAATTTCGTGGCGGCCACGAACGGGTTCACGAAAGCCAGCGGACCCGTAGCGCGCAACAACCTGTGGAACGGATCATACTCGTAGCGCGCAACCACGGTGCCATCGGCGGCGCTGATCAGGGCGGCGACGTTGCCGTTGCCGTCGAAGGCGTAGAAGTACACGCCCGCCAGTGCGCCGGTGTGGACGGTCATACTGATTAAGCCACCCACGCCGCCCGCTCCTTGCATGGTGCCACTCAGATCGGTGCCCCAATGGAAGGAAAGCTGAACGGCTGATGACGAATCGCAAATCGCCAAGAGATTCCAGCCGTCATACACGAAGCGTTGCTCATAGGCTTTCGCCCAGGCGCTGCCGGTCCAATTGCTCAACACTTTGCTGGTGCGGCGGTGCTGCGCATCGTAGGCGAAGCGCAGATCGAGCCATGAGTTACTCGGAGTAGAGTTCCGGCTCGTCATGCTGATGAGTTCGTTCTCCGCATCCCAAGAATTCGTCCAGCGGCCATCGCTCGTCTGGTTCCCGTCGAGATCGAAGGTGAAGCGTTCTGGTGTTTGCGGGACGAAGGCGTTGCCGGTCCAGTTCGTGACGTAATCATTCGTGCCTGAAGCGAGCACGGCAGTGTTCGTGATGGGTTGCCACGCGGCAGATGCGCCGTTCTCTGTGTGAATCTCCGCCCGATAATAGTCGCTCTTGCGCGAGGTTGGCACGCCGTTGACCGTCACGGTTGCGGTGTTGGTCGCGGTACCGAGGATGTCGAGGTACCCGGGCACGACACGGCTGGTGTACTGGTTCAAGCTGTTCGCGGTGTACACTTGGGTGCGTTTGTTCAGCCCGAACGCATCACCACCGCTCACGGCGACCTTGCGGTTGCCGATGTCGTCGAACAAATACCCGAACTGTTGGCCCAGCACCGCCATGCCATCGCTCCAGAATTTCACACCATTCGTCACTTGCCCGAGGGAGTCGTAGCCGTAATTCCAGCGTGAGCCGTCGGCGTTGGTGATCGCGGTACGCTGGTTGGCAGAGTTAAGGGCAGACATGAAATGGGGACTCTCGGCGCTCGTCCCTCCAGCCAAGACGTTGCCGATCGACAAGAGCCGATTCAGAAAATCGTATGACTTGCTCGTGGTCATCCGTGTCGTGCTGTTTTGCTTGAAGAGAAGCTGCGCGATCCGCGGCGAGTTCGCAACGTAGGAATAGGTCGCGCTGTTCGTGCCATCCGTGACCATCGCGAGCCGCGAAGCCAAGTCAAAGCCGTAACCCGTCGAAGCCACCACGCTGCCATTCACCACCACCGCCACGTTGGTGCGGCGGAGCAACTCATCGAAGCGGTTGCTCACCACGAGGCCATTCATCGTCTCGCTCAGGAGCAAACCGGCTTCGCTGTAGAGGCGACTCGTCACGTTGGTGCCGCTGTTCACCGTGGTCACGCGCCCGCGACGGTCGAAGGTGTTCGTCACGTTGCCAGTGGCGTCCGAGTAGGTGATTCGTTCCACCTCACCCGCCGCATTGTTCGTATAGCCCGTAATGTCACCGCGCGCCCAGGTTCTGGTCTTCAGCCGACCGGCATCTGTGTAGCTATAGTCTGGTCCGGTGTTGCCCGCGTAGCGTTTGCTGGAGAGCCAGCCGCGTTGTGAGTCGTAGTTCCAAGTGGTGGTGGCCGAACCATAGTTGGCGGCGAACAGTGTCCAGGTCTTCATGGTCTTCATCCGGCCTTGTGGGTCGAATGTGTCCTCGACGGGATATTCGCGCGCGCCCCAAGTCTTGGTCCGCTCGCCGCTGGGCTGCGAAGTGAAATAGGTCACCGTGCTATCTGAATTCGTCACGGCAGTCACCTGGCCTAGAGCGTCGAATCGATACCCAGTGCGCTGAGAATCATGTGTACCGTCGGGCGTGGGTGTGGCGCGGGAAAGCACGCGATCCAAGCTGTCGTACGTATTCGTCATCGTTCCATTGCGCGCATCCGTGATGAACTTCTGTCGCCCATGTTCATCGTAGCCAAAAGTGGTTCCGCTCAGTTGCGTGCTGCTGTTCGTGCGGGCTGAAGCGATAGCTCGCCCATTCTCAAACCGTGTCGTCGTGAACGTGCCGTTTGGCTCGTAGTTCCGGGCGTAGCGCACGCCGCCGCCGGAGAACGCCGTCTCACTGCGATTGGTCAGACCGAAGGCCACGCTCCAATTCACCAGCCCGTTCACCGCGGAGTCCTGCACCGAGAGGAGCGTGGGCATGTTCACGCCGTTGGTCTGCCACACCCGAGTCTCACTGCGCTGCACATTGGCCGAGCCGTTGTTCACCACATAGTTTGTTGTCCACGTAATCCGATCCGTTCCAACCCAATCGATCACGCCGTCCCGGTTCATGTCGGTGACGCTGAAGGCGGGTTGGCCACGCGGATCGTAGATCGTGATCTTGCTCACGCCATCGGGATCGATCTCGTTCGTCGGCTGGCCCTTGCTGTTGTAGAAGGTCTGGCTGAATGCGCCATCGGCATAGAGGGTCTTGTAAGGGCGGCCCGCCGTGTCGTGGAACTGGATCGTCCATTCGCTGGTGTCACTGCCGTTCGCATTGAGCTTGATCTCTTTGGTGAACGTGCCGCCGTTGGTCGGGCCGTATTCATAACGCACGGGATGCGTGAGGCTGCCGGAGAGACTCCGGCGCTCCCCGTCCAGATACCGCGCCTCGATGCGCGCCGGGCCGGAACTGGAGTTGGTCCGCCGGGTGGTGGTGTTGGTCACGCCCGCCGCGCCGTGCGCCTCCGCGAACAGGGTCACTTCGCCGAGGGCATTGGTGGTGGCGGTCAGGTGGCCGGCCGTGTCGTAGGCGTGCCGCTGCAGGACGATGACCGAACCATTGGTGCCGAGGCGCTCGACCTTCAAGACGTTGCCCGCTGCGTCATAGGTATTGCTGTGGATGATGCCGCTGGCCGTGGTGGTGAGCAGACGGTTGAGCACGTCGTAGGTCTTGGTGGTGACGGTGCCCTCGCGATTGGTCGTGACCGTGTCGCCGCAGCAGAAGCGTTGCGCGAACTCCCAGGTGCCATCGAGGTTCGTGACCGCCTGCGGGCGCGACTTTTTGACCGTAACGCCCGTGCTACGGATGGCATGTCGAGAGTTCAATTCTCGGCTACAATTACGTTCAGTGCTTCCACTCCTTAGACCTGATTGGGAATAGCGTCGGTTGGCTGGGTCTGGGATATCAGGTGCTGCTGCGAGATAGGTCTTCAGATTTGCGATCTGAGTATTTATTGACGCCGTATAATCTGGACCACACGTTTTCGGACAATTGAATTTGTCGACCGGCACGGTGACGATCACGGGTGGTCCGTTAGGGAGACGCTGAATAACGTCGAGTTTTCAAATTTCAGTTTGTGCTGATGGAAGCTGAACCTCCAGCGGCGGAAATTTGGGCGCGGTGGCTTGGGTTGGCGCGGCGGTTCTGGTTTGGTAGCGGGGTTGGCCTGCTGTTTTTCACCGCTTCAACCGGTTGGGTTCCTCGTTGTTCATGTTTTTACGCCGTGGCGGTTCGTCCTGCGATCACCACGTTGGCCAAGCCGAAAAGTGTATAAAGTTGATGCCCGTTCTTGGCCAGGCCTCGATACCGCACTTTCCGATGCCGGAATAGATTCTTCACGATGTGGAAGGGGTGTTCTACGAACGCTCTGACCGAGGCTTTGGCTTTCTCGATGGCCTTGAGGGTTTCTTTCTCCGCGCCTTCGGCCAAGCTTTTGATCGTCCCGCGTTTGCCTGCAATCTGCCAGTCGATCTTCCGTTCCAAGGTCACGATCTCCGCTCGTTTCTCCACGCCGGTGTAACCGGCGTCGGCATGGACTTGTTGTTCCTGTCCGTGCAGGAGTTCTGCGGTCTTGGTGAGGTCCGCCACGTTGGCGGCGGTGACCACGACGGTAGGCACCAGTTTGCTGTCCCGATCCGCGCCGATGTGCGCCTTCATCCCGAAATACCATTGCTGGCCCTTTTTGGTCTGGTGCATTTCCGGGTCACGTTGCCGTTCCTTGTTCTTCGTGGAGGGCGGCGCGGCGATCAGCGTGGCGTCCACCAAGGTGCCTTCGCGGAGCAACAGGCCGCGGGCGGTGAGGTCGGCATTGATGGCGGCAAAGAGGCCTCGGCACAGGTCGTGGGTTTCGAGTAGGCGGCGGAATTTCAAGAGCGTGGTGGCATCGGGCACACCCTCGGCAGCCAGATCAATGCGGGCCAACCCCTGCATCGCCTGACTGTCATAGAGCGCGTCTTCGAGGGCTTCGTCGGCCAGCCCATACCATTGCTGGAGAAAATAGACGCGCAGCATGCGCTCCAGTCCAATGGGCGGACGGCCGCGTTCGCCCTTGGGATAGTGCGGCGCGATGACGGCCAGCAGCCTGGCCCACGGGATGACTTCCTCCATGCGCGCCAGAAACTTCTCGCGCCGGGTGATCTTCTTCTTATCGGCAAACTCGGCTTGGGAAAAACTCGGCATGATGGGTCATGCCGCAAGTTTAGTAAGCTTCAGCTTCGTAGTCGCTATCAAACCGAAGACAGATGGATTAAATCAGCGTTTCCCTAAGTGATTCTGTTTTTGCACAAAACTCATCGCGCACCGCTGTCAGCAGCACAACGTCGACGGTGAGCATTTTCGAAGTTCGCACAGAGTTCAATCAAGGCTATTGTCGAGCGGAAGACAAAGCAAGTTACTGATTGGGTGAGCCAGCACGCTCCACAACGCCTCAAATCAATGAGGGGAAAGAAAGGCCAACGCGTGCGGCCTTCAGCTGTTTACCACGAACTGCACCGGCACCAGTTTCTTTTGCTCGTGAGCAGTCTCGTATTGCTCCAGTGACGGAATCTTCACGATAGCCTTTTTGGCGTAGGCCCGATGCACGGCCTTGCTGTTGTGTCCGAGAGCCTGCTGAGCAAACCGTTCTGGATAGCCGCAAGTCTTTGCCCGTTCAGCCCAAGCATACCGATACGAATGCAGCGTCACACCCTTGATGCCCAAACCCACGCAACGCTGCTTGAATTCCGTGGCCCGGTCGCAGGGGCGAACGGTGATGAGGTAGGGGAACAGAGGGCCGGTTCGAGGAAGTTCCTCCAAGATCTTTACCACCAACTCGCCGAAGTGCAGTTGCGCCAGCGACCCCGTTTTCATCCGGTGATACGTGATGGTGCGGTCAACCCAGTCAACGTCTTTGGCATCGAGATGCGCCAGATCGGACTGTGATGCACCCAGTTGCCAGAGGAGCTCGTAGAAGTGCTTCCGCTCCGGGTTCAATTCTCGTTCGACCACCTTCTGATGTTCTTCGAGGGTGATGGCGCGCTTTTCCCCATACTCGACTGGTGGCCACTGACGCTTGGGGATGACCGTGCATCCGAGCCAGTTCATGTCCAAGGCGAAGTTGTGCAGCCGGCGCAAATAGACGTTGGTAGAGACCTTGTGGTCGGCAAGCACCAGAAGGAAGTGTTCCGCTTGCGTCTCAACCAGGAGCTTGTTGCGAATGGGGTCGTAGGCTTGACGTTTCGTTTCCACAAGCCAGCGACGATGTGTGTCTCCTTGTTTCATCCGAAGGATTTCGTCCATGACGTATTGCCAAGTTCGAGTGATGGCCTTGGGGTCTGCAGCTTGCAAATACACGCGTGCCATCTTCAGGTTGAACGCGGGAAGATGGGCCGTTTCGTTCTTGGCGTGAAAGAGACGCTGGGCCTCTTTCTTGTCCTTGGTTTCGAGGCTGTCCTGTTTGCCTGTCTCGATGTCCTCGACGTAGAACGTGCCCCACGACCGTTTGAAAAGTCGGTATCGCTGATTCATTTCCACCTGCATTGGTTGCAGCGTGAATCACCTGCGAAAGAAAAGGTTAGCGAGCTGTGGAAGGGAGTGAAGGAGCAGTCCGAAAAAGTGGCGGAGCTGCCATTTTCACTGAAGGATCCACTGGAACTCGCGGCTTTTTCCCTCAATTTTCCGCAGATTCGCTCCAAAACCCCAACGAAGTTGGGTGGAGGCGAGGGTCGGAATCGACCATCTTCGCCTCTGTTCCGCCCTTGTTTTACAGGGTTTTGCTGAGATTTCAACACTCTTCGTCAGCCGTGGGGTATTGCAGGGATATGCAATCGCTGGAAGTGCGCTGGAAGTGACTTGGCCGCACATCTCGGCGCGGCTAACCTCTCACGCATGGCCGTCAAGAAGAAGCGAAGTGTCACGCATCTCAAGCTCACCTGCGCCAACTGTCGCGGTGCGTTCACCATCATAACCAGCCGCCCAGCAGCGTTTACCACTGCTAATCCTTCCTCCCTGTCGTCCTTGTGTCCTACATGTGGCGAGCACCTGTTTTCCAAGGGGTGCTCGCGGCTTCAAATGGTCACGCTGACTAAGCCCCCTGAATCCAAGCCCACCGAGGTCAACGCAGCCGAATGCTTGAATCCTCGCCAGTTGGAAAATACCAAAGCTTTCGCCAGCTATGCGGTTGAGGCGTTCTACGGTCAAGCCATGCGCGGCGACCAAGCCGCAGCGGAAGCACTAGCCGAGATTGCGATTTGGGCCACGACCTACCTGACCGGTTTAGGAAGGCATCGCCCGCACCTGCTCCGACCAACGGCCCGGCACACTTCGGGATGGCCGGTTACATGGAGCAAAAAGGTATTCATACAGAACGCCGTTAAGCAAATGCTCAAGAATCTCGAACTAGGCCGGGACTGCATCCACGGAGGACAGTGGAAGGCTAGTTCAAGTGCGACGAAGGTAGCCATCTCCCTCGCAGTCTGGCTCAAGGAAAACCACGAGAAGCTCTGCCTCCCCGATTTGACCCGACTGACCCTGCCACTCTGGTTTGAGATTGGCTGGCGACGCCTTCTGGTCGCAACGGACGGCCAGCCTCATAAAGACCTACTCATGTCCACCATCGGGAAGTCGGCCAGCAAAAAGAACCCGACAAGGCGCGGGATGCCAGAACTGACGCCAAACATGCAGCGCGACGACATGATTTCGCGCATCAAGGAGAGCGTCTGGAAATCATTTGAGAGTTACCACTCTCGGCTTCCCCAAGATGTCTGAGTGACATCTTGGGGAACGGCATTCGCTCGTAGCCCTCAAGCCCTGTGATAAAACGCAGGGCACATGAAGCGCATTACTCTCAATGACCGTGGATATGAGTCCTTGCTGAACCTACGCCGTCTTCCGGCCCGATTGAACGCGGAGGAATCAGCGGCGTTTGTCGGGGTGCAGGGTCACGATATTCCGATTCTGGTTCGGAAAAAACTCCTTCGCCCCCTTGGCGGCGGAGCGAAGAACACCGTCAAATACTTCTCCACATCGGAACTTGAACGCCTCAGCCAAGACCGCAAGTGGTTGGACGACGTAACGAAAGCCCTGCGTCGGAGCCGGAGTGAAAAGAGTGAGGCGGAGGTTTCGTCGCAAGTTTGATGACCTCTGTAGCGCAAACTAGCCATCACCAAAACAGAATTGCTGTCTTGTCGAATACCGCCATTCCCAAGCGCACCAACAATACAATTCTACCGAGTGCAGCGCCCGTCTGCGCCCTGTAACCAATGAAACGCGGGCGTGACCACGACCATGAATAAAATAACCAAAAACACAAAACCCTCAGACGGGAAGAACGCGCTACCCAGCGTCAAAGCTGCACTTGAAGAAGTCTGCCATGCACTCTCCGTCATCAGCGAGGGATACTCCAATGCCGCAGACAACCTCCCGGAAAACCTTCAAGGTTCAATGCGCCATGACGAACTGCAAGAGGCAGGTGACGCCGTGCAGCAGATAGCCGAAGCACTTGAAGACGTAGTTGGGCAAATCGAAGAGATGGATTGTCCCGACTATGACGATGAACCGTCATCCCAACCCCGGCCCAAGCTCGCCGAGGCAACCGTCAAAGTGTCAAAGCTGCCGTGGTCTAGCTCGAAGCCTGTTCTCTTCCGCCGCTGCCAGCAGGTTCTCGATGAGGTCAGATGCCAAGTCTCGGCACAATGGCCGGAGTTCGCAGAACTGTTAGATGAAGTCGATTGGGGCAGCGCGATGATTTGATTTCGCGCCATACGGTAGACACCACATCAAACCTCGAAGGCCGTTGCCGGTCAGCCGAAGGCCAAGGTGAGTGCCCGGCACCGGCAGAAACAAGCTGATGAGAACAGAAGGAAAACCATGACAACTAAAAAAAGCCCCGCCGCGCCTGCCAGCGCAAACGGGGCAGAGATTACCGCCAGAAAAGCGGCTGACGATAGTCAGCCACAGAAAACTGATTTCGTCAACGGCGTGGACGAGGATGAATCCTCGTTCATGGCGGCAGAACCTCTTGGGCTGTTTTGCGGCGATGACGCCTGCGATGTGCTCCCGATTGAGAAGTTGGACGTGCTATCCCAAAGCCACTGGGCTGACGCACTCGCTGCGGGCGTGGAGCCAAAGCCGCCGCGAGTGATTGTGACGGAAGGTGATGTCGTCCGCGTGCGTCTCCTTCCCGCACAATACGAGAGCGATAGCGGAAAGTTTTCCTGCGTGGTTCGCCTCGCCACGCATCACTGGTTTGGGCCGTTCTCAGTGTCGTGTCCGCGAAATACCTGCCGCGTTCTGGGCGGTGGAGGGTCATGTGCCGTCTGCGACAGCGGGCATAAACCACAGTGTTACTGGGTGTGGCAGGCCGTCGTCCGTGAGCGCAATGGCGTAGCCGTGCCTGACCATCGCCAGCACATGGCCTATTTGCAGTTAAACGGCACCGCGCT
The DNA here is from genome assembly GCA_031414955.1 of Pedosphaera sp. Classification (GTDB taxonomy): domain Bacteria; phylum Verrucomicrobiota; class Verrucomicrobiia; order Limisphaerales; family SIBH01; genus JANNGC01. Next base: position 25,866 of record JANOQV010000300.1, on the reverse strand, counting down.
TGAGCGCCTCCATCCCCGTATCGAGAGCTTGTTGTCCACGCAATCAGGCTGTGACTTGCTCCTGACCCGAAACAGTCATGGTGCTGTTGAGGTTGAGTTCTGCGACTCCAGCCCGTTCGACCCCAGCCGCTTTCGCCGTTGGTTTCGTGTGCTTCCACTGACATGGCCCCCTATGCCACATCGGCTGGATAGCTTCGCGGAGGCCAATAGTGCTTTCCTGCTTTCAGGGAGTAAGAAGCCGGAGCAAGGCCGCGCAGCAAGGCTTATGAACGTGCTCGGCTCGGAGGCCGTCCTCGTGCCCGTGGGGTATGGCAGCAAGGACTTGTTGCAGAAGGGGTATCTAACAACGGACGGCGAAGCGATGCAGGATGCCAGCTATTTGGAGCGGTTGGACAACTCCAACATCGCCATGCTCAACGGGGCGGGGAACTACGTCACCATTGATGGCGACACGGAGGAATGCTACGAGCAGTTGCAGCTCAAGAATCCAAAACTGAGGCAGACCACACGCCGACGTGGAAGTCGAGGGGGTGTGTTCGTAATCCGTGTCCTCGGCGACTTCGACCGCTCGGTGCGGAAAATCGTGAACGCAGCGGGCGAAGCATGTGGTGAGCTTCGCTGTGCGCTCATTACCATCCTGTCAGGACTTCACCCATGCGGTAAGGAATACGAGCTTGAAGAGGTTGTCCCGGTCGAGATGAGGATTGATGAGTTGGTTTGGCCGGATGGCTTTCGGCTCAAGGAAGCTGAGGCCCGGAAAGAGTCGGGGGGCGAGGCGCAGGCCGGTGATGGCGTGGTCAGGCTGGACTTCAATAAGCTGGAATGCGTCGTAAGGCGAAAGGATGGCTGGCAAGCACGGTGCCCAGCGTGCGCGGAGGATGGCAAGGACAAGAAGGGCGTGCATCTGTCGATTCGTGTTGATGGTCGCTATGGCTGCGCGGCGCATCAAGGTGATGCCGAGCACAGGCGCGAAATCTGGGAACTGGTGGGCATGAAGCGCGTCTTCAACGCACTCGAAGAATACTCTGCCATCGAGGCGGACGCCGAACTCGAAATCTCGCCTGCGGCAGCCGCAGCCGCGCCCGGCGATAACCCCACCGTAATTGATGTTTCTTCCACCACCACGAATGTTGTGAGCGACTCCAAACCCCAACCTGTGCTGCCGACCATCTGGATGGCGCGACGGTTCCCGACACTGGCCTCCCGACATGGCCCTGCATTCCGGTTGGAGCAGCCCAAGGACGGTGAAATCTATGTCGCAGGACTCAATGAAGACTTCATCTCGAACGTGATGAGCGAGCCAGCGAACCCGGATGCGCCGATGGTGTTCGTCCGGGCCGAGAAATCGTTTTACGCCTACCGGCCAGAGATTGGGGTATTCGAGAGGGCCAGCGATGCGGTGGTCGAAACTTACCTGAGCGACATCCTGCGGTTATGCGCGATTGAGTGCGGAGCGGTGTGCGACACCACTCCAATCATGTTTCATTTTCGGAGCAAAAAAGTGCTGCGCGACATTGTTGCGCGGTGCAAGGGATGGTCGGAGGTTGACACCAGTTACTTCGAGCGCGATGGCCGTGAGCTTGTGGCCTGCCAGAATGGGATGCTGCGCCTCAGCGACAGGAAACTGCTGCCCTTTTCACCCTCGTATCGCCGCCGGTCAAAACTCGCTGTTGCTTTCGACCCGCACGCCAAGCGCCCGCAGTTCATCAACACTTTGCTCAAGCGCGGCCTGAGCGATGAGGACATTGATGTCATCCAAAGGTATTGCGGCCAAATCTTGACCGGTAAGAACTGGTCACAAAAGCTCCTCATCCTCAAGGGGCAAGGTGGTGACGGGAAAGGCGCTCTTGCTCGCATCATCATTGGCATCATCGGAGCAAGCAATGTGGGCTATATCCGAGCCAACAAACTCTATGAACGGTTTGAACTTTCTGCTTTGCACGGAAAGGTGCTGGCTTTCGACGGCGACGCTGCTGCGGACTTTTTGAGTTGTCGAGGGGCCAACGTCCTCAAGGCCATCACGGGTGGTGACCAGACCAACTTTGAGTTCAAGGGGGCGAACGAACGTCCCAGCCAGCAGTTGAGTTTGCCCGTGCTGGTCTGCGCCAACAACAAGCTCCGGGTCAAGGTCGAGGGCGATGTTCGCGCATGGCAGCGGCGGCTTATCTACATTGAGTTTAAGTCCGAAACTTTGGACGAGGCCGATGTCCGGCCTGACCTCAGCGCCGAATTGTTGCGAGATGAGGGGCCAGGTATCCTGAACTGGATGCTTGACGGTATGGACAAGCTCCGGGCGGACGGATGGAAAATCCACCTCACGCCTGCTCAGGAACTTGCTCGTGATGCGCTGCTGGCCGAAAGCACCAGCTACATGGCATTCGCACAGGAGGGATTGGTTCCGTGCAAGGGCGCATCAATCACCGTCACGGAGTCCTACGATTACTACGTCGATTTCTGCGCAGCAAGGGACTGGCAGCCGCTCACCCGGACGCAGTTTGGCAGATACATCGAGGAAGCTGTGCTCCAAGCGCATGGAACAACGGTCAGGAACGATATTTTACGCCGCAAAACTGACGGCGATAAGGAACAAAAAGGTTGGATGGGGTTACGTGCTGCGGCAGACCCAAAGTTCGCTCCCGCAGAGTTGGAGGGGGAGGCTCCTTGAGATGTCGGAAACTTCGGAAACATTTCTCCCATGTCCAATTTCGCGCCGACCAATGCGACCGGGACGTTGTTCGGTGTCCCGGAAAACCGGAGTCAGGAGGAAGCATCCGAAGTTTCCGGCGGCAGGGAGGCTGGGTGGGTTGGGGATGCGGAACGGGATGTTCAGGAACTTCGAGTCATCGCCTGTAGTTAAGCAAAATGAATACGACACTACGAATGGAACACTCAATCGTCCCGGCGTCCACCGCAGAGGCCGTCATCGACGCACTCACGCAGGTCGCGGGACAGCTTGAGTCCGTAGCCTGCGACCTCGGTGCCGCGTCCCAGCCACACGTCACCACGGAGGTCGGGACTGAACTTGAACTGCGCGTTGAACATGAACTGCTCGCGAACTTGTCCCAGGGCAAGGAAAGCATCGGTGCTGCGGCACTGGCGGAGGCACTGTCCGGGATTTTGGCGGATGAGGGGATTCAAATCTCCGTCAGCCAAGTGCGCCGGATGCTGCCGCCCATGATGCTCCGCCTGTTCAACTCAAGGACTTCGTGCTCCATCAAAGCCAAGGATGGTCGTTACGTCCGGGGATACCGAGGCTTGGCATTTCGGACGGTTCCACCCCAGGAATCATCTCCCACCTGACGCCGCTGTCCGTGGCCGTCCACGAGGTCGTGAACCGGGACGCACAGGACATGCGCCATTGCGCCTGCACGCCTCGGCCTTGCGTTCGCTGGGACGCTCCTTCTTCCCGCGCTTTTGTGCGCCCAAAAGGACGGCCTCCGGCAGCTTGCTCAGGACAACCTGATGCTCTTTCAGTTTCCAATACTGGCCACCGGTAATGGTGACTGGTTCGTCGGCAAAGACATAGACCACTCCGCGCCGCGCAAGCAGGAGTTCGCCGCCGATTACACCAGCCACGAAGACGCGCCTACCACGCCAGCACCTCTGACGATGCACATAGCCAGTCCACTTCTTCGGTGCTTGCTGCCTGTGCCGGGCCAGTTTCGCCCCGGCTTGAAATGACGCGATGCGCTGCTTGATTCCCGCTGCCAGCCCAGCACCTTTGGCAGCCGGTCGCTCCAAAGTCGGCCCAGCTTGAACTTCCAGACCGGGAGCCTGTGCGCTTTTGGTTTTCGATAATTCGTTGATTGCCGTGTTCGCGGGTGGAGACGCAGTAAAGCTCTGAGCAGAAGCGGAATTGCTCAACTGGGACGCTTGGGACGGCGACGCGGACGCCGAGGTCGGAAGGTGTGCTGTTGCCAGTGAAGCAGCACCCTGCCGCAACACTTGCTTCCGTCGAACTCGCCGTCTCCTGCGCGGGATGTTGCGCGTGAACGGCGACAATGGCGCGGGCTGCCCTTCGACGTGCAGGAAAACGTGGTAGCGACCAGCGCGGCGAACGACCCTGCTGTGCAGCAGCGACTTGAGCCGTTGCAGCAGCGCCTTTACGATTCGCCGTCGCTCTGCCTCGGACGACGGCTTCAAGCTGTTCGTGATGGCGTTTACCATCGTCCAACTTTTCACCGCGAAGCCGACTCGTTCTCTGGCGTAATCGAGGATGCGTTGGTCGAACGGGTCAGCGAAGCGGGTGGGACATACCACGGGGGGAGCAGTAGCGGTTGGGGGAGGCGTCGGAATGTTCCGTGGGCCGCTGCCTCGCGGTTGCTCTGGGCCGACAATGATTGACAATGCCATGCTGTAACTACTGGCGCGGTGTTCACGTTCGAGACGCCGGGACAGGAGCGTGTCCCGTGCTCGACGACATGGCACCTTCACTTGTCATCACGGACGCTGGCGTGGCGCTTGCCCGGTCGGCACCGGTTCAACTAGAGTCACCAAATGCCATCGGGACACTTAGTCGCCTACACGGCGCAGATTGAACCCGCCACTCACACGAGGGCGAATGCGTGCATGGACAAGGCACGCGCTGACCACGCGGCAGGAATCGAACTCAACTGGGACACTCGGCTCACGCAGGAGAACAAACAATGAAGCTCACCGAATTTCGCATCGAAAACTATCGCTCCATCCAGGACTCCGGCTGGGTCGCCATCGACGACATCGCGGCCATCGTCGGCAAGAACGAGTCGGGCAAGACCTCGCTGCTCACTGCGCTCTGGAAGTTCAAACCGTTCCACGATGAGCCTTACAATCTCAAGCGCGAGTGGCCACGCGGCAGGCGCAAGGAGATGTCCGAGGACAAGGTGGTGTCCACCGTGCGCTTTCAGTTCACCCCGGCGGAAGTCGCTGACATCGAAGCCATCCACGAGTCGGCCAAAGGCATTACCGGCGTCGAAATCAAACGCAACTATGCCGGGGAATACCTGCACAACTTCATCCCCAAGAACCCGAACGATGACCACGACCTCATGTGGGTGGTGAGCCTGTTGAAGAAGCAGTTGGGCCATCCACCTGAACCGTGCAGCGACCACTTCAAGAATCAATACAAGGCTGGATTCAAGACGTTTATCGAGGGCGTCAAGGAGCATGGCGGCAGTCAGCACGCCGTCAAGGAAGCGCCCAAATTCAAAGCGCAGGTGAACACGTATCCTCATCCGCACAACCAGCCGCTGGACAATCAGGCCGCTCAGAAACTCCAAGCTCAAATCGACGCGACCGTCAGTGAAATCGAAACCACGCCCATGCAACGAGTGGTGGACTTCATTCACGCCCGGATGCCGACGTTCGTCTACATGGACGACTACCGCACTTTCCGTGGGGCCGCTCAACTGGATGAAGTGCTCAAGCGCAAGCAGCGCAGTGAACCGCAAGACGATGACGAGACGGTCACCATCCTGATGGAAATGTCAGGGTTGAATTTGGAACAGGAGGTCAAGAAGGGAAACGAGGAAGACCGCGAGCAGCGCATCCTCGACATGAACGACGCGAGCCAGACGCTCACCAGCCTCATTGCCGACCGCTGGTCGCAGAAGAAATACGAAGTGATGTTTCAGGCCGACGGCCAGCACTTCATCACCTTCGTCAAGGACGCCAAAGACAAAGTGCTCGTGCCGTTGGAAGAGCGGTCACGCGGTTTCCAGTGGTTCTTCTCCTTCGACATGATGTTCATGTATGAGACGCAAGGGAAGTTCGAGAACGCCATCATCCTGCTCGATGAGCCGGGCCTGCATCTGCACGCGGCAGCGCAACGTGACTTGCTGAACCGGATGAAGGCGTATGCCCAGTCCAACCAACTCGTCTACACAACGCACCTGCCGTTTATGATTGAGTTCACACGGTTGGACAACATCTACGTCGCCGAGGAAATGCCGAATGCGGGCACGAAGGTTCACAAGAACTGGGCCACGGCAGACAAGGATGCGCGGTTCACGTTGCAAGCGGCACTGGGGCTGTCGTGGAGCCAGTCGTTGTTCGTCGGGCAGTTCAACCTCGTGGTGGAAGGTGTGACCGATTTTTGGTTCCTGACCAGTATCTCCACCCTGCTGCGAGACGCAGGGCAGACAGGGCTGGATGAACAGCTTGTGTTGACGCCCGTGGGCGGAGCCAGCAAGGCCGCTTACGTCGGCACCATCTTGCACGGCCAGAACCTCAAGGTCGCGGTGTTGCTGGATTCCGACCCGGAGGGCAAGACCGCTTACGAGCAACTGATTCATCAGTGGATTCTCGACGAGAAGCATGTCCTTCGGCTCGGCGATGTGCTCGGTGTGGTTGACCAGCGCACGCTCGAAGACCTGTTCGATGAAGGCTACTACGTGGGGCACGTCAGCGCGGCGTATGCCAAGGAACTTGGGGGCAAGCCACTTGTCGTTCCTGCCGACAGGAGCCGCCCCGTCATCCAGCGCATCGAAGAAGCCCTCAAGGCGCACGGTGTAGACAAGTTCAACAAAGGCCGCGCAGCAAAACGCATCATGGATGACCTGCCGAGGAAGAAGCTCGCGGACTTGCCCGTGGAGACGGTGGAGAATTTCAAGAAGGTCATCCTGGCCATCAACGCCATCGCTGACGGTTGGAAGAAATCGTCCTGAATCGTCTACGCAAATGCTGTCAGCGGCGTCCTCGTCTACACAGCACCAGTCGCTTCTTGCGCTGTATACGGAGATGGAATGCGAAGTTGCCTCGTAGACGGCGCTCCGAATCGCTGCCGTCAGCGGCACGCTGCATTGCGGACTGGGCCAGTCGTAGACGCGACAGCAAAGTGTGCTTCCCAGTTCGACTAGCGGTGGAAAAAATTTCCGACGTTCCCGTCCCTTCGTGGCTCTTGCGTCGGGACAGCGGCGCTGGTTGACTCACCGCCAAGCAACTGCCCCCGGCTGACACAGGACATCACGACAGCCCGCCCAGCCGGACGGGGCCGGAGTTGAGGACGCACTATGGAACGCATAAAACCGGCGAACAAAAGAGAGGATGAGGTCGCAGCCTGCGGCCCCTCGACCACGCGCCCCCATTCCTCCCCAACCCGCTGGTCGGAGGCGTTACTACTTACTCGATGAACGTCTTCAACCTCCGCGACCAACTCATCGCGCACTACTCCGACTACGTGCGGAGCTTTATCCAGATTCGGGACGAGAAAATCCGAACGCATGTCGAGCAGCGGCTCGAAGAGGGGATGCTTTGGCCGGAACCGCTGACTCAATTGAACCCGTCGTTCGAGCCGGGGGCGTGGATTGACGACTTGGTGGATGCGGGCGTCCTGCATTCAGAATGTGCGCGGATTTTCCGCATCAAGCAGGACGCCGAGGACACCGGGCGAAAGATGCGGATGCACAAGCATCAGGAGGAAGCCGCCCGGACGGGCAGGCTCGGCGAGAGCTACGTCCTCACCACCGGCACTGGTTCCGGCAAGAGCCTGAGCTACATCGTCCCGATTGTTGACCATGTGCTCCGGCGCGGTTCCGGCAAGGGCATCCAGGCCATCGTCATTTACCCAATGAACGCGCTGGCCAACAGCCAGCACAACGAACTGACCAAGTTCCTCTGCCACGGTTATCCAGAAGGCAAGCCGCCCGTCCGCTTCGCGCTCTACACCGGCCAGGAGGATGAGGCCAAGCGCGAGGCGATTCTCAGCAACCCGCCCGACATCCTGCTCACGAACTACGTGATGCTGGAACTCATCCTCACGCGGCCTTTCGAGCGAAAGCTGATTGAAGCGGCGAGAGGGTTGAGCTTTCTGGTGTTGGACGAGCTACACACTTATCGCGGCAGACAGGGCGCGGATGTGGCGATGCTGTTGCGTCGCGTGAAGAACATCCTCGAAGCCGACAAACTTCAACTCGTCGGCACCTCGGCAACGCTGGCGGGCGGAGGCACACAGGAAGAACAGCGGCAGGAAGTCGCGACGGTTGCGACGCGCCTCTTCGGTTCGACCGTGAAGCCCGCGAACGTCATCGGCGAAACATTGCGCCGGGCCACGCCGTTGAAGAATCACAACGACCCGGCCTTCATCGAGTCGTTGAAAGTGCGGCTGCAAAACCACGAGCAGGCTCCACCAACTGCTTACAACGATTTCATCAACGACCCGCTGTCCATCTGGATTGAGACGACACTCGGCATCCAGCAGGAGCCGGGTTCGGGCAGGCTCATCCGGGCCAAGCCGCGCAAGCTGAGTGGCGAGGACGGCGCAGCGGCTGAACTGAGCAAGGACACAGGCGTTGAGATTGGTCGGTGTGAACAGGCGTTGCAGGAGGGCTTGCTCGCTGGTTACGCCTGTCAGAATCCAGAGACAAGTTTCCCGGCGTTCGCTTTCCGCCTCCATCAATTCATCAGCAAGGGCGACACGGTTCACGCTTCCCTGCAACCAGAGTCATCGCGTTACGTGACGACGGAGAAGCAGAAGTATGTGCCGGGCGAAAAGCGTGACCGGATTCTGCTGCCCCTGGCGTTCTGTCGCGAGTGCGGGCAGGAGTATTACGCGGCGCGGTTCGTCGCCGACGAGCAGACGGGCAAACGCCAACTTTTGCCACGCGAGTTGAACGACCTGTTCACCGAGGACGACAGCGAAGCGGGATTCATCTACATCAACACCGTTGACCCGTGGCCCGAAGAAGACTCGTCAGAGTATGCCGAGCGGCTGCCCGATGACTGGGTTGAGGAGCGGAAGGGCGCTCTCGTCATCCGCGCTGACCGGAGAAAATATCGCCCGCTCAAAGTGTTTGTGAACACGCACGGCGTCGAGGAGCACGGCGGGTTGCGCTGCCACTTCATTCCGGCACCGTTCCGTTTCTGTCCGCACTGCCGAGTCAGCTACGGCGTGAACATCCGCTCTGATTTCGGTGCGCTGGCCGAACTGAGTTCCGAGGGGCGCAGCACCGCGACCACCATCCTCACGATGTCGGCCATCACCGAGTTGAGAAAGGAAGGCACACTCAAGGAGCACGCCCGAAAACTTCTCAGCTTCACCGACAACCGCCAGGACGCGGCCCTGCAAGCCGGGCACTTCAACGACTTCGTGGAAATTGGACTCCTGCGTTCAGGGCTGTATCAGGCGGTTCAGAAGGCGGGGGCGGGTGGAGTTCACCACGAGGAACTCACGCAGAAAGTTTTCGAGGCGCTCAGTCTGCCGAAAGAAATCTATGCCCGGAAACCTGACGCCCGTTATCAGGAAGAAACCAATCTCAAACGCGCCTTGCGCGAGATGATTGGCTACCGGCTCTACCGTGATTTGAAACGCGGTTGGCGTGTCACATCTCCGAACCTCGAACAGTGCGGGCTGGTAGAAATCCGCTATCCGGTTCTCGACGATTTGTGCAAGGCCCAGGACGACTGGCAGAGCTTCCACCCGGCGCTGGTCGATGCGTCGCCGGAAACCCGGCAGCGCGTTTGCAAGGTGCTGCTCGACTTCATGCGCCGCGAGTTGGCCATCCACGTTGACTACCTCAAGCCGGACTATCAGGAGCAAATCAAACAACTCGCCAGCCAGCATCTGGTTTCGCCGTGGGCCATCGACGACAAGGAAAAGCTCGAACACGCCGCGACGCTGTTCCCGCGTCCGAGCAAGAGCGGCGACTACGGCGGCAGCGTTTTTCTTTCGCCGCGTGGCGGGTTCGGTCGGTTCCTCAAGCGGAGCACCACCTTTCCACAGCACACCGCCGTCCGCACGACTCAGGACATCAAGGCCATCATTCAGAATCTGCTCGATGTCTTGAAAGTCGGCGGCTTGGTCGAAGTCGTGGAGGAAGGTGACGGCGACGAAAAGGTAGACGGCTATCAACTGTCGGCCTCGGCGATGGTGTGGACGGTGGGTGCTGGCACGAAATCATTCCACGACCCCATCCGTGTGCCGAACGTGCCGGAGAACGGCAGGCGCACGAACCCGTTCTTCGTCAATTTCTACCGCACCACGGCGGCGAACACCAAAGGCTTGGAAGCGCGAGAACACACCGCCCAGGTGGACTACGAGAGTCGCGTCGAACGCGAGAACCGTTTCCGTCAAGGCAAGCTCCCGGTGCTCTTCTGCTCGCCGACGATGGAACTCGGCGTAGACATTTCAGAACTCAACGTCGTGAACATGCGGAACGTCCCGCCCACGCCCGCCAACTACGCGCAGCGCAGCGGTCGCGCTGGCCGCAGCGGGCAACCGGCGCTTGTGTTCTCCTACTGCACCACTGGCAGTTCGCATGACCAATACTTTTTCAAGCGCCCGGAGAACATGGTTGCCGGAGCCGTCACTCCGCCCCGGCTCGAACTGGCGAATGAGGATTTGATTCGCGCCCACCTGCACGCGGTCTGGCTGGCGGAGACACGCATGTCGTTGAGCAAGTCGCTCAAAGACCTGCTCGACGTGAATGGCGATGACCCGACGCTCATGCTGCTGCCACACGTTCGCGATGACATCATGGCGAGTCGCCCCCGACTCGGCGCGAAAATCCGCGCTCAGAAAATCCTGACGACCATCCGTGACGACCTTCAACAGTCGGACTGGTTCGATGACAAATGGCTGGATGAAGTTTTCAATCAGGTGCATCTCCATTTTGAGCAAGCCTGCGAACGCTGGCGCGGCCTCTACCGTTCCGCGCTCCGTCAGTTCAAACTGCAAAGCGCCATCATCGTGGACGCCTCGCGCACGCAGGACGAACGCGAGCAGGCGAAGCGCCTCCGTCGTGAAGCTGAATCTCAACTAGAACTGCTGCGCGACATCGACAACATGCGGCAGTCGGATTTTTATAGTTACCGCTACTTCGCCAGCGAAGGCTTCCTGCCGGGCTACAATTTTCCCCGGTTGCCGTTGTCGGCCTACATCCCGGCGCGGCGCACCGGACGAAAGGACGAATTCCTTTCTCGTCCGCGTTTCCTCGCCATCTCGGAATTCGGCCCGCGCTCGTTCATCTACCACGATGGAGCACGATACATCATCAACGGCGTCATCCTCCCGGTTGGCAGCGATGACGTGCTCACCCAGCGGCTCAAGATTTGCGCGGGCTGTGGCTACCTGCATCCCATCAGCACCGGCAGCGACCCGGACGTGTGTGACCGTTGCGGCGCAGAACTTGGTCAGCCGATGACCCAACTGTTCCGCATGGAGAACGTCGTCACTAAGCGACGCGACAACATCAACTCCGACGAAGAGGAACGACGCCGGATGGGTTACGACATCATCACCGGCGTTCGCTTCGGGGTGCAGGGCGGGCAACCGTCGTTCAAGCTCGCGACCGTCGAGATGGATGGCGAACCCATCGCCAAGCTCAACTACGGCCACACCGCCACGCTCTGGCGCATCAACCTCGGCTTTCGTCGCCGCGCCGACAAAACGGTGCGCGGCTTCATGCTCGATACCGAGCGCGGCTACTGGGCGAGGAACGAACAGAACCCGGAGGACGAAGACGATTCCATGTCGGATGCGGTGAAGCGCGTCATCCCTTTCGTCACCGACCACCGCAATGCGCTGTTGCTTGAGCCGTGTGCGCCGCTCGAAATGGAAGTCATGGCGTCGTTGCAGGCCGCGCTCAAACACGCCATCCAGGTCGAGTTCGAGTTGGAGGACAACGAGCTTGCCGTCGAGCCACTGCCGGGCCGTGACCCGCGCAATCTCATTCTGATTTACGAGTCAGCGGAGGGCGGCGCGGGGGTGCTTCGGCAACTGTTGGAAGGTGATGCCTTCGCGAAGGTCTGCCGCCGCGCCTTGGAAATCTGTCACTTCGACCCGGACACCGGAGCCGACCTCGGCAAAGCTCCGCGCTCGAAGGAGATTTGCGAAGCCGCCTGCTACGACTGCCTGATGACCTACGGCAACCAGCCCGACCATCAGCATCTCGACCGGAAGAAAATCCGCGACCTGCTCCTGCAATTCACGAAGGCCAAAGTCGCCAGCGCACCAGCCTCGATTCCGCGTGCGGCGCATTTGGATAACCTTCTTCGCCGCGCTGATTCGGAATTGGAGCGCGAGTGGCTGCGCTTGCTTGAGGCCAACGACCTCCGACTGCCATCGCATTCCCAACAGTTGTTCGACCAGTGCCAGACGCGACCCGACTTCTACTATCACGAGGCCAAGGCGGTCATCTACATCGACGGCCCGCCGCATGATTACCCGGAGCGTCATCAGCGCGACGGCGTTCAGACCGAGTGCATGGAGAACGCGGGCTACGTCGTGATTCGCTTCAAGCACACGGAGCACTGGCCGAGCGTCATCAGCGAGTTCCCAAGCGTCTTCGGAAAGGAGACATGAGCTTCGCCATCGGTTCACTGGTCAAGGCACGCGGGCGCGAGTGGGTGGTGCTCCCGGAAAGCGAGAGCGACCTCCTGATGCTTCGCCCCCTCGGCGGCAGCGACGAGGAGGAAACCGGCATCGTGCCTTCGCTCGAAAAGGTGGAGCCAGCCCAGTTCGACCTGCCGAATCCCAATCAACTCGGCGACCATCTTTCCTGCCGTTTACTCCGCGACGCCGTGCGCCTCGGCTTTCGTTCCAGCGCCGGGCCGTTTCGTTCGTTCGCGAAAATTAACGTCGAGCCGCGTCCGTATCAGCTCGTGCCTCTGCTGATGGCGTTGAAACTCGATACCGTCCGCGTCCTGATTTCCGACGACGTGGGCATCGGCAAAACGGTCGAAGCGTGCCTCATCGCCCGTGAGCTTTTGGAGCGTGGGGAAGTGCGCCGCATGTGTGTGCTCTGCCCGCCGCACTTGGCCGAACAGTGGCAGAGCGAACTGCGCGAGAAGTTCCACATCGACGCCGAGCTTGTCCTGCCCAGCACCGCGAACCGTTTGGAGAAACGGTGTCACGGCCAGTCGCTCTTCGAGTTCTATCCCTTCACGGTCGTCTCGATGGACTTCATCAAGTCCGAGCGCAACCAGCACGAGTTCCTGCGGACGTGCCCGGAACTGGTCATCGTCGATGAAGCGCACACCTGCGCGTTCGGCGGTGAGGGCCGCGTCGGACGGCATCTCCGCTTTGAGCTACTCAAGAAAGTCGCGGCTGTGCCTGACCGGCATGTCATTCTGGTCAGCGCCGTGCCGCACAGCGGCAACGAAGACGCCTTCCGCTCGCTGCTCACGTTGTTGAGTCCAGATTTCGCCAACCTGCCCGACGTGCTCACCGGCAAGGAGAACGAGCATCATCGTCGCCGACTCGCCGCGCATTTCGTCCAACGCCGCCGCGCTGACATCGAGCACTACCTCGACTCGGACACACCGTTCCCGAAGCGCATCCCGGCGGAAACCACGCACCATTTGTCGCCGGAGTATAAGGAGCTTTTCGACAAGGTGCTGCGGTTCATCTCCGAGCGCGTTCACGACAAGACGCTCTCGAAGTTCCGGCAGCGCGTGCGCTGGTGGTCGGCATTGGCGCTTCTGCGTTGCCTGGGCAGCAGTCCCGCCGCCGCCGCCGCCACGCTCCGCAGCCGCGCCAGCGTCAACGACGCTGAGAACGAACAGGCCGCTGACGAAATCGGACGGCAGACCGTGCTCGACATCTCACTCGAAGATTCCGCCGAAGCCATCGACGTGACGCCCGGCGCGGAGACAGCCGAGGACAAGGACGACGAGATGACGCGCACGCGCCGCCGTCTGCTCGAACTCGCTAAACTCGCCGACGAGTTGAAGGGCGACAAAGACGAGAAACTGCAAAAGCTCGTGGGCTTGTTGAAGACGCTCATCAAGGACGGCTTCAACCCGATTGTCTTCTGCCGCTTCATCGAGACGGCGGACTACGTGGCTGCCGCCTTGCGGGAGAAGCTACCGAAAGGTGTCGAGGTGGATTCTGTCACCGGCACACTCCCGCCTGCCGACCGCGAACAGCGCGTGGCCGACCTCGGCAAATCTGAAAAGCACGTTCTGGTCTGCACCGACTGCCTGAGCGAAGGCATCAACCTGCAAGACCACTTCAACGCCGTCATCCACTACGACCTCAGTTGGAATCCCACGCGCCACGAGCAGCGCGAGGGCCGTGTTGACCGCTACGGCCAGGCCAGCCCCGAAGTCAAAGTCATCACCTACTACAGCGCGGACAACCAGATTGACGGCATCGTGCTCGACGTGCTCCTTCGCAAGCACAAGACCATCCGAAGCTCGCTCGGCATCTCGGTGCCGGTGCCGGTGGACAGCAGCCAGGTGATGGAGGCGATTCTCGAAGGCTTGCTGCTGCGTGAGCGCGGCGGCGGTGGTGCGGAGGCCCAACAGATGTTCTTCAACGCCGATTTCTGGAAGCCCAAGCAGGAGGAGCTTCACACCGACTGGGACAAGGTTGTCGAGCGCGAGAAGCGTTCACGGAACATGTTCGCGCAGGAAGCCATCAAGGTGGACGACGTGCGGCAGGAGCTTGAAGCCGTCCGTGCCGCCATCGGCTCCGGCGTGGATGTCGCACGTTTTGTGAAACAGGCCAGCGAAGCCCATCGCGCTACTTATTCCGGTGACGCTGCTTTCCGCATCAACTTCAAGGAGTCGCCGCGACCGCTCCGCGAAATCCTTCATCTGCCGGACAACGAAATCAAAGTGCGCTTCGAGTTGCCGGTGAAGGACGGCGAGGTCTACGTCAGCCGCACGCACCCAGTTGTCGAGGCACTTGCGACTTACGTCATGGACACTGCCTTCGATTCCGTGTGCGAGAGCGTGGCCAAACGCTGCGGTGTCATCCGCACCTCGAAGGTCAAGGAGCGCACCACCTGTCTGCTGCTTCGGTTCCGCTACCACATCATCACCACCAGCAAGGAAGGCGAGCAGACGCTGCTGGCCGAAGATTGCTATACCGCCGCGTACACCGGCTCGCCGAAGAGCGCGGTCTGGCTTCCGACTGAGGACGCCCAGGCGCTCCTGCAAATCACGCCGGATTCCAGCATCGGCCCGGACATCGCCAAGCAGCACTTGCGCTCGATGCTGGCGGACATGGCGTCCGTCCAACCGCATCTCAACAAGCTGGCCGAGCAGCGTGGCAAGGAACTGCTCGACTCACACCAGCGCGTTCGCCTGACCAAAGGCGTTACGCATCGTGTTGAACCCAAATTGCCGCCGGACATCCTCGGCCTCTACGTCTTCCTGCCATGAAAGGATTCCCACACTGATGCGTGAACAAGGGGGAGCAGCTTGAAGGAGATTTACGTTTCCAACTTCAAGATTCGGGCACTCTGGCGTGAGTTCAGCCGGAAGCGTTTCGCCATCCCGGAGATTCAGCGCGAGTTTGTCTGGGACGCTAAGAAAGCCTGCGCCCTGCTCGACAGCATCTACCAGAAGCTGCCCATCGGCGCGGTGATGGTCTGGGACACCGACAGCCACAACCACACCCTCCTGCGGCACTCGCTCCACATCCTGCCGCCGTTCAACCCGCGCAACCGGCGCATCTGGTTTCTCATCGACGGTCAGCAGCGCCTCTCCGTGCTGCACCAGGTTCGCGAAGGCCAGCAGGTCGTCAACTCCAACGGCAAGACCGTGGACTTCCGGCGCATCCACTTCGTTTTCGCCGCCGACGCGCCCACCCGTTTCGTCTCCGTGCGCCGCGCCGACCCCGATGTTCATTTTCCCGTGACGGATATTCTGGCTGACGATTGGCAGACGAGAATCGGCCTGCTACCGAATTACAAACGGCAGAAAGTCCGCGAATGCCGCCGCCGCGTGGTGAGCTACGAAGTGCCGGTCATCTTCGTGAAGACCAACAAGCTCGAAGAAGTGCGCGAGGCGTTCATCCGCATCAACTCACGCGGCACACCCATCAGCGCCGCCGACCGCGCCTTCACCCGTGCGTCACGTTTCAACCTGCGGCACCTCGCCAACACGCTTCGCAGCGGATTGCGGAACGGCTTTGAGCACATCCCGCGTGAAACGCTTCTCCAAACCTTCGCGCTCGCCAGGGGTGAGAAGGACGTGGGCGAACGCGCCGTGCTCACGGCCATCGACAAACTCGAAAAGAACCTCCGCGCCGACAACAAGGGCGCTCTCTCGGAATTCCAGCGCGACTGGAAGCGCGTCAGCCACGCCATCGGCAAAGCGGTCGGTTACCTCGTCACCACGCTCGGCGTGCCCAGCTACAGCTACATGCCTTCCGACAACATGGTTGCGACGCTGGCCCTGTTCTTTTTCTACAATGGCCTTTCGCAGCCGACGCCGAAGCAAGCGCGGGAATTGAAGAAGTGGTTCTGGGCAACCGGCGTGGGTCAGCGTTACGCGGGTCGTGGGTTCCGGCGCAACATCATCAAGGATGCGGCTTTCTTCCGCGCCCTCGCGCAAAAACGGCAAGCCCGGTTCACCTTCACCGACATGGTGCCGCGCTCCGAGGTGAAGAACAGCGACTACTCACGCCGGTCGGGACTCACCAACGCTTTCTTCTGTCTGCTCTCCGTCCGGCAGCCGCGCTATCTCGAAAACGGCGACCGCATTCCGGTTGACCACTCCACCCGTGCCGACCGCAAGGACAAGCACCACATCTTCCCCAGGGACTTGCTCAAGCGGAACAACTTCGCCGACCGCCAATACAACAGCCTCTGCAACGTCTGCTTCGTCGTGGCGCGGGAAAATCAATCCATCGGCAACAAGCGCCCTGTGGACTACCTCGATGAATTTCGCCGGAAGAAATCGTTCAGCCGGGTGATGGCCAGCCATCTCATCCCGCACTTCAAGGGCAGCGGCATCTGGGACAGCAATGTTCGCCGCGCCTACAAACAGTTTCAGGCCGACCGTCTCGATGTGCTTTGCCGGACGTTCGAGCGCGAGGCTGGCATCCGGCTTTTCCGCAAGGACTGACCATGAGCACGCGCACGAATTCTTTTTCGCCCCGGCGGCTCGTGCGCTGTCGGAACCTCGCGCTCCTAGACCGCCGCGCCTTCGGTCGCTACGCTTTTCTCCCATGACCTTGGCTGAACTGAAACGTCTCGCTGCGAAGGGCGAGTCTGAGCGCGTGGAATTCAAACGCTCCACCGGCACGCGCAACGAGGCGACCCGCACCGTCTGCGCAATGCTCAATGGCATGGGCGGCTTCGTCGTCTTCGGCGTTGATGACAAGGGCGAGTTAATTGGTCAGGACATCGGCCAGCGCACGGTCGAGGAAGTCACCAATGAACTGGCCCGCATCGAGCCTCCCGCGTTTCCCGAAGTTGAAAAAGTGCCTTTCAAGGAAGGCCGCTCGTTCATCGTCCTGCGCGTGCCGGGCGGCGGCGGGCTGTTCAATTACGACGGGCGCTATTTCCTGCGCGTCGGCCCGACCACGCGCCCGATGCCGCGCCATGATTACGAGCGCCGCCTCATGGAGCGTCTGCACGCCACGACGCGCTGGGAAAATCAGCCCGTGCCCAAGGGCGTCACCGTGGCCGACCTCGACGCCGAGGAAATCCGCACCACGCTCCGCAACGCCATCGACCTCGGACGCCTCACCGCTCCGAAGAGCCGCGACCTCAAATCCATCTTGCGCGGCCTCGAACTCATTCACGATGGCAAGCTGCTCAACGCCGCCGTGGCGCTTTATGGCAAGAGCGAGCGGCTCCGCGTGCTCTATCCGCAATTCAGCGCCCGCCTCGCCCGCTTCCGTGGCGTGAACCGCCTCGCGGACTTCACCGACAACCGCCACTACTGGGGTCACGCCTTCGACCTGTTGCGGCGCGGTGAAGGTTTCCTGCTCGACCATGTGCCCATCGCGGGCCGCGTCGTCGAGGGCAAGATGCGCCGCGAAGACCGCCCGGCCTATCCGCCCCGCGCTACACGCGAGGCGATTGCGAACGCCATCTGTCACCGCGACTACACGATGGCCGGTGGAGCCATCGCCGTGGCCATGTATGACGAACATCTGGAAATCGTGAACCCCGGCGGATTCCATCTCGGCATGGAACCGGCCAAGCTCATCGTGCCGCACGAGTCCAAGCCGTGGAATCCCATCATCGCGAACGTCTTTTACCGCGCCGGAGTCATCGAACGCTGGGGCATGGGCACGCTGAAAATTCTCGACTGGTGCAAAGAGTTCGACTGCCCGCTGCCGGAGTGGAAGGAGCAGGCCACGAGTGTCTACGTGACCTTCAAACCGGCGGAGTGGTTTGAGAAACAGCGGGTGACAGGGCAAGTCGCGGGGCATGTCACCCCACCAGTCACCCCACCAGTCACCCCACCAGTCACCCCACCAGTCGCCCCACCAGTTGTGACACTGCTACGCCTGTTCACCTCTGGGGGAGAAATCGGCAGCGCGGAGATGCGAAGCAAACTGGAATTGAAAGACCGCACTCACTTTCGGCTGTTCTACATTGAGCCTGCTTTGGCGGCTGGCCTCATCGAGCGCACCATCCCCGACAAACCGCAGAGCCGTCTCCAACGCTACCGGCTCACCGAGAAAGGCCGTGCCTGGCTCGCCGCCGCCGCAAAACCTTCGGAGAAGAAGTCGTGAATCTTTCATCCATCGCATCGCGTGACCGCGCAAGTCACCGCGCAAGTCGCACTGGACAAGTGACCGGACAAGTCAGGGGTGGAGTGCCAGCTAGAGTCACAGCCAGAGTGGCGGCTAGAGTCGTCCATCGGCCCACCCACCATTCGTCATTCGCCATCCCGCCCTCGTCCTTCTGACCCCATGCCCCGCCGCGACCAACTCTTTGAATCCGTCACCACCGAAGGCGCTCTGCTGCCTTCGGACTTCCTGAATCGCCTCGCGCAGCGCGACCGTGAGATTCCGGGACTCACGCCCGACGCCTACCACCTCGGCAGTGGTGAGAAACTCAACGAAGCCATCAGCCGCTCGTGGAACCGAGTGCTCGGCGTGTGGAAAAGTTTCGGCCCGGCGTCGCAACAACTTCCGTCCTCCGACGCGGGCACCACGCTCACCCGCGAGAAGTGGCTCCTGCCGCTCTTCCAGGAACTCGGCTACGGTCGTCTGCAAACCGCCAAGCCCTTCGAGTTCGAGGGACGCCGCTACTCCATCTCGCACGGCTGGCAGCACGCGCCCATTCACCTCGTCAGCTTCCGCGCCGACCTCGATGCCCGTTCCGAGAACATCGTCGGCGCACGCACCACCAGCCCGCACAGCATGGTGCAGGAATTCCTGAACCGCTCCACGCCGCACGTCTGGGCCATCGTCAGCAACGGCCTGCGCCTGCGCCTGCTTCGCGATAACGTCTCGCTCACGCGCCAGGCGTTCGTCGAGTTTGACCTCCAATCCATGATGCAGGGCGAACTCTACGCCGACTTCGCGCTGCTCTGGCTTCTGCTGCACCAGTCCCGCGTCGAAGGCGAACGCGCTGAACTCTGCTGGCTGGAAAAGTGGACGCAGGAAGCCCGGCAACGCGGCGCTCGCGCTCTCGACCAGTTGCGCGACGGCGTTGAGGAAGCCATCACCGCCCTCGGCTCCGGCTTCCTCGCGCACCCGGCGAACACCGCGCTGCGCGACAAGCTCACCGCAGGCACGCTCACCAAGCAGGACTACTTCCGACAACTCCTCCGTGTCGTTTATCGCTTCCTGTTTCTGTTCGCCGCCGAAGACCGTGAACTGCTCTTCGCCGAAAACGTCCCGGCCAAGACCCGCGAGAATTACCTCCGCCATTACTCCATCAGCCGCCTGCGTCGCATCGCGAACCGGCTCGGCGGCACGCAACACGCCGACCTCTGGCACAACGTCCGCCTCCTCTTCACCTGGCTCGGCTCCGACACCGGCTGTCCCGCGCTCGGACTGCCCGCGCTCGGCAGCTTCCTCTGGTCGGCCCGCGCCACGCCCGACCTCGATGACTGCCTCATGGCCAATCGCGATGTGCTCATCGCCATCCGCGCCCTCGCGTTCGCAGAGCAGAACAAAGTCCGCCGCCCGATTGACTACAAGAACATCGGCACCGAGGAACTCGGCAGCGTTTACGAATCGCTCCTTGAACAACACCCGGACGTTCACGTCCCCACCGCCAAATTTATTCTCGGCACCCACGCGGGCAACGAGCGCAAAACCTCCGGCAGCCACTACACGCCGCCGCCGCTCGTGAACTGTCTGCTCGACTCCGCGCTCGAACCGGTCTTGCAAGAACGCGAGCGCGACTTCGCCAAGCTCGGCTTCAAGTCTGCCGAGGAAGCCATCCTCAGCCTCAAGGTTTGCGACGAAGCCGTAGGCTCCGGCCACTTCCTCATTGGCGCGGCGCACCGCATCGCCAAGCGCCTCGCCGCTGTTCGCACCGGCGACGGCGAACCCGCGCCTGCCGCCATTCGCCACGCCCTGCGCGATGTCATCGGGCGCTGCCTCTACGGTGTGGACATCAACCCGATGGCCGTCGAACTCTGCAAGTTCGCTCTCTGGTTGGAGGCGCTCGAACCGGGCAAGCCGCTCTCCTTCCTCGACCACCACATCCAGTGCGGCAACGCCCTCCTCGGCGCGACGCCCGCGCTCATGGCCCAGGGCATTCCCGACGCCGCCTTCGAGCCGATTGAAGGCGACGACAAGAAATACTGCGCCAACTTCAAGAAGGAGAACCGCAAGGAACTCCGGCAGGACACGCTCTTCGACCGGCACGACCGCCCGTGGGAACATCTCGGCAACCTCACCGTGGGCATCGCCCAACTCGCCAGCCTGCCCGACAATTCCGTGGCCGACGTTCACGCCAAGGAAAAAATCTACGCCGAACTCGTCCGTTCCAGCAGCTACGAATCTGGCCGACAACTCGCCGACGCCTGGTGCGCCGCCTTCGTGTGGAAGAAGTGCAAGCCCTCGAAAACACCAGCCGCGCCGACTTCTTCTCCCTCTCCGCCCTCCGAGGGGGGAGAGGGCCGGGGTGAGGTGGGTGCCGGTTCCCCTCGCCCATCGGATGGTAGAGGGGTCAGGGGTGAGGGCGACGGTTTCGACTACCCCATCACCAACGATATTTTCCAGAAGCTCGAACGCAACCCGCACGACGCGCCAAAGTGGATGCGCGACGAAATCAAACGCCTCGCTGGGCAATACCAGTTCTTCCACTGGCACCTCGCTTTCCCGGACGTGTTTCGCGTGCCAGCCAGCGGCGGTAAAGCGGAGAACGAACTCTCCGGCATGAATGGCGGCTTCGATTGCATCCTCGCCAATCCACCGTGGGAGCGCGTGAAGTTGCAGGAGAAAGAATGGTTCGCCGAGCGCCGTCCCGACATCGCCAACGCAACGAACGCCGCCGCCCGCAAGCGACTCATCGAGGCGCTGCGAATGGAAGATGCTGCGCTCTACTCACAGTTTCAGGACGCCGCCCGGCAGGCCGAAGGCGGGAGTCAAATGCTCCGCGTCGCAGGACTCTACCCGCTCTGCGGACGCGGTGACATCAACCTCTACGCCGTCTTCGCCGAAGGCATGAGGAATCATCTCAGCCCGGCGGGCCGCTTGGGCTGCATCTTGCCCAGTGGCATCGTCACGGACGACACTACCAAGTTCTTTTTTCAGGAAGTGGTCGAGAAGCAAACGCTCGCGAGCGTCTTCCACTTTGAGAACGAAGAAAAATTGTTCGCAGAAGTTCACAACGCTTTCCGCTTCGTTCTGTTCACAGTCGGTCGTGCAGCGACCGCCATGTTTGTCTTTTACGCTCGACGAATCGAACATCTCTCAGACCCAGCGCGGCGATTCACTCTGTTGCCCAAAGATTTCGAGTTGCTCAACCCAAATACACGAACTTGCCCGACCTTTCGTTGGAGTCGAGACGCGGAGATTAGCAAACAGGTTTATCGGCGCGTGCCGGTTCTGTTGCGTGAGGGGCAAAGCGGAGAGAATCCTTGGAGAGTGAGATTCTTGAGAATGTTGGACATGGCAAACGACTCCGGGCTTTTCAGAAGTCGGGAACAATTGAAGTCGGAAGGTTGGACAACCGAAGGCAATCACTTCGTTCGCGGAAACGAGAAGATGCTGCCGCTCTACGAAGGGAAAATGGTTTGGCACTTTGACCACCGTTTTGGGACATACGATGGACAGACCCAAGCGCAGGCGAACAAAGGCTTCCTCCCGCAACTGGATGAAGAGCAGCACCAAAATCCAAACCTGCTGCCATTGTCCGCCTACTGGGTTTCGCAAGCAGAGGTCGAACGTCGAGTTCCTGCTGGCTGGCAGCACCGCTGGTTTCTTGGCTGGCGCGACATCACAGGCGTCGAGAAGACGCGGACAGTCGTCGTTGCTGCTTTTCCGAAGGTTGCCGTCGGTCACACCACTCCGCTTGCGTTGCCACAAACAGACGCACCGTTGACTGCTGCGTTCTACGGAAACTTGAGTTCCTTCGTTCTCGATTACTGTGCTCGTCAGAAAATCGGGGGAACTCATCTCACTTATGGTTACTTGCAACAGCTTCCCGTTCTCCCGCCCAGCACCTACGCGCAGCCGTGCCCGTGGGCGGGGAATCTGCCATCCGAGATTTCCAATTTGAAATTCCTGCTGCCGCGAGTGCTGGAACTGACCTACACCGCCTGGGACTTGGAGCCGTTCGCGGTGGACTGCGGGTGGAGCGGCCCGCCGTTCCGTTGGGACGAGGAGCGCCGCTTCCTGCTGCGCTGCGAGTTGGACGCCGCCTTCTTCCACCTCTACGGCCTGAACCGCGACGACACCGCCTACATCCTCGACACCTTCCCCATCGTGAAGCGCAAGGACGAGGCCAAGTTCACCGGCGACTACCGCACGAAGCGCGTCATCCTCGAAATCTACGACGCCATGAAGTCCGCAATGGACTCCGGCCAGCCGTATCAAACGCTGCTCAACCCGCCTCCCGCCGACCCGCGTTGCTGCCATCCGTCACGCCCGGAAACCGCGCCCCTGAACGCATGAGCACCCGCGCCCAAAACGAGAAGAAGTTCGGTCAATGGGATGAACTGCCGGGCGGCGGACGGCGTTACCGGCTGGACGTGCGCGGTCGCCAGGGCTGGCTGGCCCGCTACGGCAAGGAGGTGGATGCGAGCGAGGCGACGGTGCGGTTCTGGCAGGAGATTTATGACGAGCAGGGGAAGCTGGTCGAGATTCACGAGAAATACCCGGTGGATAAGGGCCACCAAAAACTGTAGGATGCGGCCATGTTGATGACAAAACAGACAGTGGCGGAGAAGCTCGCGAGCTACCTGCATCACGAGCTTTCGCTGGCGCAACTGGTGGACTGGGCGGAGAACGCGCTGATGGAGGGCGAGTTTGCCGAGGCGGACGCGGCCACGCTCGCGGCGGTGGTGTCGCGCCTGGGCGTGGCGGACGTGCGGGCGTTCGGGCTGACGTGGGAGGATTGCGAACAATTGGTGCGGCAGCTTGGCTTCAAGGCGCGGGTGGAAATCGGCGCGGCGTGACGCCGGAGGATTTCCAGCAAGTATTCCCGTTCGTCCGTGATTGGATTTCGCAGACGCTCGCCGCCCACGCCACGAAGGCAAAGCCGGTTTCGTCCTTCAAGTTCCCCCGACTGCGCCACTACTACAGCGATGAACTGCTGGTGCGGGCGAAAGTCGTGTTCGTGGACAAGTGCCCGGTGCCGCCGCTGTCCGCCATCGGCCTGAATCAGTTCGCCGACTTCGAGAACATGCACGCCAGCGGCATCACCTACCTCGACACCTACTTCGTCCTCTGGCACGAGGCCGAGCGCGAGTCGTTGCATTTCCACGAACTGGTTCATGTGATTCAGTGGCAACTCCTGGGCGCGGAAAAATTCCTGGCGTTGTATGCAGACGGGCTTGAGAAGCACGGCTACCGCGACAGTCCGATCGAAGTCATGGCCTACGACCATGAGGATCGCTTCAAATCCGACGAAAGGCCGTATTCGGTCGAGGAAACCGTCCGGCGGCAGGTGCTCGGCAGCTTCTCAAATTAGACGGGACGGCTTGAGTTTCCCCGAATAAACTGCCCTCTGTTCGCATGAGCTTGTTGCCATCAACACAAAGCATCGTCGAGCGCCTTGAGGCGCTGTCGCAGCGGCCTGTCCACATCACGGAGGATGCCTCCATCAGCAACCTGGCCGACATCAAGATGTCCCGTGGCGACATGCCGTTCCACCTGCTGCGCTACAAACCGACCGGCAGCACGCGGCCCGACTACCTCATCGCGTATCAGTGCGGACTGGCGTTGCGCGTGTTCGAGACTCCGCCGGAAAAGCGGTTCGACCTCGGTTCAAGCGAGGCTGGACGAAAGAGACTCGGCGACCTACTGCTCGATCCGAAGATTCCCGCTGTTGTCCGCAGCATGACGGACAGACTGCTACATGGTTTGATAACCCAGTTGCGGTCGTATCTGGTCGGCCTGCGCGTGGATGCGTGGCTGCACGAGAACTACCCGGACTTGCGCGAGCTACAGACGCGGGGCATCCGGGCGCAGCTTGAAGAGAACATCGTGGCGCTCAAGGCGGGGACGAGCGGCTACTACCCGGTCAAGTTGTCGCGCAGCAACCTGAGCATGAATGCCGCCTTCGCGCTGCACTGGTCGCGCCTCTGGAATGAGCCGCCGCTCACGCTGGCCTACAAGGCGGCGGGTTTGCTCGAACACGGCGAGAGCCTGATGAAGATTTTCCACAAGATTCCGCCCGACGCGGCCAACGGCTGCCAGTTGAATTGACGAGGGGGTTCGAGCTTCGCATCAAGGACTGGTATCAATTCGTCCCGCATCCGACTGCCGGGTAACCAACCGATGAACGAGAAACAGACATTTGAACTGCCCATCACGAGTTCGACCTGAACCTGTTGCCGGAGAACTGCCGCGCCACGGGCACCGAAGCGTTTCGTGATGCCGTGACCCAGTTCGTGCGGCGCGAGCTTGCGGGCAGTGCCCAGTGGATTGAGGTCGTCATCGACCAGCAGAACATCCGCGTGAGTTGGCGCGGCGCGGTCGAGCCAGAGGACGCACTGCAAAGCGCCTTGGCCCGGCTCAAGTCCGGCGACCTTCCTCGCGGTATCCAGTCGTTGCGCCTCCTGCTGCGGATGCGCCCGAACGACGAACTCGTTCACTACAACCTCGGCCTCGCGCTGAGTGACACAAGTCAGTTACACGCGGCGGTGCGACACCTGCGCGAAGCCCTGCGCCTTGCACTCGACATGACGAACGCCAAGGTTGCTCTCGGTGTCGCGCTCATGCGGAAGCGCGAGATGCCGGAGGCCGAGCGCCTGCTCGTCGAAGCCGTCGCGGAAGAGCCGGAGAATCCTTACGCGCTGCGAAACCTTGGCGGCTGTCTGTTCGCGCTCAAAAAAGATTTACCGAGAGCGGAGAACTGCCTGCGGAAGTCCACCGAAATGAACGCCAACGACCAGCAGGCTTGGTTCGGTCTGGGGCAGGTGTGCGAAGCGCAGGACAAGTTGGAGGACGCGGACAAAGCCTACCTGCGTGTGCTCGACATCAACTTCCACAACGACATCGCCGAGATGGCCAAGCAGTCGCGCTCGCGACTCACGCAGCACTCGATGAGGGCCACGGTGGGCGGCGGCATCCGCATGGACGCGGTGATGTATTGCCTGTCGGCCATGAAGCAGTTCGACGACATGACGCCGGAGCAGGTGAAGCAGGCGGCGTTCGAGATTGCCACAGTCGGCACACGCGGCCTCGACCCGAACAACCCGGACAAGAAGCACACGCTCCGTTCACTGTCCGGCACATTCAGCGGCCTCCAACTCCTGAGCTACATGTTCGTCGCGTTCAAGCGCGTCAGCCCGGAGACGAACATCGGCTTCGACCTTGCCCGTGAGTTCGAGGCTGCCAAGCAGATGCACGCGCAAGGGCCGAAGGAGTAGCTCATGGGCGACGCCGGGGATGCGGTCTTTTATCAGTTCAGCAGGTCGAAGGTTGAGCGTGGCGACTTCTCGCACTTCCTCGGCCTCTACTCGCCCGACAAGCTGCCCAGCGGTCGCCGCCTGCGGCAGATGATGAACAGCTTCGTGTTCTGCATCGAGGGCTGGGACAACGACGAGCGCGAGATTCACAGCATCCCGGAA
>JANOQV010000299.1:0-15218 GCA_031414955.1 Pedosphaera sp. | reverse complement strand
CGCGGGTGGGTGTCGCTCTTTTCTCCCCCCTCGTCGGCGCGCCGAGAATCGCTCGGCTCGGGTTTAACCCCGTCTTGGGGCCGAGAATTGCTCGGCGCTCCGCCCCGGTTCGTGGCCTGGCCGTTGGAGTGATGGGGGATTGAACAGGAGGGCGCAGAGGAAACAGAGAGGGGCGAAGCGCCGCCGGACCAGGAACCGGAGCGCGGACTTTCCAGTCCGCAGCAGGCTTCGCCCGGAAGCAAGCGCCAGTCGGATTCGAGACCGCTCGTCGTCAGCATGTTGCTGCGGACTGGAAAGTCCGCGCTCCGGGTGTTGCGGGGCACGCAGCGCAAGCCGGGGCGGCTATGCGGGAAGAGGATGTTGGTTTTCATGAGCATGGAGTGTCTTGAAGTTGGATTGACGGGCACAGAGAGAGGGCCGGCATCAGGGCCGGAAGCGGTCGGAAAGTATGAACCGGTTCTTCACCCCGGCCTGACCCCGAGACAGCGCCGCCCAGCCCGGCACAATCCAATTTCGGCTGGAGCAGTTTGGTTTCCAGGACGATGCGTGCCGGGGAATCATCGAGGAGCAGGTTGTCGCAATCGCGGCAGACATTCGGGTTGGGCGCACTGGTGATCCGCATTCTCAAACCGCAGCACTGGCAAATGGAGGGGGTCATTTTGAATTCAACAGCCGCCACGAGCAGACCCGATGGCACCGCAGAGTCGGGAAGGACGCAGAGAGGGGCGGGCGGGGAACTTCCAGGCCAGCAGGGGAACTGTTTTGGCAAACGAATGGGGTCAAACGAATCAGAAGCGGGAATTCGGTTGCCTCCATTCGCCTGCCCTCTCCGGGGAAACACTGATTAAGCACCGCAGAGACGGGAAGGCCGCAGAGAAACGCCTTCAGAATCAAATCTCTGCGCTCTTCCCGTCTCGGCGGTGTCGAGGTATTCATCGCTTCCCCAGTGCCAGTCATGGGGCCGCAAGCGGAGGAGCAGCGGACCACCGAGTCCGCAGCGGCTTTCCCCGGCAAGACGTTCACCGGACATGACTGTCCGGTGCTCCGAGGCAGGACGCGGCGGCGTTTGGCGTTCTCGAACAGGTTCAATCCAACAGTGTGTATCCGAAGCGGAGTGGGTTTGTGAATAGTGACAAATGGCACTAGTGACGGAATGGGGCGGGAAGTTACGCTGGCCGGGAGCAGTTTCTTTTCATTGCGAATGGACACCAACCAAGACAAATCGGAGACAGCGCGGACGCCGGCCCCGCGGGGTCGGTCTCACTCGCCCACGGTTCCAAGAGCTTCGTCGCGGAGATCCGGGGCAAGGTACATGCCGGCCTCCAAATCCAGACGCAGGAGCAAGGCGCGCGCGGAGGGTATGAGGCCGCTGCGCCGGGCAAGAAGGACCACGCCCAGCAGCCCGATGACGGAGACGCCTTCCTGCGCGGCCACCCGGCGGCCCCGGCGTTCATCGATCAGCAATCGGTCGGCGTGCAATTCCTTGGCCAGTTCGATGGCCTCGGCCTCGCCGATGTCCACCAAGCGCGTGAGGCGGGCGGTCGCGGCGGCGTCCTGGACCGGGACCACGCGCGCCCAGACCGGGAGCAAGGCATGCGTGCGGAGCAATTCGTCGCGCACGGCCTCGGGGATGACGACTTCGGTGAACAGCTCAGGAAGGAGACGGGCCTCGCCGACAGTGAGCAGGGCCGTCAGGGGTGAAGTGTCGGACACGATGATCACCGCGCCGCGAGATCTTCAACCGCCTGAAGATCGGAGGCCAGTTCCTCGCGGCCGTAGTGAATGGGGATGCGGCGGCGGCCGAGTTCGCGCAGGAACGCGGCTTGAGACAGGCTCGCGATCTCGGCGGCTTGGCCCAAGGTGGCTTCTTCGGTCACGAACAGGCCGATGGCCAGATGCAGGGCCGCATCTTGCGGTGACAGGCGTTCGCCAAGCAGGCCGGGCAGCGTCAGTTCCATGCCGCGACCATGCACGCAGCATGTCGAAATGGCAAGGCTCCAGCCGCGCTTGAACCGCCAGCAGACGCATGCCCGCATCCAATAAACACCAAGACTTCGGCGAGCGCTGGTGGTGGGCGTGGCGCGGGTGGCTGGTGCTGACGCTGGTGTGGCTGGGGGCGTGTCTGTGGCTGGGGCGCGAGCCGGCCTCGTGGTCGCAAGGTTGGGTCGGGTGGTGGACGGGCGACCGCACGGGCGCGGGCTCCATCCGGAGTGTGAAGCCATATCTCACCCCGGGCACTGAAGTCGCGACGGTGGCGGGCAAGGCGGCCTTCCGCATCACGGGACTGGGAGCCATCAGCCTGGGGCACTGGCAGGAGAAGAGGATTCCCTGGACGTGGGCGGGCTGGGTGCGGGTGAAGAGCGCGAGCGGGGCCTGGCCGACGAACCTGCTCGCGGTGCGATCGGGGACGGCCCCGGGGAGCAGCTTCCTGCTGGGTTTCACCGGCGGCAGACCGACGGCGGAATTACTCACCTCGACGGCGGGCGACACAACGGACACGCGGGTGAATTTGGAATTGCAGGCGGCGGAGGCGCGACCGATGGGGCGCTGGATGCACCTGGCTTTTTCCACGGACGGCTCGCTCTTGCGCCTGCTGGTGAACGGAGTGCCGGTGGCGGAAAAGACGTGGTCGGGCGAACACGGCCCGGCGCTGCACCTGGCCACGCTGCGGCTGCGGGGCGATGTGCGGGGCGAAGAAATCCTCACCTCGCGCGCGAACGTGATGAGCGTGGAGCAGGATGAAGTGGTGCTCTACGGGCGCGCGGTGCCACCGGCGGAACTGGCGGAACTGGCGGCGCGCGGTCGGGGCGCCTGGGCGCGCGAAGTGGATCGCCCGGCGATCGCCCGGCGGATCTGGCGGTGGGGCTGGCCGGGAGCGCTGGGAGGCTTCGTCCTGCTGCTGGGATGGAAATTGCGGCCGAGATTGCGCGCCTGGCTGGTGGAGGCGGCGCAGTTGCTGGCGCGGCCGGCGTGCCGTCCGGTGCGGTGGGCGCTGGTCTGCGGCGGGCTGTTCACACTGGTGCTCACGGTCGCGCTGCACCGGCACGCGCGGCAGTCGGAGGAAGCGCGGTTCGCGGAGATGCTGGCCCGGCTGCACGGGGAGACGGATGCGTATTGGGAAAACATCGCCGCGTTCCTGATGCGGGCGCGGGACTGGGTGGCGGCGCAGCCGGAGCTGAGCCAGGAGCGCTGGGAGGCGTGGCTGGCCTCGAATCATTTCCCGCATGATCACCCCGGCGTGATCGGCGTGGGCTACGCGGAGCAGATGCAGCCCGGCGATCGGGCGGCGCACGAGGCCCGGTGGTCGCAGCGACACGGCTTCGACTACCGGGTGCAGCCCGGGCCGGATGCCCCGCGGCAGCCCGTGCTGGAACTGGCGGAGAATCCCGGCCTGCCCGTGGTGCTCTATGGCGCGCGGGAATTGAAGCGCAGCCAATGGCTCACGAATCATTCCATCCTCGGCCGTGATCTGCTCCACCGCCCGGTAAACGAAGCGCGCGAGTGGAGCGAAAGCCGGCGGGTCGAGGCGGCGGCGGCGCGCAATGAGATTACTTCCTCGGCCTTGGAAACCATCGCCCCCGCCGGATGGTACGGCGCGCCGGTCGAGGGCTTGCGCCTCTATGTGCCGTGGACGTTGCGCACGAAGCAGGACGAAGCCGACCGGGTGGTGCCGCTCGATTCGTCCGCCTGGCGCGGAGTGCTCTTTGCCAGCGTCGATCTGCGCGAACCTCTGCGCAGCCGCTACGGTGAGGCCACGCCGTTGATCGGCTGCCGCATCTTCGAGGGTGGCCTGAGCGGAGACATTCATGACTTGGTGGCGGACACGGGGACATTTCTGCCCGCCACCGCGGATCGTCCCGAGGCGAGGCAGCGCGGGCGGCTGGAGATTCCCTTCTACCATCACCGCCTCTTCGTCGAAGCGTGGAGCACGCGGGCCTTCGAGGCGCAGTCGCTGCGACGCTGGGCCTGGATCGCGGGGGGCGGCAGCGCCGCCTTGACGGCGCTGGCGGCGGCCCTGCTGCTGGTGCAAGTAAGGGCGCGGGCGCGGCAACAGCAGGTGCTGGACGCGTTGAGCGCGGCGAACACGGAATTGCGGATCACCCAGCGCGAGCGCGAGACGATGTCCCGCGACCTGCATGACGGGAGCATTCAGAACCTCTACGCGCTGGGCCTGAATTTGCAGCGGGTGCAGCAGTTACTCGGCACCGCGCCGGACCGGGCGCCGGGCGAGTTGCAAAACAGTCTGGAGATGTTGAACCAGTCCATCGCCGAACTGCGGCGCTTCATCCTGTCCTCGGGCGTGGAGGCCGGAACGTCGAGCACGGTGCCCGGCGCGCTTGAATCGTTGGTGGAGCGGCTGCGGAAATCGACGGCGGTGGAGATTCATCTGCGGGTGGATGGCCGGGCCGTCACGCTGGAGCCGCGGGTGGGGGTGGAGTTGCTGAACCTGGTGCGCGAGGCGGTGTCCAACGCGCTGCGCCATGCCGTCGCCCAGCGGATTTCCATCCGCCTCGAACCGCAGCCAGAGCCAGGGCCGGCCCGGTGGTGGATCTTGGAAGTGGTGGACGATGGCCGGGGCTTTGATGCTCGAAAGCCCAACGGCCACGGCCGGGGACTAAAAAATCTCGCGGCCCGGGCGAAGGAACTGGGCGGCCGCAGCGCGTTTGAGTCCATCCACGGCGGCGGCACGCGCGTGACGGTGGTATTTCCGACATGAAGAGCAAACCCCACCCGCCCTCGCTGGCCGCGGCCAAACCCGTCCGCGTCCTGCTGGTGGATGACCATCTCGTGGTGCGCGTGGGCCTGCGCGCGCTGCTCGAGACGACGCCGAAAATTGTGGTGGCGGGCGAAACGGGCAGCGGACGGGAGGCGCTGGCGCTGGTCGCGACCACCCAGCCGGATGTGATCCTGCTGGATTTGCGCCTGCCGGATCTCGACGGCATCGAAGTCTGCCGCCGCATCAAGAACGCCACGCCTTCGCCCGCTGTGCTTTTCCTCACTTCGTATGCCGATGACCGGACCATTCTGGCGGCCATCGAAGCGGGAGCCGACGGCTACCTGCTCAAGGACGTGGCCGGGCAGGACATCCCTTCGCTCGTGCTCGCGGCGGCGGCCGGCGATTCACTCCTCGATCCGCTGGTCACCCGGCGCGCGCTCGGCTCGGGGCCACGGCCGGCCCCGTCGGCGCAGACGAGGCTCCATCCGATCGAAGTGCTCACGCCGCAAGAGCAGCGTGCGCTGCAACTCGCCGCGGAGGGCAAGAGTAACAAACAAATCGCCGCCGAAATGGGGCTGACCGAGGGCACGGCGCGCAACTACCTCAGTTCGGTATTTGCGAAACTCGGCGTGGAAAGCCGCGTGGGAGCCGTCACCCGTTGGCTGGACCGTCCGGGCCAGTAAGAGCCGGTCTGAAAATCAGGCGGACGGAGTGCGCCCGTCTCGGGCGCAGAAGCTTGAGAAGGTGGCAGGCGCTGCAAAAATCCCCGCCGGCCGCAGTTCGTGCGTCGCTGCGCCCGGGACGGGCGCACTCCGTCCGGGTCTGGTGCCATCGGATTCTGGATTTTCAGACCGGCTCTAAGCCGGGCACGCGCGCGGAACGCCCGAAAGGCGGGAGCGGGGTGTCCGGGATCGCCCCTTTCATTCGCCCCGCCCCCAAAGTTCGACTGTCGCCCAGCATCTCCTTCGGTTAATCATCCCCGCACTCATTGCGTGAAAAACCTCGCCCGGCTCATCGCGATCGCTCGGTTGTTGACCGTGGTGGCCGAGCGCACCGGCTTCAAGCACGTCGAGTATCTGAGCGTGGTCTTCAAGAAAAGGACCGGCGTGCCTCCGAGCCGCTACCGGGCGCTGAACGGCAAAGCGGTCCGCTGAAACGCGCGGGCCAAGGTGCCATGCCTCCGAAAAGCAGCCTCCCCCCGGAGGGCCATGCTCGCGAGCGGGCGGAGAAAAGCCGGCCTTACGGCATCTGCTTGATGAAGGAGTCGGCCTGCTCGATGGACTTGGTCATGTCCGCGATGAGTTTCGCGATGTCGTTCTGGATGCTGGTGGCCTCGCCCTTGAGCGAGGCGATGGCCTGGGCGTTGAGGTTGTGTTTGAGGTAGAGCACATGGTCCTTAAACTTCGTCAGCACCGGGGCCATGCTTTCCTCGGCGCGCTTGAGTGAGTTGTGCATCTCCTCGTAGCGGTTGCGGGTCTGGCGCAACTGGTCCCGGCTGCCGGCGCGCATCGTCTCCGAGGTGATCTCCTTGATCTCCTTCTCCCACTCTTTGAACAAATCCTCCGCCACATCCTCCATGTCACGCACGCGCTTGCGCACGGCCCCGGCCTTGGCCACCGACTGATCGTATTCGCCCTGGAGTTGATCGTAGGCTTTTTCCAGTTCGCTCCCCGAGCTGCCGTACATGGCGCGCAACTTGGTCAACGCATCCTTGAACTGATCCCCGGCCTCCTTCTGTTCGTCCCGCGCGGCCACCACGCGCTTCTTGAGCAGGTCGCGCTTGTACACGCCGAAAGTTTCGTAGGCCGAATACATGGCGCTGCTGCAACCGCTGCCCACCGCGATCAGGGCGACGAGAAAGATTCCGAGACAAATCCGAGTGTTCATGGGCGGAGCTTAACCAGCGCAGGTCACGCGGAGCAAGCGGCGGCGGGCCGCCCGCCAGGGCCGACGCCCCAACTTCACCGCGCCGTCTTCACTCCCCCGCCCTTCTGGATGGTGAAATAATCGCGCACCGCCGCCTTGTCGTCGATGAAGGTGGCGTCCAGGCGCTGGCCGTCAAAGTCGAGCACGAGCGAGCCAAGCGTGTTCAGCGAGAGACACATGGCGGGATGTTGCAAGCCTCCGCCGCTGATTTGCCCCGACGATCCCGCGACCACATAGACCGCGCCTTCATGCGGGGCCGGACCGCGCGAGGGTTTTGTGTAGAGGCCAGTGCCATCCGGCCGCCCGTCCTTGGTGCTCTTGAAATTCGCGTCGGCATTGATGTTCCAGGACTGGCTGTAAGCGCCATCCATCAGGTAGGAACGCTCATAGGCGTGGCTGTGGCCGGTGAGCATCAAGTCCAGCCCGTGTTGTTCGAGCAACGGCAGCACCACTTCGCGCATCTTGCGCATGCGCGCGTCGCTGTCCTTGTCCTTGTCGGAGTCATGGCTGCCTTTGGTGTACGGCGGGTGATGGCAGAACACGACCAGCCAGTCCTGCTGGTTCAATTGCAGGTCGATTTTCAGCCAGCGCACCATCAGGCCGTCCTCGCCCCAGTCGCTGTCGCTGGAATCAAGACTGATGAAATGGATGTTCGCGTAATCCCAGGAATAATACGCCTCGGTGCCGGAGAGCACGCCGCCCGACTGGCCCTGGGTCGGCAGGGTGAAGATGTCGTAGTAAACACCAGACTGGGAAGGTGAACTGGCACTGCCCGCGTCGTGATTGCCGAGGCAGGGCCAGAGCACGGACTTGCGCAGCATGGCGTCAAACATCTTGAAGACGGCACCCTGGTACTCCTCGTCCTTGCCGCTGCCGTAGGCGTTGTCGCCCAGCATGAGCCAGAGATCGGTGGGCCGGTCGGCGGTCCATTTGTAATAGGCGTCGCGCACGCGCTTCTCTTCCGGCTTGCGCGTGCCGGCATCGCCCAGCACCCAGACGCGCACCGGTTCGCTCGTGCCGATGTGCGGGTGGGTCACGAAGTGGGTGGCTTCGTCCGCGCCGACGAAGCTGACATTGGTGGCACCGATGGTGAAATGTTTGGTGGGCTTCTTCGCCTTCTTGCCCACCTCGCCGCCATCCAGCGGAATCATTTGATCCGACGTGCCCACCACCAGCGCGCCGTTGCTGACCGAGAGCGACATGAGGCTGGTCAGGGTGCTGAGCAGCAAGGTGGTGTTGGTGGTGTCGCGCTGGATCTTTCCATCCGCGCTGGCGAAGGACAGCCGCCCCTGCTTCAGCGTGAAGATGAACCGGCTGTTGCTGACCGCGGCCAGTTCCAAATTCGTCGCCCGCGAACTGACATGGAGCGTGCCGTTGGTCACGCCCACGATCGCCACCTTGTTCGTCAATTGTACAATGAGGGGAATGTCGCGCGTGCCGATGGAGTAAAAATACTTGGTCTTCGGGGCCAGGTTGGTCAGCACCACCACATGCTCCGTGCGCGTGCCGGTGGCCTTGGCCTGTTTGCTGAGTTTGTCCGGGGACTTTCCAAAACTCACCACGCCGGGCACCGATTGATCCGTGCGCCAACGAATCATCATGCTGTTGGTCGTGCCCATTTGCAGATACGGCCCGCGCGTGATGGCGGGGAGGTTTTTCACCGGGGGCACGGTGGGATCTTTTTTCTGCACGTCCTTCCAGAATTCAGGAATGCCCTTGGCCAGCCATTCCTCCTCGGGGTTCAGGAACCAGTCGGGGAACTCCTCGGATTCGATGGTGAGGAAGGTGTTGGTCAGAAAGGTCGGCAACCGCGTCCGGGAGGGCGGATTCACGAACCATTCGGGCCACGGTTTTTGCCGCACCTCGGGAAATGTATTGGTCAGCCAGGGACGAAACTCATTGGTCAGCCAGACGCGTGTCTCGGCGATCTTTTTTTCACGCTTGGTGAGATCATCGTCTGCGGCCAGCACGTTCCAGGCGAGCGCCATGCAGGCCACGAGCGCGAGGAACGGGATGAAAGACCCGCCCGCAGGACGCCTGCCCATCAGGGCGGAGCGAGAATCACACTCACATCTTGTTCTATTCATGGCCGGGTTTATCGACGACAGGCGCTTGGGACTATTTGATCTTCTTGAGTTCGTCTTGCGTCCACGCGTCTGCCCGGTCGGCAGTTTGCGCGCGCGTTTGCTTCACGGTCGCATCAGCCACGGGCGCGTACGAGTGCCCCCACTCGTTGCGAATATAGGTGAGGACGGTGGCGATCTGTTCGTCTTCCAGCACGCCCAGCGCCGGCATGTCCAGCTCGAAGGGCTGACCCTTGACTGTGATCGGCCCGCGCAATCCGTGCAGCACCAGGCGAATCAGGCGCTGCTCGGAACCCGACACCCACTCCGAGCCGGCGAGCGGCGGAGCCAGGCCTTCCTGCCCCAGTCCGTGCGGCTGATGACAAGGCAGGCAGACCATTTCGTAATTGGCCTTGCCCGCCTCGACGCGCTTTAACTCGGCGGCGGAGAGCCGGCTCGACTTCGATTTCACTGGTTCAACCGGTTTCAGTTCTCGCGCCGCGAGGGAAAAATTCGCCGCGCCTTTCGCCAGGACAAACTTGCTCTGGCTGAGCGTTCGCAACGCCGCCTGGCTCGCGTCATCAACCGCCACCTCACCCAGTGAAAGCGCCACCTGAATCCGCACGTCCGCCGCGCCATCCTCCGCCAGGGCCAGGATCCGCTGGCGCAACTGCGCCGTCTCCGGCGATGACACGCGCAGCAGTGGCTCGGCCAGGCGCACCGCCGCCGCGCGCACCTTCGGGTGTTGATCCTCCAGGGCCTTGAGCAACAGCGCCGCCTCCACCTGGTTCATTCCCTCCAACGTCCACAGCGCGTGCAGCCGGGCCAGTTCATTGGTGGGATTGAAAGCCAGCGCGACCAGGGCCGCGATCGCCGCCGGATCGTTTCGCTCCACGAGCAACCGCTGGGCGGTATCGCGCCGCCAGCCGTTCGCGCTCGCGAGGTGCGCCACGAGTTCCCGCGTTGTCGCCTTGGACAAGGCCAGGCGCGGAGCCGGCTTCGTCGTCTCATGCGTCACGCGGTAGATGCGACCGTAGTTCGTGACCCGATCCAGCCCGCGCGACTCGGACTGTTGCCGCAGGTAGCTGGTGAGAAACACGCGGTGCTGAATAATGCCGTGATACATGTCCGCGATGTAGAGCGCGCCATCCGGCCCCGTGCCGGTGTTCACCGGGCGGAAAATCTCATCGGTGGAAGCGAGGAATTCCTTTTTGTCGTAAGCATTGCGCGCGTTGATCACGCCGTCCGTTTCCTCGAGCACGTTGCGGCGCACCACGTTGGCCGAAGGCTCGCAGAGAAAAGCGTTGCCCTGGCAATCCAACGGCAGCGCGTCGCCGCGATAAATGCTCGTCCCGCAGGCGGCGGTGAAATTCTTGAGCGTGTAATCCGCGCGCAGCGTGCCGGGCTGATAGGCGCGGTTCACGCCGGGATTCACGCGCGCGGGCCAGACCGACTGATCACGGATCAATTGCGCGCCCAGTCCGGGAAGTTTCAACCCCGGCCCCGCCTTCGCCCCGTAAACCGACGGGACCAGATCGCCGCGCAACTGATCGCTGTTCGAGTTGTAGAAGAGCCGCCCGTAATTGTCCTGGGCCAGGCCATATTGCGCGCGCTTGGGATTGGCCTCCTGCATCCACTGGCCGACGCGGAAGCGGTAACGCCGCGTGTGGTCCATGCTGTAAATCCAGTTGTCCAGCGCCAGGGTGAGGCTGTTCGCGGCGTGCTCAGGATTGCCCCGGCCCGACCGCGCGTCCGCACCCCGGGCGAAATCCTCATCCACCACTTCGCGCGGGCCGGGCCGGTCGTTGAGGATGGGATAGAAAAAAAGTTTCGGCGGCTCGGCCAGCAACAATCCGCCGCGCACGAGCAGAAAGGCGCGGGGCATGATCAGCCCGTCGAGAAAGACTTTGCTCTGATCGGCCACACCATCGCCATCGGCATCCTCGAGAATCGACACGCGCCCCACGGGCTGGTCTTCGCCGGTGCCTTGCGGATTGGGCATGAAGCCGCGCATCTCCAAGACCCAGAGGCGGCCATCGGGATCGAATTGCAGCGCGATGGGTGACTGAACCATCGGCTCATGCGCCACGGTTTGAATTTTGAAGCCGGGCGCGATCTGAAATTTTCGCAAGGCCTCGGCGGGCGAGAGAGGCGGGGCGGGCGGAACCATCTCCGCCGGCACGAGGGAAACTTGCCCCTCGCCCTTCTTGTCGCCGCGCTGGGCTGCGCACGGCAGCACGAGCATCAGGACCAGCCATCCGCCGCAAATTAAATCACGCATCATTCTTTGGTCCGGCTTCGACGCCGGGGGACTCATTGATATTCTCACCCAACCGGAAACGCCGCGCAGGCTAGGTGAAGCCGCCCGGATTGCCAACGACGGCGCTTGTTAAGCGTGACAGGCGCACCCCCGCGAGCGGCCAGGCCCGGAAGGTTCCGCAGACTGCGCCGTCCCGAATTCACGGCTCCAGCCGGAGCACGCGCAAAGACGAAACCTCGAACCACGCCGTGCCTTGACTGGCCCGCAGTTCGCAGATCAGTTGCACCTCGCGCTCCTCTTCGGTGATCTCGAAAGGCGCGGCATAAATCTTCCAGGGCTGGGTGCCGGTCAGGCGCGCGTCCTGCGGGCGCGGGAATTCGCTGACATGGAGTGCGGCCCCGTGATTCTTGCCAAAAGGCAGCGGAGCCACGCCGTCCGTGCGGATGCGCCCCTCAAATTGATAACGCCCGCGCGGGAGCAAAACCTTCGTCCGCCAGGAAGCCGAGGTGACTGGTCCGGCGAACATGGCCAGGGCCGGTTGGCCGTCCGGCGCAGCGGCCTGTTCCACCCGACCGCCCTCGGGCACATCGACCGCCTGCCAGTCCGAAGGCCGGCCCACGTTGTTGGTGAACCGCAGCGGATCGAGAAAGGCCTGGCCCAGTTGCTTCGTGGCGTCCTGCCAGCGCGCGGCGATACGTTCCTTCAACCGGGCGCACTCACGATCCAGGGCCGCCGCTTCCGGCGCGGCCAGGACCGGGCGCACGCCAGCCAGCACTTGATCGATGCGGGTGCCGACCTGGCGCGCATCCAGCCCATTGGTCAGGAGCGCCGCGCAACGGTCGCGGTAAGCCAGCCGGCCCGGGGGAGTTTCGAGGACGGCCCGCGCCGCCAGGCCGCTCATGCGCGGAGCGATGGTGGCGCGGGCGTTGCCAAACAACTGATCCATGCCGTGGGGCATGAACACGATGCGGGCAGAGTCCACGTCGTGATAGACCCGGAAATTATTCCGCGCCAGGCAGTAGCCGTCGCGATGCCCAAGAAGAATCTCCAGCGCCATGAAGGAGACGAAACGATCCATGTCCAGCACGCCCTGCAACCGCAACCAGCGGCGTTCGAGGTTCGGCTCCGTGGCGGCACCAGCCAGGGCCTCCAGGTTGCTCCGATCCTCGGGCTTCCGGCCCAGCGATTTCTCCAACGGCTCGTGAACATCGTGTCCGTCCAGCGCCGGCTCGTAGAGATCACCGTCGGGATGCCAAAAATGGAGCGCGAGCAAATCCTCGGTGAAACCCTCCTTCAAGACATACAGCCCGAGCCGGCGTCCGTTCAATTCCACCAGTGCATGCCCGGCGCGCGGGGCGGGCACTCCGGCGGCGCGAAACAATTCTCCGCCGATCAACTCGTGCATGTAAGTCGCATCCTCGACCGAGTTGTTCAGGTGAATCCGCCGCAAGCCGTGAAACCGCTGCCCCGGCACGAATTTGTCGAAGCTGAGGGTGAGGGCCGGTCGATCATCAATGGGACGGAAGCTCCCGATCGATCCCTTGAGGTGGAGGCCCGCCTGCGCCAGGACGTTCGTGCCCTCGCGCAACGTCGCGGGGACATGCTTGCGGGGTTCCCGGCGCAGCGCCGCAATGTCCTCGGGGGCAATCGTGATCGAGATGAGGCGCGGCGCGGAGTTGGCAAAGAGGCTGGCTCCGGCCACGGCGTTGCTGTCCTCGGCAGGCAGACGGGCCGGCCCCGTCAGAAGCAAGGCTCCGAGCAACCCAGCGCGGAGAAATGGGAAGCGAAGAAATGCGCCACGCATGGAGGGAAAGTTGCCGCCCGAGCGGCACCTGGCAAGCAATCGCTGGGCGATCAATCCTGGGCTGGCTTGCGCACGAGCACCAGTCCGTTGGCGGCGGGGCGCTCGCGACCTTCCGAGGGATTGTTCATCACGTTGCCAAAGGCCCAGAGCGTGGCCGAGCCACCGCCGTCGAGATTGATGGCGTCGGTGCAGCCGAGCTTGGCCAGGTAGGTGGCCAGTTCGGGAAAACTCATCCCGGCGGACGCCCGTTGCCGCCCATCGACCTCGACCAGGAAGTAATGCTCGCGATTCCAGCCGAGTGCCGTGCGAGGATGGCGCGGTTGCAACCCGGAGAAAGTCAGCGCCACTCCGCCGCGCACCAAGGCCGGGCCGCCGCCGATCGCCACCTGGCTGCCCGCCAAGTCCGGCAGCGTGCCGGTGGAAATCTTAATTGCATCGCCCGGCTTCAACCCGGCGAACTTCGCGGACACCTCCGGCCCGGCGGACAACACCATGGTCTCGACGGCGAGCGGCGAATTGCCTTCCTCGTTCACCTGCTTGACCCGCGCCTGGTAAACCGTACCCGCCTGGATCGGCAGCCACGGACCGTCCGGACCGCGCATCAAAACCAGCTCCACCCCGCCCCGGGCGCGGGTCGAAGCACCATTCGCGGCCGTGAACAAGACCACCGCGTCCTTCCCCCGCTCCTCATTCAGCCCGAAGGCCAACGATGTTCCGCCCGGCAGCGTGACCTGGAATCGAGACTGGACGTTGGTGATGCGCGGGGCACCGCCCGCATCCACCCAGAAACATGAGTGCGTGGGCCGGGGGGCACTGACCAGTTCACCATGAAAAATCTGCACTCCCTCGGGATCACCTGGGTAACTACCGCTGGTTTTATAGAAGTCGCCATTCACCGCCGCCAGCGGGCGCCCTTGCGAAACCGAGAGCGCCTTGACCTGATCCGACACGAGGCTCATCCCAATCTGCCGCCCCGCCCCGAGCGTGGTTTCAAAGCGCAACTCGGGATGCGAACGATCCACCTTCACGATGTGAACCGACCACGGCACGTCCGTGATCTCGTCGTGGAAATATGTGATGCCGCCGGTCCGTTCTCGGGGGCGGGCGGGCGCCCCTTCGGGCGTAGCATTGGTGGTGGCCGTGGCGGCGGCCAGGCCGCAGACCAGGAACAGGGCGAAGGGCAGCAGGAAGTGCCAGCGACGCACGGCCTGGCTCGGTCCGGCCAGCCCTCGAACTGACCATCTCCCCCATGACGAAATGCTTTCTGCGATCATTGTATTCCCCGAAGCGGTTCTAAAACCGAGCTTGTAACTCCGCCTGACGAAGCTCGTCGATGGAAAATTCGCCCGCCCGGTTCAAGTTTTACAAATCTATTGCACAAGCTCATCGGCCCATTAACTTCGCGCCTCAACTATGTTGCTCGTCATCGACAACTACGACTCGTTCACCTACAACCTCGTTCAGTATTTGGGCGAGATGGGCGTGGACATGCAGGTCCATCGCAACGACCAACTCACTCTCGACCAGATCGAAAGTCTCCGGCCCGAGCGCATCCTCATCTCGCCCGGCCCCTGCTCGCCGCGCGAGTCGGGTCTCTCCAACGAAGTCATCCGCCACTTCGCCGGACGCGTGCCCACGCTCGGTGTCTGCCTCGGCCATCAATGCATCGGTCACACCTTCGGCGCCGAAGTCGTGGTCAACCATCGCATGATGCACGGCAAGACCTCGCCCATCCGGCACAACGGCCGCGAACTTTTTGAGGGCATGCCCAATCCCTTCGCCGCCACGCGCTACCACTCCCTCGTCATCAAGCGCGACACCCTGCCCGCCTGCCTCGAAGTCACCGCCGATACCGAGGAAGGCGAAATCATGGGTGTGCGCCACAAAACCCTGCCCATCTGGGGCGTGCAGTTCCATCCCGAGAGCATTCTGACCGAGGAAGGCCGGACCATCCTGAAGAACTTCCTGAAACTGCGGAAGTGATCCCCCCCCGCCCTTTCGCGGCCCGGCCCGCCCGTTGTCGTCACGCCAACACTCCATCGCACCCTGACGGCGATTGGTTCCAAAAAGGCGAAACCTGTAAACCCGACCTCTCGATCAACCTGCGCCCCACCGCCGCCTTGGTTTCGCCCATCCATTCCCGCACCATCAGCAACCGCCAGACCCGCTCCACCCGGAACTGGGATTTTGGAAACCAAGTAATCACCAACACGGGGTGGCGGCACGACGACCCCATCAAGCCGAAGCCGCCTCGTTGAACAAGCTGACGCCATTCGCGACTCCACCCGGCCAGCGAACCCTTCGCACCTGCCGTTCATGCCCGATCTAAGAGCCGGTCTTAAAATCCAGAATCTGGTTGCACCAGACCCGGACGGAGTGCGGCCCGCGGGGGGGCCCCCGACCCCCGAACGGCGGCCCGCGGGGGGTTTTTAAACGCCAGGCCCCCTT
>JANOQV010000298.1:0-10572 GCA_031414955.1 Pedosphaera sp. | reverse complement strand
GCCGTCGCAAAAGACGATTAAGAACTGCGTCGGCCCGAGGCTCGCGCCGGGCGGGAAAGCCCACGCCGTGAGATTGGTCGCGGTGTCGGAAAGATACAGCCCTTCGAGCGCGACCACGTTGGTCGTGGAGTTGTACAACTCGATCCACGGTTCGCGCTCGCCATAGCTGTCAAACAGCCCGGTCACATTCTCGGCCAGCACCTCGTTGATCCAGAGCGGCGGCAGCACCAGGTTGGTCACGTTCTGATTGGCCACGCCGGGGGTGAGGGTGTTGGTGCCCGCGCTGACCACCGTTGGCGGCACGTAGTTCGACGGAGTGACGGTGACCTGCACGTTGGTCGTGATATTCAGCGGACCGCTGTTAAGAATCTTCACCGTGAGGTTGCTGGCGGTGTTGGTGGCGTTGAACCAGAAACTCAGGGTGTGAACGGCGTTGGTCAGCGGAGCAGGGGAGAGCAACTGGGAGATGACGCGCGGTTGGGCATTGCCGAAAGTCAGGCAGTCAATCTTGAGTGCGCCACCGCCACCATGCACGGGATCGCTCACGATGAGGGTGTTGGTGTAATTGGTGCCGATGTACCAACTGTTGGTCAGGAACGGCACTTCCAGCAGCGGCCCGGTTTCGAAGTCGCCGTTGCGCACAAGATTCAACCCCACGGCCGCATTGGTTCCGACCACCACCGAAATATCGTCCACCACCACACTGGCCCCGTTGATTTCACCATTGCCGAGGTTCATCACGAGGCGCATTTGATTGCCGCCCGCACCCGGTCCGGCCACGCCGGTGGCCTTGATGAAGCGCCAACCGGCGTTGGTGATGGCTGGAGTGCCGCCGCCGGCGGAGTAAATCGGCGGAGCGTAATCGGCCCACCAGTTGGCCACACGGGCGTTTTCCTGATTCGGATCAATCAACTGCAAGGAGGAGCCGGTGCCGTTGGCGTTGACCGTCCAGGGCGCGCTGCCTTCGTAGCGCACCCGGTCCACGATGAGATCGACGTCGTTGGTGGTGGGGGCAGGCTTGATGAGTGAGATGGTCTCGCCGTTGCCCTGCAACTTGCCCGGATATTCATCGAGCACCAGGATGTTCGCGCCGTAAGACATGCTGAAGGCGACCCGATCCTTGGCCAGGACGATGAAGCCGCGCGGTGCGATGTAGGTGCCGGTGGGGAAACTGTAGTTCAATCCATTGATCATCCAGCCGCTCAGGTTGAAGGCGTAGTTGGTGTTGAGGTTGTGCAGTTCGAGATACTCGCTACCAGGGCGCAGGAGCGATGGATTGTACATGACTTCATTGATGATGACGGAGCCGCGCGGATCGGGCACTGCCGCCAGGCTGTAAGTCACGGTGACGGTGGGTGCGGTGCCAACCTGGACTCCGTCCTTGTTGAATCCAGCCACGGAGATGGCGGCGTTGTTGGTCACGGGAACGAGCGCGGTCCAGGAGGTAATGGTGGTCCAGATCACCGGCCAGGAGATGCCGTTGAACCGGATGTCGGTCACGTCGAAGGTGGCGTTGCCGGAGATGACGACCATGTTCGAGGTGGTGGCGCTGACGGTAGGCGTGGTGACTTGGAAGCCGTTGAAATCCACGGCGGCCATGGCGTTGGAGATGTTCAACCGGGCGGTGTTGATAAAGGTCTTGATCGCATCGACCGGGCCTTGCGCCGGCGCGACGCCGCTGGCGAGGTAAGCCGTATACTTCGCGTCGATCATCGGGTGCGCCCAGTCGGTCTTCATCGGTCCGTTGACGAGTTCCTTGTAAGCACGCCACCAGGAGCGGCGGAAGGGCGGGTAGGCATTGAGAATCGCCATCTGCGGGTCCTGGCCGCTCTGGGTGTTGAAGATGTTGCCGGCGTCCGGCAGGTCCGATCCGGCCCCGCCCTGGTTGGGATTGTTGAGAATGATGTTGTGGTCCCAGATCAACAGCTTCCATTTGCCGTTCTTGGGCTTGTAACCGTACATGTTCTGGGCGTTCACGTTGCCGAAGCTGTCCCAGTTGCCCATGGCGTGCTCG
Organism: Pedosphaera sp.; assembly: GCA_031414955.1. Lineage (GTDB taxonomy): Bacteria > Verrucomicrobiota > Verrucomicrobiia > Limisphaerales > SIBH01 > JANNGC01. The sequence goes on along the minus strand of JANOQV010000298.1, from coordinate 8,558 downwards.
TGGGCAAAGGTTCGCGTCCACTGATCCACGTCGATGAGGCGGCTCAGGTTCTGCCAATAAACCGGATTGCTGGAGGGCACGTTAGCCGCCTCGATGAGGGCGATGACGTTGGTGTAGTCATTGGCCGTCTTGTCGTTGCTGCGCGAGAGGTAGTTGTGGCGGTAGCGGGCGATCTTGTGGGCGTTGGTGCTCAGATTGCGGGTCAGGGTACACCACAGTTCGTTGTCGAACGCAGCTCCGGTTCCGCCCGTCACGTTCATGTCGTCGAACTCAAACCACGGCTGCAATTTGTAGAGGCGGCCTTCCGATTCATCCGGGAAGAATTCCTCAATCAGCTCGCCGCCAGGGCGTTGAGTGTCTTCCTGCAAGGCATTGGCCCCGCCCTTGCGGGTCCCGTTCACGTAGAACGCCACGAAGCGGCGGTAGAGGTAGGGAATGCCCAGCTTGCGCGCGATATAGAAACCGGTCTGCTCGCGCATCAAGGTCGGATCGTCGAAGGCACCGTTGCCGGGCGCATGGATCTTGTTGAAGTTCTCCGTGCCGAGATACTTGTCATCAAGCGGCAAGTGGGTGTCGAAGTGCTGGCCGCCGGATTCCGGGGTTCCGTTCTGCCCCTGGTGATAGGGACTGTTCGAGTAGTGCGTGAAGACGTTGTAGATGACGCGATTGGGACCGACGATCATGGTGCCATCCACATCCTGATTGCTGAGGGCGGGACGATTGATGTAGGCGTTCACGTTGGCGCGGGTCATCCACAAGCGGTAGGTGGCGAAGGCCGCCACAGGAATCGGCTCGCCCCAGCGTACCAGACACTCGTGCCGCTGGAGATCGATGGCCGGGACAATCGCATTGACCGGGAACTGGTTGGTCAGGCGCGGGGCATCGGTGGCTTCGATGTAGAAACCAACCATCGTGGTCGCGGCCTGACCGGGAATGGTGGCGCTGTAAATTCCATCGGCCGCGACCGCGTCGCCGCCGGTGCCGTTGTCGTTCATGACCAGCGCGGTGAAGGCGGGCGGAGAGGCGCTGTCCACGCGGTAGAAGAGGACCACATTGGTCACACCGTCCGGATCGTGCGCGCCGGCGGTGACTACCACCGGTTCGTTGGCCTGGGGCAGGGCGGGGGTGTGAACCACTCCGTAAATCGCGGGCGCCGTGTTGGTGCGGGCACGGCTGTTGATCGCTCCCGGCGTGCCGAGATTGGCTGGCAACGACATGCGGGCGAAGGATTCGAGATAGCCGCCCTTGACGCGGAGGATGACTTCCGGCCAGCCGCGCAGCCAGCGGACGTAGCCCTTGATGGTGAAGAGCTGGCCCTGAACCAACCCGGAGGCCAGCGAGGTGCGAATGCGGTTGGCCCCCGAATCGCCATTGCCCTCGGAGCGGACGTGCATGGAGCGTGTGCCGATAAACCCAGCCGTCTCGATGGTGCTGGCGATGTGATTGCCCTGGGGCGTCCAGGGAGAAAGGCTGCCTGACTCGAAGCCGCCATTGGGGATCTGGTTGGTGGTGGAACCGGGATAACGCGCGTCGAGTTCATCGAGCAGGCACTCGCCTCCACCCAACATCATGACCTCGATGCGATCGATGGCCGTGCCACCCTGGGTGTTGCCGGTGTCGAGCAAGCCGGTGTGCTCGAAATAGGTCCAGGGTGCCTTACCGGTCTCGTCGCTGTCGCCCCAGTTGTAGGCGAGGCGATGGTTGGAGCGCGGGTCGATCAGTTCCAGGCTGCTGCCGCCCTGATTGGCCCACTTGCCCCAGCGGCCGCCAGTCCCGTAGGTAACTTCCTCGACCACCTGATAGTTCACGTTGGTCGTGATGGTCTGGCCGTTGGTGGTGAAGCCGAAATCCGGCTTGGCCAGGGCCACGCGTTCGCCGTCGCGGGAAAGCTGGCCGCTGAATTCCCCGATGGTGTTGGTCGAGTTCAAGTTGCTGTAGTGAGACAGCAGGTTGGAATAGTTCTTTGCCACCACCAGATAGGCGTTCGGTGCCAGGATGGTGTTGGGCGGGAACTTGAAGTTGATGCCCTGGGTGAAACGCCAGCCGCCAATGTTGATGGCGTTGGTCCCCTTGTTGTACAGCTCAATGTAATCGTCATCCGGCTCCTCCGAGATCGGCGCGTACATGATTTCGTTGATCACGATGTCGTCCACGAGGATGGGCGCGTTGGTGGTGCCGGGAGTCAGGTTGCGGAGGCGATAAAACTCAGGTGAGCCATCCGGGTAGCGTCCGAACGAGACGCCGTTTTCCTGCGGCTCAAATTCCAGGGCATCAAGCATCCGCAGTCCATCCGGGCTGCGCAGGTAAATTGTTTCGCCGCCGGAACTGAGCGAGAAGCCGTTCGTCCCGCCGGGATTGAACTGCGCCTCGGTGAAGGCAATGTAGCCATGCCCCGCCAACACCGTGTTGGTCGGCACCTTGAAGATGTTCGTCGAAGCCTTGTCGCTGAGGTAGCAGCCCGAGATGTCCACCGGCGATGTGCTGTAGTTGTAAAGCTCGATGAAATCGAGTTGCGGCAGATCCGTGTGGGCGAGGATTTCGTTGATGACCACGGCCCGCAGTCCAGCTTTAAGCAGGAGCGGCTCATGCTTGCCCGGCGAACCGCCCACCACATCACTCGCGCTCCACGAACGAGGCACGTTCTGGCCATAGGAACCACGGCTCAACACTGCGGAATGGCCAGTGCCATTGGCCCCCACCGGCCAGGGATTGTCCGTCGAGTAATCCACGGTGAGCAGCACGGCGTTGAACTCGCTGCGCAGTTGCACCGTGCCGCCGGAGTTGTTCAGCGAGTTGATGACGTTCGTCGCGACGTTGGTCACGCCCAGCACGATGTTGGTGGTGACGTTGGTAATGCCGTACTGAAGCACGCCAGTGAGGCCGTAAGCCGCTTCCACGTCCGCCTTGATTTTCGCCAGCACCAAAAAGGTGCCCGCGGGCATGACGGTGTTGGACGGAAAGGTGTAGTTGATGTCGCCCGTCAGCTTGTAGCCGCTGATATCTTCGTAGAACGGATTCGAGTTGTAGATCTCAATGAACTCCAGGCTGCGGGTGTTCGTGCTGGAGGGCTGGTAGTGGATTTCTGAAATCGTGATGGGCGTGCTGCGCGCGGCGGCCGAGAGCGGCTCGGTGTCGAACTTTACGGACGTGACCACCTGCGCGCCGCCGGAGGTGACCGTGTAGTCGCGCAGTTGGACGACGGTGGGCTGGATGACCTTGCGGCTGGTCACGGCAAACCCCAGGTAAACGCTGGCCGGCGTCAAGGTCGCGGAACCCAGTTGCACCCAGCGCACGCCATCAGCGCTGGCGTAACCGGTGAAGAGATTGCCGGCGCGCTTCAGGCGCAGCCAGGCATTGGGATAGTTGGCCGGAAAACTGCCGGTGCGAACCGCCGCCGCGCCCGTGGTGAGCCGCGACTCGAAGAAACATCCGGTGATGACGGGCGCAGCCGTGGCCGAGGCGAAGATGCTGTTGGCGTTCAACGACTCTCGGGCCATGAAGGCGATTTCCGCGAACGGATCAGTGACGCCGAGACTTTCCACCCGCACCTGAAAGTCAAAGTCACCGGCCTTCTGCTGGTAGGCGAAAGTGCATTGGTCAGACGTGCCGCCGATGCCCGTGCCGCCCGCCGTGATCTGATAACCGCCGGGCACGCTGATGATGGAGCCGGTAAAGGAGGGACTGCCGATGCCAGCCGCCGTGAAATCCGCCGCATCAAAACCCGCCAGTGTGTTGGCGGTGATCAAGTTTTGCGCCGCCGAGATGTCCCGGATGCCATTTAAGACCAGTGTGTAGTGAGCACCCAGTGTCTGCAGGGAGGTCTGGAGCGTGACGTTGGTCTGGTCGCCGGCCAACGTGGCGTTGGTGATGCTCAAGGGTGCGCCCGCGTTATTGGTGATGACGTAATTGGCCAGGTTGGTGGCCGTGGAGAGCAGAATCTTTTCCGAGAATGAAACTGTCACCGAGCCGGGACCGGAACTGAAAGCGGCCACCACGGCCGGCACTATGACGTCAGCGTTGACCGTCAGCGTGACCACCGTGCTGGTGGCGGAATAGGAGACGTTGCTGGCAAGGTTCTGCGCGATGGCTTTGATTTGCATTCCGTTGAAGGCCAGCAGACTGGAAGCAATGTTGAACGTGGTGGCAGTCGCACCCGACACCGCGACATTGTTGGTATACCACTGCGCCGTGGGCGGGAGATAGCCGCTCAGGCCAATGCTGAAACTCGACGGGGCCAACTCAGCCACCGACTGGCTTTGCGGCTGGACTGTGATGGCGACGGGCGTGTGGTTGCCCGGCGTGGCGACGACGGAAAAGTTGTCAATCCGGTTCTCCGCATCCGGGGCGGGCGCGCCGTTGTCGTCCGCCCAGATGAGGTAAAGCGCCCCGTTATTCGGCCAGGTGAGGCTCAGGCTCGCGGTCAGTCGTCCGGAGGCGGCCGTGGTAAATTCAGGGATCGCGATCCAACTGTTCGCCGCCCCGCTCAAGCTGTAGAAGGCGCGAAATCCGTTCAATTCCTCCGCCGTGGGGGAGAGCGTGAAGTCATAGCTGATGGTCGCCCCGACGGCCTCGGAGCCAAGGTTGTTCGAGAGCGTACACATCACAATCGTTCCGCCGTTGCCGGTGGGACGGACGGACAGGTAAAACCCGGTTGAACTCCACATCGTGGAGAGGTTCGCCGCCGGCGGATCGCCGGCCTCGGAACCAACCTGCGTGTTGATGGAGGAAGCCGCTACGGCCACGACCGCCGGGTCAAAGGTCGTGCTGGTCGCGTGATCAGCCGACGCCCCAGTGATGGAGTAAGTGGACCAGTCCGCAGCGGGTGGCTGAGTGCCGAATCCGTTGGTGTATCCGCTGCCAGTGACGGACGCACCTTGGGCGCGCGGCAGGAAGCTGACGGACGTCAGCGCACAAAACAGAAGTAACCCGACTGTAACATTGAGGCTGTGTTTGTTGGTTTGCATGGTTTTTATCAGCATGGATTGGTCGCTCCGAAGCTAAATATCTTGCGCGGGTTGAACCCTTCGCAGGGCGAAAATGCTAAGGCGGTCTTTGGCCATCGAGTTGGTGCCATCATAGCCAACGGAACACCAAAAGCAACACTTCCCCTGCGCTGAGGGGAAGTTTTCTGAGTGCCGCCTACTCCAGGCCCAGCACCCTGCGACCTTGTTCGGAAATCATCGACTGGTGCCACGGCGGATCCCACACCACTTCGACGAGGGCGTCCTCCACTCCGTCGAGCGCGAGCAACTTTTGCTGCGCATCGCCAGCGATCACTCCGCCCATGCCGCAACCTGGCGCGGTCAAAGTCATCTTCACGCTCACGCGATTGCTGCCATTGGGCAGTTTCTCCACGGCAAGATCATAAACCAGTCCGAGGTCCACGATGTTGACCGGGATCTCGGGGTCATAGCAGGTGCGGAGGATTTCCCAGACTTCCTTTTCATCCAGATCCACCGGGCCTGATGATGCTTTTTTCTCTTCCACTGGCACGGGCAGGCCCAAGGCGTCGGCATCCTTGCCCGCGATGCGATACAACCCGCCGTGAGCATGCACGGTGAAGGTGCCGCCGAGGGTTTGCGTGATGTCCACCGGCGTGCCCTTGGGCAGACTGAGTTCCGCACCGTGCGGGATCTGCACCGCGTCGCAATCGCGACTCAACTCCGTTGAAGTAACATTCTGCATGGCGCGGAATTTCGTTGCTCAAGCGCGGGTTGTAAATGCTGGAGTGGAGGTAGACGGCCAGTGCAGTTCATCAACAAATCCCGTGATCCAGAAAGAACCAGCGCCCCCTGACCCGCAGGAACGAACTGACTCGCCGCTGGTCGAGGATTATTGCTCGGCCCCAGTTCCGCGAGGTGAATACGGCTCGGCCTCGGGGGGGGGGATTCTACTTTCTCCGCGCCGCCTCGCGCCATTCCTTCGGCAGATCGGGTTTCGTGTCGGCCAGGATTTCCAGCACGGCCCGACGAATTTCCGGTGTGAGCGTTTTGTAATCCGGAGATGCGTCTTTTCCCGAGAGGACTTCAAACGCGCGGGCGTAAATTTTTTCCTTCACCGGTTTGGGCAATTCGTTGAAGGCGGGGGAATAGATCAAGTAGCTGCACGGGTATTTGAAGATCCGTGTCTGCAAATCAAAGTCTCGCAGGGAACGTCCTCGTTTGTCCCGTGGTCCCATCGCGGCGAAGTCCCCGGTGAACTCGCTCACCCCGCGCACTGGCGACTTCAATTCCGCCTCCTCCGTGAAGAACAAGTAACGCACGAACCCTTCGGTGATGTTCTTCAAATAACGCACATGCCCGTACTGCTGCAGCGCAATGGTGCCCTCGAATTGCAGGCGCGTAATGAAGTTGTGCATGTGGATCTGGTGTTCCATCACCATCAGCGCCACGAGGTCGCTGGAGGGCAGGGGATACGGCGCGGGGTCGAAGAAGCCATCGTGCTTGGTCTGGTTGCCGAGATGGTTGGGCTGGCGCTCCTGTTTCACAAACGCGGTCTTGCCGATCAGGTTGCCGCGATGCGTCATCGCGCCATGCGTGCCGCTCACGTACCAGCCGCCCCAGCGATCCGCCAGCGGCGTGCGGTGCGTGACCAACGACGTGCCGCTGTTCAAATCGACCACGCCCACCTCATCAGTTGCGAACGACCGCACCAAATGTCCGGGCACGCCCATGGTCTTGGCGCTGGCGTGGCATTCGAGACACTGGTCGTTGCGGGTGAAACGCGGCTTCGGCGCGGACTGATCGAAGGTGTAGAACACCGCGCCCAATTTGGAATCGATCTCCGAAAGTTCCAGCAACGGCGAGCCAGGGACGAATCCGACATAAACAGCGTCCCCGAAATACACTCCGCGCGGGTGCTTGGGATCGATGCGCTCCCGTTGGAACGAGGTCTTGGAGAAGACCAGCATCTGCGAGGATTTTGGCACGCCCAGCAATTTGAGAATGGAGGGCAAATAACCGAATCGCTCCTCGGACTTCAACGATACTTCGCCCCTGTCCATCCGCTCCTGCAGTTTCGCCACGGCACCAGCGGCCGTGGCCTTGCTGTAAGCAATGGTGTCCTCGTCGAAGGGCGTCAGATGGGTCGCACCTTGAAAGTCATCGGCCTGAGCCAACCCCGCTCCGCACGCCGCGGCCAGCCAAATCAAAATCGCTGCACGAATGAACATGTCCCAAGTGTGACGCACTCTGTGGTCATCGTCTTCGCCCGGAATTTGCCCAAACCTAACCCTGCTTTGCCGTGGCGGTGGGACAGGCCGGCCGTGCGTCAGGCCGGGGCGGCTTCCGTTTGGATCACGACCCTGCGCAAAGCGTCATGACCGTGCCGCAACATGCGCTCGGTGGTTTCCCAATTCAGGCAGGCGTCCGTGACCGAGATGCCGTAGCCAAGGTCAGCGGGATTCGTTGGCACCGGCTGGTTGCCCTCTCTCAAGTAGCTTTCGACCATCGCGCCGATGATGGCCTTGGTGCCGGCCGCGCGCTGTTCGATGAGCGAGCGCCACACGTCCTCCTGCTTCTCGTGCTGCTTAAGCGAGTTCGCGTGGCTGCAATCCACCATGAGCACGTTGGGCAGCCTGTGCTTCGTTAGTTGGGCGCAAGCCTCGGCGATGCTCTGGGGATCGTAGTTCGGGCGGGCGCGTCCGCCGCGCAACACCACATGACCGTCGGGATTGCCCTTGGTTCGCACCAGGCTGGTGAACCCATCCTGGTCAATGCCAAGAAAACTATGCGTCGAGCGCGCCGAACCCATCGCGTCGATGGCGATTTGCAGGCTGCCGTCCGTGCCGTTCTTGAATCCCACCGGCATGGAAAGTCCGCTGGCCATCTCGCGATGCGTCTGGCTTTCGGTCGTGCGCGCGCCAATCGCCGCCCAGGTGATCAGATCATCGATGTATTGAGGAACAATCGGGTCCAGGAACTCGGTTGCAGCCGGCAATCCCAGTTCGTTGATGTCCAGTAACAGCTTGCGGCCGCGGCGCAACCCTTCCTCGATCTGACAAGAGCCGTCCATGTGCGGGTCGTTGATTAGCCCCTTCCAGCCGATGGTGGTGCGGGGCTTCTCGAAATACACCCGCATCACGATGAACATTCGGTCGCTCAACTCGCGGCTCACGGAGGCAAGTTTTTGAGCGTATTCCAGCGCGCCTTGAGGATCGTGAATGGAACACGGACCGACCACGACCAGCAGGCGCGGATCGCGTTGCGTAAGGATATGCTGCACGGCGGCGCGTCCCTCGACGACCGTGCGGTTGGCGCGCTCGCTCATGGGCAAAGCGCCTTTGAGAGCGCGCGGCGCTTGCAGGCGCTGGGCGCTGGCCACTCGCAAATCTTGTGTCTGCTCCATAAAAAATTCGGAGTCCGACTCTAGCGGCAGGTTTGTTCAAATCAACGCCGATTCGCGCGGCGCGATTGCGATGGGTGCATCCGTACACCGTTCTTAATTAGGCGGGTTGCCAGAGTTGATCCCAATGGTGGTTGCGGCGGGCTTCGTCGAGGGCGAGCAGAGCGCGCAAGCCGGGCCGCGTCCAAAATTGTCCGGCCCGCTTGAAGCGGCAC
>JANOQV010000297.1:0-14915 GCA_031414955.1 Pedosphaera sp. | reverse complement strand
TCCGCGATCCATTGATCGATCAGGGTCACGTCCCGCCCCGTCTTTCCGTTCTTAAAAGCTTCCGGTTTTGTCTTTTCCGTCTTCGTCTTGCTCATGTGCTTTCTTCTCGCTCAGTTCTGACCCGCACACAAACTTTCGGATCGGCTCTTTTCTTTTGGACGATCCTCTCCGCAGAAGATTTCTGCGTCCTGGATTTTGGGTCCACCGGTTGGCGGCTGAGCTTCGCTGGCCGACAGCGTTGTGCTCCTGGCTCGTTGCCGCTCGGCTGGAGTTCTCTGCCTGGCCCGGGAATGAAATCGTTGCGCCTCCCGTCCGACTCGCCACACTCGAAAGATGCGCGCCATCATCGTCTTGTTGCTTTGCTCCGCCGTCTGCGGTCTCGCCGCGCCTTCGCCCGCTGAAGCTCTTCGGCAAATGCGCGTCGCGCCGGGCTTCGAGGTCAAGCTCGTCGCCAGCGAACCCAACATCCGCCAACCGGTCACGATCAGCTTCGACGAACGCGGCCGCATCTGGGTCGTGCAGTACTTGCAGTATCCGAATCCCGCCGGCCTGAAGGCGGTGAGCGTCGATCAATATCTCCGCACCAAGTACGACCGCGTGCCCGAGCCGCCGCCGCGCGGACCGAAGGGCGCGGACAAGATCACGATTTGCGAAGACACCGATGGCGACGGCGCGGCGGACAAGTTCAAGGATTTCGTCACCGGACTGAATCTCGCCTCCGGGATGGCGCTCGGTCACGGCGGCGTGTTCGTGGCGCAGCCGCCGTATCTGCTCTTCTACGCCGACAAGAATCGTGATGACGTTCCTGATGGTGATCCCGAGGTGCTGCTCACCGGTTTCGGCATGGAGGATTCGCACGCGTTCGCGAACTCGCTTCAGTTTGGTCCTGATGGCTGGCTCTACGGCGCCCACGGCAGCACCGTCACGGCGAACATCCGAGGGATCGAGTTTCAGCAGGGCATCTGGCGCTATCATCCGGTCACGCGCGAGTTCGAGCTGTTCGCGGAAGGCGGCGGCAACACCTGGGGCGTGGACTTCAACGAGGAAGGCGAACTCATCGCCGGCACCAACTTCGGCGAGAAGATCGGACTGCATCAGGTGCAGGGCGCTTATTACGTGAAAGGTTTCGCCAAGCACGGACCGTTGCACAATCCGCACAGCTACGGTTATTTCGATCACATCCCGATGCGCGGCTTCAAGGGCGGTCACGTCACTTGCGGAGGAATTGTATATCAAGGCGGCGCGTTTCCCGATTCCTTCCACGGCACCTACCTCGCGGCCAATCTGCTTTCGAGCGCCATCTACTGGCACAAACTGGAGCGCGATGGTTCGAGTTGGAAGGGCAGCTTCGGCGGCCCGCTGCTGGAGAGTGATGACAGCACGTTCCGCCCGATCGATTGTCTGACCGGACCCGACGGCGCGCTCTACGTCGTGGACTGGTGCGATCCGCGCGCCTCGCACGTCGATCCCGTGGACAACTGGGACAAGGCCAGCGGCAGAATCTATCGCGTCGCGAAGGTGGATTCGCTCGCGCTGCGAGCGAATGGCCTCGCAGCGCGAGGCCAGCCACCGCTGAACCTCGCGACGCTCACGAGCGATCAACTCGTCGATCAACTCACCAACCGCAACGACTTCTTCCGCCGCGCCGCGCGCCAGCAACTCGCCGCGCGCCGCGACACGAACGTCCTGGCCCGGTTGCGCGCCCAGACCTTGCAGCGCACCAACGCGCCGCTCGCCCTCCAATCCCTCTGGGCGCTCCAGGTCAGCGGCGGCTTCGACGAGGTGCTCGCGACGAACCTGATTCTGCATCCGCACCCGCCGGTGCGCGCGTGGACCGTGCGCTTGCTCGGCGACACCAAAACCCTTTCGCCAGAACTCCAGCCGCACGTCGCTGCGCTGGCCCGCGCGGAGCAAAACTCATCCGTGCGCAACCAGCTCGCCTGCTCGGCCAAACGCTGGCCCGCCGCCCCCGCGATGGCCGTCGTGCGTGAGTTACTCCAACACTCCGAAGACGTGACCGACCCGCAGATTCCATTGCTCCTCTGGTGGACCATCGAGGACAAGCTGACCATCGATCTGAGCGACGGCATTCGCGTGCTGGCCAGCGCCGCTGACTGGCGGCTGCCGATGGTGCGCCGGCATCTGCTGGAACGCATCGCGCGCCGGTTCGCCTCGCTCGACTCGTCCATCGGCCGGCACGCCTGCGTGTGGCTGCTGCGCACCGCGCCGGGGCCGGACGAGCGTGGCGAATTGCTGCGCGGCTTCGACCAAGCCTGGGCCGGGCAGGGCGTCCAGGCCCGCGAGGAGTTGAAACAGGAACTGGCCGCGCGCTGGTCGGCGAACGATCCCTCGCTCTTGGGCGCTGGTCTGCGCGTCGGCCTCCGCGTCGGTCTGCCCGAGGCGCAACAGCTCGCCCTGGAACGACTCGTGGACAACTCCCGGCCCGAGGCTGAACGCATCGCCCTGGCCGACGTGCTCGGTCAATGCGCCGTGACCTCCGCTCCGCCCGCGCTGTTGCGGCTGCTTGGCGACAAGCCCAAACTCCAACTCGCCGCCGTGAGCGCCCTCCAGAACTTCGACGACCCGCAACTCGCCGCCGCCCTCCTCCAGCATTTCCCCAAGCTCTCCCCCGAAGCCCGCACCCGCGCCCGCACCGTGCTGGCCGCCCGCGCGACCTGGGCTGGAGAACTCCTCCGCGCCGTGGACCGCGGCACCGTGGACGCGAAAGACCTTTCGCCCGACTTGCTGCGCCAGATGTTGCGCCACACCAACGCCCCGCTCACTGCCACCATCGAAAAACGCTGGGGCAAACTCCAGACGCAAACTTCGGACGAGAAGGCCAGCACGGTGAACCAGCTCAAGCTCGTGTTGAATCCCAGCGGCACCACGCTCCGTTTCCAGGGCGACGCGCCTAACGGCAAGAAGCTCTTCACCGCCCTCTGCGCGACTTGTCACCAGCTTTTCGGCGAAGGCAGCACCCTCGGTCCCGAACTGACCGGCGCGGATCGGAAGAACGTGGACTGGTTGCTCTCCCAGGTCGTCGATCCCAGCGCCTTCATCCGCCCTGAGTACGTGAACCACAACGTGGAGATGAAGGACGGACGCTCGCTCACCGGTCTCATCGCGGAACAAAGCGCCAGCGCGCTGACTCTGCTCGATGCCCAGAACCAGCGCACCATCTTGAACCGCGCCGAGGTCAAGGAGATCAATGCCTCCGCGATTTCGCTCATGCCGGAAGGCTTGGTCGAATCACTCACCCCGCAACAGGTGCGGGATTTGTTCGCCTATCTGCAATCAGTCCGGTAGCGACGACATACTTCCCGACTGCGGCCTGTTTCTTCACCGGTGGGCCGGCTCGACACCAGGCTGCAGGTGGTATTCGCGCTTGCGACACTTCGCTTGTGTCCAGCATCAGCCCCCCGATCCGCCACTAGTGTCATTTGTCACTATTCACAAGATCGCCGCGCTTGAGTTACACACTTATTGATTGAACTCGGCACACCAATCCAACCATCCCGACCGAAGGCGAGGAGACGCGCCGTCCGGGGCTTTCGGGCTGCTTGGCACGCCGAGAACCATTCTGTTCAGGTCTCGATCTTGACCCCTGCCCACCAATGGGAGCGCCTCGGATTCATTTGGTCTGGGTCGATTTCGCAACAGGCACTCCAGCGTTCTGCGCCGGTGACCGGGACGCCGGGCAACCGTACTGCCGAATTGAAGCAAACCGGGATCAGCAAAAACATCGGTGCCGTGGTCGCCTGGCTGGCGTTCTGCGCGGTGCTCGCTTTTTCCTGCCCCGCCGCGACCACGCTCGTTTCCACGGGCAGTGTCTGGCGTTACCTCGACCACGGCACGGATCAGGCCACGGCTTGGAGATCGAACAGCTTCAACGACAGCGGCTGGAGCAATGGCCCGGCGCAGCTCGGCTACGGGGATGGCGACGAGGCGACCGTGGTCGGCTACGGACCGAACGCGAGCGCCAAATACATCACCACGTATTTCCGCCGTGCCATCACCGTCTCCAACGCCTGGGCCTTCTCCAGCCTGAGCCTGAGCGTGCGCCGCGATGACGGCATCGTGGTCTATCTGAATGGCGCGGAAGTGTTCCGCAATAACCTGGCCACGGGCGCAATTCTATACTCCACCCTGGCGCTCGTGAGCGCGTCTGACGACGGTGCCGCCGTGCTGACGACCAATGTGAGTTCGTCGCTGCTCCTCGAAGGCACAAACATCATCGCGGCGGAAATTCATCAGTCCGCTGGAAACAGCAGCGACATCAGCTTCGAGTTGTCCTTGATCGACACCAGCACGAACTCTCCCCCTGCGGTCAGCATCACGAATCCGGCCAATGGCGCGGTGCTCACCGTGGTTTCTCCGATCGTGCTCGGAGCCAGCGCCTCGGATGCGAACGGTACCGTGACCAATGTTTTCTTCTTGTCCGGCGCGAGCAGTCTGGGCCACGCGTCGAGCAACGGTGCCGGCAGCTTCACCTTGGACTGGTCCAATGCCGCGCCCGGCTATTTCGCGTTGCGCGCCGTGGCGGCGGACAACTTCGGCGCACTCGCCACCTCGGCGGTGGTCAATATCACGCTGCATGACCCGGTGGTGCAGTTGACCACGCCGACGAATGGCGCGGGCTTCATCGGCCCCTTAGACGTGCCGCTCGCCGCGACGATCACGGACAGCAATGCCGTGCTGGAGCGCGTGGATTTTTACGCCGGCCTCAACCAGATTGGCTCGCTCACGAACGAACCTTGGGCGTTCACCTGGAGCAATGCGCCCCCTGGACTGTTCACGTTGACCGCCATCGCGCTGGGCACCAATCAAGTCGCCAACACCTCCGCCCCGGTCAGCGTCGTCATCGCTACCAACCAGTCTCCAACTGTTTCGCTCACCGCGCCTGCGCCCAACGCGACCCTCGGCTCCGGCAGCAACATTGCGCTCAGCGCGACGGCGAGCGACGTGGATGGGTCCGTGACCAACGTCCAGTTTATGGTGAACGGCAGCGTGCTGGGCAGCGATGCGAGCGCGCCGTTTGCTGTGACTTGGGCGAATTCCTTTCCGGGTATCTACACTTTGCTCGCCATCGCCAGCGATGATCGCGGTCTCGCCACCACATCCGCCCCGGTCAGCGTGACCATTGCCACCGTGCCCACGACGCTCGTCGCCACCGGCTCGGTCTGGCGTTATCTCGACAACGGATCGAATCAAGGCACCAACTGGATCGCGCCCGGTTTCAGCGATAGCGCGTGGGCCAGCGGCCCGGCGCAACTCGGTTATGGCGACGCCGATGAGGCGACGGTGATTGGCTACGGCCCGGACGCGAACAACAAGTACATCATCACGTATTTCCGTCGCGCCTTCGTGGTCGGGAATCCTGTGCTCTACCAGAGCCTGACGCTCCGCGTCCTCCGCGACGACGGCGCGATCGTTTACCTGAACGGCACCGAGGTCTTCCGCAACAACTTGCCGACCGGTGCGGTCACTTACACCACGTTGGCCCTCGTCAACAGCGGCGGTGCGGACGAGGCCACGTTCTTTCCCACGAACATCTCCTCCGCGCTGCTCGTGGCCGGGACGAATGCGTTGGCGGTGGAGATGCACCAGTTTGTCGGCGCCAGCGCCGACCTCAGCTTCGACCTTTCGCTCATCGACACCACGACGAACCTTTTGCCCTCCGTCACCCTCATTGACCCGACCAATGGCGCGCAGATCGTCGCGGCCACGAACCTGACCTTGTCCGCCACGGCCTCCGACCTCGACGGCGCAGTGACCAATGTGTTCTTCCTCGCCGGCCTCGCAAATTTCGGCCTCGCGGTGAGCAATGGTGCGGGCAGCTTCACGCTCCTCTGGTCAAATGTCATCCCGGGCCACTACGCCTTGCGCGCCGTGGCGGTGGACAACTTCGGGGCGAGCGCGACCTCCATTGTCGCCAATGTGACGGTGCATGATCCGGTGGTGCGGTTGACCGCGCCAACGAATGGGGCGGCCTTCGTCGTCCCCGTGGACGTGCTGATCGTCGCGTCCGTCACGGACACCAACGCCGGCGTGGAGCGCGTGGATTTCTACTCGGGCACAAACCTTCTCGGCACCGCGACCAACGATCCGTGGGCCTTGACGTGGAGCAACGCGCCGGTGGGCAGCTTCACGCTCACGGCCGTGGCGGTGGCGACGAATTCACTGGCCAGCACTTCGGCCCCGGTGAGCATTGCCATCGCGACGAACTTGCCCCCGGCTGTCGCCCTCACCACGCCGACGAACAACGCGAGCTTCACGCCGGGCAGCACCATTGCCCTCACCGCTTCCGCCACCGACAGCGACGGCACGGTGACCAATGTGCAGTTCACCGCCAACGGCACGAACCTCGGCAGCGTCGCGAGCGCGCCGTTCACTTTCAGTTGGGTGAATGTGAGTGCCGCCACTTACGCCTTGCGCGCCATCGCGAGCGACCAGCGCGGGCTAATCACCACCTCGGCGCCCATTAGCGTGGTGGTCAGCGCGGCCACGGTGACACGCGGGCCTTACCTCCAGATGAACACGACCAACAGCGTTGTCGTGCGTTGGCGCACAAGCCAGGCCACGGCCAGTCGCGTGGCCTATGGATCGACCATCGCGACGCTGACCAGCTTCGTCGATGACGCCGTGAGCACGAACGAACACGTCCTCACCGTGAGCAACCTGCCGCCCGACACAAAATTCTTTTACTCGGTGGGCACCACGAACGGAGCGCTGGCCGGCGGGGACACGAATCATTTCTTGAGCACCTCGCCGGAGAGCGGCGCGAACAAGAACATGCGCCTCTGGGTGCTGGGCGATGCGGGCACGGCGCCGTTGGGACCCGGCCCGGCGGCGAACCAGAAGGCGGTGCGCGATTCGTATTACAACTTTGCCCGCAGTTCCCGAGACGCCGACCTGGTGCTGATGCTCGGGGATAACGTCTATAACAACGGCACAGACGAGGAGTATCAGGTTGGCCTGTTCGACATTTATCCCACGGTGCTGCGCAATACTCCGTCCTGGCCCACCATCGGCAACCACGACAGCGCGCAGTTGACCAGCATCGCGGCCTTTCCGTATCTGGACATTTTTTCGTTGCCGCAAAATGGCGAGGCGGGCGGGGCGGCCTCGGGCACGGAGCGTTACTACTCCTTCGACTACGCGAATGTTCACTTCGTCTGCCTCGATTCGCAGACCTCCGCCACGACCTCGAACAGCGCGATGGCGAACTGGCTGCGCGCTGATCTCGCGGCCAACGTGCAGCCCTGGACCATCGCGTTCTGGCATCACCCGCCTTACAGCAGACCGCAAAATTCTGACACCGTGGCCCAGGAAATTGTCATGCGCGTCAACTTCGTGCCCATTCTCGAAGCGTATGGCGTTGATCTTGTGCTCGGAGGCCACACGCACGCTTATGAACGCTCTTACTTGATGAGCGGCCACTACGGTCTCTCCAGCACTTTCTCCGATTTGAACAAGCGCGACAACGGCGACGGCTCCGCCAACGGCTATTACCAGAAGTCTGGTCCGGACGGTGCCATCTATACGGTTGCCGGTGCTTCGGGCCAGGCCGGCGGGTTTTCGAGCACGCACCCGGCGATGCTACGCTCGCTGGGCCTGCTCAGTTCCATGGTGCTCGACCTTTCGAGCAACCGGCTCGATGCCATCCTGCTTGGCACCACGAGCAATGTGCTCGACCGCTTCACCATCGTGAAAGGCGGTTACGTCACGAATGCGCCGCCCGGCCCCGCGCACGTCACGGCCGTCATTACCAACGCTACCCAGGCGCGCATCACCTGGGCCAACACCGCGACCAACGAGACCGGTTACGCGCTCGAGCGATCCCTGGACGGCGTGAGCTTCTCCGTGGTCGGGGGAGTCTTCGCCAATTTCACGAACGCACTCGACACCGGCTTGAATGCCTCAACCACTTACTACTACCGCGTGCGTGCGACGAATGGCACGGGCGGAGCGACCTCGCCCGTGGTCACAGTCGTGACGCCGGGGCCGCCGCGCATGGTCGCGCATCCACAGCCGCAGTGGGTGAACGTGAGTTCCAATGTCAGCTTCACCGTGCTGGCCGATGGCCAGACGCCGTTCCGCTATCAATGGCTGCTTAACTCCAACGCGCTGGCCGGAGCGACCAACGCCATGCTCGCGCTCGCCAATGTCCAGGATGCGAACGCCGGCTGGTACTCAGTCGTGATCAGCAACTCTGCGGCGACCACCAGCTCGAATGCGCTGCTCACGCTCAACCATTTTCCGTCGCTCAATTCACCCGGCTTTATGCGCTACTGGTTTGGCGGATTCAAGGCGCGGACCAATGCCTTTGCCGCCACCGACCAGGATGGTGATGCGCTGGCCTTCACCTTGGCCGCCAACTCTTTGGCCGGCATGCCGGTCGCCCAACGCGGCGCGTGGTTCTTCTACACGCCGGATGTGGCCTTCACCAACGCGGACACCATCGATTTCAGCTTCACCGACGCCCGCGCGGCGGTGAGTGCGGGCGCGGCCTCGGTCGCGATCAACTCCGACACCGGCCCGCCCAAGAATCTGGTGCAGTCCTCGGCGGACGGAACGCAGACGCTGAATTTTGCGGGCGTGCCGGGGCGCTCTTACGCCGTGCAGTTCACGGATGAACTGCAACCAGCCTGGCAAACTTTCACCAATATCGCGGCGGACGCCCTGGGCGAGTACACCGCGATCGACTCACCGCCCAACAGCATCACCAACCGGGTTTACCGGTCCACGATTCCACGGCCATGAAAACCATTTTTCTCTTTTCCAATTTTGGAGCGCGAATGAGGCGCGTTTCAACCCGTCGGCGCAGACGCGGCGCGCGGGCTTTCTCACCTCAACCTCAAAAACAAAACAAAACATGCACAAATACAAAGTCCTACTGGGTCTGTGCCTCCTCGCTGCCACCGCGCTCACCACGCGGGCGCAGGTCGTGGAGACGCACAGCTACACCAACCTCAACCGCAACATCCCAGACGGCTCGGCCGTCGGTCTGCGCGACACGCGCTCCGTCACCTCCTCGGTGACGCAGATCACCGGCGTCCGCGTCCGGCTCAAGGTCAACGGCGAGTTCAACGGCGACCTCTACGGCTACCTGCGCCACGGCAGCGGCCTGAGCATCCTGCTCAACCGCCCCGGCCGCGCCACCGGCAACGACGCCGGATATGATGACGCCGGGTTCGAGGTCACGTTCGCGGACAGCGCGGCGAA
Source organism: Pedosphaera sp. (assembly GCA_031414955.1). GTDB lineage: Bacteria > Verrucomicrobiota > Verrucomicrobiia > Limisphaerales > SIBH01 > JANNGC01. Next base: position 5,690 of record JANOQV010000297.1, on the reverse strand, counting down.
TGACGTCCACACCTATCAAGGCTCGACCAACACCGGCGGGAACGCGCTGCTCGGCGTGTGGCAGCCGGACGGGCGCGACGTCGATCCCGGCAGCGTGCTCGATTCGGACGCGCGCACGAAGCTGCTCGCGCAGTTCGCCGGCGCGAACGCCGGCGGCGAGTGGACGCTGTTCCTCGCCGACATGGAAAGCGGCGGCACGAACCAGCTTGTGAGTTGGGAATTGGAAGTGACCGGCCTGAACCGTCCGCTCATCGCGTGGTCCACCCCGGCGGACATTGTTTACGGCACAGCGCTCGGCGTGGCGCAGTTGAATGCAACCACGGCCCCCGCCGGCACGTTCGCTTATTCGCCGCCGGCCGGAACCTTCCTGCACGCGGGCAACGCGCAAGTGTTGAGCGTCACGTTCACCCCGAGCGATCCCGCGACTTATCTCAGCGCCACGACCAACGTCTTGATCAACGTGTTGAAAGCGCCGCTCACCATCACCGCGAACAGCACTTCGAAGGTTTACGGCGCGGCTCTGCCGGAGTTCACGGCCAGTTACGCCACCTTCGTGAACAGCGACACGGCCGCGAACCTGACCACGCCGGTGTCCTTCAACACAACCGCCACCTCGGGCAGCGACGTGGGCACCTACGCCATCGACGTGAGCGGCGCGACCAGCCCCGACTACACCATCGCTTTCGTGAGCGGCACGCTGACCAACACGCCGGCGGCACTGACCATCACCGCCGTGAGTACAAACAAGATTTACGGCGACGCCGTGCCGGACTTGTCTGCGGCTTACGCGGGCTTCGTCAACAGCGACACGCCGGCGAACCTCGACACAGCGGTGGCCATCACCACCACCGCGCTGCTGGCCAGCCCGGCGGGATTGTATCCCATCACGGTCGCGGACGCGGCGGACCTCAACTACACGATCGCCTTCGTGAACGGCCTGCTGACCAATGTGCCTGCGGCGCTCCTCGTCACGGCGGACCACAAGACGAACATCTTCGGCGCACCGCTGCCGGCCTACACCGCGAGCTACAGCGGCTTCAAACTCAGCGACACGGCAGCGAGTCTGACCACGCCGGTCTCGCTCACGAGTCCGGCCATTCAGAGCAGCCCGGTGGGCACTTACGCCATCACCCCGGCAGACGCGGCCAGCCCCAACTACACGGTCAGCTTCGTGAACGGCACGCTCTACATCATCGGCGCGCAATCGACGGGCGCGCTGGCCTCGTCGGCCAATCCAGCGGCGCAGGGCGCGAACGTCACGTTCACCTACGCGCTCAGTCCGGTCGCGCCGAGCACCGCGACGCCCAGCGGCACGGTCACGTTCAAGACCAACGGCGTGATCGCGACGAGCACGGCGGCGATCAATGGCAGCGGCGTGGCGAGTTACAGCACGACCGAGTTGCCACACGGTCTGAGCACCATCACGGCCGAGTACGCGGGTGATGGCAACTTCAGCGGGGCGACCAACTCGCTCACGCAGAACATCAACTCGCCCGTGGTGGCGAATGCCGACACGCTGGAGCGTTACCCGCTCAGCACCATCAAGGTGCGCAAGTCCACCTTGCTGGACAACGACACCGATGCGGACAACGACCTGCTGACCTTCGTGAGCGTGAGCAGCACGAGCACGAACAGCGGCACCATTACCGTCAGCGGCCAGTGGATCACCTATCATCCGCCGGTGGGTTACACCGGCGTGGATGCGTTCACCTACACCGTCACCGACAGCCACGGCAGCACGAACACCGGCATAGTGGTGGTGAACGTGAAGCCGGACAGCGCGCTCGCGGCGCAGGATCTCACCATCGAGAATCTGGGCGCCGGATCGTTCCGCATCCGGGGCGCGGGTGTGCCCAACTACAGCTACCGCATCCAATACACCACCAGCCTGGAAACGCCGTCGTGGACGCAGGTCGGTTCGCCGATCGCGGCGGATTCCCTCGGGGTGATCGAAGTCACCGACACGCCCGGCGAAGGTGCGCCGCAGCGCTACTACCGCGCGGTCTGGCCGTAGGCGGAATGATTGAGGTGAGACTGGAACTCCGGCTCGTGCATGGGCCGGGGTTCTGGGATTTATTGGGGCGGGACTTGGTGAGAGTCCCGCCCCTTCTTTTGTCTGGAAAGGTGGCGCTGTCCCGTGGTGCGGCCACGTTCGAGTTACTTCGCGCCGAAAACTTTTTGCAGCAGCTCGGTGGTGCGCGCGGCGGGGTTTTGGCGGATGCGCTCTTCTTCCTCGGCGATCATCTTGAACAACCCGTCGCTGGCTTTCTGCGTCACGTATTTGTCCACGTCGAAGGAGGAGGCGTCGTAGTTCAGCTTGCCGAGCAGGGAACCGACCGTGCCGGTGTTGGCCTGGTCGAGCAGTTTCTTATAGGAAGCGGTGACGCCGGCTTTCTGGGTGGCTTGCTTGATGACGGGGGCCATCTTGTCCTGAATCTGCTTCTCCCCCCTGGTCTTGAAGAATTGTGTGGCGGAATCCTTGCCGCCGCTGACGAGTTTCTTGGCGTCGTCGATGGTCATGGTCTTGAGCGCGTCGGTGAAGATGGGCAGAGCCTGGGGCACGGCGGCTTCGGCGGCGTGGTTCATGGTGGCGACAAATTCATCGGCGTACTTGTCCTGCTTCAGGGCGCGCAGGGATTTTTCCACGGCGCTGAGTTTCTTCGGCATGGGGATTTTGACCTTGGGATTGGCCAGGAAGCCGTTGGCCTGGCCGAGATTGGTGATGGCGCTGGCCACACCCTTGCCGAGCGCCTGCTTCAGCGCCTCGGCGACTTGATCCTGTGAAAGCCCGGCGAGCAGCGTTGAACTGGCATTGGTGTCGGCGGACTTTGGCTTGAGAAAGTCGAGCAAGGCGGCTTGGGTGGAACTGGCGAAGGCGAGAGCCACCAGGAGCGCGATGAGTTTCATGGACGCAGCCTAGCGCGGGCGGGTCGCAAAGAAAGCTCCAATCCCGGCGCGCGGGTTTTCAACCCGCAGCAATGTGATAGTGGCAAGGGCGCTGATTTTGCCGGGACCGCGGGATGTCACACGCTGTTGCAGGTTGAAAACCCGCGCCCCGTCCGGGCCGTATGCAGGTTGATGTTTGGTGCTTTCACTTCGTCAGCCCGGCCTTCTTCTTCAACGCCTCCACGTCGAGTTCGTTGAGGTACTTGATGAGGTTTGTCCAGACCGCGTGGTAGCCGAAGCCGCCGTCGGTCATTTCCTTGATCGCATCCTGCTTCTTCCAGCCCTCGAAGGCGATGCGGTGGATGGCGATCATGGTGCCGGTGCGATCCGCGCCGTGGAGGCAATGCACGAGGTAAGGACCGCCGTTGGTGTTGCTGACCAGCTTGAGGAAGCGCACCACGTCCTCATCCTCGGGATGCCAGGTGTTGAAGCGGATGCGCTCGGTCTTGAGCTTCGTCGATTCCACCTCGTCCTTGTCCGAATGAAAGGCGCGCAGGCTGATGACGGTCTTGATGCCGAGCTGCTCGGCGGCTTTCAGCCCGTCAGCGGTCGGTTGGGCGCAACGGTAGAGGTTGGTGGCGACGCGATGGAGATTGGGCAACCCGGCTTGCTCGACCTTGGTCGCCCACTTGGCGTCGCGCTCCGCGGCGTGTAACAGGGCGGCCAGACTGACGAACATCGCGATGAGGGTTGGTCGAAGCATGGCGCGAATCTAGGCAGGTGGCGCAGTGGTGTCAAAGCGCGTGGTGGCTGTCGTTTCGGCAATCCACTGCACGATGCGGCGCATCAATTTGCCTGAGAACAGCACGCTGATGTGGCCGTGGCGCACGCGCCAAAGTTCCGCGCCGTGCGCCGCCACGAGTTCGTTCACCGTCTCACGCGTGACGAAGAGGTCATGCTCCGCATCCACCACGAGCAGCCGGCCGCGCGGGAGGCGGGCCGGATGGCTGACCAGGTTCAAGCCGTGGAATGCGCCAGCCACGCCGCGCAAATCTTTGCGGATAGCTTCGCAGAAGGGCAGTTCCTCCAGGGCGCGATCCATCCGCGCCACGGGCGTGAGCAGCACACCCAAGTCAAACTCCGGCTGGTGCGCCGTGGCGAGTCCGGCGAGCCACGCGCCGAGGGAAACGCCCCAGAGGCCAACCGAAGGGGAGCCTTGCGCGCGCAGCCAGAGCGCGAGGGCACGCGTGTCGGCGAGGGCCTGGTGCGTGGCGCGGGCGACATGCAGCATGTTGCCGGAGAAATAATTGCGGATCGCGTCCGGCCCGGTTGGACGTCGCGAGCCGTGGTAGGGCAGTTCAAAGCGAAACGCGTTCACCCCGGCGCGCGCGAGTTGTCGGGACCAGTCCGGCAGTTGCATCTCGTACTGCAATTCTGCGTTCCAGCCGTGCAACAGAATTACAGAAGGACGGCGGCGCCAGTCCGCGTCGGCCAGATTGGATTTTCCGCGCACCAGATTGTTCTCCGGCGCGTCGCTCTGGAATGGGGACGGGAAGTAAAACCGATTCTTCGGCGTCAGTTGAACGTCCGCCGGACCGACCTCGGGCGCGAAGAATCCGGGACTGTCCAGCAGTGCCGCAGCCTCGGCGGCGTGTGAATGCCCGTCCGGGCTGGGGAGGACGGAGCCGCACGCGGAGCGGATGGCGAGGCGGTCGAGCGGTCGGGCGAGGAAGCGCCACATGGTGGAGTAATCAGTGGGTCAGTAATCAGTGTGACGGGGCGGTGAAGGGTTGTGGCGCGAGCGAAAACGGGCTGACTGATTACTCCTCGCGCTCGGCGAACTCGAAGCCCACCTTGCCTTTGCCTTCGAGGATGAGGTGCGCGCTGAAGGTCCGGCCCGCGCGCGAAAGGAAGTTGTTCAACAGGTCGGTCTTGCCGTCCTTGAGCAGCTTTTGCAACTGCTCCACGTCGATGGGGCGGCCGGTCTTGATTTTCTCCAGCTTGAACGTGCAGCGCTTGGTGTCGCGCTGCGAGTGCTCGCACAGATACAGGTCGGGGCTTTGGAAAACTTTTCCTTTGCACTTCGGACAAACGCCGAGGGATTCCTGGCCGGTGAAATCAATCTTCACCACCGGGCCTTTCGCCTTCTCGGGAAACTTCCGCACCCGCGGCGGGAAGTCGAAGCTGACCTTGCCTTCCTTGTAGATGAGGAACGCCTCGAACTTGCGGTTCGTCTTGTTCGAGACGAAACCCTTGAGCAATTCGGTCTTGCCCTCGGTGAGCAGCTTCACGACCTGAGCGCGCTCGATGGGCTGCTGGAGAATGATCGCGCCGGTCTTGAAGTCGCACGTCTTGCCCGGCCCCGTCGCCTTCTCGCAGATGTAATTCATCCCGTTCTCGAAGACGCGGCCCTGGCACTTGGGGCAAAGGCCGAGCGGTTCCTTGCCGGTGAAATCCACGACCGCCGCCTCGCCGCCCTCCTCCTCGTTGCCGAAGTCAAATTTCACCTCGTTCTCCGGCGAGAGCTTGACCACGGCGGCAAAGGGAAAGCCCTGTTTGCTGCGGAAGCCTTGGAGCGGACCAATTGTCTTCTCGATGATCAGTTGCTGCACTTCTTCCGGCTCGAACATGCGGCCGCCCAAAACCTTGCGCACGTAGAAGTCGCAGCTCTTGCACTTGAACTCGCGGAACTTCTCGTGGATCTCATCGCCGCACTTGGGGCAGCGCACCATGAGCACGCCGAAGTCGCCGGGGATGGTATCCTTGTCGTAGAGCTTGGCCTTGCGGACGATCTCCTCGGTGAA
>JANOQV010000296.1:0-22668 GCA_031414955.1 Pedosphaera sp. | reverse complement strand
AGCCACGCCCCAGAGGAAAACAGAAGGCGGACGATCGTACCAGTGACAACCGTGTGACAACGAGATCGCGAACGGGTGACGCGACCTCCCGCCCAGCGATGCCGAACACTATTGGCTGGTAGCCCGTGCCACCCATCGCCGTCCGTCCCTGTTCCCCGGAGATTGAGAGCGGAGCGAAGCCCCGGCTTTCGTCCCGGAGGGACGCGGCGCTCCGTTTTACGGCTTCACTTTCAAGCCTTCCGCCATCGCCAGCTTGCGCTGGTTGGCGTCGAAGGTGAGCAGTTGTTCCGCGCCGAGATGGATCGCGGTGGCAACATGGAGAACGTCAATGGCCCGATGGCCGTTGGATTTGGTGTAGGTGGCGGAGAGCCGTTCAGCGAGGCGATGCACGTCCGCCCAATCCACCGTCGCCATTTCGAGCGCGCCGCTGGCGAGGTTGGCCTCCAGATCGGAGAGGGATTGTTCCGCTTCCTTGGTCGGGACGCCTTTCTTGGCCTCCTGCGCGTGCAACCATGCTTGGAAACGCATGGACTGCCGAAACTCGAAAGCGAGCAAACCGGAAATGGTCAGCGGCTCACTCATGGCATCGTAGTATTTTCGTGCTGCGGCCGAGTTGTCCTGCGCGCGATAGAGCGCAAAGAGAAAGGACGTGTCCGGGAAAGCCGTCATCCTTGCTCGCCTTCCAGTTCCGCCGCGCGCATCTCCGTCACTTCCGCCGCGCCAAAGACGCGGCTGCCCCACGTCTTGCGAAGTTGCTTGGCGAAATCGACTTTCACCAGCTTGCGCGGCTTGCCTTCACTGGCCGGCACCAGCCGGGCAAAGGCTTTGCCGCCCTTGGTGATTTCCACGGATTGCCCTTCCCCGATCCACGCGCTGAGGCGGGCGAAGTTGTTGCGAAGGTCACGGACGGTCGCGGTTTTCATCGTGATACGAATATGTCTCACGATGCCCACCGGTGTCAATGACGCTGGCCGGTGTGGGGTCGGCCCTCGCCATCGACCATCCTTCGCCCGGCATTTGGTTTTGGCCCCAAACTGAAAGCCCTCGAACGTGGGGCGCGCGCGTCCGTCCCTGTGCCCCGGAGATTGGGCGCTGATGGACGAATGCCTTTGCGTCCTCCTTCGTGGCTGCGTTGGGTGGCTCGTCATCGCCCCGGCCCGGCCGCAAAGGGTGGGATTGATCGTGGCGGGCGCACTCCGGCCCGACGGCTTCCGGCCCGCCACTTTCAAACGCACCCTGCCGCAAATGGCGCATTGACGCCGGGCGATCCTTGCCTACGCTCTGCCGCTCGTCGCCGCGGGCAAATCCAATGCTCCGGCTCGTGCGGAGGGCAAGGTTACAGGCGCTCTGTAGAGCGGCGGTCTTCCGTCGGCGGCCACTATTATTTCATGCTCATCATTCGAGATTTGAAGATGTCCCTGGGCGGGCGCGTGCTGTTTGAAGGCGCGTCCTTCGGGGTGAATTACGGCGACCGCGTCGCGCTGGTCGGGCCCAACGGCGCGGGCAAGACCACGCTGTTCTCCATTATTCTCAAGCAGAAGGAGCCGGACTCGGGCACGGTCCAGCGCGACGAGTGGACCATGGTCGGGCATCTCCCGCAGGAGGCCGAGGCCCACGGCGAGGAGACAATTCTCGAAGTAGCCACGGGCCGCGTGGATGAACTGCCGCGGTTGGAGAAGCGCCTGCATGAGTTGGAGAAGGCCGGTGATGTCTCCAGCCCCGAATATCTCGAAGCGCACGCCAAGCACGACGCGCTGAACGACCCGCAGGTGGAGACGAAGGCCAAACGAATTTTGCGCGGCCTTGGATATCGCGAGACGGATTTCGACCGCAAGGCGCGCGAGATGAGCGGCGGCTGGATCATGCGCGCACGGCTGGCGCGATTGCTGGTCATGGAACCGGATCTCTTGCTCTTGGACGAGCCGACCAATCATCTGGATCTGATCTCATTGCTCTGGCTGCAAAACTACCTGAAGAATTATTCCGGCGCGCTGCTGCTCATTTCACATGACCGCCAGTTCATGGACGAAGTGGTGACGCAGGTGCATGAAATCTCAGAGCGGAAGGTGAACGACTTCACGGGCAATTACACCGACTACCTGCGCCAGCGCGAGGAGCGTTACGAGCAGCAACTGGCCGCCTACAACAACCAGCAGAAGGAAATCTCCGCCCTCCAGCAATTTGCCGATCGCTTCCGCGCCGTTCCCTCCAAGGCTTCGCAGGCCATGAGCAAGCTCAAGCAGATCGAACGCATGGAACAGATCGAGAAGCCCATGGCCCCGCGCAAGCCGTTCCGTTTTCAGATTCCACCCCCACCGCGCGGCGGGCAGCGGGCCGTGTCCCTGGAGGACATTCACATGGCCTACGGGACGAACCAGGTGTATTCCGGTCTCGGACTGACCATCGAACGGGGCGAGCGCACCGTGCTGGTCGGGCCCAACGGCGCGGGCAAGTCCACCCTGCTGAAAATTCTGGCGGGCGTGGTTCAGTTTCAAAAGGGCGAGCGTGACCTCGGCCACAACGCGAAGATCGGTTACTTCAGCCAGCATCGCGCCGACACGCTCAACCCGGAGCGGTCCGTGCTCGACGAAGTTCTGGCCAGCGCCCCGGCCATGCGTGAGGACGAAGCCCGCGCGGTGCTCGGCTCGTTCATGTTCCGCAAGGACGACATTTTCAAGAAGACCGCCATCCTGAGCGGCGGCGAGAAAAGCCGGCTTAATCTAGTGAAGTTCCTCGTCGATCCGCCGAACTTGCTCTTGATGGATGAGCCGACCACGCATCTCGACATTCACACCGTGGAGTCGCTGACCCTGGCGTTGGAGCGTTACGAAGGCACGCTGGTCTTCATCTCGCACGATGTGCATTTCATCCGTCACCTCGCGACCAAGGTGCTGCACGTCAACGCCGGCCAGGTGACGCCGTATGTGGGCGGCTATGAGTATTTCCTGGAGAAGACCGGCACAGCCGATGACGCGCGCGCCGCGCTCACGGCGGCGTGAGGGCTGCGCTCCGGCCTGTTCCCACCAACGCGAGACTCGAAAGTCTCGCTACTTTCCAGTGTCGTAGTTCAACTTCTTCCAGAGGATGGGGTTCTTGATGTGCGCCCCTTCACCCCCCCCCTCTTTCGTTCACCGCTTGAGTTCAGGCGGGGCTTCGGAAACATTCCACCTATGATGCGTTGGATTGGAATGGCTTTATCTTGCGTGCTGCTTTGCGGGCGGTGGGTGAACTGTGCGCAGGCCGCCGACGCCGAGGAGCAGGAGAAAATCAAGACCGCTGTCGAGGCTCTCACGCGACTGGAGAACGTGAATCTCGAGGAGAAGCCCGCCATGAAAGCGGCCGTGGAGCGTGTGCTGGCCAAGACACGAGGCACCGTTGCCTTTGTGAAACTGGTCGAGCACTTCCATCTCACCAACCAGAATGCCGGACTCATCGAAGTAGCGGTCAACAATCCCGGAAACGACAGCGGTGTGGCGGCGGTGCGGCTGGTGCTGGCCGCCAAGGATGTGCCGTCCATCGAAAAAGCCTTGCAGACCATGGACTCCGGGAGCGCGGCCCGAGTGGTCGAGGTGCTTGGCCATGCCCAGGACAAGCAGACTGTTCCCGTGCTCGAACCTCTGGTCACGGACGAGCAACGTCCTCCCGCCGTGCGGCGTGCGGCCGTGGCGGCGCTGGCGCAGACGCAGGCGGGGGCCGCGGCGTTGCTCGCCCTCGCGAAGCAGGACAAGCTGCCGGACAACCTGAAGTTTCTTGCCGCCTCCGTGTTGCACGCCGTGCGCTGGCCGGAGATCAAAGCCGCCGCCGCGCAAGTTCTGCCCTTGCCCGCCGGACAAAACGCCCAGCCGCTGCCGCCCCTGGCTGAACTGGTCAAGCGGTCCGGTGACGCAGCCCAGGGAGCGGCGATTTACCGGCGAGAGAATGTGGGCTGCATCAAATGTCACCAAGTGCGCGGCGAAGGACGCGACGTGGGCCCCGCCCTTTCGGAGATCGGCTCCAAGCTGCCCAAGGAGGCGCTGTTCGAGGCGATTCTCGATCCAAGCGCCGGCATCTCAATGGGCTTCGAGGCCTGGCAGGTGCAACTCAAGTCCGGCGACGACGCCTACGGATTGAAGGCCAGCGAGACCACGGTGGAAATCGCGATCAAGGACATCAACGGCCTCGTGACGCGCTACCAGCAATCCGAGGTCGCCTCTCGGGAGCAGAGCAAGATCTCCATCATGCCGACCGGCCTGCAACAGACCATGTCCACGCAGGAGTTGGTGGATCTGGTGGAGTATTTGTTCTCGTTGAAAAAGCAACCCTAGCCGCCTCGCCCATGACCTTCACCAATGCCCGATTGATTCTGCCCGAGGCCGTGGTGCCCGGCTCGGTCTCCGTGCGGGCCGGACGCATTGTGCAGGTGGCCCCGGCGCGTCCGGGTCGGCGCAGCGCCGGTCTCCGGCCCGGCCCGCTGGACTTGCGCGGCGGTTATCTCGCCCCGGGATTAATCGACTTGCACGTCCATGGCGGCTTGGGCCGCGATACGATGGAAGCCACACCCGAGGCCTTTCGCGCCATCACGGAATTCCATCTGTGTGGCGGCACGACTTCCATGACCCTCACCACCGTCACGGCGGCGGAGGCGGAAATCCTCCGCGTGCTCGAAGCGGCCCGGCCCTGGCATGATAAATCTTTGGGCGGCGCGCGCGTGGTCGGCGTTCACATCGAGGGGCCGTTCATCTCGCCCGAGAAACCGGGCGCGCAGAACCCGAAGCAGATTCGCCCGCCCCGCCCCGCCGAGTGGCAGAAGTATCTTCGCTTCGGCCGGTTGGTGAGCGAGATGACCCTCGCGCCGGAGACCGACGGCGCGAGGCCGTTGATTCGCGCCCTGCGCCAGCACGGCGTCATCGCCAGCGGCGGACACACCAACGCGACTGAAGCGCACCTTCGCCCCGCGCTCGCCGCCGGATTGAACCACGCCACGCACACCTTCAATTGCATGAGCACGGCGTCCAAGCGCGGCCCTTACCGCGTGGCCGGCATGGTGGAGTTCGCCCTGGCCCACCGCGAAATCTGCTGCGAGTTGATTGCCGATGGCGTCCATGTCGCGCCCACCTTGATGAAGATGCTCTTCAACGCCAAGGGCCGCGACGGCGTGTGCCTGATCACCGATGCCACGGGCGGGGCCGGCTTGAAGCCGGGCACGAACTTCGAAGTCGGCGGCGTGTCCGCGCGCGTGACGAAGGACGCCGCCTTGACCGCCGACGGCACCGCGCTGGCTGGCAGCACTTTGACCATGATCGAAGCGGTGCGCCGCAGCGTGCAACTGGCCGGAGCCTCGCTCGTGGATGCCGTGCGCATGGCCGCGCTCAATCCCGCACGGCAACTCGGGCGCGAGCACGAATTGGGTTCAATCGAGCCAGGAAAGCTGGCCGACCTGGTGTGGTTCGACGATCACTTCCGTGTCCGGGGCGTTTGGCTGGAAGGGGATCTGCGGTTCCTGGTCTAGCGGCCGGGCGGAAAGTCCGGTCTTGGACCTTCAAGCTGCAAGGATCATGACCTGCGCCGCTGATTCCGCCGGCCGGAATCGCCGGCTCGCTTGGGTCGTTCCAAACCCGCCCCTCCCGCCCTCGGCGAGACGGAAAGTAATGGAAGAGGGTCCAATCACCGGCCTGGTGCGCTGACGGAATCGCTCCGCAATTGGGCTCCTGAAATTGGGTCAATCCTTGGCCGCCGCCATCTCAGCCTCGTGCTTCACCCGCGCCGCTTCGATGTCGTAGGCATGGTTGTCGGTGTGGTCGGGATTGAGCGGCGAGATGTCGCGCAGCCGCTTGATCAGCGGGGGCAGATGCTTAAGCAGGTAGTCCACTTCCTCGGCTGTGTTGTAGAGGCCGAGGCTGAAACGCACGCTGCCGCGCGCGCGCATCGGGTTCAGGCCCATGGCCATGAGGACGTGCGAGGGGTCGAGCGAGCCGGTGGTGCAGGCGCTGCCGCTGGAGCAGCAGATGCCGAGCTGATCGAGCAGGAGCAGGATGGCTTCGGCCTCCACGAAGTCGAAGGCAATGTTGGCGGTGTTGGGCAGGCGCGGTTCCTTGGCGCCGTTGCGCACGGTGTTCGGGATGGTGCGCAGGATGGTGTCTTCGAGGCGGTCGCGCAGGGCGCGCACGCGGGTGTTCTCCTCGCCGAGGGTGGACATGGCGAGTTCCGCCGCGCGGGCAAAGCCGACGATGTAAGGGACGTTCTCGGTGCCACCGCGGCGTCCGCGCTCCTGGTGCCCGCCCATGACGTAGGGTTGATACTTGGTGCGGCGCTTCACGTAGAGCAGGCCGATGCCCTTCGGCGCATGGAGCTTGTGCGCGCTGAGCGAGAGGAAGTCCACGCCGAGCGCCTTCACATCAATCTTGATCTTGCCCGGCACCTGCACGGCGTCGGTGTGGCAGAGCACGCCCTTGCTGCGGCAGATGGCGGCAATCTCCTCGATGGGAAAGAGCACGCCGGTCTCGTTGTTGGCCCACATGATGGAAACGATGGCCGTGTCGGGGCGGATGGATTTCTCGAGCAGATGCACGTCGAGCGAGCCGTCGCTCTCCACGGGCAGGAAGGTGACCTCGAAGCCCATCTTCTGGAGGTAGGCGCCGAAGTTCATGTTCGCCGAGTGCTCGACGGCGGTGGTGATGACGTGCTTCTTGCCGGGATTGGTCACGAGGGCGGAGTGAATCGCGGAGTTATTGCTCTCGGTGCCGCAGGAGGTGAAGACGATTTCCTTGGGGTCGCAGTTCAAGAGCGCGGCGACCTTCTCGCGCGCCTTCTCGACATGGCCATGCACCTGCGAGCCGAAGGCGTAGGCGCTGGAGGGATTGCCCCAGAAGTCGCGCAGCATGGGAATCATCGCGTCGGTCACTTCCGGTGCGACGCGGGTGGTGGCGTTGTTGTCGAAGTAAATCACTTGGCGGTCAGTCATAATTTCGTCGCGTAACTTTAGGGGTCGGGGCGGGCGGGGCAAGCGAACAAATTGGCGAAGGCAGGGCCGACGCATCTAAATGCAGACTGGAGCCAGGGTGAAAAGCACCAAGCACCAAGCCCCAAACCCCAGAGAAGCTCCAACCCCCAAGCCCCAAACGGCACCCACGGTTGCGGACGCGGCGGGTGGCCGACACGGGCTTGGGATTTGGTGCTTGGGCCTTTGGCTTTACCTTTCCCGGCTGATTTTGATGCGTCGGCCCTGTTGGCGAAGGGCGAACCCCTTGCCAAAGGCTGGCAACTTTTGCATCAATCGACGCTGCGAAGCAAACGTATGACATCCACCATTCAAACCACCTCCGTTTCAAAAACAGCCCGCTGGGCTGGATACATCCTGAGCACGCTGCCGGTGCTGATGCTGCTCTTCAGCTCAGTGATGAAATTCGTGAAACCCGCGGGCTTTGCCGAAGGGATGACGAAGCTCGGTTTGCCGGAGCATCTCGCGACTGGCCTGGGCATCCTCGAACTGGCCTGCGCGATTCTCTACCTCATTCCCCGGACAGCCGTGCTGGGGGCGATTCTGCTCACGGGTTATCTCGGGGGCGCGATTCTTACGCACCTGCGCGTGGGTGATAATTTCATCGGGCCCATCGTCTTCGGCCTGTTCATCTGGGGTGGGCTGTTCCTGCGCGACCCGCGCGTGCGCGCACTCATTCCGCTCCGTTCCTGAGTCGGCGCGACGTTCGGCAAAGAGTTTTTCAATCAACCATAAGGCGATTCGATGGCGCATGAACCCAGGCCGCGCAAGGGCGGCGATACTCTCCTCGACGCGACCGGCCTGGTGAAAAACCTCGGCGGCAAACGCGTGGTGGATGGCATCGATCTGAACTGTCGCGCGGGCGAAGTGCTGGGGTTGCTCGGGCCAAACGGTGCCGGCAAGACCACTGCGTTGCGCATGTGCTACGGCTTCCTGCGGCCGGACGTGGGCCGGATTCGCATCGCCGGTTTTGATCTGGACACAGAAGGGGATGCGGCGCGGCGCGCGCTCGGCGTCTGCACGCAGGACGACACCTTCGACAGCGAATTCACCGTGCGCGGCAACTTGGTTCAGACCGGGCGTTACTACCGTCCGCGCCAGGAAGATTTGCCCAAGCGAATCGATGAACTGATCGAACGCTTCGGACTCGGACCGTTCGCGAATCAAAAGCCCGAGACCTTGTCCGGTGGTTTCAAGCGGCGGCTGATGATTGCGCGCTCGGTGGTGCATCGGCCGCGCGTGGTCTTTCTCGATGAGCCAACGACTGGACTCGATCCACAAGCTCGCGTCGCGGTGTGGGAACTGATCAACGATCTGCGCGCCGAGGGCCTGGCCGTGGTGCTGACGACGCACTACATGGACGAGGCGGAACGGTTGTCGGATCGTTTGCTGGTTTTGCAGGCGGGCAAAGTCCGCGCGGCCGGCTTGCCTGGCACGGTGCTGGGCGATGTGGTCGGCGAACACGTCGTGCTGCTCTCCGCGCAGACGCCGGATGTTTCCCAGGTCATCGAGTGGTTCAAAAATCGCGGAGCCAAGCCTGCGCAAATTCTTGCCGACTGGCATGTGGCGTTGGATGCGCGCGGCCTCGCGGCTTTTGTCGCCGCCTTTCCTGAACTGCGCTACGAAGTGCGCCCACCGACGCTCGACGATCTCTTTCTCGCCCTATCCACGGAGGAAAAACGATGAACGCCTACTTGCCTGCCTTCGCCTGGCAGAGCCGCGCCATTCTCGGCCGTCACTTGCGTGTCCATTTGCGCAACTGGTACACGGCCACGCTGCCGCCGGTGTGCGAGCCGCTCATCATGCTGCTGGCGTTTGGCGTCGGGCTCGGGCGGCAGATGGGCACGCTGTCCTGGCACGGCTTGTCGCTCGATTACATGCACTATCTTGCGCCGGGCATTCTCGCTTACACGGCGTTCATGTCGTCGTTCTTTCAGTCCCTGTTTGGAGCTTACATCCGCATGCACTTCCAGAAATCGTGGGAAGGACAACTCACCACGCAGGTGCGGCTCGAACACGTTGTGTGGGGCGAGGCGCTTTGGGCGGCGACGCTGGCCACGGCCTACGCGGTGCTCGTGTGCGTGGTGCTGGCGGGTTTTGGACTGGCCGGTTCGCTCACGCTGCATTGGGGCTGGATGCCGGCGGCAATTCCGCTGCTGTTCCTGGCCGCGCTGAGTTTTTCGGCCCTGGGCCTCTACTTCACGGCGATTCTCCCGAGCATTGACCACATGAGCCTGCCGTTCTTTCTCGTCATCATGCCGATTGGTTTTGCATCGAGCACCTACTTCCCGCTGCCGAACGTGCCGTGGCTGATGGCCATCGCGCAGTTGAATCCCCTGCATCACCTGGCTGAAGGCTTGCGCGGCTTGTTGCTGCAAGGCGTGGTCACATGGCATCTCGGCGCGGCGTGCGGGCTGTGCGTGCTGATGCTGGCCGTGCTCATCCCGATTGACATGCGGTTGCTTCGGAAGCGGGTCTTCGGGGACGGCTGAACTGTTCGGCGTTTCATCTTGCCTCCCGCCAGGTCTGCGCAGAGCGCAAAAGACTGGATTTGCTCTTCGCGGACTTGGCGGGAGGAAAAACTTTTGCACAGAATTGTCCCGAGCCGTTCCGCCTGTTCGTTGTTGCGATGAAAGCGAAACAAACATTCAGGGCCGACGCATCAAAATGTTTGGTTCCACGGGCTAAAACCCAAAATCCAAATCCCCAATCCCAAATAAGCTCTCAATGCCAAACTCCCATGGGAGTGCGAACGCCTGGTTTTGGAATTTGATCCGTTGGAATTTATTTGGGATTTGGGATTTGGGTTTTCGTGCGAAATGCGTCTGCCCTGCGGGACGTCACAGAGCGTCTTGCAGGCCAGGACGCAAATGGGCAGACTGCACCTCCGTAAGTTGAAAGCGGCGCACCGGGAAAAACCCAGTGCCGCCAAAACCAGCAAACGCATACAAAATAGGAGCGAACCATGAGCAAAGTCCGGGTCCTCGTCGGAACGAAAAAAGGCGCGTTCATTCTCACCGCCGACGGCCAGCGCCAGAATTGGGAAGTCAGCGGCCCACACTTCGCAGGCTGGGAGTTGTACCACCTCAAAGGTTCGCCCGCCGATCCGGACCGCCTCTACGCCTCGCAGAGCAGCGGCTGGTTCGGACAGGTCATCCAGCGCTCCGATGACGGCGGCAAGACTTGGAATCCGCCCGGCACCAAGCCCGAGGACTTGATGAACCCGGACGGAATGCCCAACGGCAAGAGCAACATGTTCACGTACGAGGGCGAGGTGGGCACGCACAAGTTCTACGACGGCTCGCAGCATCCGTGGGAGTTCAAGCGGGTCTGGCACATTGAGCCGTCGCTGACCGATCCCGATACGGCCTACGCGGGCGTGGAAGACGCGGCGATTTTCAAAACCACCGACGGCGGCAAGTCGTGGAAGGAATTCCCCGGCCTGCGCTCTGCCAAGGGCCATCTCTGGCAGCCGGGCGCGGGCGGCATGGCGGTGCATACCATCATTCTCGATCCGAAGAATGCCAACCGCATCTACATCGCCATCTCTTCCGCTGGAGCGTTCCGCACCGACGACGGCGGCAAAACTTGGAAACCGATCAACCGCGGATTGAAGTCGCTCTACGAGCTGCCCGATCCGGACGCGGAGGTCGGTCATTGCGTGCATCGTATCGCGCTGCACCCGTCGCGGCCCGATGTGCTCTTCATGCAGAAACACTGGGACATCATGCGGAGCGACAACAGCGGCGATCAGTGGAGTGAAGTGAGCGGCAATCTGCCCACTGACTTCGGCTTTCCAATCGACGTTCACGCCCACGAGCCGGAGACGATTTACGTCGTGCCCATCACCAGCGATTCGTTGCACTACCCGCCTGACGGCAAGCTGCGCGTCTATCGCAGCAAGACGGGCGGCAACGAATGGGAGCCGCTCACCAAGGGCCTGCCGCAGAAGGATTGCTACGTAAATGTGCTGCGGGATGCGATGGCCGTCGATTCGATGGACCCGTGCGGGATCTACTTCGGCACCACCGGCGGCCAGGTCTATGTCTCGCCGGATGGCGGCAACAACTGGCAGGCGATTGTCCATGACTTGCCGAGCGTGCTGTCGGTCGAAGTCCAGACGTTGAAATGATTCGCGTCGTGCTTCCATTTCATCTCCGCAACCTCGCGCGCGTCGAAGGCGAGGTGACGCTGGAAGTTGCCGCGCCAGTTACCGTGCGGGCGGTGCTCGACGCGCTGGAAGCCAAATTTTCCGTCCTGCGCGGCACCATCCGCGACCACGGCACGCTCAAGCGCCGTCCCTTCATCCGCTACTTCGCCTGCAAGGAGGATCTGTCGCTCGACCCGCCGGAAACGCTGCTGCCCGAACCCGTCGTTGCCGGGGCGGAGCCGTTTCTGGTTGTCGGGGCGATGGCGGGCGGCTGAATTTCCCGACCCGTTCCAACGAAACCAACAACAATAAAACCTATGCTTAAGAAAATCCTCCTCGGCCTCGCGGTGATCGTCGTCATCTTCGTCATCGTGGTCGCGACGCGGCCTTCGGAGTTCCGCGTGTCACGGAGCGCCACCATCAATGCCCCGGCGGCGGCGGTCTTCCCGCACGTCAACGAACTCAAGAAATGGGAACCGTGGTCGCCGTGGATGAAGCTCGACCCCGCGGCGAAGAGCACGTTTGAAGGTCCGGCCGCCGGCCAAGGCGCGATCATGTCCTGGGCGGGCAACAACCAGGTCGGGGAAGGCAAGATGACCATCACCGAGAGCAAGCCGAACGAGCTCGTGCGGTTCCACCTCGAGTTCTACAAGCCCATGGCCGGCACCAGCGAAGCCGAGTGGACCTTCAAACCCGAGGGCAACGGCACCACCGTCACCTGGAGCATGACCGGCAAGAACAACTTCATCGGCAAAGCCATGTGCATGTTCATGGACATGAACCAGATGATCGGCGGGCAGTTCGACCAGGGGTTGGCCTCGATCAAGTCCATCGTTGAGTCCACGCCCAAAAACTAAGTTCAACCACCACCCAGCTCACTTATGAATATCGCTTCCCACATCGCCGCCGTCCTGCTCGGGCTCATGTTCCTCATGGCCAGCGTCATGGTCCTCTTCAAGCTCGGTCCCACGCCGCCCGCGCCACCGGAAGGCACGCCGCCCGCGCACTTCATGGCCGCCTTCGCGCCCACCGGCTACCTCACCTTCGTGAAAGTCCTCGAACTGATCGGTGGCCTGCTCGTCCTCATCCCGCTCACGCGCAACCTCGGCCTGCTCGTCCTCGGCCCCATCATCGTCAACATCCTCGCCTTCCACATTTTCGTCGCGAAAGAGGGCGCGGGGAATCCGATGATCCTCGGCATCTGTGCGTGCGCGCTCTTTCTTCTCTGGGCCGAGCGCAAGGCCTGGGCCGGTCTCGTCTTTCGTCCCGTAACCAGCAAAACCTAAAAAACAAAACTTATGTCATACGTTGATGGATTCGTGCTCCCCGTCCCGAAGAAAAACCTCGCCGCTTACAAAAAGCTGGCGCTCAAGGCCTCGAAACTCTGGCGCGAACACGGCGCGCTCGAATACCGCGAATGCGTCGGTGACGACCTCGCGGTGAAAATGGGCGTGCCCTTCCCGAAGCTGGCCAAGGCCAAGCCCGGCGAGACCGTCGTCTTCGCCTTCGTCACCTACAAGTCCCGCGCGCACCGCGACCAGGTCAATGCCAAGGTGATGAAAGACCCGCGCATCATGGCCCTGTGCGATCCGAAGAAGATGCCCTTCGACTGCGCGCGCATGAGCTACGGCGGATTCAAGACCATCGTCGCGGCCTGAGCCGGAGCGGGGAAGAAGGCGGAAGGAAGAAGGCAGGAAGCAGAAGTCGGAGGGCCGAAATGCATGTTCAGCGTCTGCGCTTGGACCTGAATGTCTCGCGAAGGAGCGAGGGAAGCGCAGCGGAAAGCAGGCTTCCCACTTCGTCGCCTTCGCCCTCTTCGCGAGACCTTGGGCTTTCCGGGCCGCCGTCCCGAACGAACGCCGCCTTTGTCATCGCCCGGTTTGAGGCTGGGTGATGAGATGACCCCATGAACTGGGCCGAACCATCGCCCCGCCCCGAAAAGGCCTCGCTGACCAACATGGCTTTTTTGAGGCCGAAGACCTGTTAGGCCGCTTTAAGCGCGATGCATGCAACCTATCAGACGCAGTGGGAACAACTCCTCGCTCATTCACCGAGTCCACGATATTCAGTGCGTGTGCACCCCATGCCAGAGGGGACGTGGAAACTGAGACCACGGACTCATGATTTCGAACCGACTTTGGCTTACTGGGCGATGCTTCAGGTAGCAGACACCAGGTTCTCAGAGGGCAACAGTGTCTGGACACTCTGGTTTGGTTTCAGAGCGCCACCATTCGAAAATCTGGACCGACAATATCACGACGCACAGGCCATCTTTGTCACTTTTGACCGCGCGCAGCACCACCTGATGACGAAGGGATCGAACTTCGACTTGTTCGTTGACCCGACTGGCACTGTGGCACGATTAGAGGTTTTGTGATCGTGACAAAGCTGCCTCCACGCACTGTAGCGGGCACGGCCATCGCGCTCCGCTTGCCTTCACGCCTCCCGCGGGCCGGGTCGTTGAGCTTGGGCTGCTGGGTCCGAGCTGCTAGACCGCTTCCCTCCATCCCCAGCCCGGACGTTCCCAAAAAGTTTGTCCTCCCGGTGCCGGCCCGTTCGTCGTGATGTCGAATGCCGACGAAATTCAAAGCCAGCGAGGAGACGATGAGTGAGACCAAACCGATGTCGGATTACCTGATGCGGTTCCGGGGCAAGGACTGGGACGAGGGTCTGCCGCCCGAGGAAGTGCAGCGGCTGATGGACAAGGTGATCGCGTGGCACAACGGGCTGGTGGACGGGGCAACATGCAGGGCGAGCAGCCGCTGGATCGGCAGGGCCGGCTGGTCTCCGGGGCCAGAGAGCGCGGGGTGATGGACGGCCCGTACGTCGAGTCGAAGGAGGCGGTGGGCGGCTACTTGATCGTGCGCGCGGCCAGCCTGGACGAGGCCACGGAACTGGCGCGGGGCTACCCGGCGTTGGCGCGCGGGGTGAGCGTGGAGGTGCGGCCGTTGCTGCTCGAATGCCCGATTTTCACCCGGCACAAACCCGCCCAGCCCATGAGGCTGGTAACGGCCTGAGAGCCGGTTTGATTGCGCCGACTGATTTCACCAACCAACCAAAATTTATGAGCACACCAAAAGTTGATTACATGCTGCTGTTCCGAGGCACCAATTGGGACAAGGGCCTTTCGCCCGAGCAAATCCAGAAGGTCGTGTCCGACTGGTATGCGTGGTTCGAGCGGCTGAAGGAGGAGGGGCGCTGTCTCGGCGGCCATCCATTGCAAAACTCGGGCAAGATGGTCTCGGGCAAGGGCGGCCAGGTCGCGGACGGCCCGTTCGCGGAATCCAAGGAAGCCATCGGTGGCTACTTTTATTTGCAGGTGGCGGATGAGGCGGAGGCCATCGCCATCGCGCGGCAGTGTCCGGGGCTGGCGTATGGCGCGGTGGTCGAGGTGCGTCCGGTGGCCGAGATGTGTTCGGTGCGGGCGCGCGCGGTGAACGACGGCATCATCACGGCGGACATTTACCACGAGACCGTCGGCGCGAAGTGAGCGGGGCGGGGAACAACGGCGCGCCCACCGGCGGCATCGCGCAACTGGCGGAGCATCTGTTCCGGCACGAGGCGGGCAAGCTGGTCTCGGTGCTGACCGGCATCTTCGGCATCGACCGCCTGCAACTGGCCGAGGACGTGGTGCAGGAGGCGATGGTGAAGGCGCTCCAGACGTGGCCTTACTACGGCGTGCCGAAGAATCCCGCCGCGTGGCTCACGCAGACGGCGAAGAACCTGGCGCTGGATGTAATCCGCCGCGAGAAACTGTTCTCGGACAAGCAGCCGCAAATCATCGCCTTTATCGAGCAATGGGCCGGCGATTGCGACCCGGATGAATCACCGGCCTTCGACAGCGAGATCAAGGATCGCCGGCTCCAGCTTATGTTCGCCTGCTGGCATCCGTTCATTCCGCAGGATTCGCAAACCGCGCTCGCGCTCAAGACGCTGTGCGGTTTCAGCCCGGCCGAAATCGCCAAAGCCTTTCTCACCACCGAGGCCGCGATTGCCAAGCGGCTCGTGCGCGCCCGGCAGAGAATTCGCGAGCAGGAAATCCCTTTCGAGATTCCCTCCGGCGAGGAATTGTCCGCCCGGCTCGACAGCGTGCTGCAAACGCTCTACCTGCTTTTCAACGAGGGATACAAGGCGTCGAGCGGCGACCGATTGGTCCGGGAGGATCTCTGTCAGGAGGCGATCCGCCTGACCGAATTGCTGGCGGCGCAGCCCATCGGGGATCAGCCTCGCACCCGCGCGCTGCTAGCCCTCATGTGGCTCAACACCGCGCGGTTGTCCGCCCGCACTGACACTGAGGGCAACATGTTGCGGCTGAAAGAACAGGATCGCTTGATGTGGAATCAGGGCATGATGGCACGCGGTCTCCTCCATCTCGGTCAATCCGCGGCCGGCGACCAACTGACGGCCTATCATCTCCAGGCTGGCATCGCGGCCTGCCACTGCGCGGCGGTTGATTACGCCTCGACCGACTGGCCGCAAATCCTCGCGCTCTACGACCGGCTGGTGGCACTGGATGATTCGCCGGTTGTCGCGCTGAACCGCGCCGTGGCCGTGGCCGAAGTTCACGGGCCGGCGGCGGGCGCCGAGGCCATCGAGTCCATGCCCAAACGCGGGTCGCTCGAATCCTATCACCTGCTCTACACTGTACTGGCCGAGTTCGCCCTCCAGCGCGAGGACTTCTCCGCTGCCGCCGATCACTTGCGCCGTGCCATCCAGCTTGCCGCTGTGACCTCTGAGCAATCATTCCTGACGGCCTGGTTGCGACGATTGGAAGAGCAGAGCCCGGCCGCGCCGGTCGTGTCCTTGTAGTTTTCCACTGCTCGTGCTCCGCCCGATCTTCCGCCCATAAATCGAGAAGACGCCCGCGCGGCCCGGTGCTAGGCTCGCGCGCAGATGACCAATGCGACGGAACATCGCTTGAGCCGCAGCCTGCGCGCCACCTCGCTTGGCGTGGTCATCAACTCCCTGCTCGCCGCCGGCAAAATCACCGCCGGGGTCGCGGGCCATTCGCAGGCGCTCATCGCCGACGGCATCGAGTCGCTGGCCGACATTCTGAGTTCGGTCATTGTCTGGCGCGGTCTTGTCGTGGCGGCCACGCCGGAGGACGAGAACCATCCCTACGGTCACGGCAAGGCCGAGGCCGTCGCCACCGGCATCGTGGCCGTGCTGCTGGTGGCCGCAGCGATCTGGATCGCGGCGGAGAGCATTCACCAAATCATCACCCCTCACCAGACGCCTGCGCCCTATACGCTGGCGGTTCTGATTGCGGTCATCGCGATCAAGGAATCGCTCTTTCGCCGCGTGCTTCAGACCGGCCACGAAGTGGAAAGCACCGCTGTGAAAGGCGACGCCTGGCATCATCGCAGCGACGCCATCACTTCACTGGCCGCCGCCATCGGCATCATCATCGCCCTGGTCGGCGGGCCGGGCTACGAATGGGCGGACGACGTGGCGGCGCTGCTCGCTGCGGTGGTGATCGCTTGGAACGGAATCCGCATCGGGCGGCCGGCCATGGATGAATTGATGGACGCGGCGGCCCCAGCGGATTTCCGCCAACAAATCTCCACTCTCGCGGCGAGCGTGCCGGAGGTCGCCTGTGTCGAGAAGTGCATCGTGCGCCGGCACGGCTACTGGTTCTACGTCGATCTCCACGTCCATGTGGACCCGGAGATGACGGTGGCACGATCCCACGCCGTGGCGCACGAAGTGAAGGACCGGTTGCGGGTGGAACTCCCACGCATCCGCGACGTGTTGATCCACATCGAGCCGAGCCGGAAAACCTCGGCCGCCCGGCTTTCCGAATGAAATTGGACGCGTTGTTCACGTCGCGTCCCTTGGCAGGGCTGTTGACAGCCACGGTGGCGGCGCTGTTGGGTCTCATTTTGTCTCTCCCGCGCTTCCTTCCGGCAGCCAGTTCGCCCGGGCCAGCTACGATTCGTTGCATCAGATTAACACCGAAGCCGCTCCACTCACCAACAGCCCGGTGGTGCTGGTCTTCCTCGATCTGGATTCCTACCAGCACGAAAAGTTGGACCCGGCCCAGCCCTGGCCGCGCGAGTTGCACGCGAAGCTGGTGCAACGGCTCACCGCCGTCGGCGTGCGCGCTATCGTGTGAGCGACGCTCAGTTGGAGACGTGCTTCCCGCAGATTCCGAACGGCACGCCCGGCCTGGCCAGCCTCGAACGCGAGAACCGCGCCCTGCTGCACCAGCTCGCGCTCACGGCGAACCTCCATTACTCCAGCGGCGTGTTCGGACAATGGGAATCGGTGTGGTTCCACCAGGACAACGAGCACTCGACCGGAATGCGCGACGAGGATTTCTGGCAGCACAATGTCTTCGTGGGCTACCGCTTCCCGCGCCGCCACGCCGAGCTGCGACTGGGCGTGCTGAACATTGCCGACACGGAGTGCCGGTAAAGCAGCATGAAGTCGTGGGGACCAAACTCTGAACAGCCTGTCTCGTCCAAGGGCAGAACCAGCGGCCCCGAGGCCAAAGTGCAGGCCGCGTCATTCACTCCGAGTGTTCCAGGCGTGCTGCTCGGGCGCCCCATGGTGCTGGCCGCCCGGCTGGGAGCCGAAGCGTCGCCAATCCCCATCGGGCCTGGCGTGGCCCCCCAGATGATCGTGAGGATTACCGCTGCTCATGTTGCCCCATGGTCGGCTCATGGGTGTTGTGCGGGTTGAGGAGCACGGAGGAACAGCCTCGTCGCTTCGGTCGGCCTGGTTTGGTTTGTTCTGGCCCGGTGCATGTGCGTTGGATTCAGGCTCGTTCCGAGGCCTTTGGCAAGCCGCGGTTTTACCGAGCCAGCAGAACAAAAGAATGGACGTCACTTGCTCCCCGCGCCTTTCCAATCGGTCCGATTCGATGCGCTGCGGAAGGCGGTGCCATCCAACCGGACCCGCTCATAATCCGGTGCGTGGTTCCAGCGGCCAACCTCAAATTCAGCGCCAGCGATTCCCCTATTGATGCCGCGCGTCTCTCCCGGAATACTCCGCGCCAGCCAAAGACAAACATGAACACGAAACGCTCACTGCTTCCTCTGGGATTGGGACTTCTTCTCGCCACTGCCGCCAGCACGCGCGCCGACGAGGGCATGTGGCTCTACAGCGATCCGCCGCGCCAACAATTGAAGGAGCGCTACGGCTTCGACGCCACCGACGCGTGGCTGGAGCATTTGCAGAAGTCTTCCGTGCGTTTCAACAGCGGCGGCTCGGGCGAGTTCATCTCCGAGGATGGATTGATTCTCTCCAATCACCACGTCGGCGCGGACACGCTCCAGAAGGTCGGCACCAAGGAGAATGATTATCTGAAGAAGGGTTTCTATGCGAAGACGCTGGCCGAGGAAATCAAGGCGCCCGACCTCGAACTGAATGTGCTCATGAGCATTGAGGATGTAACGGCGCGCGTGAACGCCGCAGTGAAGGCTGGTGCTTCCGACGAGGAATCCTTCAAGGCCCGCCGCGCAGTCATGGCCGCCATCGAGAAGGAGTCGAAGGACAAGTCCGGCCAGCGCAGCGACGTGGTCACGCTGTATCAAGGCGGTCGTTATCATCTCTATCGCTTCAAGCGCTACACCGACGTGCGTGTGGTCTTTGCGCCGGAGCAGCAGATTGCCTTCTACGGCGGCGACCCGGACAACTTCGAGTATCCGCGCTTCGACCTCGACGTGTGTTTCTTCCGCGCCTACGAGGACGGCAAGCCGGCGAAGATTCAGCACTACCTCAAGTGGAGCCAGGCCGGCACGAAGGACGGCGATTTGATTTTCGTGTCCGGTCATCCGGGCCGCACCAGCCGGCTCTTCACGATGGCGGAGTTGGAATACGTGCGGGACGTCCAGGCGCCGCGCACGCTGCAACGGCTCTTCCGGCTTGAATCCATTCTCACCTCTTGGAGCGGGCGCAGTCAGGAGAACGCCCGCCGGGCCAAGGACGATCTTTTCGGCGTGCAGAACAGCCGCAAGGCGCGCAAGGGCGGACTGGGCGGGTTGCTCGACCCGGAGTTGATGGGCAAGAAGGCTGCGGCGGAGAAGACGCTGCGTGAAAAGATCGCCGGGCGCGAAGACCTGAAGGATGCACTGGCCGCATTCGACCGCATCGCCGCAGCGCAGAAGGTGATCGCCGAGAATGCGCGCCAGTACAACCTGCTCGAAAGCGGTTCGGCGTTTAACAGCGAATTCTTCCACACCGCCCGCACGTTGTTGCGCGCCGCCGAGGAACGCCCCAAGCCCAATGGCGATCGATTGCGCGAATTCACCGACTCCAGCCGCGAGTCGTTCGAACTCGGCCTGTTTTCGGACAAGCCCGTTTACGATGACCTCGAAGAGCTGCTGCTCACCGACTCGCTCACTTACCTCGCCGAGGAAATGGGCGCGACTTCGCCGCTCGTGCAGAAGGTGCTGGCCGGCAAGTCGCCCAACGCCCGCGCCGTGGAACTCATCAAGGGCACCAAGGTCAAGGACGTGGCCCTCCGCAAGAAGCTCTACGAAGGTGGTCAGTCCGCCGTGGACGCCTCGAACGATCCTATGATCGCGCTGGCGAAGTCCGTGGATGGCGAAGCTCGTGCGCTCCGAAAAATCATGGAAGCTCAGGGCGAGGCCAAGCAGCAGTCGCACGCAAAAATCGCCAAAGCCCGCTTCGCCCTCGAAGGCACGAGCAGTTATCCCGACGCCACGTTCACGTTGCGCCTGGCCTACGGTACGGTGAAGGGCTTCGAGGAAGGCGGGAAGCAAGTCGCCCCGCACACGACGTTCGCCGGCCTCTACGAGCGCGCGAAGGAGCAGGAGAACCGCCCGCCCTTCGACCTGCCGAAAATCTGGGTGGACCGGAAGTCGAAGCTCGATCTCAAGACGCCGTTCAACTTCGTCTCCACGGCGGACATCATCGGTGGCAACTCCGGCAGCCCGGTCGTCGATCGTAAGGGCGAGTTCGTCGGCATCATCTTCGATGGCAACATCCAGTCGCTCGTGCTCGATTACGCCTACACCGACCAGGTAGCGCGCGCCGTCTCCGTCGATTCACGCGGCATCGTGGAAGCGCTGAAGAAGGTTTACCGCGCCGACAAGCTGGTGAAGGAACTCAGCACGGGCAAGCTCGGGAAATAAGTCGCAACACTCCAACCCATGAGCACGAAACCCGACCCCTCCGCGTTCAAACCCTACATCCCGTCCTCGGTCCAGATGGACGAGTTGAAACCATTGCCGCTCCTCGTCGGCACGGTGCTGGGGATGATCTTCGGCGCGTCGTCGTTGTATCTCGTGCTCAAGACCGGCCTCACTGTCAGTGCGTCCATTCCGGTGGCGGTCATTTCCATCGCGCTGTTCAAAATGCTCCACAAGTTCGGCATGAGGGACGCGACCATCCTGGAGAACAATGTGGTGCAGACCGCCGGCTCGGCGGGTGAGTCCATCGCGTTCGGCGTGGGCGTGACCATGCCGGCGATTCTGATTCTGGGTTTCGATCTGGAGATCGCGCGCGTGATTCTCGTCTCGGTGCTCGGCGCGTTGCTGGGCATTCTCATGATGATTCCGCTGCGCCGTGCGCTCATTGTGCAGCAGCACGGCATCCTGAAATATCCGGAGGGCACTGCCTGCGCCGAAGTGCTCAAGGCCGGCGCCTCCGAGGAATCACGGGCCGTGGCGGCCAAGGCGGGAACAGCAGTGTTGGGCAACGCCGCTTCCGTCGGCGCCAAGACCATCTTCGCGGGCTTCGGCCTCGGCATTCTCTACAACGTGGCCATGAAGGTCTTCCCGCGCTGGAAGGATGCGCCGGAGAAAATCTTTTCCGCGCCGCTCAAGGGCGGATCGGTCTCCTGCGAAATCACGCCCGAGTTGCTCGGCGTCGGTTACGTGATTGGGCCGCGCATCGGAGCCATCATGGCTGCCGGCGGGGTGCTCTCGTATCTGCTGCTCATCCCGATGATCAAATTCTTTGGCGAGGGATTGGCCGGTCCGCTGGCACCCGGCAGCGTGCCGATCAAGGACATGAGCCCCGGCGCGATTCGCAGTGCTTACATCCTCTACATCGGCGCGGGCGCGGTGGCGGCGGGCGGTATCATCAGCCTCGTGCGTTCGCTTCCGCTCATCTGGCACGGCATCCGGGGAGGCATGCGTGATTTTAGCGGCACCGCGCAAAGCCGCGCCAGCCTGCCGCGGGTCGATCAAGACTTGCCGATGAAGTTCGTGTTCATCGGCATCGCGGTCCTCATCCTCGCCATTCTCCTCGCACCGAGCCTGCACATGAACATCGTGGGCGCGCTGATGATCGTGGTCTGTGGCTTTCTCTTTGTGACCGTCTCCTCGCGGCTCACCGGCGAAATTGGCTCCAGCTCGAATCCCATCTCCGGCATGACGGTGGCCACGCTGCTGCTGACCTGCCTCGTGTTCCTGATGCTCGGCTGGACGCCGGACAAGAATCCGCTCGTCTATGTCACCGCGCTCTCGGTCGGCGGCATCGTTTGCATCGCGTCGTCAAACGGCGGGAGCACCTCGCAAGATCTCAAGACCGGCTTCCTCGTCGGTGGCACGCCGCGCGCGCAGCAGATTGCGATTCTGATCGGCGCACTGTGTTCGGCACTCATCCTCGGGCCGATTCTGCTGATGCTGAACGACGCCGCCAAAGTTTATGTCCCGGTCACCACCGCTTTGAGCACGGATGCCTCGAAGTTGACCGAGACCGCGAAGCTGACCGGGCCGCAATCGCGCACGGACGCCAAGACTTACAAGGTCTGGCACCACAAAGAGGCGGGAGGTGCGAAGCAGTATCTCGTCGATGATACCGGCAAGGCGATTTACCTCGTCGATCCCGGCATCAACGGCACCGTGACCAAGCGCCCCGACGGCAGCGAAGTGAAGAAGTTCGACGCGCCCAAGGCCACGCTCGTGTCGTACATCATCAAGGGCATTCTCGACCGCGAACTGCCGTGGGGACTGGTGCTCTTCGGCGTGATGATCGCCGTGGTGCTGGAGATGTCCGGCATTCCCTCGCTGGCGTTTGCGGTCGGTGTGTATCTGCCCATCGCCACGTCCATGCCCATCTTTGTCGGCGGCATGGTGCGCTGGCTGGTGGACTGGCAACGCCGCCGGCACGCCGACTCGGCGCACCTGACTGAGGAGGAACATGTGGCTGAGGGCGACAAGAGTCCCGGCGTGCTGATGGCCTCGGGCTACATCGCGGGTGGCGCGATTGCGGGCATCGTCATCGCACTCATGGCTGGCGTGCCTTCACTGAGCGACTTCAACGACCGTTTGGGCAAATGGGCCGAGGCGAACAATCCATTCCTCACCCAATTGTCGCCGGCCCACATCCCACCCGACGTGCTCGCGCTCATTCCATTCGCGGCACTGGTAGTGATTCTCTACCTCACGGGACGCGGGTTGATCATGGGTGGAGCGCAAAAAGCGAAGTCTGCAACGGGGTAACATCCCAGCCGCCGAACAGGATGAATGAATTGGCGACGGTAGGGCGACGCTGTCCTCAGCGCGCCGGGCCACGACTTGCCGGGCAACCTCCGACTGGTTCACGCCTCACCCCGGCGCGCTGAGGA
>JANOQV010000295.1:0-27600 GCA_031414955.1 Pedosphaera sp. | reverse complement strand
GATGCGTTCTGCGGTCTCCCGGTCGGGCGCACGATGAGGAAGCTGTCCATGAATGCGTCGTCGATGGGGCCTTGGAGGCCTGGCGATTTCAGCAGCGTCGAGGCGGCCCCTTGCGATCCCCACTTTCCGTCACTGCCTTTCTGGAACACAAAAGAAAGCGAGCCTTCGCCGTAGCCGCTATAAATGAAACTGCCGCGAGTCGATTGCCCGTCCACGACAATTGACTCTGGTGCGACTCGGCCGTGCCGCCTGATATGAAATGCCGACACGTTTGTGGTCGTGAGCTTCCAATGCCGCCCATCCCCAGCATCGAAGTCGATGTCCGCGCGCTCCCAGTGTTTTTCCAGCCCGAGCACCTCCACGGTCGAGGCCTTGTTGTAGCGGAGGGTGCGAGTGGTGAGGTGAATCTTTGCCGGATCTGTCTCCTTGCCGCGCGCGGTCACCGTGTCCACGAACGCGCTGACTTCCTGCTTCCCCTCCGGTGTGTATTTGTGCCCGACGTTCGTGCCCCAGACGCGCGGGAGCTTCAGACCCTCGGCGCGCATCGCACGTTCCATCACGTCGCCGCTCTGCCGCTGTGGGTCTTGCAGGCCGGCGTAGGAAATGACCGGCCCGTTGGCGAAGTTCATCGCGTAATCCGTGGCGTCGTAAAGTTGCCAGAGCTTTTGCTCCCAGGCCGGAATGCTGGCGCGGTTGGCCTTCGTGTATTCCGCCGTCTCGGCGAAGCCCGCGCCCGGCGCGACCACGGCCCACACGTCGGGATGATGTGCGCCCAAGTGCCACGCACCCGCGCCGCCCATCGAGAAGCCGCGCAGTGCAAGTCGCCGGTCGTCGATGGCATAGGAACGCTTCACATGGTCGAGCGCCTCGAACACATCCGTCTCGCCGGCGAACTTGAAGGCATTGCAATAGCGCCCATAGGGATGCAGGACAAAGGCGTCTGCGGGCGTGAACTCGCCGTAAGAACGCTGCCGGTCGGCGATGAATTTCAATTCGGTCAGGTTGTTGTCCCGGCCATGGAGCCAGACATCGAGGCGACGCGGCTTGCCCTTGTCCGTGGCGAAGGTCGCCGGCACGACCAGGCCGTAAGGTTGAACTGAGCCATCGATCTTTGACCGGTAGCCGCGCACGACCAGACCGGTCGCGGAGAGCCAGGCCGGTTTGCCTTCGCGCAATTGTGTCGCGCGCTCCATCCCGGTCTTCAGCAGGCCGCGCGCAAGTCCCACCTCGTTACTGCGGTAGAACTCGTCGTAGCGCAGCGCCCAGTCCACCGCCTTGTGGAAGATTTCCACATCGGGCAGCAACTCACTCCTCTTCGCGGTGCGCAGCGCGGCGATCTCTTTCGCCAGCACCTCCGCGCCCGACCGCAGTTCAGCCCGGTCCTTTTCCGTGATGGTGATCCCAGGCGGCGGGACGCGCGTTGGTTTGGGTTGGGCTGCTGCGCTGAGCCACGCTGGGAAAACAGCGAGTGCAATTCCGAGGAAGAAGATTCTCATGATACTTTTTTCAACTGCCACAGCGACCAGACGATCTCCTCGTAGAAGGCATTCTGGCTCGGATAGGTAAACCCAATGGAGTCGCCTTTCTGGATGGCCTCGGCTCCACGATTCAGGGCCGCGCCCGTGGCGAGCTGGACAAGGTCGCGGACGAACAGTGCGAAATTCGCCGCTGTCTCCTGCACCTTGCGCGGGCCGAGGCAGTCAAAGTTGAACTTGTCCGCCTGAAGGCTGTAGCGGAGCGTCCCGCCCGCCACAAAAATCTCGGCGAGCAGATGGTAGTTCTGCTCCTCGCGCGACACCATGTCGTAATCGACATCGCGAAAAGGCAGCCCGTTTCCTGTGTAGCTGATTTTCTCGCGTCGCTGTCGTTCCCGCACAAACTCCGTGAGCCGCACCGCGCCAGCAGTGATGAGCGTGAGGTGACGCCAGTCCAGGGCGAAGCTCCGGCCCGCCGGATCGTAGATCAGCAGATGCTCCAGAGTGCAGTCGAGCCGGTGAACAATGTGTTTGGCCGGCAAAACTGGAAGCAGTGCCTGATTCACGATCTCCGTTTCCACGCCCTCCGCTCGCAGCGCGCCTTGCATCGCCAGTGCCTGCTGACTGCTGAAATTCTTCACCAGGATGCCAAAGGCATCATTACCGAGGATGTGCGCGTCGGCAGGTGTCAGGCCGGGAACAGAGCGAAACGCGCGCGCCATCTGTTCGATGGTCGGTTGGCCCAGTTCGGTTTGCAGCACGGCGTACGGCATGGGTCAGTTGAGAATCACGCGGCGAGAATGAGTTGAGGATGGCGGGCGGTAAAGTCGCAAACCTCATCGCGTCTGGAAGACTCAGAAAACTCCAAACTCCAAGCTGCAAATTCCAAACAAGCTCCAACTGCTCGAACTCCAATCTCCCGCCCTCGGCAGTCGAGGTTGGAATTTGCAGCTTGGAGTTTGTTTGGATTTTGAGATTTGGGATTTGGAGTTTGATTCTGTCCTGATGCCTCGGCGTCGATCTGCGGCATTGCCCGCCGCCACTCGAACACGCATTCTCTGCACATCCATGAAACGGCTCATCACAATTTTCCTCGGGCTCGCCACGCTCTCGCTTCACGCCGCCAAACTGCCCATGCAATGGCAGATTGGAGACAAGGAACTCGCCGACTATTTCAGCCGCGAGACGCGCGCGTTGTCCGAGCGCTGCCTGAACAACCTCACCACCAGCAACGCCTGGCTGGAACAACTCCCGCAGCGCCGGGTCGAACTCTCCGAGATGCTCGGTCTCTCGCCGTTGCCGCCGCGCACGGACTTGAAGGCCACGGTGACGAAGCGCTTCGAGCACGACACCTTCACGGTCGAGAACCTGCACTTCCAGTCGCGCCCCGGCCTTTACGTCACGGCGAATCTGTACGTGCCGAAGAATCTCACCAAGCCCGCGCCGACGATTCTTTACGTCTGCGGTCACAGCCCGGTGATCACGAACAAGGTGAGCTACGGGACGAAGGCGGCGTATCAGCACTGGGGCAACTGGTTCGCGCGCAACGGCTACGTCTGCATGGTCATCGACACCCTGGAGTCGGGTGAGATTCTTGGCGAACACCACGGCACTTATCGCGCCGGAATGTGGTGGTGGAACTCGCGTGGCTACACACCGGCGGGCGTCGAGTGCTGGAACGGGATGCGTGCGCTCGATTACCTGAGCACGCGGCCCGAGGTGGACACGAACCGCTTCGGCATCACGGGCCGCAGCGGCGGCGGCGCCTACAGTTGGTTCGTCACCGCGATGGACGACCGCATCAAAGCCGCCGCGCCCACGGCGGGCATCACCGATTTGGAAAACCACATCGTGGATGGCGCGGTCGAGGGCCACTGCGACTGCATGTTCTTCGTGAACACTTATCGCTGGGATTATCCGCAGCTCGCCGCGCTGGCCGCGCCGCGCCCGCTGCTCATCGTCAACACGGACGACGACAACATCTTCCCGCTCAATGGCGTGGTGCGGCTGCGCGACAAGGTGCGCCGCGTCTATGACCTGCTCGGCGCGGGCGACAAGTGCGGCCTCGTCATCACCCCCGGCCCGCACAAGGACACGCAGGAGTTGCAGGTGCCGGTGATGCGCTGGTTCAATCGCCACCTCAAAGGCGAGGAGACGCTGATCGAAAACGCGGCGGTGAAACTGTTTTCGCCACAACAGTTGAAGGTGTTCGACACGCTGCCGGGCGACGCGGTGAACGCGAGGATTCACGAGACGTTTGTGGTAGCGGCGCAGGTGGCTTTGCCGACGACCAAGGACGAATGGACAGTTCAGCGGGAGCATTGGCTGACGACCTTGAGAGCGAAATGCTTCCGAACTTGGAAAGCGACAAACCAACCTCTGGAAAAGGTCGTCGGCAATCCGGGCAGGACTCATTATTTTCAGCGCTCGGATACAGCGCATGTTTCGCTGTCTTTTGATGTCTTGCTCGACCAGAAAGCCGAGAAGATTGAATTGGTGGTTGGTTATCCGAAACGCCGGACTGCAACCAATGATCCAGGCGTTGTTCAGGGCAGGATTCGGTATCCGACCACGAACCAACCCGCTTTCATGTCCACCCCGCGCGGCATTGTAAAGTACGCGCCGCCGCCGATCGATTTCGAAGCCGTCGCAAAAAAGGAAATCCAACTTCGTCGTCGCCACATGATGCTGGGCGAGACGAGGGACTCTGCGCGTGTATCGGACATCGTTCATGCCATTGAAGCGATACGCGCTCATAAGGATTTCAGCACCCTGCCCATCCGCCTCGAAGCCGAGGGCGACATGGCGGTCAACGCGCTTTACGCCTCGCTCTTCGCGCCGGTGGATGAACTGGTGCTCACGAAACTCCCCAAGTCGCACACGAGCGGCCCGGACTACTTGAACGTGCTGCGCATCCTCGACATCCCGCAGGCGGTGGCGATGGCGAGCGAGCGCGGCCGCGTGGAACTGCGGGGCGCGAAGGCAGCGGACTGGCAGTATCCGCTCCAGACCGCAAAGAACCTCGGCTGGGAAAAGAACCTGCGAGTAGTCGCGGAATAACTGGCTTCCGTTCTCGTGCGAGGCAACAGGCTCCGCCTTCTGGAGCTGCCCGAGAGGCTTTCCAGCCCCTTGGTTCCCGCTCGGCCATGGCCGAACACCTCCGTTGTGCACCTTCACCCGTCTCTTTCGGGCTGGATACTGCTTCCGGCCGCAGTGAGCGAGGATCGCGTGGCCTTGGAAGGCGAGGTTCTGCGCCGCTTGCTGGAGTTCCGCTTAGGTGATGGTCGTCTGCCCGGCCGGCTTTCCCAGCGACACGAGCCTGAGCCCTGAGTAATCACCTCATCCGCCCCAATGAGGACTGCCGGTCCGAATTGGATGTTTGACTCAAGGCTCAGGCGCAGTCTTCGCCTAATTCAACATTCCAATAGGCCAAATCCAGAAAGTGTTTCCAACTGTCGTGACGGGGTCCGAGGCTGACTTGAACAAATGGACGCCACTTGGGTCGTTTAGGTTTTCGGATCAGCCGCAGTCCCGCCTCGGGAGGGGTGTGGTTTGCTTTCTTGGTATTACAGGTGATGCAGGAGCAGACGATGTTTTCCCAAGTGGTAGGGCCGCCGCGATCTTTTGGAATGACGTGATCCAAGTTGAGGTCGCGCCGTTCAAACACCACTCCGCAATACTGGCAGGTGTTCCTGTCCCGCTCGAAGATGTTGTGCCGGGTAAATTTGACTTCCTTTTTTGGCAAACGATCGAAGAGGCCGAGGAGAATCACTTTGGGAACGCGGATCTTATAGGAGATGGTGTGGATTGAGTCTGGGTGCGGTGCCAAGTGGGAGAAATCTCGCCATTGGTCGAAGCTGAAGGTCTGGAAGGAGCCGCTGGAATCGTCGAGAACGACCTGGGCGTGCCCTTCGAATAAAAGTCCCAGAGCCCGTCGGACGGTGCAGATGTTTACCGCCTGCCAAAGGCGGTTGAGCACCAGAACGTGTTGGTTCAAGCTCGATTTCATGGCTACAACAACGGGACGAAACCTAGCACAAGGCATTTTCGAGTGTCAATTGGCCCAAGGTATCCAAGTCAGGGTCGACGCATCTTAACTGTCGAGGAGTTGGTGGAGGGGTTCCGTGCAGCGCCTGATCGCTATGGTGTTTTCCGCCACCATCACCAAATCAAGCCTTGCGGTAGGCGTGAGGCCCGTACCCCGTAAGTTCCGCACCGTGACCGTACTGCCCGTCTCAACCTGCGGATCTGCCTGAGTCGTTGTCCTGAAAACTTTCCCGAGTTGGCCTTGTAGTAGGAGGGGAAGGACAGATTTCGCAGTTGCGCTTCGCTCCGTGCTGGCCGGCGGATCCTGTTCAGAAATGAACCATCGAACACTTGCATGAAAACGAAATCAGTCCTCCTCGGCAGTCTGGCCGCAGTCTGCCTCGCCGCGAGCACCCTGTGTGCAACGGCAGCCTCCGTCTTGAATACCCGGCTCCTTTCCAATTTACCACTGGGCGGCGGCAACGGGGAAGTGTGGGCTGAGGGCAACCACGCCTACGTGGCCCGGGGCACCGCCGGCCTCGCCATCATCGACACCAGCAATCCCGCCGCGCCCGTGCTGCGCAACACCATCCTGCCCTTCGCCCACGCGGAGATCAGCGATGTGCAGGTGGTCAACGGCATCGCTTATATCGCCAATGAAGTCCCCAACGGCACGCCG
This sequence comes from Pedosphaera sp., assembly GCA_031414955.1. Taxonomy (GTDB): domain Bacteria; phylum Verrucomicrobiota; class Verrucomicrobiia; order Limisphaerales; family SIBH01; genus JANNGC01. The sequence continues at coordinate 21,420 of JANOQV010000295.1, read as the reverse complement.
GAGCCGTGGGTCGGCATGTTCATCTACGACGTGAGCAACCCGCTCGCCCCGGTCGAACTCGGTCGCCTCGAATGGGGCGCGGGTGGTGGTTATCATCTCGGCTGCGACGCCCACAGCGTCACCGTTGAAGTCACACCCACGGCGACCAACGCCTACCTCTCCTCCGGCATCACCGGCGACCTGGCCATTTTCGACGTGTCGAACCCGGCCGTGCCCGTTTACCTCGCGGAGATTCTCAGCCCGGTCTTTGCCTACTACAGCCAGGCCCACGATGCGGTCGTGAAAGACGGCCGCTGTTACACGGCGTGGCTCGGTGGCGGCTTCACTGTCCACGATGTGAGCAATCCGACTGCGCCCGTGCTCCTCGCTCATCAACTCACCGCCGGCGTGAACACTGAATTCTTCTACCACCTGGCCTTGAGCACGGACGGACTGTCGTTGCTCACCACGGGTGAAAACGCCTCCGGCGCGGATGCGGTGAAAGTGTGGAACATCTCCAACCTCGCCAGCATCTCGCTCGCCGGCAGCTTCAGCAGTCCCGGCGGCGCCGTTCCGCATCAGGTTTCCGTGGTCGGCAAATACGCCTATGTCGCCTGGCTCACCGATGGACTGCGCGTCCTGGACCTCTCGAACCCCGCCGCCCCGCAATCCGTTGGCTGGTATGATCCCGAGACCGGCTCCGGCTCCGCGTTCGTGGGCGGCTACGGCGTCTTCGCCACTGCGAACAACATTTACCTCAGCCACACCAGCGGCGGTCTCTACACCCTGAATTTCGTGGACACGATCACCATCACCAAGGCCGAGTGGAAGAACAGCACCAAGGTGCTGACCGTGGAAGCCACCAGCACCGCCGCGCCGAGCGTGACGCTCAACGTGACCGGTTTCGGCCCCATGACTTACAACGTGTCGCTCAACAAATACACGCTCGTCACAACCGCTGGCACCAAGCCCAGCCATGTGACCATCACCTCAAGCATCGGCGGCACGGCGACGACGACCGTCCGCAAACGCTGATTTCGTCACCAGAGCAAGGGGTTCATTCCACGAACGAGGGCCGCAAGGTCCTCGTTTCTTTTTGGGGCGGCGCGGAATTTCTGGCCGACGGCGGGCGTCTGTCTGCATGATGCATCGACTGTCATGAACTCAACGCCGATAAGAAACGTCCTCGCCGCCTTCGCCTTGCTGCTGCCTGTTACCACTCAGGCGGCGGAAGACCCGGACTTTCTGCGCGACGTGCGCCCGATTCTGTCTTCCCATTGTTTCAAGTGCCACGGCCCCGACGAAGGCACCCGCAAAGGCGGACTGCGCCTCGACGCTCGGGATGCAGGGCTCAAGGGCGGCAAGTCAGGCGAGCCAGCCATCGTCCCCGGCCAGCCGGGCAAGAGCGAACTCATCACACGCCTCTTCACCGCCAATGAGGACGACCTGATGCCGCCCGCCAAGGTGAAGCATCCATTGAACGAAGAGCAGAAGGACATCCTCAAGCGATGGATCGCCGCCGGCGCGGAATACAAACCCCACTGGGCCTTCATCAAACCTGTGCGACCGAAGGTTCCAGCGCTCGGAAATCGCAAATCCGAAATCGTAAATCCCATCGACGCCTTCATCACGTCGCGTTTGGAGAAGGAAGGACTGAAGCCTTCACCCGCAGCGGATCGTCTGACCCTCGCCCGCCGCCTCCACCTCGATCTCATTGGCCTGCCGCCGACGCCCGAGGAAGCAGACGCTTTCGCGAGCGACAAGCGGGCTGGCGCTTACGAGCGCCTCGTGGATCAACTGCTCGCCTCGCCCCGCTACGGCGAACGCTGGGCGCGCAAGTGGCTCGACCTCGCCCGCTATGCTGACAGCAACGGCTACGAGAAGGACCGCAACCGCAGCATCTGGCCGTATCGCGATTGGGTCATTCGCGCGCTCAACGCCGACATGCCATTCAACCAGTTCACCATTGAGCAACTCGCGGGCGATCTGCTGGCCAAGCCAACGCGCGATCAACTCATCGCCACCGGCTTTCACCGCAACACCATGCTGAACGAGGAAGGCGGCATCGACCCGCTGGAATTCCGCTTCCATGCCGTGGTCGATCGCGTCGGCACCACCGGCACGACGTGGCTGGGACTGACCGTGGGTTGCGCGCAGTGCCACACGCACAAGTACGATCCGATCCTGCACAAAGACTACTACTCGCTCATGGCGTTCCTGAACAACGCCGACGAGCCGGAGCTCGACTTGCCCGCCGAAGACGCCGCGGAAAAGCAGCGTCAGCGCGAACAGCGCGCGGCGAAGCTGCTCGCCGAGCTTTCCTCGCGCTGGTCCATCGAGACCGGCGCACTGCGCTGGGAACGTGTCACGCTGGCCCTCGACCACATCGCAACGAACGATTCGACCAAGGTGCTGGAGGACGGCTCCGTGCTCTTCACCGCACCCGGCCCGGAACGGAGCGACGTGACGTTGAGCTTCACCACCAAGCTGACCAACCTCACCCACCTGCGATTGGAGGCGCTCACCGATGACTCGTTGCCCGGCAAGGGGCCAGGCCGCACGGAGCATGGAAATTTCGTGCTGTCGGAAATCACCTTGAGCAACGCGCCGACGAAAGGCCCGGCCAGCCTGATGAAGATTCGCAGCGCGAAGGCAACCGCCGAACAGGCGACCTTCCTGATTAAGAACGCCTTCGATGGCAAATTGGATACGGGCTGGGCCGTTCACGAACAGGGCAAGACACTGAACGCAAATCACTCCGCCACGTTTGAAGTGGAGCACCCCTTCGGCTCGTTCGCCGGAACGAAAGTGATCGTCCGGCTGCAACAGCAGTTTGGAACGCGCCACACCATCGGCCGCGTCGGGTTGAGCGTCGGCACTCCGCGCGAAGAAGTGATTACAGACGTGGCACGCAAAGAACAGGCCGTCGAGGCCGCCTTCGCCAAGTGGCTGGCTCGCGAGCGTGAGCGCACCGTGACTTGGACGCCGCTGTGTCCCGCCGTGGCCAAGGCGAACATGCCGCTGCTCACCATTCAGCCGGATGCTTCCGTGCTGGCCAGCGGCGACATCACCAAGAGCGACACCTACGATCTCGCGTTCACCAATCTGCCGGGGCGCATCACCGCCATCCGCCTCGAAGCCCTGCCGGACGCGAATCTGCCGGCACATGGTCCCGGCCTGACTTATTACGAGGGACCGAAGGGCGATTTCTTCCTGGGTGAATTCCAGGTCAGCGCGGATGGCCAGAGCGTGAAGTTCGCCAAGGCCACCGAGAGCTACGCCAAGAACAACTTCGGCGGCGGCGGGAACGCGAAGGCGGCCGTCGATGGCGATCCACAGACGGGCTGGACCTGCGCCGACCGTCCCGGTGAGGCGCACAGCACGGTGTTTGTTCCCGCCGAGCCAGTCGAAGCCCGCCGTATTGATGTGAAGATGCTCTTCGGCCGCCATTACGCCTGCTCGCTGGGAAAGTTCCGCATCTCAGTGACGACCGACGCGCGCGGCGCGGAGGCCCGGGAGATTCCAGAATCGGTGGAGCTTCTCTTGCGCCAGCCGGATGAAAAGCTCACCGCGAAGGAACGCGAGCAATTGCGCGCTCAGTTCCTGATCACCGCGCCCGAACTGGCCAAGGCGGCGAAGGAGATTCGTGACCTGCGCAAACCCGCCGCCCACACCACGACGCTGGTGATGCGCGAACGCCCGGCGACCGCGCCGCGTCCGACCTTTCTCCACAACCGCGGCGAGTTCCTTCAGCCGAAGGACCGGGTGGAGGCCGAAGTGCCGGGCTTCCTGCCTCCCCTGCCCCACGGCGCGAAGAAGGACCGGCTCGCGCTCGCCCGGTGGTTGGTGTCGCCCGAAAACCCGCTCACCGCCCGCGTGGTCGTGAACCGCCAATGGGCCACGTTCTTCGGCCAGGGAATCGTCGGCACGCAAAACGATTTTGGCTTTCAAGGCGAGTTGCCGAGCCATCCCGAGTTAATCGACTGGCTGGCCGTGGAGTTCATGCAACAAGGCTGGTCGCTCAAGAAGTTGCACCGTCTCATCATCACCAGCGCCACTTACCGCCAGTCGTCGCGTGTCACGCCTGAGCTGCTCGCGCGTGATCCGCAAAACCGCCTGCTGGCCCGCGGCCCGCGGGTGCGGCTTGAAGCGGAGATCATCCGCGACTCGGCGCTCGCCGCTGGCGGCACTCTCTCGGCGAAGATGTTCGGACCGCCGGTCAAGCCACCGCAGCCTCCCGGCGTCACCGAATCAGCCTACGGCTCGCCCAAGTGGGACGTGAGCGCGGGCGAGGATCGCTACCGCCGCTCGCTCTACACTTACCAGAAACGTACCGCGCCTTTCGCCATGTTTAACACCTTCGACGCTCCCTCAGGCGAAGCGTGCGTAGCCAAGCGCGACATCTCAAACACGCCGCTCCAATCGCTCACGCTGCTCAACGACATTACTTTCGTGGAAGCTGCGCAAAAGCTGGGCGCACTCACGGCCGGCCAGCCGGGCGACGACACCCGCAAGACAGTGTTCCTGTTCCGCCGCGTGCTGACGCGCGAGCCGAGCACGACCGAGCAGGTCAGGCTGGTTTCCTTTCTCAACGGCCAACGCGAGCGACTAAAACTGGGTGAGTTGAAAGCTGCGGAACTCGCCGACGACAGCAAGGGCGATGTCTCGGAACGCGCAGCGTGGACGACCGTCGCGCGCGCCATCCTCAATCTCGACGAAACGATCACCAAGAACTGAACATGAACCACGGAAGACACCGAAAACACGGCATCGCGAAGACCGGACCTCGGTCGCGGTTCGCCACCGGTTTCGGCAGGCCAAGCCCGGAGGGCTTGAACGTGAATAGCCCCGGGTCGCAAGGCACGAGCGAAACCGGGGATCATGGGTCAGAAACATTTGCAACCCCGGATGAGGTTGAACTCAATGATTCGACCCCTTCGGGGTCGTTTGTCATCCAGCACTTTTCACCCCCGGTTGCACCGGGGGCTATTCACATTCAAGCCCTTCGGGCTTGGTCAGTCGCTTATTCCGTGTGTTCGGTGTCTTCCGTGGTGAAACGATTATGAACTGCCAAGCTGATCAGTGGTCCGAGCGTGGCCTGCCCTTGAGCCGGCGATGGTTTCTCCGCGAGTGCGGCATCGGCCTGGGTAAGATTGGCCTAGCCTCACTGCTCACGGATGCACTTGTGGCTCGCGCTGCCGCGCCCGTCGATCTCCTGGCACCGAAGCCGCCGCATTTTCCCGGCAAAGCCAAGGCGGTGATTCATCTGTTCATGGCTGGCGCGCCGTCGCAACTCGACTTGTTCGACCACAAGCCCGAGCTGACCAAGCTTGAAGGCAAGCCGCTGCCGCCCTCCGTCATCGGTGGCCAGCGCTACGCTTTCATCCGTCCGGACGCGGCGGTGATGGCCGCGCGCTTCAAGTTCAAGAAGTACGGCCAGAGCGGCGCGGAACTGAGCGAGATGCTGCCGCACATCGGTTCGGTCGCGGACGACATCTGCCTCAGTCGCTCGGTGAAGACCGACCAGTTCAACCACGCGCCCGCGCAGATTTTCTTCAACACCGGCTTCTCGCAACCGGGCCGGCCCAGTCTCGGCTCGTGGGTCACCTATGGCCTTGGCTCGGAGTCGAAGAATCTGCCGGCCTACGTGGTGATGAGCACCGGTTCGGGTATCAGCGGCGGCGCGGCCAACTGGTCAAGCGGCTTCATCCCCACGACCTACACCGGCGTGCGCCTGCGCAACCAGGGCGATCCGATACTCAACGTGGCCAGTCCGAAGGGCGTGGACACGAAGCTTCAGCGCGACACGCTCGACCTACTGCGCGCGATGAACGAGCAGCAACTCGGTGCGGTGGGCGATCCTGAAATCGCCACGCGCATCAACGCCTACGAAATGGCCTTCCGTCTCCAGACAAGCGCGCCGGAACTGATGGATTTGAAGAGTGAAAAGAAGGAGACGCTCGAGCTCTACGGCTGCGACCCGGACAAGCCCTCGTTCGCCCGCGCCTGCTTGCTCGCGCGCCGCATGGTCGAGCGCGGTGTGCGCTTCATCAACATTTACCACGAGGGCTGGGACGCCCACAGCGACGTGGTGGGCAACCACACCGGGAATTGCAAGACCACCGACCAGGCCAGCGCCGCGCTGGTGAAGGATCTCAAGCGCCTCGGTCTGCTGGACTCCACGCTCGTCATCTGGGGCGGCGAGTTTGGCCGCACGCCGATGGTGGAAACAAACCCAAGCCTCGGCCGTTCGATGGGGCGCGATCATCATCCGCAGGCGTTCACGATCTGGATGGCGGGCGGCGGCGTGAAGCGCGGCCTCAGCTACGGATCGACGGACGAACTGGGCTTTCACACCGTGGAGAATCCCGTCCATGTCCACGACGTGCAGGCGACGATCCTGCATTGCCTCGGCTTCGATCACGAGCGGCTCACCTACGAATTCCAAGGCCGTCGCTTCCGCCTCACCGATGTGCATGGGCATGTGGTGAAGGACATCCTGGCCTAGCGGCGTTCGCCAAGACTGGGATTCGATCACCGCGCGCCGTCCAACGGCCTCGGATGAAGAAATTTGGCGAAGGGCCGTTTGTCCCGCAGTTTGGCCGCGCTGTTTTGATATGCAGACACAGGCTGACATTGCCGTTATCGCATGCCGTTCGCAGGCGCAGGCCCGCGACTGGAGCCTCGTGCTCATCAGCCAAGGGATCGAGAGCGTGATCGTGGAGCGGGCCGAGGATGGCGGCTGGCTTTTGGAAATGGCGGCGAGCGATGAGTCCAGCGCCTTGACCTCCATTGCCGCTTATGAGCGGGAGAATGCCACCGTATGGCGGCGGGAGCTGAAGTGGACCGGACTGCTGTTCGACGCGCGGGCGGTGTTCTGTGTCGCTCTGCTCGTCCTGTTTCATGTCTTCGTCCAGACGTCTCCGACTGATTTGAAGGCGGCGGGACTTCTGGACCGAAACGCGGTATTGCACGGCGAATGGTGGCGGATCTTCACCGCTATTACGTTGCACGGCGACGTGGCGCACTTGGCGGCCAACGTGACCACCGGCATCATCTTCCTCGGCCTGGCCATGGGTTGCTATGGCGCGGGCCACGCGCTGCTGCTTTCCTTCTTCGGCGGTGCTCTGGGCAACCTGGCCACTTTCGCCCTGCATGACGCGCCCTTTCGCAGTCTCGGAGCCTCGGGGATGGTGATGGCGTCACTGGGACTCCTCACCGCGCATTCGCTGGCTTACAGGTGCGAGGAGAGGCCCGCACTGCGATTGGGCCGCGGCGTCCTGGCCGGATGCCTGCTCGTGGTCCTGCTCGGGTTCAGCCCGCGCAGCGATGTGGTGGCGCATGTGGGCGGCTTCCTCGGTGGCCTGGGGTTGGGATTCTGGGCCTGCCGTTTCGGACCGAAGTTGATGCGATCCGGGCCGAATCTTGCCGCGCTGCTCGGTTGCGGCGGTTTGGTGATCGTGACCTGGCGGCTGGCCTTCCGCTGAAAGCGAACTCTGGCTCCGGTGTGCGGGGCAACCGCCACCACTATTCCGTACGTTCGCCTTGGTCAGTGCTTGTTCATCATCCCGGCTCGATCGGAACGACCTGCACTTCGCGGCCGGGTCGAGGTCTAGGGTTTCCGCGGGCCAAGCCCATTCGTAGTGAACCGGACGAAGGCAAAACACTCCGGGATGTGCGAATCCCACACACCATGCCGCGTCCAGACCCAGCCGCCAGAATCCTTCGCGGGCGGCGGTGCCTTGTAGGTGTTGAAGCGGGAGAAATCCATTCGCCACTCGTCGCCGTCCTTTGGCGGGAGTGCACGGCCGTCGGTGGCGAGCGGCTTGAGTCCCGGCCACGGAAACGACAGTTCGACCGTCCAGCCGCGATCGATGTCGCGGTCGTCGTTCACCGTGCCATCGAGATGCACGGCGGTCCTCAAGCCGGGGTAGCGCCACTCAAACTGCCCCAACCGCCCTCCGCGCGGATGATTGGTAAAGCCCACCCCGTTGAATGGCTTGAGCTTGGAGCGCGCGAACTCAGGCTGCCTGGCGAAGCCGCGTTTCTCGTAGGACTCCGCCCAGAGGAAGAACACTTCATAAACCGTGTTGTAGCCGTTGATCTCGAACTCGTAGTAGCCGTCCGGCCCGGCGATGAACATCTCCAGGTCGTTGTCGTAGTAAATGGGGTCGTTGTGCTTCCTGTATTTCGCGTGGAGCTTCGGCTCCTCGACGCGGTAGGCCACGTAGAAGTTCTGATCATCCCAGACCACCGTCGCCCGCGTGCCGTGCAGCGTGGGTTGGCCGCTGAGGATGTCCACAAACCGTGGCGACGTCGGCGCCTCCTGCCACGCGCGCTCGTCGAGCTTGCCGTCGAGGCGAATCTTCTCCGTGATGCGATGCGCCGTGTAACGCGCGATCTCATTCGTCGGGCAGGGGAAATTCCAGGCGGCGCCCTGGGCGAACGCCGTTACGAAGAGCAACGAGGCCGTGATGATGGTGAGCGAGGTTTTCATTTTGTGAGGGTGGCATTCCGTTTCGTGCGCCGGAGGGCTTGATTGACCGGTCTCCAGAAAGGCGGGGTCGTCCGAGCGCGCGGGCCGGATGCGCGCCGCGCAGAGCACGAACTTTTTGGGTTTCATTTTCATGCGCGTTTGGATTTCAAGGCCGTCTGACGGCACGTTGGCGGCGTTGGCGCAAGCAGTTCAATCTCATTTCTTCTCCACCACCCGCGCGCGCATCGTTCTGCAAGGCGGGAATCGTCCAAGCCCGAAGGAGGTGCGGTCAGACGGGCGGGAAACGCAGTTTTTCCAGCAACCGGGCATCGGCGGCGGGAAATTCGTAGCGGTGCAATTCATCCTCATTCACCCAGGCGGAGGCCGCGCAGCCGAGCGGTTGCGGTTCGTTGGCCCGCCACTCACAGCGGAAGAATTTCAGCAGGACGCGCTTTTCGGGATAGTCGTGCTGGATGGTTTCCATGAGTTCGCCGACGATGACTTCAATGCCGAGTTCCTCCCGCAGTTCGCGCACCAGGCAGTGCTCGAAGCTTTCGCCCGGCTCGCGCTTGCCTCCGGGGAATTCCCAAAGCCCGCCGAGATGCGCTCCGCTGTGGCGCTGAGTGATCAGGAGTCTTCGGTCTCGGAAGACGAGGCCGGCGCTGACCTCGATGCAGGCTCGGGATTCGGGTGCCGGGTTTCGCGTTGTGTCACGCCGGGAATCTTCTGCGGAGTCGTTCATGCCACGCGCCACGCCAAGCCCGAAACTCGGAACTCGGAATTCATCTCCCCACGCTCTTGTAAATGAATCCGAGCTTCTCCATCTCGACCGGGTCGAACAGATTCCGACCGTCGAAGAGGATCGGGTGGGTTAACTCGCGCCGGACGCGTTCCAGGTCGAGTTGTCTAAACTCCGGCCATTCGGTGGCGATGACGAGTGCGTCGCAGCCTTCGGCCACGGCGTTCATGTCCGGCAGGTAGGTCGCGTTGGTGAGAACGGCCTTGGCCTTCTCCATCGCTTGCGGGTCGAACACCCGCAGCTTCGCGCCTTCCTTCTGCAACCGCTGGCACAGCTCGATGGCGGGCGACATGCGGACGTCATCGGTGTTCTGTTTGAAGGCCAGCCCGAGCACGCCGATGGTCTTGTCCTTCAGCACCCAGAGCGTCTCGGTGATCTTCTTGACGAAGCGATCCATCTGGCCGGCGTTGATCTGCTGGACCTCCTTGAGCAGGGCGAAATTGTAGCCCAGTTGCTCGGAAATCTTGATGAAGGCGCTCAGATCCTTGGGAAAGCAACTGCCGCCAAAGCCGAGGCCCGCGTCGAGGAAGCGCCGGCCGATGCGCGCGTCCAGGCCCACGCCATTGGCCACTTCGATCACGTTCGCGCCGCTGGCTTCGCAGATGATCGAGACCGCGTTGATGTAGGAAATCTTCAGGGCGAGGAAGGAATTGGCGGCGTGCTTGATCAGCTCCGCCGAGTTGATGTCCGTGACGATGATCGGCGCCTTGAATGGCTCATAGACTTCCCTCATCGCCGCCACGGGTCGCGGCGACCGTACGCCGATGACCACGCGGTCGGGCTTCATCAAATCTTCCACGGCGAAACCTTCGCGGAGAAATTCCGGATTGCTCACCACGTCGAACTCGACCTTGGCCTTGCAGTATCGCTTGATGGTCTCGGCCACCTTGTCGCCCGTCTTCACCGGGACGGTGCTCTTGTCCACCACGATTTTGTAACTCGTCATGGAGGTGGCGATTTCGCGCGCCACCGACTCGATGAAGCTCAAATCCACCGAGCCATCGGCCTGCGGCGGCGTGGGCACAGCGATGAACACGATGTCGGAATTCTCGACGCCTTCCTTGGTGCTGGCCGTGAAGCGCAGCCGGCCCGCCGTGACGTGCTTCTTGACCATCTCTTCCAGGCCCGGTTCGTAGATGGGAATGCCGCCGGCCTGGAGCGTTCTGACTTTCTCCGCGTTGTTATCGACGCAGATGACCTGGTGGCCGACCTCGGCGAAGCAAGCGCCCGTGACGAGCCCGACGTAACCGGTGCCAATGATGGTCAACTTCATGCGAGAGCATCGGCAGGAGGCCACCGATGTTTAATGGGATGTTCCCGGCCACAACCGCAGGCGGTCGCCTCGGTGCCGCGCTTCAACCGGCCGCTTCCACGGCACGACAGCCTCGTCTGCACTGCTACTTGCCCGGGGTCGGAGTGGTGGGATTCAAAATGACTTTGGGCACTCCGCCGGTGGCATTGACCTGCACGTTAGAGGTTGGGCGCGTGAAGTTAGTCAGGATATTGGGCGGTGGCATGAAAGCCGGAGCCGGATTGGTGGGCATCAGCGACGGGTACTTGACGAACAGTTCGCGAATTTTTTCCTGAGCCTCAGGCGAAGCCGCGGCTCCCGTCTGCGGGTTCGTGCTCTTGGTCAAGATTTCGAGAGCCTGGCCGGGCTGGTTGTTCTTTTCGTACAAACGGGACAGGCTCAAGCGCGCGCGCTCCGTCGCCGGGTCGCTGGCATAGCGCAGAAAATCGTTGTACTTGGCGATGGCCTCGGTCACTTTGCCCTGGGCATCGAGTGAAGCGGCCACGCCGAAGACCGCCTGGGGCACGTAGGGAGTGTCCTGGTAGGTGCGGAGAAAAAGGTCAAACTGCTCGCCCGCTTTGACGAAATTACCGCCATCGAAATAGGCCGTGGCCGAGCGCAGCAGGGCTTTGGTCCCGGCGGAGGTCTTGGGATACTCCTGCGCGATCTTGGCCAGCGCGTCGGCGGCGTCGCCCGAGGCCAGTTCACCAGGGATGAAGCTGACCTTGACTGAGGAGAGCGCCAGTTCGGCTTCGACCGCGCGTTGGCCGCTGCGCCAGGCGATAAAACCGACGACGGTCCCCGCGACCAAGATGGCGCCTGCGGCTTGGGCGAGACGTTTCTTGTTCGTCTCGATCCAGCCGACAAAATCGTAAATTCCCGCCGAGGGTGGTGTTGCTGATTCCATAAAGAGCCGGGAATTTCCAAGTCGCCCACCCAAAACGCAAGTGCGAAAAAAGCCCAAGGAAGTCCGCGGGCGCATCTCGAAGCTGCCTCTCTGGCCCACAGGTGTCGGGATGAGGCTCCTCGCGGTCGGCACAGGGAGGCACCTTCAAGACGCGCCGGAGGCATGCAATGCCCCCCGCCTGCCCAGAAGTCCAAGTCTGCTCCTTCAGGCGCGCGAGGCTTCTCTTTGGCCTCAGGTTACTTCACCAGCGGGTTACCTTGGGCGTCTGTGGTCTTGTTTACCGCGATCAAGATAAAATCAATGATCGACCAGATGCCCGCGCCACCACAGGTCAGGAGTTTGGCGATCCCCAGGCCGGTGTAGCCCAGATAAAAGCGGTCCACCCCGAAACACCCCAGAAAGAAGGAAAGCAGCAGGGCCACGATCCAGCTCTTTCCGCCCGCCTTAGTTTGATTTTCACCATTGCTCATATTGGAACTCCTGTTGATGTGATTGCTCCGCGACATTCAGGCTGCGGATTGGGTCCGATACTCCGCAGAATTCCGTTGAAGATCAATCGGTGATTCTCGGCCCTTTGGCCACGGCCAGGTCCGGGCCGACGCATCAAAATGTTTGGTTCCACGGGCTAAAACCCAAATCCCAAATCCCAAATAAGCTCTCAATGCCAAACTCCCATGGCCGTGCGAACGCCTGGTTTTGGAATTTGGGTTTTCGTGCGAAACACCGCGAAATTAGAGGCGTCTGCCCCGACGGCCCGGTGTGATGGGCTGTTGCCCTCCGCGCCATTTCCCCTACACTGCGTCGCTCGTGAAGTCCCTGCGCTCGACCATCTTGTTGTTGCTGCTTAACGCCGCCTGGCTGGCGGTGCTGAGTGTTTTTCTCGCCCGGCATTTTGGGAGCAAACCTGGCGCGATCCGCATTCAATACGTCACCAATTACCTTTCCATCCTCGAACCGGCCCTCGAGACCACGGTCACGAACACCCTCGCGGTGACCAACGACTTCCGCTGGGCGCAATTGGAGTCGGAGGATTATCGCGCCTACGTCGCCCGCCTGCGCAGCATCGGCTGCCCGGAGCAGACCATTCGAGACATCGTCATCGCCGACGTGGACAAGTTGCTCGCGCCGAAAATGCAGGCGGCCAATCCGCGCGCGCGCGACGTGAAGTTCTGGCAGCCGATCGAGCAGGAGCTTTGGGAGGATGCCGAGCAAAAGGACGCCTTGCGCAAACAGCGCGAGGTGGATTTTGAGAAGCGCGAAGTCATCCGGCAGTTGCTCGGCCTCGACCTCGTCGGCGAACGGCTGCGGGTGCAGGGCCAGGAGGATTACTACGGCCAGCGGCTTGGTTTCCTGCCGGAGGAGAAGCGCGCCCTCGTCCGCACGGCGCTCGACCAGTTCGCTGATCAGGAGCGCATCCTGCTCGAACAGCAGATCGAGGAAGGCGGCACGCCCGGCGGCAGCGAGGATTTCAACAAGCTGCGCCAGCAAAAAAATGCCGCCCTGGCCCGGTTGCTCACGCCCCAGGAGCGCCAGCAGTTTGACCTGTGGTTCTCGCCGTCGGCCACCGCCGTGCGCGATTCCGTCTATGGTCTCAACACCAGCGAAGCGGAGTTCATGCAGATCTACCAACTCCACCGCTCGTTTGCCGGGAAGCAAGGCGAGGACTTCGGTCCCGGGAATCAGGCCTGGTCGGAGTATCAGGAGAAAGTTCAGACGACCCTCGGCGAGTCGCGCTACGCCGAGTATCAACGCGCCCAGGACAACGATTACCGCGAACTGCTGCGCACGACCACGCGCTACAAGCTCGCACCGGAAGTTGCCGCCGAACTCTACAGTTACAAGCAGCCGGTCGAGGAGGCGCGCGCGCAAGTGCTGGCGGAACCAGCCTACACCTCCCGGCAAAGGGTCGCTGCGCTCCAAGCCATCACCGAAGAAACGCAGCGCGCCCTGCGCGAGGCTCTGGGCGAAAAGGCCTTTCGCTACTATGACCGTCGCACCGGCCAGAATTGGGTGCGCGGCCCCGCACCGCGCTGACCCAGCGCACGTGCCTCGGTGTCCCGACGGGGCGCGCTCAGGCCCAGTGCCTTGGCTCCACGTTCGCGAAAAGGTTGTCCCGCGACTCAATCTGCGCCAGCCACTTCTCGTCCACTTGGGTCTGGGTGAGTTGCTCGTGCAGCGCGATAAAGCGGAGCAGATGATCCTTCACCCGGCGCTTCGCATACTCGGGGCTGGTGCCGGTGCGGAGGATGAAGGGCCAGTCGCTGGACTGCGCGAGGAGCAGTTCGCGCGCGGCCTGCTTGAGCGCGCGCGCGGTCAGGCCGGTCGGGTGCGGATGCTTCTTTACCAACTCGGTCATGCGCGTGGCCGCGATGTCGAGGTGCGGCAGAATCCATTCGTTGCGCTCGTTGAGCCAGACTTTCCAATAGCCTTCCTCGCCCCAGCTTGACGCGGCGGGCTGGGCGACTTGCTGCGTCGGGTGCTGCTGCAGGTAATCGTGCGGCGTGGTGAGCTTGACGATCTGCTGGTCGAAAACCGTCTTGCGCACGAAGTAGTCGAGGAACTCCGGGCCTTCATACCACCAGTGGCCGAACAGCTCGGCGTCGTAGGGCGAGAGGAGCAGCGGCGGGCGGTCCATGATTTCTGCGAGCCGGGAAATCTGCGTCATGCGCGCTTCGAGAAAATGCTGCGCGTGTTGCGCGGCGGTTTCGAGCGCGGCGCGGCGGTCATAGACGAGCTTCTCGCCCGCGCCACCGGTGATGGCGTGGTACTTGATGCCGGTGAAAGTCCGCACGCTGTCCGTGGCGAGATGCGGGCGCACGTAGTCGAAGTCGAGGTCGAAGCCGATGTCGCGGTAGAAGTCGCGGTAACGCGCATCCCCGGGATAGCCCTCGTGCTTGCTCCAGACCTGCTTGGCGGAATCGAGGTCGCGCCCGAAGGCCGCGAGTCCGTTCTGCGTGAAGATGGGTGCAAACACGCCGTAGCGCGGGCGCGGTTTCGCGTGCAGCACGCCGTGCGTGTCGATGATGAACCACCGAATCTCCGCCTCCTGCAAGACGTGCTCCACGCCATCCACGTAGGCGCACTCCGGCAGCCAGATGCCGCGCGGGTTGCGCCCGAAACATTCGCGGTAATGATCGCGCGCGGTCAGGATTTGCCCGCGGATGGACGGCGGATGCCCGGCCAGCAGCGGCAGCAATCCATGCGTGGCCGCGGTGGTGATGATCTCCAGCGTGCCCGCGTTTTGAAAACCCGCGAACGCGCCCACCAGGTCGCGCCCGTAATTGAAATACCGGTCGCGCAACCGCTGGAAGCGTTCGTGGTAGAAGAGCGCCAGCCCGTGATAGGCGCGGTCCCAATAGGTGCGGTGAACTTCCTTCTCGGCCAGTTCAATCAGCCCGTTCAAGTGCCGCACGTAGCGGTCTTGCAGGAGCGGGTCGCGCAACATGGCGCAGAGCGTGGGCGAGAGGCAGAGCGTGAGCCGCGTGTCCATGCCATCGCGCCGCCAGCCTTCGAGCACTTCGAGCAGCGGCAGGTAAGTCTCGGTCACGGCTTCGAAGAGCCATTCCTCTTCGAGAAATTTCTCGTGCTCCGGATGCCGCACAAACGGCAGGTGCGCGTGCAGGACGAGGGAAAGGTAGCCTTGCATGAGATTCAGCGAATGCGTGGTGGCGTCTCAATCCTCATCGGTAAACGTCCTTGCGGTGGCGGACGCGCTGAATCTCCACGATGCGGGAGTCAGTATAGACTTCGTAAACGACGCGATAATCTCCCACGCGAATACGGTAGGTTCGTTCCGCGCCGGCGAGCTTTTGTGATCCATGAGGCAGAGGTTCAGTGGCGAGGGCCGCGACGGCGGCCACGATGCGGGCGACTTCCTGGTTCGGCAGGCTGCGCAGGTCTTTCTTCGTCGAGTTGCGCCACTGGATGCTAAAGTTTTCCATCACGCTTCAGGTCGGCGATGAACTGTTCGTGCGGGATGACTGGTTCGTCGCGGCGCTCGGCCACGACCGCGAGGTCATTCAAGTCTTCCAGCAGACTTTCGTAATCGCCAATCGGGAGAACGACGGCGGTGCGGTCGCCTTTTTCATCGGTGAGATATTGCAAGCTCTGGCTCATGCGGAAAAGGCTACGGCCACGGCTTCGGAATGTCGAGGGCGTGCGGACACGTCGGGCCGCTCGGCGCGCGGTTCCTCAATCCTGAAAGGATTGGAGCCATCAGCCCAGGGTTGCGAGGCACGAGCTACCCTGGGAAAGCCGTCCAAAAAAATCCGCCAACCCTGAAGGGGTTGAAGCGCTGCAACCCCTTCAGGGTTGAACCCGGTGTGGAAACCAAACCCAGGGTAGCTCGTGCCTCGCAACCCTGGGCTGAGTGATAGAATCCCGTTGGGATTCGGGAGCGGCGGTCGCTTCGCGACCCGGATTGGCGCGTGCTGGACGATGGGAAGGTGACCTTGCATTGGGATTAGGCGTTCGGATTCTCGGCCGGGTTCTTAGAACATTCGGAACTGGTCAGGTTCATCATCTCGCTTCTTTTGCGTTGAACCTGGCTTCGCATCAAGCGCCACAGCGGGAAACCAGAAAGGATCGTTCACAACTTCCACGCCCTGGCGATGTGCCAGCATTGCCATGCCGCAATGCGCCCAACACCACTGATGGGCGATTTGATAACGTTCCGTCGTGACGATTATTTCCGTCGAGTTCTCGCCTTTGACCGTCCAGTGGTCCTTGCGAGCACGGTTCCACAGCTTTTCAAAATCCTTCTGCTGGGCTTTTACAAAAGCTTTCCAGTCTCTTTTGAGCCACGGAGTCACTAGCGGTTTGGCGGCAGCGCGAACGCCGGGCTCGCGGTACGCGCCCCAGATCGACTCCGACTGTGCTACAGCTTTTTCGTCATCTCCAAGAATCCAGTATTTCATCATGCCGCACCATGCGGCGGCATAAAGCTCACCGGAGCCAACATCCATCGGAGTCTTGCCCTTGTCGCCAGAGGCATCAGCAACCGTCTCGGCTACGGCGTTCAATTGTGCATCGCTTGAGGCGAAGATGGCGCTGTGCAGAAGGAACAGATCGTGCAAAGGGAGGTAGTCATAACTTTGGCACTGTTCTCGGAATTTCAATCCTCGGTCGACGAAAGACTCGACGCGATTGGAGAATTCACCTTTCGAAGCGCCGCGCAGCCATTGGCGCCAAATCCATCCCATACAATGCTCCGCGCGGTGAAGCGCTCCTTTGAGTCCATTTCCCAGAAGAAAAACCAGATCGGACTGCTCAATCGGCTTCTCGAACTGCGCATGGCTTTCGTCTTTGCGAATGGATTCTGAAAGACCGATGACTTTGAGATTCTTCGCGGACCTTGGAATTTCAAAATTGGTCATACGATTGCCGGGGTAGACCAATCGCTCACCCCACATTCTCCACCCGCGGCGCTTTCAGCTTCGCATCCTGCGGATGCTGGCCGACCTCGCCCCGATATTGCGTGGCGCGGCTGAACTTCAGTTCGGCGCGGCGCGAGTCGCTGGCGTCGGCGGAGGTGGCTTGCACGGGCAGGTCGTAGTTCCCGTCCGGCAGCGCGAAGCGGAAGCTGAACGTGCCGTCGCGCCGCAGTTGAATCTTCCGCCCGCCAATGGTCACGTTCGCGTCCGGCTCGGTCGCGCCGTAGATGATCAGCTCGGCGTTGACGTTGAACCAGAAGCCCTTGCGCTTGCCCTCGCCACCGAACGGGCTGGAGACGCTCGACAGGCCGCCGAGTTCCGCGCCGCCGGCCAGTTCGCCGCGCGCCAGCATGGCCGCGGCCTGCGAGGACATTTCCTTTTCCAGCGAGCGGCGAAGCAACTCGGTAATTTCGAGCGAACCCATCCACACGCGCCGCACTTCGTCGATGCTGATGATTTGAGCGAGCGCCGCTTCCTGCGCCGGGGTCCAACTCGCGGAGGCCTCCGCGCGCGCGCTGCCGCTGCCGCCAGCCATGAGCGCGGGCAAATCGGGATAGCCCGCCGCGCGCAATTCGTGAATCACTTCCACGAGCGGCTTGTGCTCGGCGACGGCACCCTTGACGAGTTCGAGCAATTTCTTGAACGGCACTTCCACGGGAATGGTTTCGAAGCGCACGCTGGTGTCGTCGGAGAGGACATCCGGCGGCGTGAAGGTGGCGGCGGAGGTGGCGACGGTCTCCCATTTGCCCGCGCGGCTAAAGTAGCCGAGTTGCGCGACGAACTTCGCGCCGCCCTGGCCGACGTGCAGGAACCAGTTGCGCGACTCGGGATGCACATGCTGCTCGACCACGGGATCGCCTGCCACCGCGCCGCGATAGACGCGCACGATGAGGTGCTTGTCGCGCGAGGCGGTGTTGTGCTTGCGAAGCTGTTCCGCCGTGAAATCCCAGTGCGCGTAAAGCCAGTGCGGATCGCGGGCGACGAGCAACAGCCGTTGCGTGCCATAGGATTCGGGCAACTCCGCCGACTCGCTGCTGGGGAAAGCCGGCTCGGCGGTGCCGAGCGCATAGCGTTCGCCGGGGCCGCTGGGGCGCGGCGCGGCAGGCTCGTCGCCTTCGAGCAGGATGGACGGGATGGTGAGCTTCAGGGGCGCGGCGATGGGGGTTCGTTTGACTCCAGCTCGTTTAGCCGCAGCGCGTTTGACGGGCGCATTTTTGGCGGGCGCAGTTTTCTTTTCTGGGACGACGGTCGAGGCAAATTTGGGCGGGGCGCTCTCGGCGGCTTTCTTGGGCGGCGCGGCTTTCCTGACCGGCGGTTCGGGCGCGGGAGTCTTGGGTTTGCGCTTGAAGAGTGCGGCCAGTTTTTCCTTCACGCTGGTGCGCGCGCGTTTTACCGGCGCTTTGGTCTTTTTGGGCTTTTCAGGTTTCATACCGTGGGTTTGGGATGTCACGCCTTTGACGAGCGGAGCTTAGGGGGGAGGCGGGTGGGTGCAAACCAAATGTTCGGGCGGCTGAAGGACAGAAAGATGGTCGGGACGGAGCAGAGGAATGAACGGGAGAACGGGGAGTTGGTTCCCGCGCACTTTGGGGTCGAGGTGAAGCCCGGAGAATGTAACCGGCCCTGACGCGAGCTCCGCGCGGGTGTTCCTGGGATGGTGCGTTTCTTTCCTGCCGGGGCGTCTTATCCGGGGCAGGCGATTCAATTTTTCGAGGGCTGGGGAAAAAGAGAAAGGCCGGACAACAGGTCCGGCCTTTTCACACACGCTGCACCGAGAACAACCAAAGTGCAGCAACAACGAGATCACTTTACCTCGGAGCTTGTCCCCCGCCAGTCACCAGTGCTGGGGACAAGGCTCCCCGTAGCAGGCTAGGTGAATGCTTCTCCGTCGCCCCCGCTCCACGGCCTGGCCGGTCGGAAAATGCGCTAACGCCGGAGCCTTTGGCGACCGATAAGTCAGGGATGAGTCCCGATTTGAAATCTTCGGAAGAAGTGAGTGGTAAAGTCCAGGTGCCCGCGGTTCCGAAAGCGCTGCGGCTGGATGAAGTCGCAGAACAGTCGATTGTCCCGGCCAACCTGCGCGCACTGGAGTCTGTTTACTTCGCCGCCATGCTGGAGGAGGCGCGCGTTTTTGAGGTTGTGGAGCGATTAGTGGCGATGTTTAGCCGTGGATCCTTGCCGCTCGGCCCAGGGCGGGCCGGGGCCACGCTCTACCGTTGGTGGAAGGGGCAGCCCAACCGGCTCACCGCCGAGCAGCGGCATCATGTGTTTGCCCGGGCGTTCGGCGGGCCTGTTGGCGAGGACGGCGTGAGGTCCAACGGCAAGTTCAACGATCTCTGGATCCGCTTTGTCTCCATCGTCGGCATGTATTCGGCCGAACTCCAATCCTTGCCCCCGACGGAGCGAAGCGTCGGTCCGGAGGAGGTGCTGGTCAGCGGACGCCTCTTGGCCATCAATCTCTCGACCCACGGCCACGGACTCGCCTGGTTTGCGGTGCAGGATTTGAAGCCGGAGATTCAGCAAATCATCGAGCTGCTCTCGGATGCGGAGATTCAGAACGCCTTTGGGGCCAAGGACCCGTGGCAAGTCGTGGCGAAAGTCGCAGCCGCCGAATTAGGGGTGCGGCCCAATGTCTCACGAGGCCACACCCGGGGGGAGAGCGGAATGATCATCATTCGCTGGCTGGCCAATCGCCGGGCCCGTTTGCTGCGCCCGCGTTCGGCCAACATTCTCCGACATGAGGATATTTGCGAGGGACGCACGGCGGCTTCCCAGAACAAGAAAGCGACGGTTTATCCCACCGATTCCGATCTGGTGACGGCTTGCGAACAGTGGCTGGCGGTCACGGGCACGGAGGAGGCGCAGCTTGCAGAGCAGGCTCCCGCCGGGCCGGCGTCTGGGCCGCAGGATCTCCAGCAGCAACAGGCGGCGTGAGGCCGAGGCTGTCCGGCTAGAGCCTGTCATGCACTCTTGGCGAAGAGTAAAGGGAGCATGAGGGAAACGAGGTGAGGCGCAATGAGATGGTCAGGCTGGAGCAGGACGGGCCGCTTGGAACGGATTGGAGGAACTTTGGTTTTTTATCTCGACCGAGGGGCCGAGGACCCGGTGCCCGCCAATCTTTTTCCTCACCGCCTCGGGGACGGCGGCGAAGAAATTCTGACTTTGTGTCTTGGCTCCTTCGTGGTTTCATCCCGGCATGAACTCCCATTCGCGCCGGAAATTTTTCCAACTCACAGCCACCGCCGCGCTGGCCGCCGCCGCGCCGCGACTCCAGGCGGCCGAGAAAACGCCCAAACCCAAGGTCAAGCTCGGAGTGGCCAGCTACTCCTACTGGCACTTCCGCGGGCCGAAGGTGACCATCTCGCAGGTCATCGAGAAGGCGGGCGCGCTCGGCCTGAGCGGTGTGGACATTCTCCATCGCCAGATGGACATCCCCGAACGCGAACCGCTCACCGCCGACCATCGCGCGCATTTGCGTCAGCTCAAGCGCCACGCCCTCCGCCACGGCGTGGGGCTGATCAACCTCTCCATCCACCAGGATTTCGTCGATCCCGACCGTGAGTTTTTGCGCAAGGAAATCGAGCACACCCACAAGTGCATTGAGATCGCCTACGAACTGGGGGTACCGTGCGTGCGCATCAACTCCGGCCGCTGGAATACGATCAAGAGCTTCGACGACTTGATGAAGGCGCGCGGCATCGAACCGGTGCTGGCGGGCGCGACCGAGGACGACGGGTTCAAGTGGTGCATCGAGGGCATCGAGAAATGCCTGGGCAAGGCCGAGCAGTGCGGCGTGACGCTCGCAGTCGAGAATCACTGGGGCCTAAGCCGCACGCCGGAAGGGTTGCTGCGCATCGTGAACGCCTTCAACTCGCCCTGGGTCGGCGCGATGATGGACACCGGCAACTTCCTCGAAGACCCGTACGACAAGCTCAAGGCCATTGCGCCCAAAACAATTTACGTCCAGGCCAAGACCTACGATGGCGGCGGCGAATGGTACACGCTCGATCTCGACTACAAGCGCATCGCGAAGATTCTCGCGGAGGTGAACTACACCGGCTACGTGGCGCTGGAGTTTGAAGGCAAGGCTCCGGCGGATGAAGCCGTGCCCAAGAGCATCGCCAGGTTACGCAAGGCGTTCGATCTCTAGGAGCCTTCCTGAAAAATCATGCAGGCTGAGGAATCAAGCCCGTCGGTGAAGTTGGATTCGCAGCTTGGCGCTATCGCTCCAGGCCTAGTCGCTGGCCTCGGTCATCTCGTGGTGGTGCAGGAGCCGGCCGAAGGCTCTCTCGACCGTCCAGGTGAAGCAGACCCGCGCCCATCAGCTCTGGAACTCCTGCAAGTCCAGCTCCAGCTCAGTCAAAACTGACCGTCACTTCCAATCGCACCCAGCATCGCGGGTGGGATTGAGAGTGGCGGGCCCGGCGTGCGCCCGTCCTCGGGCGCAGCAAGATGGAGCGTGACGTGGTGCCGGGGTTTCCCCCAACACATCGTGCGCGCGGACGTGGCTGCGCCCGGGACGGGCGCACTCCGGCCCGA
>JANOQV010000294.1:0-37439 GCA_031414955.1 Pedosphaera sp. | reverse complement strand
ATTACGTTGCTATCCACGCGGCGTTTAAAAAACCCTTTTTGGCGGAGCCCCGCAATCCTGGGGGATCTTTTTTTATCGGGCTGTTGTCGCGCCGCATGTTTGGCGGCGCTCCGACTTTTGCAATTGCCTCTCTCGTTGGGACTTTTCCTGACGCCCAAATCTTGAGCGCGCGGCTTTTTCGTCGCGGTCCTCGGCCTGGACCACACCGCGTTCGCGCGCGCCACGACCACGGCCTGGGGTAAACCGGTTTTCTCCCGCGCGACTGGGGCGTAAAATAGGAAAGGCAGGCCCGACTGCCAGGCCTGCCTTTCCGTGAACGAACTGGTGGGCTTACCGATTACGCAGCATCAAGAGCAGTTGGCCGTCCTCCACGGTGTTCAGCCGCGGCGCCCGGGTGGGCGAATGGGCCTGCACGTCGAAGAGCCACGAGTCGCCGCCGAAGATCGACGTGGTGTCGATGATGCCGGAGGACTCCCACACACCGGGGTTGGTGACGATCCCGTCGCGGCCCACCGAGGTCAGGGTGGCCACGTTCTCGATCGCGCCGGTGCGGAGGTTCACGCGCCAGATGTTGCCCTTGCGGCCCCGGGCGGCCATGGCGACGCGGCTCTGCGCGGTGCCGTCTTCACAGATCATGATGTAGTCCTCGCTCACGCTGATGTTGTCCGGGCTGAACGCCACGTCTCCGCCGGCGGCAAAGATCTGGTCGGCGTTATACATCAAGGTCAGCTTGGCCGAGCCGAGGACGTTGCGCGGATTGAGGTCCAGTTGGTAGAGGCGGCCGAGCGCGTTGCTCGCCGAACCGCCGGTGGTGACGAAGTAGAACTCGTTGGGCTTGCCGGGGCGGAACGAGCCGTCCTCGATGCGGTCGAAGGCGAACGCTCCCACCGCGTCGGAAGCGGCTTCCAGTTCCACGTCGGTCATGTTTTCGGCCCCGGGCAGGATCACCCATTTGCCCCGCAGGTCGCCGCTCGGGAGGGTGGCCTCGTTGGTCTGGGTCGTGGAATACGGGACAAAGACGTAGAGCGATCCGTTGTCCAATCCGTTGCGGCGCAGCGGGCCGGCCGAGCGGGAGGAATCCTTGCGGCCGACATACATGTAGAGCTGGCACTGGCCCACTTCGCCATCTTCCAGGCACATGATGACCGTCTGCTTGCTGTTGCGCGCGGGACGCGGCACGGCGTTTTCCCAGGCCATGTGGCCGAGGCGCGGCAGGGTCCAGGCACCGTCGTCGAAGATGGCCACGGCGGAACCGCCGCGTCCGTCAAAGGTGTTCACGCCACCGGATTCCTCGCCCGAGAAGTAGATCGGGCGATCAAAGCCCGCGTCCTTGCCGGCCAGTGCGCCCGAGCAGAACCGCGAGAAGGCCGGGGTGGTGTTGCTGATCGTGGCGGCGGGGCCGACGAACAGGTTCTCCACATAGACGTTCTCGTAAGCCAGGTCGCCGGAGATGACCGAGGCGTCGGCCGCCAAGAGCAGCTTGGAGACGAAAGCGCCGCGGCTGAGGGGTTGGCCCACGACGGGTTCGGAGGGGACGGTGTTGGGCAGTTCCTGGTTCATGAAGACCGTGGTCGTGCCATCGACATTGGGGTGCGCGCCAAGTCCGTCGGGAATGCCAATCATCTGGAAAAGCTGATCGGCGTTGCTGGTGCGGGGCACGCGGTCGCCGACGCTGAGGATGGGCAGGATGCTGTAGTCCGGTCCGACCGGCGCGGCGTAGGGATGAACGCTGGTGCGGAAACCCGTTTCCAGCTCGTTGGCGCTCTTCGGCACGAAGACGGTGGTGATGCCGAGCGAGGAATTCCCGGCCGCATCGGTGCAACGCACGGTGATGAAGTAGAAGCGGCCTGAGCCTTGGCCGGAACGCTCGGCGCGCAGCTTCACGGTGAGCGGGCCGGTGATTTCCCAGTCCGTCGATTGGTCGCCACCATTCCAGGGCTTGCTCTGGCCGTCGCCGGCGTTCTGGTCATGGCTGCCCCCATTCTCATGGCGGTTCGTGCTCTCGTTGCTGGTCACGGAAACAATCTCGCAGCCGAGTGCGCCCGAGCAGTTGTCCGTGGCGGTGGCGCTGATGGTGATGGGCATGAGCTTGTTGTTCGGCGGCCAGAGCTGCTTCTGGCTCGGCGTCACGCTGGTGACGATGGGCGGCGTGACATCCACCACTGTGACGGTGGTGGTGCAAGGCGCGCTCTGGTTCCCGGCGGCATCCTTGGCCACGAAGGTGAGCGTGTGCGTGCCCAAGCCCAGGGGCGTGGTCGCACTGGGCGACTGCGTGACCGCGACCGGCGTGGCGCTGTTCTCCGTGATCACGACGCGCGAGCGCAGATCCACCGTGGCGGTGCAATTAGTCCCGGCGTTGAGGGTGACGGGGGCCGGGCAGACGATGGCGGGCGGGATGCTGTCCGCGCCGATGCGGAAGGCGAGCAGCATGTTGTCGGAACCGACCGTGTTGGTGCCCACGGCCACGCCGTTGTGATAAACCACAGGGGCGCGGAAGTCGTTGTCGTTGCCCACGAGCAACAGGTAATCGTTCGGAGCCAGCGGATCGTTCAGCGGGATGATGCCCACGCCTTCCCATTTCTCGGAGATGGTGTTCGCGTTCTGGTTCGAGGGCGCGAGGTTCAGGCCGAACTTGGCGAGTTGGCTGGCATTCAGTATGTCCACCAGGTCGCGGCTGGTCACGGCCACCACGTTGCTGGGCAGACTGGCGCGCGGCAGCGCGAGGGCGCCCGGGGCACCTTTTTCCAAATCGTAGCCCGTGCCGAGAATGCTCGTCGCGCTGGTCGCATCCACTTCCACGATGCGCTTGTAGAGGAACGTGCCCGCATCACCGCCGAGTCCACGGCTGTCGCGCTGGAGGATGAGGAACTTCTTGTCGCTCAAGGCGACGATCTCGCTCACCGGCGTGTGGCGGTTGTTGGCTTCGGCGGCGTTGAGCGGAAGCACATGAACATACTCGGCCAGGAGCTGATGATAAGTGGGAGAGGCGGCCTCCAAATCATAAACCAGGATGCGGATGTTGCGGCTCGGGTTGCGGTTCTCGCCATCCTGGGTCAGCGGCGACTGGAGGCAGGCGACGAGCTTCTTGCCGTCCGGCGTGATGCTCAGGCCCTCCATGCCGCGGTTGTTGTGCCGGCCGGAATCGAGCGCTGAACTCAGTCCGCCCGCCAGGTAATTGATGGTGCGCGGATAATTGGTGCCGACCCTGGGAATAAAGGCTTCCGGCAGGGGCAGGGTGCCGAGCAGCACGCCCGAATTGTCGAAGCGGTAGATAAACGGACCATACTCATCACTGATGTACCACGACCCGCCCGCCGCCGGCGTGTAGGCGATGCCTTCGGGATCGAGGCTCCACTTGCCGCCGCCCAAACCGCCGGGCAGCGACTGCGGATTCGTGAGCACGTTCGTGTCATCGGGCATGAAGCCGGTGAAGGTGTTGCTCCCGACGGTGAGCATGTAAGTGGCGGTGTTGGCCATGACGATCTGGTTCTGCGCCACCGGACCCGCGCCCGAGTAAGGCGTGATGGCCAGGGCCAGCCGTTGAATGCGGGGATGGTAATCCTGCAAGCCGTCGCCGAAGCCGCGATCCGGCAGGCCGAAGGCGGTGGCGTGAAAGGTGCCGTTGCTCTGCACGATCGAGGCCGGGTCGAGCCACAGGCCCGAGAAGATGCCGCCCAGCGTATCGACGCCCGCGCCGAGTTGGTCGAAGGAATCGCCCGGGAGCCGGCCGACGCCGACCAGACCGAGATTGACCAGAGGCTGGGCCTGGGCCGCGCCACCAATCCCTGCCGCAAGCAGGGTGGCCATGAGAAATGATTTTATTTTCATAAGGTTGCTGTGGATGTGTTTGGGCAAACGCGAGGTTTGTTTCCGCTTTCTACTGTTGCTCTCGGATGGTTTGGGAAATCGATCCCAGCCCGCTCCGCAGGAGCGAATTGAATTGCTGTGATCGAAACATGGGCGGATTCAAACCCGCCCGCGTGGCAACTTCGCGACTCCCCGCTGACGAATGGGTGAATGAAAGAGGAAGTTATCGGCCATGCTCGCGACACCAAATAGACACACCCGAAGCGGAGCGGAGCCGGGCCTCTGACGCCGGGTTCCCACCTGGCAGTCTGGGCACCGACCTAAAACCAATAGTCCGCTACTTCACCACTTCCACCGTCGGCTTGTTCAAGGCCCAATAGATCGCGTTGAGCAACAATCTCCGGAAGGCAGCGTCCTTGAAATCATCCGCGTGGCCCAGGGAGGTGTAGAACACGCGCGCGCCCTTGTAATCATGCGTCCAGGCCACCGGCTCGGTGTGGTCGGGAATGGTGCCGGTGAGCAGGAGCGTGGTGTTGGCTGGCAGCGGCGTGTTCCGATAGAGCGAGCCGGCCGAGGTGAAGTTCTCCGGCAGACCCTGGAGAATGGGATGTGATTTCGCGGCCGGGACGACCGTGACCTTGGGCCGCAAATCCTTGCCGTAGTGGTTCTGATAATTCCCACCCAGCACCTGCTGATCGAAGGCGAGCCAGGTCTGGAAGGCGTGGCTTGCGGTGCGCAGGCCGATGACGGGCTTGCCGCTCTCGAAGTATTTCTGAAACTGCTTCAACTGATCGTCGGGGAGCACCATGCGGCGCGCGTAGAGGATGAGCAGGTCGGCGCGTTTGAGCGCATCAAGGCCGGCGATGGTGTCGGGCTTGGACTGGCGTTGGAGATAAATGGTCTTGAACGGGTGGTCGGCCTCGATGGACTTGGCGAAGGCCGGCAGCGTTTCGGTGGACTGATATTCATCCTCGCCACTGACCAGCACGATGGTGGGCGGGCTGGCGGCGCGGGTTGAGACCATGAAACAAAGCGCCACGAGAGCAGCCAGGCCTGGGTAAAGTTTCATGGCCCAAGCTGACGGCGAATCCGCAGCGGGAGCAAGCGCGCGGTTGTGTTCTTCGTGGCTTGTTCCGGCGCGCGGACTTTCCTGTCCGCAGCCATGCCCGATGGTCGGAACGCGTTCTTTCAGGCCGATGCCATCCGTCGTTCCAGGTTGCTGCGGGCTGGAAAGCCCGCGCGCCGTCCGGGCTGAATGTGCCTTGTGCGGCTGCCGTCTGGTTGCTATCCGTTGCCCACAGCTCGGAACTCAAACTATGAAATCACTGTCACTTTGTTTCGCTGGGATGCTCTGCGCCTCGCTCGTTCCCGCCGCCAACTGGCCGCAATGGCGCGGGCCTAACTACGACGGTTCCTCGCCCGAGACCAACCTGCCCGAGAAATTCAGCAAGACCGAAAACGTGGCCTGGGCCGTGCCCTTGCCTGGACCAAGCGGGGCCACACCCGCCGTCTTCGGCGACAATGTGTTCGTGAACTCCATCGACGCGCCAAAGAAGTCGCGCGTCGCGCTGTGCCTCGACCGCAAGACTGGCGCGGTGAAATGGCAGAAGGATTTGGGGCCGGGCATTGCGCAGGACGACAAGAGCAACTTCTCCTCGCCCTCGCCCGTGACTGACGGGCAGCTCGTGTATTTCTATTACGGCAATGGCGAACTGGTGTGCTTCGAGGTGGGCGGCAAGCAAGTCTGGTCGCGCAACATTCAGAAGGACTACGGCGCGTTCGCTTATCAATGGACTTACTCCGCCAGCCCCACGCTGGCCGACGGCAAGCTCTACATCCAGGTGCTCCAGCGCAATGTGGCGGTGAACGGACGCGGCGGGGCCAAGAACGACTCCTACCTCCTCGCGCTCGATCCCAAGACAGGTAAGGAGTTGTGGAAGCACATCCGCCCGTCCGACGCCGTGGCGGAATCGCTCGAAGCCTTCAGCACGCCGATTCCCTTCACGCACAATGGACGCAAGGAAATCCTCGTGCTGGGCGGCGACTGCATCACCGGCCACAACCCTGACTCGGGCGCGGAACTCTGGCGTTGGGGAACATGGAACCCGCAGAAGATCGGGCACTGGCGTCTCGTGCCGTCGCCCGTGGTAGGCGCGGGCGTGGCGCTGGCTTGCGGTCCGAAGAATGCCCCGATCACGGCGGTGAAACTCGGGGGAAATGGAATCCTGCCCGATGCCTCCATCGCCTGGCAAAGCACCGAACGTGACGTGACCAGCGATGTGCCCACACCGATCTTTTATCAGGGCAAGTTCTATGTGCTCAACGGCGGCAAGCGCAGCTTGATGTGCCTCGAACCGGCCAGTGGCAAAGTAATCTGGTCCGGCGATCTCGCGGCCAGCGGCGGCGGGCGCGCGGTGTTTGAATCTTCTCCCACCGTGGCGGACGGAAAAATCTATGTGATGGATCATCGGGGCAATGTCTTCGTGGCCTCGACCGCGACGGATGGCTTCAAGCTGCTCCACTCCACTCCGATGGGTGACGAGGGGGACAACTCGCTGCGTTCCTCCATCGCCATCTCGCAAGGCCAGCTTTTCATCCGCACGGGCAAGACGCTGCACTGCATCGGGAAGAAATAACCGGCGCGTGGAACAAGCGGTTTAAGCACCGATTTTGCGGATAGCACGGATGGGGAAGCAACGGCGTTGGAGAGTAACCGTGTCAGGCCGATGAGCGCATCGCATTTGTCCACCCTGCGCGAGAACTGTTCTTATCCCTGTCATCCGCAAAAGCGGTGGTTCAATGCTCGGAAAACACAAACGCGCCCGCCAGTCTTGCGACCAACGAGCGCGAAAGTGGGGGCTGGGAGTTCGCCATGCTCTCTTTCCCGTGCCGACATTGGGCGCTCCTCTCGCGAGGGCTGCCGGCTTCCCGACGCCATTCTCCACGGCAAGCGGAGTTTTCGGCCTCGTAGCAGGGCCGTCCAGTAGCTCGCGCCACTGAATTATCGAGTGAGGCTTTTCAGCTCGCTTCGACTGATGGTTGCGCCACCGGCCTGCGAACCAGGCCAAGACACGTCTGCGATTTAATTCCGCGTCTTGGCCGCTTAGCCCAGGGTCAGCGACGGCTTTTGGCCGTCCGTTCGCCCCGCGCCACGGGTCTCGCCTCTTCACTCTCAGGTTATGTTTCGCTCACAGGCCAGCGGTGCCTTTTTCGACATCGCCGACGTTGCGGAAGGTTTTCACGCGTCCTGCCCAGACGCTGTGTCCTCCCCGTCTCGAACGCTCCCTTTGTCCCGCCTTTCGGCGTCTTTCGTTGAGCTGACCCCCGTTGCCGGAGACCGCCAGAGTCATTCGTTCCGTGCTGGTGCGCAGTAATAACCGTCGGCCCTTTGGGCCACTGCGATTCGCGCGCAGGCCGAAACCGCCCCGCGTTACTTGACTCGACTGGAAGCGGCTTCTCATCGCTTCTCGTCGCATGGGTTCCATCTTCGCGTGTCTGGACAGCGCGCGAACGCCGCCAGTGGAACCGGTGAATCCTGCCTCCGAATCCGATCTTTCGATTGTGTTTCCAGAGGGACGGGGCCAACCAGCCTGGCCTCATCTTTCCCCGGTCGCCCGGGTTTATCTCGTGACGGGTTGATTCCAACTTTCGTTTCGACCACCCCGCCGTTCTTTCAATGAACTGGGTAGAGCCTAGCAGAAAAGCGTGGCGCGTGAATCAAATGATATGCACCGAGTTATTCACCGGGGCGGAGAATTTGATGCGTATTTGGATGAATGTTTTCAGGGTGAAAATGAGCGCCGGGCAAGTTGTTCACCTTGGAAAGTGCGCGTGATAACCGGGCGGTGAACAAGTTTTCGCGCGGGGAGCGCAGTTTGTGCCCGGTCCGATGGCAGGCGGGAAGTTCCGTGTTTTGCTTGGCGGAACTATTTTGCCCTGTCGGAGAGCCAGGCGCTGCGAACGTGTCAGGACGGGGAGCGCCGGATGGCGGACTGGCACGGTAAGTGGTAGTAAGCATTTGCTCGGAACCAAATGAATCGTGCTCAAACATTTGCTGCCTTTTGTGACACCGCCCCGGCGTTGATTCACGGCTTTATGCACTTGAGCGGCGCCCTCGTCGGCCGGTTGGTCCCGCAGGGCGATCCGAGAATGGAACAGCCGGAACGGACCATTCCGTTCTCGGTCCAGCGGGGGGCATTGGCATGAAACACTTCATTCGATTCGTCATGCCGGGTAGCATTGTTTTGTCGGGCTGCGGCCTCGCTCAGACTTATCCCCTCACCGACCTCGGTGTGCCGGGCGAAGTCGCCAGCAACGTGACCAACACTTTCTACCGCGTGAAGACGGATTACCTCGTGCATTGAACCGTCAACCAAACACACCCTCATGAAAACATCACCCTTGTGGGCCTGCGTTGTCGCCACCTTCCTTGGGCTGGCTGCTCCTTCGGCCCAAGCCCAAACCACCGTCAGCCTCTCCCTCACGGATTCCGTCATGGCGGAGACGTGGCCGGGCCAGACGCCGAATCCCGGCAACATTCGTGTCACCCGCACCGGCAGCACGGCCAGTTCGCTCACCGTTTGGGTGAAGTATGGCGGCACGGCCGTACGACGCCCGATGATGACTATGCGGCCTTGTCCGGGAGCGTGATCCTTTTCGCCGGAATGGCCTCCGCCGATCTGGTCGTCACGCCGGTGGATGACGCGGTGCTGGATGCCAACGAGTCGGTCGCGCTGCCCCTGGTGCCTGAGGCTGGCTGCGGTTCTCCCTCTCCCGGAGGGAGAGGGCCGGGGTGAGGGGGAACGCGCACCTCAGCAGTGGTGCGCCAGGGGAGAGACTTCAGGCCGCGCGCAGAAATGGGCTTCCCATGCGCAGAGGCTTTCATTAAACCAGCGCCATGAATTCACTCCAAAAATTATCGCGAGCCTTGTCCGTGTGCCTGGTGGCGGGCGTGCTGGCGGGTTGTGCCATGAGCCGGGCGGCCAACTCCGACTTCGTTCCGTTGTTCAACGGCAAGGATCTGACCGGCTGGCGCGGCGGCGATACGTTTGATCACCGCAAGCTCCTCGCCCTGACCGAGGAAAAGCGCGCCGAGCAGATCGACAAGTGGAACAAATCCATGATGGCCAAGAGCGACAAGACCGGGAAGTCGCACTGGTACGTGGAGAATGAGGAGCTGGTGAACGACGGCTTCGGCGCTTACGCCACCACGGAGAAGGACTACGGCGATTTCGAGTTGCTGCTGGAATACAAGACGGTGCCGCTGGCGGACTCGGGCATTTACCTGCGCGGCGTGCCGCAGGTGCAGATCTGGGATTCCACTGAGAAGGCCAAGTTCAACATCGGCGGAAACAAAGGCAGCGGCGGTCTCTGGAACAACAGCCCCGGCGCACCCGGCAAAGACCCGCTCGTGCTGGCCGACAAACCCTTTGGCGAGTGGAACAAGTTCCGCATCCTCATGGTCGGCTCGCGTGTGAGCATCTGGCTGAACGGCCAGCTCACGGTGGACCATGCGATCATGGAGAACTATTACGACCGCAAGGCTGGCGTCCCGGCCAAGGGGCCGATTCAACTCCAGACCCACGGCGGCGAGATTCGCTGGCGCAACGTCAAGTTGCGCGAGATCGGCGGCGAGGAGGCCCGCCGCATTCTGGCCAGCCACGGCGAGCAGGGCTTCAAGTCCATCTTCAACGGCCGGGACTTCACGGGCTGGGCCGGGCCGGTGGATAATTACGAAGTGAAGGACGGGGCTGTCATCTGCAAGGCGGGCAAGGGCGGAACGATTTACGCCCAGGAGGAACTCGGTGACTTCGTGGCCCGTTTGGAATTCAAAGTGCCGTCCGGCGGCAACAACGGCCTCGCCCTTCGCTACCCCGGCCAGGGCGACACCGCTTACGCCGGCATGTGCGAGTTGCAGGTGCTGGACGACAACTATGACAAAGTGAAGGGCAAAATCGATCCACGCCAGACCCATGGCTCGGCCTACGGCATGGCCGCCGCGCAGCGCGGCTATCAGCACCCCGTGGGTGACTGGAATTTCCAGGAGGTGACGGTGAAGGGTTCCACGATCAAAGTGGAACTGAACGGAACCGTGATCCTCGACACGGACCTCTCCAAGGTGACCGAGTACATGGCCAAGAGTCCGCATCCGGGCAAGGAGCGCGCGACCGGCTTTTTTGGTTTCGCCGGGCACAACGATCCCGTGGCCTTCCGCAACGTGCGGATCAAGAAGCTGTAATCGCGGCGCGAATTTCACCCTCGATCCCGGAATGAAATCCGATGGTCGAGGGTGATTCCGTTTTCGACCCCGAGAAAACTTCCTCGAAGAAGCCCGGCTGGCGGGCGTCAGAAAACCCCGGAAGCATTATGCTTGGGAGATTTCAAATCACAAACGCACTCAGCTTGATTGGATTGGTGGTGATGACCTTTACGTCATTCGCCGCCGTTCCGCCGCCGACTTTGGTTCCTCGGGGCGGCTTCTTCACCAGCAACGTGCTGGTGACCATCGCCGGGCCAACCAACCAGGTTCGCTATACGCTGGACGGCACTGAGCCGGGCACCAACGCGCCGCTCTACTCCGCGCCGTTGCTCATCACCAACTCTGCGCAGTTGAAAGCGCGGGTGTTTGAGTCCGGCACCAACGCCGGCCAAATCGTGGCGGAAGCCTACTCGGTGCTCGACACGAACGTGGCCGGGTTTTCCTCCACGCTGCCGCTCATCGTGCTGAACTCGTTTGGCCAGCCCATGCCACCGGTCTCGAACGCCGTGATCTGGATGCATGTGTTCAGCCTCGCGACCAATCAGCGCGCCACCCTGCTGGGGGCGACGGCGGAATTCTCCGGCCCGATCAGCATCAAGGCGCGCGGTTTCACTTCGCTGCGGCAGCCCAAGAAATCCTACGCGGTCGAGACGCTGGATGCGGCGGGCGAGAACGCGCCGGTGTCCTTGCTGGGGATGCCGGCGGACCACGACTGGATTCTCTACGCGCCCTACGCGGACAAGACGATGCTGCGCGACGTGCTGGCCTATGAATTGAGCAACCGCCTCGGTCACTACGCCAGCCGCACCAGGTTTGTGGAGGTGTTCATCAATGACAGCACGAACCAGCTCGCGCGCGCACACTACGCCGGCGTGTATGTGCTGGAGGAGAAGATCAAAGTCGCCACGAATCGCGTGTCGTTGAGCAAGCTCTCGCCGAAACACGAGGCCGAGCCGGAAATCTCCGGCGGTTATCTCTTCAAGAAGGATCATCTGGAAAAAGTGCTGGGCGAAGTGCCGGCGGACGGTCCGGCGCGGAGCAAGCCGCCGAGCTTGAGCGGGCCGCTGCCTTCCGGTCCGGGCGGATTTCCGGCGGCGGTGGCGGGCTTTTTGCCGCCCGCTCCCCATCCAGCCTTCAGCAACCTCCTCTCGGCCGTCACGAACTCGGTGATGGAAACAAATTTGGTCGCGGGCACGAACGTGCTGGTGCCGGTGCTTTCGGTCATCGCGATCAAAACCAATTATCCCGCCGTCACCAATCTGGTCAGTTTGACCAACGCCGTTCCGGCCACCAACCTCGTCGTGGTCACCAATAGTCTGGTCGCTACCAACTTCGCCGTCGTGACCAACGCGGTCCCCGCCACCAACGCCGTCGTGGCCAGTCAGTCCGTGAGCGGGACGAATCAGGTCGCCACCACCAATCTGGTGGACTCGATCACCGCCGTCATCACGACCACCGTCTCCATCACCGCTTCGACCACTTACCGCACGAACTTCGTGGCCGTGACCAATCTGGTGGTGGTGACGAACGCCACCGTGGTCACGAACCTCCTCGTCGCCACCAACGCCGTCGCCGTCACGAACCTGGTCGTCGCCGCCGTGCCGGTCATCACCACCAACGCCGTGCTCGTGACCAACGTCTTCCGCATCGGGCCGCCCACGCCTTCCGCTCTCGCGTTGAAACTGGAGGCGACGGGGCAGGGGTTTAACACTGCTTACGCGAACGCTTTTTTCTATGTCGATCCCAAGCCGACGAAGATAACCGCAGGGCAGCGCGCCTGGCTGGGCGGCTATCTGAACCGCTTGGAGTTGGCGCTCTACGGCCAGGACTTCCGCAGTCCGAGCAACGGCTACGCCGCGTACCTCGAAGTCGATTCCTTCATTGACCATCATCTGTTTGTCGAGGCGACCAAGAACGTGGACGGCTTTCGTTTCAGCACCTATTTCACCAAGGAGCGCGGCGGTAAACTGAAGATGGAGCCGGTCTGGGATTGGAACCTGAGCTTCGGTAACGCCAAGGGCAAGCAGGGCTACCAGTCCGAGCACTGGTACTGGCCGCAACTCGATGACCAGCAGTACTCGTGGTATCGCCGGTTGTTTGAAGACCCGGAGTTCGGCCAGCGCTACGTGGATCGTTGGGCGCAGTGGCGCACCAATGTTTTCGCCACCTCGAACCTGCTCGGGCGCGTGGACCAGATGGCGGCGGCGCTCCAGGAACCGGCGGCGCGTAATTTCGAGCGCTGGCCCATCCTCGGCGTGGTGATCGAGCCGAACTACGAAGCCGGCAAGACCTACGCGGAAGAAATCCAGATGCTCAAGACTTGGCTGACCAATCGTGTGGCCTGGATGGACGCGCAGTTCGTGCCGCCGCCGGTCGTGACGCGCGTGCCGGATGCCGCGTCGTCGAACCTGCTCCAGTTCACCGCGCCGACCGGCCAGGTGTTCATTACCACGGATGGCAGCGACCCGCGCGCGGCGGACGGCTCGACCTCGACCGTCGCGCAGGCGGTGCAGGCTCCGGTGGCGGTGACGAATGCCGCCAAGGTCATTGCCCGCACGCGCAGCGCGAACCGCTGGAGCAGCCCGGTGTCGGCCCGCGTGCCGGTGCAGCCTTGAGCAGACTTTGATTGCGGGCCGCGCGGCGATTCTGGTAACTCCTCCTCATGCCACATCACACCAGCGCCAGCGCACGTTCCATCGCGTCCCTCCCCCGTCGTGAATTTCTCCGCGCCGTCGGCCTGGCTGCGGCAGGGGCCACGTTTACCGGCAGCCAGGGTCTGGCCCGGGCGGCCCGGAAACTTTCCGCCAACGACAAGCTCAACCTCGCCGTCATCGGCGTGGCCGGCCGTGGCGGCGAGAACCTGTCCGAGGTCGCCAAATTGGAAAACATCGTGGCCTTGTGCGATGTGGATTCACAGCGTCTCGCGGCCGCCGCGCAGAAGTTTCCGTCGGCGAAAACCTATTCGGACTTCCGCCGCCTCATCGACCAGGGCGACATTGACGCCATCCTCGTGGCCACGCCGGACCACACTCATGCCGTGGCCACCGCCGCGGCCTTGCGCAGCGGTCGTCACGTCTATTGCGAGAAGCCGCTCACCCACACCGTCTCCGAGGCGCGGATCATCACTGAGCTGGCGGCGAAGACCAAGCTGGTCACGCAGATCGGCACGCAGATTCACGCGGGGAACAATTACCGGCGCGTGGTTGAGTTGGTGCAAAGCGGCGCGGTCGGCGCAGTGAAGGAAGTTCATGTCTGGGCCGGCGCGGTCTACGGCGGCAACGACGCGCCCAAGGAGCGCCCGCCCGTGCCGGCCAATCTGGACTGGGATCTGTGGCTCGGGCCGGTGAAGCCGCACCCGTATCATCCCGACTTCGGACATTTCAAATGGCGGAACTGGTGGCATTTCGGCGGCGGCTCGCTGGCGGACTTCGGCTGCCACTTCATGGACCTGCCGTTCTGGGCGCTGGGGCTGGGGTATCCCACCAGCGTCGAGCCGATCGCCGGTCCGGCGGTGCATCCTGAGTCCACCCCGCCGTGGCTCATTGTGCGATTTCAATTCAGGGAATTTCATCTGCCTAAACCCGTGACCGTAGGACCGCTCGCCCTCACCTGGTATCACGGCGGCAAGCGTCCCGAGATTGTCGATGACGCGTTGTTCGCGAAGTACAAGAGCGGCGTGCTCTTTGTCGGCGAGAAGGGGATGCTCGTCTCCGACTACGGACGCCACACGCTTTTGCCCGAGGAGAAGTTCAAGGATTTCCAGCGCCCTGCGGAATCCATCCCCAACTCCATCGGCCACCACAAGGAGTGGACGCAGGCGATCAAGACTGGCGGCCCTACGACTTGTCCCTTCGGCCACTCTGGACCGCTCTCCGAAACCGCGTTGCTGGGCAACGTCGCTTTCCGGCTCGGACGTCGTCTTGATTGGGATGCGAAGAACCTGCGTGCCACCAACTGCCCCGAGGCCGAGGAGTTGATCCAGCACCACTACCGTCCAGGCTGGAAAATATAGCGCAAAGATCGGTGCAGCTTGCGGCTGCTGCCACGCCGAGGAAGAGCTTGTAACGCCGGCTTTCCAGCCGGCAGGTGACGAGACTTTCCAGTCTCGTGTTGATGACGTTTCCAAGTTTCGCCACACGAGTTTGCGCTTCCCTCGCCGCCTGTCGTCATTACGCTGTCCGGCCTTGCTATGGGATTGAAGCTGTTCAACACGTTGTCGCGCTCGGTGCAGGAGTTTTCGCCGCTGGACCCGGCGGGTAAAACCGTCGCCATGTACTGCTGCGGGCCGACCGTGTACGACTACGGCCACATCGGAAATTTTCGCACCTTCGTCTTCTCCGACCTGGTGCGGCGCTATCTGGATTTCAAGGGCTACGCCGTGCGCCACGTCATGAACATCACCGACGTGGAGGACAAGATCATCAAGCGCGTGCGCGAGACCGGCCAGTCACTGCGCGATTACACCGGCTTCTACGAGCAGGAGTTCCTGAAGGATCTCGACGAGTTGCGTTGCCTGCGTCCGCATGATCTGCCGCACGCCACGGACTTCATCCCGGAAATCATTTCGCTGATCGAGAAGCTGCTGGCGCGCGGCATCGCCTACCGGGCGGCGGACCACTCCGTCTATTTCAGCATCGAGAAGTATCGCGGCTGTGGCTGCCAATACGGCCAGCTCGTGAAGCTGAACTTTGACGAGATGCGCGCGGGTGCCCGCGTGAGCAGCGACGAGTACGAGAAGGAATCGCTGGCTGACTTCGCGCTCTGGAAGGCGCGCGTGCCGGACGATGGCACGGTCTTCTGGGACAGCCCGTGGGGGCAAGGCCGGCCCGGATGGCACATCGAGTGTTCCGCCATGAGCATGAAGCTCCTTGGACCGAGCTTCGACTTGCACCTCGGCGGCGAGGATCTGGCCTTCCCGCATCATGAGGACGAGATCGCGCAGAGCGAAGGCGCGACGGGAAAGCCCTTCGTGAAATATTGGCTGCACGGCGCGCATCTGCTGGTCGAGGGCCGGAAGATGAGCAAGTCGCTCGGAAATTTTTTCACGCTGCGTGATTTGCTGGCGAAGGGTTTCACCGGGCGCGAAGTGCGTTACCTCCTGGTGAGTTCGCATTACCGGGAGACATTTAACTTCACCCTGGAAGGACTCGAAGGAGCACGCGTGGCGCTGGCTCGCCTGGATGAGTGCCTGGCGAAGCTGCATGAGTTGCTTGAGCTGCCGTCGGTCGCTGGTTTCCCGAGGGCGGACGATGTTTTGGTCGCGACTTTCGCCAGCGCACTGGATGACGACCTAAATGTCTCCTCTGCCTGGGGGGCGGTATTTGGCTGGGTGCGGGTCACGAACAAAGCGCTCGCCGAGAAGTCTGTTTCGCCGCAGGCCGCGGCCGACGCGCTGGCGGCGTGGTTCAAAATTGATTCAGTTCTGGGCCTGGGCGTTCCGCGCGAAGAAGGTCCGCCGGCGGAGTTGTCATCACTGCTGGAAGAACGTCAGGCCGCGCGGAAGGCCAAGGATTTCAAAAAGTCCGATGCCATCCGCGACGAGTTGAAGGCGCAGGGCTGGGTAATCGAAGACACGCCCAAAGGGCCGCGGCTGAAGCGGGTCTGAGCGGGCTCCAAATGGGAAAGCGGTTTTGCGAGGCACGGGACGGCCATTCAACCCGTACCGTCCGGAGCGGTTACGCTTCGAAGGATTTGCCGCAACCGCAACTCGAGTGTGCGTTGGGATTGGAAATCTTGAACCCGCCGCCGGTCAGTTCCTCGGAGAAGTCGATGTTCGCGCCACGCAGGTAGTTGGCGCTGAACGGATCGACCAGCACGCTCACGCCGAAGTAATCCGCTGTCATGTCGTCGGCGCGCTTTTCGTCAAAGACCATGCCGTATTGCAGCCCGGAGCAGCCGCCGCCTTCGACGTAAACGCGCAGGTTCTTGCCCGCATTTTCGGGACTGGTCAGCATCTGCTGGATCTGCTTCGCCGCGCTTTCCGTCAGGGTTACCGCGCCAGCTTCGGTTTGGGTCGCTTCACTCATAAATCTTGGGCCGAAAGTAGCAACCTGTGCCCAGAGTGTCAAACCGCCCGCGACGGCAGCCGGGGCAGGGTGCCGTTCAGGATTTCACTCCGTCTGTGTTTCGACTTGCGTTGGCCGCAGGCGGACGATTCTCTTTTGCTCGAATTACGCAGCAATGAAACCATTACGCATCGGCATCATCGGGTACGGCTTCATGGGCCGGACGCACTCCAACGCTTACAAGCAGGTCAGCCAGTTTTTTGACCTCGAATACAAACCCGTGCTCAAGGCCGTCTGCGCCCGCGACGCCGGCAAGGCCAAGGCCTTCGCCGCCCAGTGGGGCTACGAGTCCGTGGAGACGGACTGGCGGCAACTCATCGCGCGCGATGACATCGACGTCATCGACATTGCCGCGCCGAATAACGTCCATGCCGAGATCGCCATCGCCGCCGCCAAGGCGGGCAAGGCCATCCTGTGCGAGAAGCCGCTGGCCATGACTGGCCCGGAGGCGGAGAAAATGGTCGCGGCCGTGCACAAAGCGCGCGTGCCGAACATGGTTTGGTACAATTACCGTCGCGTGCCGGCCGTCATGCTCGCGAAACAACTGATCGAAGAAGGCCGGCTCGGGCGCGTGTTCCACTATCGCGCCAAGTTTTTACAGGACTGGACCATCAGCGCCGATCTGCCGCAGGGCGGGGCGGGGCTGTGGCGGCTGGATGCCAAGGTCGCCGGCAGCGGCGTCACGGGCGATCTGCTCGCGCATTGCATCGACACGGCCATGTGGTTGAACGGTACCATCGACACGGTCACGGCCACGACCGAGACCTTCATCAAGGAACGCAAGCACACCCTGACCGGCAAGGTGGAGAAGGTGAGCATCGACGACGCGAGCCTGTTTCTGGCGCGCTTCAGCAACGGCTCGCTGGCGACCTTCGAGTCCACGCGTTATGCGCGCGGGCACAAGGCGCTCTACACCTTGGAAATCAACGGCGAGAACGGCTCGCTGTTCTGGGACTTGCACGACTTGCACCGCCTCCAGGTGTTTGACTACAAGGACGAGAGCAAGGTGCGCGGCTGGAAGTCGGTCCACATCACGGACGGTGATCATCCCTACATGAAGAACTGGTGGGTGCCCGGCTTGCAGATCGGTTACGCCGAGACGTTCGTGCATCAGGTCGCGGACTTCATCCGAGGATTATCCGAGGGAAAACTGGCCGGCCCGACCTTCAAGGATGGACTTGCCACCGATTATGTCACCGATGCGGTGCTCAAGTCGGCGAAGACAAAACGGTGGGAGAAGGTCAAGAAAGCGAAGTGAACTTGCGCTCTGAATGGCGATTCGTTAAGCAACGTCCGAACGACATATTTATGAACAAGAAAACAATCTGGATTGGATTTTCCGTGGTGGCCGGCGCGCTCGTCCTGGGTGCGGCGGATATGAAAATTGACGTGGCCAAGCTGCCGCCAGCGGCAGCCAAGGCCGGCGTGACATTCGACACCGACATCAAGCCGATGTTCGAGAAGTCCTGCGCCAAGTGCCACGGCGCGGATGTGGAGAAGCCCAAGGGCAAGTTTCGCTCCGACACCAAGGCCAACGTGCTCAAGGGCGGTGGCGAAGGCGCGTCGGTGACGGCGGGTGACCTGGCCAAAAGCCCGCTCATCGCCATGGTGGCCCAGATCGTCGAGGACGAGGAGATGTATATGCCGCCCAAGGGCAACAAGGCGAAGATCGCCCCGCTGACCAAGGAGGAAATCGGATTGGTTCGCGCCTGGATCGAACAGGGTGCGAAGTAATCGCTCCAGCCGGATCCAACTCGTTTCATTAAGGCACCGCCGCGCGGTGCCTTTTTTGTTGGTCGCCTGTCCGGTACAGTTTGAAGCGCCGGGGCCAACCGGCGCTTCACGAATCGACTGGGTTTTCCCCGCGTGCTTACGCGGCCTGCGCGATCTCGTCCTTCCGCTTGTCGCGGCGCTCGATGCGCTTGCGCAGTTTGCGCAACGCTTCGTCCTGGATCTGGCGAATGCGTTCACGAGTGACGCCGAATTGCTGCCCGACCTCTTCGAGCGTCTTCTCATCGCCGCCACTCAGGCCGAAGCGCAGTTGCAGAATCGTCTGCTCGCGTGGCGAAAGCGTGGCGATGACTTCACGCATGATTTCATTGTCGCTGTCCTCCACGGCCTGCTGGAACGGTGCCACTGCGTTCTGGTCGGCCACGATGTCGGCGAATTTGTTTGTGTCGTCATCGCCGAGTTGCGCGTCGAGTGAAGTCGGGGAAATGGAGGCCTTGCGATAGTCCCGGACCTGGGCCGTCTTCATGCCCATC
The DNA here is from genome assembly GCA_031414955.1 of Pedosphaera sp. Taxonomy (GTDB): domain Bacteria; phylum Verrucomicrobiota; class Verrucomicrobiia; order Limisphaerales; family SIBH01; genus JANNGC01. The sequence continues at coordinate 19,044 of JANOQV010000294.1, read as the reverse complement.
TCCTCGGCGATCTCGGCGTCCGACGGTTCGCGACCGAGCAACTCGACCAGCATCGTCTCGGTCCTGCGGATGTGGAACAGTTTATCGACGACATGCACCGGCAGCCGGATGGTCTTGCTCTGGTCGGCCAGGGCTCGCTTCACGGACTGCTTGATCCACCAGGCGGCATAAGTGGAGAGCTTCGCGCCCTTGCGCGGATCGAAGCGCTCCACCGCCTTCATCAATCCGATGTTGCCTTCGCTGATCAAATCCAGGAGAGGCAGGCCGTAATTCTCGTAGTCGCGGGCGATCTTGACCACGAGGCGGAGGTTGGCGCGAATCATGTGATCGCGCGCCGCCGCGTCTCCACGTTTGATGCGGCGGGCCAGCGCGTTCTCCTCCTGACGAGTGAGCAACGGCACTTGGCCGATCTCGCGCATGTAAATACGAATGGGATCGCGGCTCAGGCTCTCCGTAAATCCGGGCGCGGTGGCGGTGTTGGAGGTCGTGGTGGCCGTGGCAGGCCAGACGCTGGGCAGGGCCACGGCAGGTTTCTGGCGCGTCCCTCGAATCTTCTGGCCGAGCTTGGGCGCTCGGCTGCGCAGCTTCGGCGTGGCGAATTTCTTCGTCTTCAACGGCTTGGTTTGTCGCTTCTTTGTTCTCATCATCTTCCTTTCCAAATTACTGGCGCGAGGTGAGTGAGGATTCATCCCAGCCACCTCCCAGCGCCCGGATCAACTGAACACTGGCAATCAACCTCTGTCCGACAATCTGCGCCTGGTTTCGTTCAGCCAGAAGCGCGCCACGGCTGGCATCCACCACTTCCAGGTAACTAACCACACCTCCGGTAAATCGTTGCCTGGCCAGTTCCGCCGCCCGCCGGGCGCTGGCCACGGCCCGCTTCTGTGCAGCGGCTTGTTGGCCTAGATAATGAAGGCTGGACAGGCTATTTTCCACGTCCGCAAAGGCTACCAGCACGCGCTGCCGATACTTCGCCACGGTCTCCTCGTACGCGGCCCGGGAGCGCGCCAGATTCGCCTTGTTCCGACCCCCGGCGAAGATGGGCAAGGACACGCTTGGCCCAAAATTCCACACCCGGCTCTCCCAATTGAAGAGTGTCTCGATGTCGCCTGAGACAAATCCACCCGAGCCAGTAAGTCGCACCACCGGGAAGAATCCTGCTTTGGCGACCCCGATCCCGGCATTGGCCGAGGCGAGGTCGCGTTCGGCTTGAGCGACGTCGGGACGGCGCTCGAGCAAGTCCGCAGGCAATCCGGCTGGAACCGTCGGCGGAATTGGATTCCATTCTGCATCCGAAAGCGCGGAAAGCTTGAAGCCCGAGGGATGCTCGCCCACGAGCACGGCGATCGCGTTTTCCAATTCCCCCCGCCGGCGGCGCAATGAGGCCAGTTCGGCCTCGGTGGTGGCCAGTTCGGTTTCCGCGCGCGCTACATCAAGCTCATTGCCGATACCGCCATCAAACCGGCTGCGGGTGAGTTGCCACAGTTCGTTGCGCAAAACTAGAGTGCCCCTGAGGGTGGCGATCTCCGCATCCAGCGAGCGGAGGGCGAAATAGTTTTGGGCGAGATCGCCTTGCAAGGTGAGCAGCACGTTGTGCATCGCCGCCAGTGAACTCTGGGCGTCGGCCCGTGCCCCCTCGAAGCCACGACGGACCCGGCCCCACAAATCAATCTCGTAGCTCAGGTCGAGCGGGGCTCGGAAAGTGTTCGCCGTGATGTCGCCGAAGCTTGGATTCTGAGTGGGCGAATATCGCTCGCGCCGCCAACTTGGATTGGCGTCGAAAGCCGGCAACAGTTCGCTGCGCGCCACCCGGGCCGTGGATCGCGACTGTTCCACCCGCGCGACCGCCGCCCGCAATTCCTGGTTCGTTCGGCTGGCGCGCTGTTCCAGTTCATTGAGCGTTTTGTCGCCGAACACCTCCCACCACGGGCCCTTCGGCAGCGTGTCGAGGGGCTTGGATTCCTTCCATGCCCCAAGCTCGTTCGTCGTATCCACCGACTTGTACGCGGCCGGCAGCGCATTCGTGGGTCTCTGGAAATCCGGCCCCACGGCGCAACCCGTGAACAACAAAGCTCCGAGGATCAGCACGGCCGCAGTGCCGGTCACCGCACCTGCGGAACCGTCCACCGGGCCGTGCTTCTCCCCGGAAGCCGCCGGCTTCTTTCTCCACCCCAAATTCATCAGCACCACGTAGAACACGGGGGTCAGGAAAAGTCCGAAGAGCGTCACCCCGATCATGCCGGCGAACACCGCGATGCCCATGGCCTGGCGCATCTCTGCGCCCGCGCCCGTCGAAATCACGAGCGGGAACACGCCGGCGATGAAGGCGATGCTGGTCATCAAAATCGGACGCAGCCGCAGGCGGCACGCCTCGATGGCCGCGTCGAAGGGTGACAGGCCTTCCTCGTCCTGCTTGTGCTTGGCAAACTCGACGATCAGGATCGCGTTCTTGCAGGCCAACCCGACCAGCACGATCAGGCCGATCTGCGTGAAGATGTTGTTGTCGCCGCCGGTGAGCCACACGCCCGCGATGGCGAAGAGCAGGCACATCGGCACGATGAGAATGATCGCCAGCGGCAGCCGCAAACTTTCGTATTGCGCCGCGAGCACGAGGAACACCAGCAGCAGACAGAGCGGATAAACGTAGATGGCCGAGTTGCCCGCGATGATTCGTTGATACGTCAGCTCCGTCCACTCGAACTCCAGCCCCTTGGGCAGCGTCGCTTTGACCAGCTTGGCCATCGCCGCCTCGGCCTGGCCGGAGCTGAAGCCAGGCGCGGGACCGCCGTTAATCTCCGCCGCCGGGTAGCCGTTGTAACGCATCGCCCGGTCCGGCCCGTAGCTTTCCGTCACCTTCACCAGCGAGCCGAGCGGCACCATCTGGCCCTGCGCGTTGCGCGTCTTGAGCTTGGTGATGGCGTCGGCGCGCTCGCGGAACGGCGCGTCGGCCTGCGCCACCACCTGGTAAGTGCGGCCGAAGCGGTTGAAGTCGTTTACGTAAAGTGATCCGAGATAAATCTGCATCGTCTCGAAAAGATTTTGCAGCGGCACGCCCTGGGACTTCGCCTTGATCCGGTCGATGTCCGCGTCGAGTTGCGGCACATTCACGGTGAAGGTGGAGAAAACTCCGGCCAGTTCCTTCGTCTGATAGCTGGCCCCGGAGACCGCCTGTAGATTTTGGAACAGCACGTCGTAGCCGAGGTCCGCGCGATCCTCGACATACATCTTGAACCCGCCAATCGTGCCCAGCCCGATGACCGGCGGTGGCATGACGGCGAGCACGAAGGCCTCGGTGATGCCGCCAAACTGCGCGTTCAACGCGCCCGCGATGCCCGGCCCGCTCGTGGCCGGAGTCTTGCGCTCCTCGAATGGCTTCAGCCCGAAGAACACGATGCCCTGGTTGGCCGCCACGCTGAACCCGCTGATGCTCAGGCCGGGAAACTGCACCGCGTCCTGCACGCCAGGCGTCTTCAAACCGAGGTCGGCCATGCGGCGCATCACTTCCTCGGTGCGGTCGAGCGATGCGCCTTCCGGCAACTGCGCGAACGCGACGAGATACTGCTTGTCCTGCGTGGGCACGAAGCCCGTCGGCACTTTGTTGAAACTCCACGCCGTCAGTGCGACCAGCCCGGCGTAGAGCACCAGCGCGATGGCGCTCTTGCGCAGCACGCCGCCCACGCCCGCCGCGTATTTGTTGCCGCTCCAGGCAAAGGCGCGGTTGAACGGACGGAAGAACCAGCCCAACAGCTTGTCCATGATGCGCGAGAGCCAATCCTTCTTCCCGTGGTGCGGCCGGAGCAACACGGCGCAGAGCGCGGGCGAAAGCGTGAGCGAATTGAACGCGCTGATGACGGTCGAAATCGCAATCGTGATCGCGAACTGTTTGTAGAACTGCCCCGTCAGCCCGCTGATGAACGCCGTGGGGATGAACACCGCGCACAGCACCAGCGCCGTGGCGATGATTGGACTCGTGACTTCATTCATCGCGCGCCGCGTCGCCTCGTGCGGCTCGAAGCCAAGCGCGATGTTTCGCTCCACGTTTTCCACTACGACGATGGCGTCATCGACCACGATGCCGATGGCCAGCACGAGTCCGAAGAGCGTGAGCGCATTGATGCTGAAGCCGAGCCAGAGCATGACGGCGAAGGTGCCGACGAGCGACACCGGCACGGCGGCGAGCGGGATGATCGACGCGCGCCACGTTTGCAGGAACAGGATGACGACGATGACGACGAGCAGGATGGCCTCGAACAGCGTCGTGACCACGGCCTTGATCGAATTGCGCACGAAGACCGTCGGGTCGTAAACCACCGAGTAGTCCACGCCCTGCGGAAAATTTTGCTTCAACTCATCCATCGTCTTGCGCACGTCATCGGAGAGTTGCAGCGCGTTCGCACCCGGCGACTGGAAGATGGGCAGCGCCACGGCGGTCTTGTTGTTCAGCAGCGAGCGCAGCGCGTAGCCGGCCGCACCAAGTTCCACGCGGGCCACGTCCTTGAGCAAAGTTTTTTCACCGTTCGGCCCTGACTTGACCACGACCTGCTCGAACTCTGCCACGTCGATCAGCCGGCCCTTGGTGTTGATCTGCAATTGCAACGGCACCGTCTTGCTCACGGGCTGCTGGCCCACGCCGCCCGCCGCGACCTGCACGTTCTGTTCGCGGATCGCGTTCACCACGTCGCTCGCCGTCAGCATCTTGGCTGCGACCTTGTTCGGGTCGAGCCACACGCGCATCGCGTAATCGCCGGAACCGAAGATCTCGACATTGCCCGCGCCAGGAATGCGTGCCAGCACATCCTTCACCTGGAGCGTCGCGTAGTTGCGCAGATAGATTTCGTCGTAACGATCGTTCGGTGAGAAGAGATGCACGACCATCGTGAGGTCTGGCGACTGCTTGCGCGTGGTGACACCGAGGCGGCGCACTTCCTCGGGCAGTTTCGGCAACGCCTGCGAGACGCGGTTCTGCACCAGCACCTGCGCCTGGTCCACGTCCGTGCCGAGCTTGAAGGTCACGGTCAGCGTCATCACCCCGTCACTCGTGGCCTGCGAGAACAGGTATTGGGAGTTCTCCACCCCGTTGATGGCCTGCTCCAGGGGCGCGGCCACCGTCTCGGAAATGGTCTTCGGGTTTGCGCCCGGATAGGTCGCCATGACCACGATGGTCGGTGGCACGACTTCGGGGTATTCGCTGATGGGCAGGCGATACATCGCCAGCAGCCCGAGCAGGAACACGATGGCTGAAAGCACGCCCGCAAAGATCGGCCGGCGGATGAAAAAGTGGGAAAATTTCATTTCGGTTCTCGCTCCCCCTTCAACGCTGGGCCGTCTGCGCCGGGACGCCATTGGTCGCGCCCGCCGTCTGAAGTTGCACCGCCATGCCCGGGCGCACCCGGGCCATCACGATGTCTTTCACCACTTGATCTCCAGACTGGAGGCCCTCGCGCACCACGCGCTTGCCGTTGATGGCCGGGCCCAGTTTCACCGGACGATACTCGGCGAAATGGGTCCGGTTGCTCGACGTGATCGTGAGCACGAACTTGCGCGCCTGGTCCGTGCCAATCGCGCCCTCGTCCACAAGCAGCGCGCTGTGTTTTGCGCTGCCAGGGATGCGGATGCGTGCAAACAGTCCCGGTACCAGCCTGCCCTCAGGATTCGGAAACACCGCCCGCAACAGGATGCTGCCGGACGCCGCGTCGAGTTTGTTGTCGAATGACTCAATGGTGCCGCGATGTGGGAAGCCGGTTTCGTCGGCCAGTTCCATTTCCACCGGCACCTGACCGTCGCCGTTGCTGCTGATCTTGTGCGCGCGATTCAGGGCGTTGAACTTGAGCAGCGCGTTCTCATCCAGGTCCGCATAGACGTGAACGGGATCCACCGAGACAATCGTCGTCAGCGCCGTGGACATGCCGGCGACCCCGCTCACGTAATTGCCTTCTGTGACCAGCGCCCGACTGATCCGGCCGTTGATGGGGGAGCGAATGGTCGTGTACTCCAGATCCAACTTCGCTGTGTTGCGCGCGGCCTCGGCGGAGAGCAGCGCCGCCTTCGCCTCGTCGAAACGCATCTGGCGCTGATCACCTTCCTCCGCCGAGATGGCCTTGTTCGCCAGTAGGGAAGCGATGCGCCTGGCCTCGCGCTCGGCGTTGGCCAGTTTCACGCGGGCCTGCTCGCAATCCGCCGAGCGGCGGTCGAGTTCTGCCTGCTGCGAGCGAGAATCTATCTGAAAAAGCACTTCGCCCTTCTTCACCAGTTGGCCTGATTGAAACTTCACCGCCTCGATGTGGCCCGACACGCGGGGCCGCACCTCCACGTTTTCAATCGCCGCCGTGCGCCCCGTGAACTCATCCCACTCGATGATTTCCTGTGGCTGCACGGTGGAGCACGCCACCAGCGGCGGGGGCATCTCCATTCCGCCCGGTCCCGGCGGGGCGGAACGATGGCAGCCCACCAACAGGCTGGCCGCCGCGAGCACAAATAACTTCTTGGTCTGGGTTTTCTTCATAGATCCTTGGTTTATTCCGCGCATGAGAACTGAGGTGCTACGCTCTGAAGCGCGCGTTGGCGCCGGTGCCAGCGGGCCGTGGCGCGGGCCTTCTCCGCAGCCAGAACTGGAAAGACGAGGTGCGGATAATCGGTCTGCCAGGCCAGAGCCTCGGCTTCGTTCAAGGCCAGGCGAAGCAGACGCAAGTGTTCGCCGACCTCGGCGCTATAATCCCGCATCGTGGTTCGTTTGGCGCGAGCGATTTCGTCGCGGAAGTGGGCGTGGCAATTCCAACTTGGCCCCGGCGAACTGGATTTCAGAACGGACTGACCGAAGGGTGCAGGCGTAAATTTCATTCTTAATCCCCGTTGATAGTGAACTGTTTAGTCAAATTGATCTCCAAAAAAATGTCTGATGATCAGGCTGCTTTGGGCGCGACGGTCTTCGCACCCAGGATGCCGAGGACGCCTTCAGCCATCTCGCGCAACACTTCCACGTCGTTCACGATGCGCGCCTGCGTCAGCAATCCTTCCGAGTAGGCGAACAGCATCCGCGCCTTCGCGGCGGGGTCCGGAGCATGGATTAGCCCCTGCGTGTGGGCGTCCCGAATGGCCGACTCGATGTAGGTGTGGTAGTGGCCCAGAATCTCCTTCACCTTCTTGTGCAATCGCGCGTCCGAATTGCAAACCTCGGAACCCAGTGCAAACAAAGGGCACCCACGCACTGAGCCGCACGAGCGCTTCATCTCTTTTTGCTGCTCATAACCCTGTTCGCAAAAGCGACGCAACCGCTCCAGCGGCGGCACGGTCGGGGAAAAAATCGCGTCCAACTCGGGTCGCTTCTGTTCCCAGGTCGCTTCCAAGGCCGCTGCGGCCACATCGGACTTGGACTCGAAGAAATAGTAGAAGCTCCCCTTCTTGACGCCCGCCTTCTCGCAGATCTGATCGATGGTCGTGCTGCCATAGGAGCCGTGCCAGATGAGTTCTGTCACTGCCTCCATCAATCGCTGCTTGGCGTCACTGCTTCGTCCCATGAGCAGCACAGTTGGATAATGTTGACCAAGTAGTCAACAAAAATTTAGTCGGCACGATGCGAGCGGAAAGTCTTTTATCGTACCAAGGCGATGCAGGGACCGACGTTTGCAGGCACCCTGGCGCTCGCCCTCGGCACTTTCCCCGAACGCGGAAGTGTGGTGCCGGAGAATGGCGAGCCTGCGGTCCGCGAAAACATGCCCTGTCCGTTTCGCGTCATCGACGAAAGCTTCCCTGGCGAGGCCGAGATTTACGTGTTCCGGTTCTCCACCAAGTGGAAAAGTCCCTTGACACGATGGGATCGAGCGGAGCCTCATCGGGGCACAGTTCACAAAGGAGCACGCACTGTTCCTGGCGTGGGCAATCAAGGCTGCACCGTTCCCGTGCGGGAGAGGGGAGGCCGGAAAGACTGGCGCATGGCAAAAATTGATCTTGTTTCCGAACCGGTGTCGCGGGCCTTGTGCATTTTTGCCTTTGACCCGAGCCTCTCGGCGCAGTTCGACCAGGCGGGCATTGGTGAAATCACGATTGAAATTCCGTGGGAGAAGGGTCTTCAGCCCGGCCCCATCGGTGAATACCTCGAAGTGGTGGACGTGGATCCGGCCAGCCAGTCGGCTTACAAGCCGGTCGATTTGAATGACCACCGCATTCTGGCGCAGGACGGCCTGGCACCGTCGGAATCGAATCCGCAATTTCATCAGCAGATGGTTTATGCCGTGGCCATGTCCACGATCGGACATTTTGAGCGCGCCCTTGGCCGGGTGGCGCTCTGGTCCACGCGCCGGACGTTTGATGCGGCCAAGGGCGAATACGAGGAGCAGTTCGTGCGCAGACTCCGGATTTATCCCCATGCCCTGCGCGACCGGAACGCGTTCTACAGTCCGGACAAGAAGGCGCTGCTCTTCGGATATTTTCCGGTCAGCCTCAAGGACGCGCACAACACGCCGGGCACGCTGGTGTTCACCTGTCTCTCGCATGACATCATCGCGCACGAGACGGCGCACGCGTTGCTGGACGGGGTTCATCCCCGGTTCAACCGGCCGGTGAACCTGGACGTGCTGGCTTTTCATGAGGCCTTCGCCGATATCGTGGCTCTCTTCCAGAGATTCTCCTACCCGGGGGTCTTGCGGGATCAAATCGCGCGCACGCGCGGCAATCTCGCGGGCGAGAACCTTCTCGGGCAGATCGCCCAACAATTTGGCCGGGCCTCGGGCCGCGGCGGTGCCTTGCGTGATGCGTTGGGCGGCCTCAATCCCGCGACCGGCCAATGGGAGGCGCGGGTGCCGGACGCGCGGGGGCTGGACAAAATACAGGAGCCGCATGACCGGGGCGCGATTCTGGTGGCGGCGGTTTTCGGGGCGTTCCTGAAAGTTTACCGGGCGCGCACGGCGGATCTTTTTCGCCTGGCCAGCGAAGGCACCGGCCTGCTGCGCGCGGGTGACATTCATCCCGATCTCTCCAACCGGCTGGCCGATGAGGCGGCGCGGTGTGCGCGCTCCATCCTGCAAATGTGCATTCGGGCCGTCGATTACTGTCCGCCGGTCGGAATCACCTTTGGCGACTACCTGCGCGGCATCGTCACGGCCGACCATGATTTGAATCCGGAAGACCCGGATCGTTACCGGCTCGCTTTCTGCGAAAGTTTCCGGCACTGGGGCCTTGCGCCCCGCGGGATGAACAACGTGTCCCTCGAATCCTTGCTCTGGCCCACCTGGGATCAGGCCCGGAGGGCCGGCGGTCCCGGCCAGCAAGGTTCGATGGACTGGCTGGCCGACGAGTTTCGGAAAATTGCGCTCCAGCCCTGGGATCTCGAAAGCGACCGCAAAAAGGCTTGGGATGGCGTCAGGAGCAACGCGAAAAAACTGTGGGAGTGGTTGATCAAGGACGACGGGCGCATTCTGGCGTCGGAGATTGGCCTCATCCTTGACCCAGTCAGCGCGCCGCCCACCGTTTTTCGCTCCAAGGCGGGCGCGCCTTCCGTGGAAGTTCATTCCGTCCGGACCGCTCGTCGGCGCAGCGCCCGGGGCGGGATCGTGACGGATCTTGTGGTGGAAATCACCCAACGGCGTCGGGGCTATTTCAAAGCCGAGGATCAGCTGCGTTACGACGCGCCCGGCACGCAGTTTGGCCCCGAGGACAGAGGCGATTTCCGCTACCGCGCCGGCTGCACGCTCTTGATCGACGCCGTGACCATGGAAGTGCGCCGCGTCATCCGCACTCCGGGAACGATTGCCGACGACGGATCATTAGAACGGCTGCGGAAGTTCCTGACCGAAGGGTTGGAGCCGGGGAATGCCTTCGCCCTGGCTCGCGAGGCTTTTCACGCCCGCGAACCGTTTGCCTTGCTGCACCGCCACGAAGATTCGGACTAACCACACCCTGCGCTTATGCCGACGCCAAAACCAAAAGCCGCCGCCGCTCCAGGCCGGCTCATTCCACCCAAGGACGGTGCCGTGGTCCGCATGTACCGCATTGGCCACGGCGACTGTTTCCTGCTGGCTTTCGACGGCAAAACGGCCGGCCGGCCGGTGTATGTGCTCATTGATTGCGGGTACAAGCCGGGTTCCCCAGACAAGATCGTGCGGCCCGCCAAAAAGAACGTGCGGGACATCACGGCCAGCATCCGCGCAGCCACGGGCGGCGAGATCGACGTGGCCATCATCACGCACGAGCACCAGGATCATGTGAACGGCATCACGGAGGAAAACTTTGCCGGCATCACCATCAAGGAAACCTGGCTGGCCTGGACGGAGAATCCGGACGACGACGTGGCCAACGCGCTCCGGGAACGGTTCGAGGACAAGCTGCTGGGCCTGATGGCCGCGCGCAACCGGCTGGCGGCCGGCAGCCAGGCGAAAAAGTTGCAAGGCGTCGAGGCCGAAGCTGACGACAAAGCCGTGGAGGACATCGACGAATTCCTGGCTTTCGAGTTGGGCGGCGCAGAGGCCCAGTTCAACGCGGCGGCGGCCATGCTCGGAGCCGATGGCAAGCCGAAGGTCTCGAGCAACAAGCAGTCGATGCTGGTCTTCAAGAAACGCGCCAGTGAAGGAGTGAAATTCCTCCGACCACACGGGCGGATTTACGCGCTCCCAGGCGCAAAAAACGCGCGCGTCTTTGCCCTGGGTCCGCCGCGCGATGAGGAGCAAATCCTTGATGTCAATCCGGTGGGCAAGGAAGAGTTTCATGCGCTTGGCACCGCTTCCGCCGCCACGTTTTTTGCCAGCGCCTTCACCGCACCGAAGGCGGGCGAAAGGAAGCCGCAACTTTTTCACGAGTCCTATGGCGTGCCGTTGGAGGCCGCTTTCACCGATCCGGATTACGGCGCATTCTTCAGGAAATACTACGGCTCCAAGGACGCAGCAGAGAGCGCGAAGCCTGAAGCCAGACCGCCGGAGAAGGAAGTGCCAGGCGACGCCCCGTGGCGGCGCATCGACGAAGAATGGCTCTTCTCCGCGCTGGCCCTGGCCATTGAGGTGAACAACGCCACGAACAACACCAGCCTGGTGCTGGCCTTTGAACTGGGGAAGGGCGGCAAGGTGCTCCTCTTCGCTGCCGATGCCCAGCGCGGCAACTGGCTTTCCTGGGCCAAGGGGAGTTGGAAGGACGGGGACAAGAAGATCACGGCCAAGGATCTCCTCGCCCGCACCGTGCTCTACAAGGTTGGCCATCACGGCAGCCACAACGCCACGTTGAACGGCAAGGCCAGTGACGCCTACCCCAACCTGAGTTGGATGGGCGAGGGCGAACAGGCCCGCGAGTTCACGGCCATGATCACCGCCGTGCGCGCGTGGGCCGAAACCCAGAAGGGTTGGGACCACCCGCTCAAGGCCATCAAGGATGCGCTGCTCAAGAAATGTTCCGGGCGCGTTTTCCAGACCGACACGGATTTCAGCCAGATGCGAAAGCCGGTCGGTGAATCGCAGGCCAACTGGGACAAGTTCAAAGCCCGCGTCACTGGCGATACCCTCTACTTCGACTACCGAATCAACCCGTGAGCAGGGCGGCGGTTGCGCGCCCGAACCCGTCGCGCCTCCGAGTCTGGGCTTTGCATTTCGCGCCCCGCTTCGCAGGATGGCGGTGCTGTGATTCACTTCCGAACCTTGTGCTTTTTTGCGGTGCTGTTCGCGACGGCCACTCTTCAGGCGCAATCCGGGGCGTCGCGTTACTCCGAACCGTACCCGTTGGCCGCCTCGAAGAAGGGCTTGCAGGTTGAGCTGGTGGAGGATGCGCTGGCGCTCGGCGTCAAGCACGCGGCGTTGAACTTCAACCTCACCCCACTCCTCGATCTCAAGGCCGACACCAACAATCCGGCCTGGATCTCCGGCGGGCGCACCTATCGCTTCCGGCGCAGTCAGATCGAGGGCCTGGACCGGCGCATCAAGCAGCTCTCCGATCAGGGCGTGGTGGTGAATCTGATCGTGCTCACCTATCAGTCCGGCGACCCGGCGCGCGACCGGGTGATGATTCATCCGCAGTGCATTACCAACGCGCCCAATCGGCTGGGCAACTTCAACACTGTCACTGAGGAAGGGCGCGGTGCCTTCGTCGCGGCCCTGGAGTTCTGCGCCGAACGCTGGTCGCGGCCGGACCAAAAATACGGGCGTGTCTCCGGCTACATCATGGGTAACGAAGTCAACTCGCACTGGTGGTGGGCCAACATGGGGCGGGTGACCATGACGGAGTTCGCCGATGAGTATCTGCGCATGATGCGGCTGGCCCACGACGCGGTGCGCCGGCAGTCAAGCTGGGCCCGGGTTTACCTGTCGCTCGAACATCATTGGAACCTGCGCTACGACCGCAAGAGCGAGCATACTTCGTTTCCGGGCCGCGAATTCTTGGATTACTTTGCGCGCCGCGCCCGGGCCGAGGGCGACTTCAACTGGCACGTCGCGTTTCACCCGTACCCGGAGAATCTGTTCGAGCCGCGGTTCTGGAGGGACAAGTCGGCCAGCAACAACGTGCTCACCACGCCGCGCATTACGTTCAAGAACATCGATTTGCTGCCCGCTTACCTGCTCCGTCCTGAACTGCTCTACCAAGGCCAGCCGCGCCGGATCATTCTCAGCGAGCAGGGCTTTCACACGCCCCAGGGCACGAACGGCGAAATCATCCAGGCCGCCGCGTACGCGCTGGCTTACAAAAAGATCGAGGGCATCGAGGGCATCGACGCCTTCATCTTGCACCGGCATGTGGACCACAAGGCCGAGGGCGGACTGCTGTTGGGCCTGCGTGGCTTGACGCCGAACGCGGCCGAGGCGCGACCGAAGAAACGAAGCTGGGAGGTCTTTCGCACTGCCGACACGCCGGAGTGGGAGCGGGCTTTTGAGTTCGCGCTGCCGGTGGTGGGATTGAAGAGTTGGATGGAAGTGAGGTGAGGCTCGGCCACGATACGGGACCGGTCGATCCCCCGTGGTGAACGCTCACATCCTCCCACCGGTGCCACCGCGAACCGAGTGATTTTACTCAGTGTTTAATTGTAACTCTGGGCTTTACAAGCGGGCGCACCGTTCTAGCCTTGGGCCGCGTGATTCCCCAGAAGCCAGTGACACTCGCGGAGATCGCCCGGCGGGCCGGCGTAAGCGTGATGACCGTCTCCCGCGCGCTCCGAAACCAGTCGAACATCTCGCCCGAGACGCAGAAAAAAATCCAGACCATTGCCGATGAACTGGGCTACCGACCCAATCCGCTGGTCTCGGCGCTCATGACTTATCGCCGCGCGGCCAAGCCCGTGCAGTCGCACGTCAGCATCGGCTTCATCACGGATTTTCCCACCCGCGACGGCTGGAAAGTATCTCGGCTCTACCAGGAATTCTACGAGGGCGTGGCCGAGTCGGCGGATCGGCACGGCTACGGCGTGGAGACATTCTGGATGCGCGAGCCGGGCATGACGCCGGAGCGGCTCACGCAGATTCTCCTGACCCGCAGCATTCATGGCCTGGTCATTGCACCGCTGCCCGCCGCGCATGGCGAGCTGGTGTTGCAGTGGAAAAGCTTCTCCGCCGTGGCGTTTGGCTACTCGCTGACCAAGCCCTTGCTCCACCGCGCCGTGAACCACCAGTTCCGCTCCATGCGCCTGGCCATGCGCGAACTCCGCCAGATGGGTTATCGGCGCCTCGGGCTGGCCTTGCCCGCGAGCCTGAACGAACGCGTGGATCGCCAATGGGTGGCCAGTTTCCTCGTCGAGCAGCTCGGCCTCGACCACGCCGTGCCCCTCTTCGTCATCGATGACGCCAAATGGACCTTTGAGAATTTCCGCCGCTGGTTCGACGCCAACAAGCCCGACGCCGTCATCGCCCACGAGGAAGTGGTTGGCGACTGGCTCAAGCGGCTGGGCGCGCACATTCCCGATGATGTGGGCTTCGTGCATCTCAATTGTCCCGATCAAAGCGGCCGGTTCGCGGGCATTTACCAGAACGGCCCCACGCTCGGCGCGGTGGCGGTGGATTTTCTCATCGGTATGATTCAGCGTAACGAGCGCGGCGTGCCCGAACTGCCGCACTCGCTGCTGGTCGAGGGAACGTGGGTTGAAGGCCGCACCGTGCGTACGCGGAAGGCCGCCGCCAAGGCGAAGGGGTAGGTGGAATCCGTGCTTCGGGGCGGAGTAAAGTTCAAGCTTCAGCCTGCCCCGCCATTTCACGACCTGAGGCCAGCCGCCAGTTGAACTCCAGCTTCAATCGATCCGCCGGCCCGTGCCTAGAACCCTGTTGACGCCTCCTTTCAGCCGCCCGTAAGGTTCCGCCCATCGCCGGGCCGCATGAAGCGGTCGGGCGGTGAAACTCTTATGCCCGAAGGATATTGCGTTAAGTGCAAGGCCAAGAAGGAGATTTCCAACGCGGTCGAGGAAACCATGAAGAACGGCCGCAAAGCCATCAAGGGCAAGTGCCCGACGTGCAGCACGGTCATGTTCAAAATCCTCGGCGGCAAGGCGACGCCGCCTCCGTCTGAGCCTTCCGCCCCGACTGCGCCTTAAAACCCTTCAGTTGCATTGCCTCTATGGCCCAGGAACTCGCTTACGTCATCATTACGCCCTATTCGCTCCACAAGTCGCGCACGGGCGGCATCCTGGCGCGGCTGATCACCCGGACCGGACTGGAATTGGCCGGAGCACGCATGTTCGCGCCCAGCGCTGAACTGGTGAACAAATACTCCGATGTCATCGTGTCCGCCGATGATCCGCAGGATCGGTCCATTCAGGATCTGATCCGCTCCTACATTCTCAAGAACCTCGGGCCGGACTCCAAGACCGGTCGTCGTCGTCGCGCCATGATGCTGCTCTTCCAGGGCGAAGACGCCGTGCGCAAGGTTCGCTCTGTGGTGGGCAACATCACCGCTGAACGATCCGGGGGGGAAACCATCCGTGACACGTACGGTGACTTGATCCGCGACGAAAACGGGAGCGTCCGTTACTTCGAGCCGGCCGTCCTGGCTCCGCCGAACGTCCAGGAAGCCCAGCTCAAGGCCAAGCTCTGGGCGCAATACTCCGACACCGACGGCGGCGTGGTGGAAAACACCGTCGCTTATGCGCCGGGTGAAACACCGCAGCGCACTCTGGTGCTGATCAAGCCGGACAACTTCCGCTTTCCCACCGGCCGCCCGGGCAATGTCATCGACTTCTTCTCCCGCACCGGCCTCTACATCGTGGGCATCAAGCTCTTGCGCATGAGCGTGGCCCAGGCCATGGAATTCTACGGCCCGGTCCGCGAAATTTTGCGCACCCGCCTCAAGGACATGGTCGCCTCGCGCGCCACGGCCGTGCTCGAAAAGGATTTCGGCTTCAAGCTGCCGCCGGACGAACAGCAAAAGCTCGGGGACATCCTCGGCCCGGCCTTTGGCGACAACCAGTTCGAGAACATTGTGAAGTTCATGGCCGGCCGCGCACCCAGTGACTGTCCGGCGGATCAGCGTGAACAGCCCGGCACCGAGAAGTGCATCGCCCTCATTTACGAAGGCCCCAATGCCGTGCAAAAGATCCGGGACGTGCTTGGCCCGACCGATCCCTCGAAGGCTCCGCCTGGATCGATCCGCCGCGAGTTCGGTCAGACCGTGATGGTCAACGCCGCCCACGCCAGCGATTCCGAGGACAATGCCCAGCGCGAGTTCGGCATCATTCAAATCGGCGACAACCACTTCAAAGCGGTGGTCGAGTCCTTCTACGGCAAGTAACCGGCGCGCGGCCATTTGGTCGGCGGGGTGGTGAGGCGGGAGATGGGAGAGGGATCGGATCCATCGGCCTCTTGCCGGGAACGTCGAACCTTCAACTTCCTGCGGGCTTTGCCCCCAAGGCGACAGCGTCCTCCCGCCTCTGTTAACTCGCCGCCGCCATCGCCCGCCCCGCGATCCACCCTGTCGTCCAGGCCGCCTGAAAGTTAAACCCGCCCGTGATCCCATCGATGTCCAGCACTTCCCCCGCGAAGAACAGGCCGGGACAGACGCGGCTCTGCATCGTTTTGAAATCCACCTCTTTCAACCGCACGCCGCCGCAGGTCACAAACTCCTCCTTGTTCAAGCTCTTGCCTGTCACTTGAAACTCCGAGCGCAGGAGCTGTTGAGCGAGAGCGTGTTGCCCCGAGCGGGAAAGCGCGGACCAACGCGTGTCGCGCGCCACACCGCTGGCCAGGACGAGCGCCTCCCACAAGCGCGCCGAGAGCGGCGCGACGGGAGAATTGACGACCAGCTTCGCGCCCTGCGTGTTGCGGCGTGACTGAAGCTGGTAGGCGACCGTCTCCGCGTTGAGCTTCGGCAGCCAGTTCACCTGCAGCGTGAATCGATAATCCAAATCATGCAGCGCCCGCGCGCCCCACGCCGACAGCCGCAGCACGGCCGGCCCGCTCAATCCCCAGTGCGTGACCAGCAACGAGGCGCGCTCGCGCAACCCTGCGCCCGGCACCGCGACCTCCGCCTCGACTGCGACGCCGGCCAGCGCCCGCAACCAATCGCTGGCGATGTGAATCGTGAACAGCGAGGGCACCGGCGGCTCCAGCGTGTGTCCGAGCGCGACGGCGATTTGTCCAAGCGCCACCGTGCGGCATCCGCCCGTGGCCAAGAGCAGCCGATCACCGTTTAGCACCTCGCCGTTGGAGAGCTTGAGGGCAAAGCCCTCCGCAGCCTTCGTGATGCTTTCCACACCGCAATTGGCCCGCAGTTCAATGCCCGCCTTGCGTGCCTCGTGCATCAGACAATTGATGATCGTCTCCGACGAATCGGTGATCGGAAACATCCGCCCGTCGCCTTCAGTCTTGAGCTTCACGCCGCGCGCCTCGAACCACGCCACGGTGTCGCTGGCCTGAAAGCGTTGGAACGGCGCGATGAGCGCACGTTCACCGCGCGGGTAACGCTTGGTCAGTTCGCGCGCCTCGAAGCAGGCGTGCGTGACATTGCAGCGTCCGCCGCCCGAGATGCGGACCTTGGCCAGAAAGTGCGCGGTCTTTTCGAGCAGGATGATCTGCGCATCAGGCGACGCCTCGGCGCAGGCGATGGCCGCGAAGAAACCCGCCGCCCCGCCACCCACGATGATGATGCGCGGCATGGATCAGGAGGGAGAAGCACCAAGCACCAAGCACCAAGCACCAGGGAAGCTCCAAGCACCAAACTTCAATGAAGCAGTCCTCCGACTGTCGCCGTGGCGGTGGCAGACCAGCGCTGCTTGGAGCTTGGAATTTAGTGTTTCCATGGGGTTTGGGGCTTGGGGTTTTCTTTCACACGTCAGCCAACTGCTCCTCAAACGGCAGCGCGCTCAGCTTAATCTTCGGATGGCGGTCGGCGAAGAAGTCGCAGGCCCACTGCTCGGTGAAAAGAATCACCGGCTGGTTGGCCACATCGTAGGCGAGCTTCGCGCCGGTGGGGAGCAACACGTCGGCCAGCAAGATGCCGCTCTCAGGCTGCGCCCAGCGCAGGATTTTCCACGGACCGTGTTCCAGCTTTGACTCCGCGCCGTACTCGGTCTGCATGCGGAATTGCACCACCTCGAATTGCAACGGCCCGACCGCGCCGAGCAACGGCACGCGCTGGGATGAGTCCTTGATGAGAAACGATTGCACGACGCCTTCTTGGAGAAGTTGTTCGAGACCCTCGCGGAAGCGTTTGAACTGCGCCGTGCTCGGACTTTGCAACCACGCGAAGCACTCCGGCGTGAAGCGCGGGATCGCGTCGTAAACAATCGAGGCATCCTCGGCCAGCGTGTCCCCGATGTGAAAATCCGAATGGCCGACCAGTCCCACCACGTCGCCTGGATAGGCCTCGTCCACCGTTTCGCGCTCGCGCCCGAACAGCTTGTGCGAGCTGGAGAGGCGCAGCTTCCGGCCGGTGCGCGTGTGGACCACCGACATGTCGCGCTGGAATTTCCCCGAGCAGATGCGAACAAAGGCCAGCCGGTCGCGATGCCTGGGGTCCATGTTCGCCTGAATCTTGAAGATGAATCCCGAGAAGCGGTCGCCCGCCGGATCAATGGTGCGTTCCCCGATGGTCCGCGCCTTGGGGGCCGGGGCCAGATCGAGATAGGCGTCGAGCAGGAGCTGCACGCCGAAGTTGTTCACGGCGCTGCCAAAGAACACGGGCGTCAATTTGCCGGAGAGAATGTCCGCATGGTTGAAAGCCGCGCCCGCCCCTTCGAGCATGGCCAACTCTTCCACCACCTTGGCGTAAACGTCCGGCACCATCTGCTCGCGCACGATGTGGTCCGAGAGGTCATGCACCGAGACCGGCGCGCGATAGGTGCCGCCCACCACACGCTCGAAGAAATTCACCTGCTTGGTCTGGCGATTGAACACGCCACGAAAGTCCTGTCCGTTGCCCAGTGGCCAGTTCACCGGATAGGCCGAGATGCCCAGCACGCGCTCCAGTTCATCGAGCAGATCCAGCGGATCTTTCGCCGGCCGGTCCAGCTTGTTCATGAAGGTGAAGATGGGAATGCCGCGCAGCCGGCAGACCTCGAAAAGCTTGCGCGTCTGCGTCTCGATGCCTTTGCCCGCGTCGATGACCATCACCGCCGCGTCCACCGCCGTGAGCACGCGATAGGTGTCCTCGGAGAAGTCCTTGTGGCCGGGCGTGTCGAGCAGGTTCACCACGCAGTCGCGATACTCGAATTGCAGCACCGTGGAGCTGACCGAGATGCCGCGCTGCCGCTCCAGTTCCATCCAATCGGAAGTGGTGGCGCGCTGGTTCTTGCGCGCGGTCACGGACCCGGCGAGCTGCACCGCGCCTCCGTAGAGCAGGAACTTCTCCGTGAGCGTGGTCTTGCCCGCGTCCGGATGCGAGATGATCGCAAACGTCCGCCGGCGCGCAATTTCCTGTTCGATGGTGGCCATTAAAAGCAAACCCCGCCAATGGGCGGGGCGCGAAAACTATCTGAGCAGCGGAGGCGGGTAAAGCGGGCCTTTTGGACGGGGGTGCGATTGGGCGCATCTTGACACTGTTCTTGGATCGCGGCCTTCAGGCCGCTTCAGCGTCCAAGCGGGCGATGACGGATCGATTGACCAGCGGGCTTACGAACGGTGAAGCGGCGTAAACGCCGCGCTCCGCACTGGTTGGCAAACA
>JANOQV010000293.1:0-3688 GCA_031414955.1 Pedosphaera sp. | reverse complement strand
CTAGAGCCTGTCATGCACTTTGCCTAAGCGGGCGTGTGAAAAATAAAGCTGTACGAACAGGGCACTTACGTGCATCAAGCTCGGGATGGCGAAAGCACGAGCGAGTTATCCGAGTGATGTGAGCGACGAGGAGTGGGCCTTTTGCGCGCCCTACCTGACGCTGATGAAAGAGGACGCCCCGCAGCGTCAACACAAGTTGCGGGGCCTTTACAACGGCCTGCGCTGGTTCGTGCGAGCCGGCTGTCCGTGGCGGATGCTGCCCAATGATCTGCCGCCGTGGACAGCGGTGCAGCAACAGACCCGGCGTTGGGTGCGGGCCGGGTGCTTCGAGGCCATGGCGCACGATCTGCGCGCGGTGCTGCGGTTGGCGGCGGGCAAGAACGCCGCGCCCAGCGCGGCCATTCTCGACAGCCGCACGCTCCAGTCCACGCCCGAGAGCGGCGGACGGGCGGGCTTCGACGGGGCCAAGAAGCGCAAAGGATCCAAGGTCCATGCGGCGGTGGACACGCTGGGCCACCTGCTGGCGTTGCAAGTCACGGCGGCCAACGAACAAGACCGCGCGCAGGTGGGAGCACTGGCGGAGGCGGTGCAGAGGGCGACGGGCCAGAACGTCGAACTGGCCTATGTGGATCAAGGCTACACGGGAGAAAAACCGGCGCAGGCGGCGCAGGAACACGGACTGCGGCTGGAGGTGGTGAAGCACCACGAGGCCAAGCACGGGTTTGTGCTGCTGCCGCGGCGCTGGGTGGTCGAGCGCACCTTCGCTTGGGCGGCGCGCTTCCGGCGCCTGGCCCGCGATTACGAACGGCTGGCCGAAACCCTCGCCGCCTACCATTGGCTGGCTCTGGTCACCCTCATGCTCCCTTTGCTCCTCGCCTAGTGTGCATGACAGGCTCTAGGTCGGGGGAGTATGTCCGCGCTTGTTATTGGTGGCGTTCACACACCGGTGCCCAGGCATCTCAGCCGCTGCTCATTCGTGTCGCACAAGACGTGGCCATATGGCCTTACTGGGGTGATTACTCAGCGGCCAGCTTGGATCCGGTCGACCGATTGCGGATATGGCTGGTCCTTCCCCTGGTTCCCGTGGACCCTGCTGGTGCCCCGGAGAATCTCTGGGACACTTGGATTGAGGAAATCATCCCCGGTGCTTCAGGACCGTAACAAACTTTCAGCCGCCACTGTTATGAAACGATTATTTTTTCTCGCTTGTTTCGCCAGTCTGCTCGATTTCGCGCACGCTCAAGGCCAGATCGGTTTTGGTAACAACGCCGCCACGGCCATCACTAATGGCCTGACTGGATTGCCCGCTCCCGGCGGTCCGGAGCAGGATGACACTCAGGTGGGACTCTATATTGGTAATGTCGGCGATCCCGTTTCCAGCCTGCAACTCCTCGGCCCCGTCACCAATTGCTTCGCTCCGGGAAGGTTCATTGGAGGAGGACGCACACTGGAAGGCTGGGACGGCAACCCGGTGCAGCTTCAATTGCGCGTCTGGCTGGCTTCGACCGTTTATCCCACTTACGAGGCCGCGGTGCTTGGGGCGTTAGGCGGAGACACTTCGGTGTTGCTCGGCGTTTCCGTGCCGATGTTTGGCGAACTAAGTGTTCCACCCGAACCAGTGGCGATTCTGTACCAGTATGGCTTGAACCCTGTGGTCCTCATGCCCATTCCCGAGCCGTCGGAGTGGGCCTTGGTGGCGCTGGCGGTGGCCGCGGCGGCGCTGGCCGGGCGGCGTAAACGCACCCGTTCGCGTTCTTCGCCATGAAACTCGGGCTCACGAAACTGCATTTGTGTCAAAAGTGAGGACAAACACCTTTTCCGAAACAGTGGTCGCGCGCAGCCGCTCCCAACTCAAGGTCCAGCGCTGCCTCGTCCTCACCATCCTTGGCCTCGCGCTGGCCGCCACGAGTTCCTTTCCTGTCCGGGCGGCGGAGCAGGCGACGGCTGACCCACGGGATGATCTTCTTCTGCTGCTTTACCAAGCCTGGACGAATGTGATGGCCAAGGTTGCAAACAAACCCACGGCGGAGCAATTGGCGGCGATGAAATCCGCCCACCAGAACACCGAAAGCGCCAGCAGCCTGGCCACCATGAGCGCGGAGAGTTACGGCTGCGCTCTCTGGCTGGACGTGGCCCGCAGCACCAACAACCCGAGCAACGTGGTGGTGACGTTGCACAACACCATTCCCGGCACCAACTACCAGGTGCTCAGCAAGACCAACCTCGCGGATGCGAACTGGACCACCGAGACGAATGTCACGGGCGCGGGCGGACAGGACTGGACTGCGGTGATCATTCCGAAGCTGGGACGCTCCGAGGTTTTCTTTATTGCTCAGGAACCGCGAAGCTATGTTCTCGAGACCAATTTTTCGGGTCTGGAATTTTCCTTCGAGCCCTTTATCAACCCGCCGGACACGATGGGCGCGGTTGGCCCCGACCATTTTGTGGAATTGATTAACGGCAGCATCGCCGTTTTTGACAAGACCACCGGAGCGAAAATTGAAGAGGCCGATTCACGGGATTTCTTCACGGTGGGCAGCCATCCCACCGGTGTTCGGATGGTCGATCCACGAATTCTCTATGACCACGAGGCCCAGCAGTGGGTGGCGTGTGCCATTGATGCACTCGGAACACGGGATGTGATTCTGGCCGTTACCACCAATCACAGCCCGCTCGGCCTGCTCACCAACTGGTCCAAACACGTCCTCTCGGTTCATCGAACCGGTTTCAACAGCGATTTCACAACCTTGGGACTGGATGCCAACGGGCTTTACGTCACGACTCTCCATCGTCAACTGGGAGGAACCCCCACCAATCAAGGACACACCATTGTAGCGATCAAGAAGCCGGACATTTTCCCGGGCGATTTGATCACCAATCACTTCCAGATTGATACGGGCATCAACGACCTCAAGGTCTGGACGGTTCAGCCGGCGGTGAACTTCGACAGCATCCCGACCAATGCCTACGCCTGGTTGGTGGCCAAAGGCCCGCCACAACTGGGCAGCAATTACCAAGGCGGGGCCGTGCTTTTTCGCCGCCTGCAATGGTCCAACACCACGGCGAGACTGGTGGACACCGATTGGCAATCGACGCTCATTGCGCCACCAGCCAACTACCGCGACTACTACGACGCCGATGGCACCAACATTCTTTTTCGCCCCTTCATTGGTTGGCTGCCAGCACCTCAGGCCGGCGGCGCGACCCGGATTGAACTGGGAGATGTGGGCAGCCGGCTGATGCACGCCGTGGTGCGGGACGGCTTTCTCTATACCTGCCACCATGTTGGCCTGAGCGGGACCAACGGGACGTACTCGGGAAATGAGTCGGGTACTAATGCCGATAGAAGTGCCGTGCAATGGCTGAAGTTTCGAGTCGAGGCAGAATCGCTCAACTACTACAAGCACGGGCGGGTTTTCGACAGCGCCTCCACCAACCAAGCCTACTACTATTTCCCGTCCATCGCCGTGAACTGTGCCGCCGACATGCTGCTGGGCTTTTCCGGCTCCAGTGCGACCAACTACATCGGAGCTTATTACGCTTGGCGCGCGTCCGGTGGAGGCTCGGTAGAACAGCCGACCTTGATCAAAGCCGGCGAAGGGCATTTTGAGGAATCACGATTTGGAGACTATTCTGCCACGGTTTTGGATCCAGAAGATCAAATTACCTTCTGGACAGTCCAGGAATA
>JANOQV010000292.1:0-62241 GCA_031414955.1 Pedosphaera sp. | reverse complement strand
CGCAGCAACGTCCGAAAGTCTGTGGTCATGGAATTTTTCCGACGCGCTCAGAGTCATCACGTTGCTGCGCCCGAGGACGGGCGCACTCCAAGACCGACGGACTTCACCGCCCAGCGACTTTTCAGACAGACTGTGAGGCAGTTTCCGCCCTGGAAAATGGATCGCGCGGAGCGTCCAGCCGGCGGGTGCGACCAGGACGGTCGCGCCATTTTCAAATGAACTGTTGCGGTTGCGTTCAAATTTCATGTCCAACGACTGATTGCCTCCAAGACGAGACACCAATCCGGCGAACTGTCCGGCGCTTTCATGGACGGGGCTATGGGGTGAACACTCCATTGGAAGAATTGCCGCCGGCTGCGGCTGAAGCGCCCGCGCCGCTCGTTCCGTCCGGCAAAATCCAGCCGCTCCTGGCGGGCGGTTGGGCCGTGCCCAAGGAGAGCTGCCCTCCAGTGCGGCAGGGTTTCACCCCATAGCGAGCGACGGCGTGCCGGTAACATGGCCGCCATGAAAAAAATAATGAAACACGGAATACTAGTCGGAGGAACCATCCTGATGCTGGTGGCCAGGCCGGCGTGGGGTGCGGAAAAAGTCGGGGACGATCCAGGGACGAATAATGCTCCCCGCGACCACTATCGGGCCCACGAACTTTCGGTGGATGTGTTCGGGACGGGTTCGATTGGGAAATACACCATCAATCACCCGTCCACTTCGAGAATCCGGCAGGACGGCGAACTGGGAGCCGGGCTTGGGGTGAGCTATTTTTTCAACCGCCACCTCGGCGTCGGGGCCGACGTTTATTCTGAGAACACCACCAGCGCCTTCATCGACAGCGCTTCAGCCAACTTGATTCTGCGCCTCCCCCTGGGCGAAAGCGGGTTCGCTCCCTACGCCTTTGGCGGCGGTGGCCGCCAGTTCGACCGGATCGAAGCGTGGTTCGGCCAGTTTGGCGCCGGCATGGAATACCGTTTCACTCCGCACGTGGGCGTGTTCCTTGACGCTCGTCTGGTGGTGCCGGAAGAAACCAAATGCTACGGACTCGCCCGGCTCGGCCTGCGCATCGCTTTCTGAACCGCGCGATTGGGCCGGTCGATCGCGGATCAGACCAGGCTGGGTAGGGTTACACCCCATAGCGCGAGTCTGGCCCAGAAGCCAGGCTCGTCCCCTGCCAGCATGTCTTGCCCGATGGTTTTCGGAAGTGGGGGTTGAGGCCGGGTCCGATACGGACCCGGCTCAACTGGTCGGGTCCAGCACGCGGTTTCAAGACACGAGCGCCGAAAAGTGGAGCGGCAGGAAGACAACATCATGAAGCGCAACCAGGCTGTCGCCACGCCCCGTCCCGCCGTCATGTCACGGGGCGAACTTCGTTTCTGCCTGCGCGATGTGCATCGTTATTGGAGCACGCCGCGCATCTCCCCCGGCGAGATCGAGGCCTTGGAGCGGCAGAATCTCATTCAGCGCGCCCCCACCGAGCTGTGCGCGATTCGCCTGACCGAACATGGTGCGCTGGTCAAAATTACTTTCAGAGAAAACTGACCTTTCTTTATGAGAAGACCCAAGGGAATCAAAACCAGGAAATCAGTGGCCAAGCGTTTCAAGATCACCGGCTCCGGGAAAATCATGCGCCGCGGCGCGGGCAAACGCCATTTGCTCCAGGGCAAGAACTCCAACCGCCGCCGTTCGTTGGGCAAGGACCGCCAGGTGTCGTCCACCGATGCGTACCGGATCACCCAGAACCTGCCCTTCAGCCATTAAGCCCAGTGTAACGTGCCCATGAGTGCCCGAATCGGAAAACAGGTTTACGAGCTGACCATGGATGATCTCCGCCAGTTTCCCATCTGGGAATTCAGGCTGGATGCCGAGGGCCAAAGTGGTCAGGACGAATCCACCGTCCGCCCGCACACGGAATCCGGTCTGCTGAATCCGGCCGGGCGCATGTTCGTGGTGCGCGCCGCGTTTACCCTCGCCGATGGCACAAAGCTCCCCGGCTATATCACACCACCCGTCCGTGGACACGAAGGACTTGGCACCATGCAGCCCATCATCGTCACGGCTCGTGGGCAGGTTCGCCTTTGGTGTGGCACGGCCGCACCCGACGCGAAGCGTCTGGCCCAGAGCTACGAGTTGCTGGGCAAGGATGCGCAGCGTGTCTTCCCCGTGCGCTTCGAGTCCGAGGTGGAACTGGCCGACGGCCCGGCTCGCGGCAGCGTGCCTGGCTTCCTGGTGCTGGAAGATTTTCAAACCCGGAAAACGCGGACCGTGGTCTGAAGGTGGCATCTCCGTATTCCCACCCATGCTCCTCTTCGATTCAGGATTGGGGGAAACACCCCATATCGCTGCGTTGTCTTTGGACCCAGGCTCCAGCCATGAAAGCCACCCACAGTCTCCAGGATGGAGAGGAAGATCAGGGAGTTCATCTATGACTATTCTGGGAGGCATGGCTCTCATTTGGATATGCCTGGCTGCGTTGCACACGTTATCGCTGTGCTGCGCCGCCCACGGCCCGTTGCCTGAGCCCACTCTGTCGTGAAATTGCCTGTCGCCACCGGCCCAACCCGTCGCCGGAGAATGGCGGGGGTGTCAATCGTGGTTCTCACGGTATTCCTCGCGTTGTTCGCTCACAGTCAGGAACCGGCCGCTGTTGCCACCCGTCCGCCGGACACGAACGTCGTCGTTCTCCCTGAATCCGTCCCCGATCCCCTTGAACCTTTTAACCGGGCGGTGTGGGGTTTCAACAAGGGGCTTATGGCGGGGGTCGTCCAGCCGACCAGCAAAGTTTATCGGTTCGTGGTCGTGAAACCGGTCCGCACCGGCATCGGAAATTTTGGCCGGAACCTCACCTACCCGGGCCGGGCGATCAATAATCTGCTCCAGGGAAAGTGGAGCGGCGCGCGCGATGAATCCTACCGGTTCCTTTGCAACAGCACCGTCGGCGTCGTCGGGTTTTTCGACGTGGGGACCAAATGGAAGATTCCGAAATCAGACGCGGACTTCGGCCAGACCTTCGGCCAGTGGGGCTGGAAGCCGCAGTGTTTCATCATGCTGCCCATCTTGGGCCCCAGCAATGAACGGGACACGCTCGGCTTTGCCGCCGACACCGCGGCCAATCCGCTCCTCTACATTGCCCCCTATGAAATCGTCGCGTCCAATCCCCTGACCTGGCTCGGCCCCTACACTTACTTCAACTACGCGGTGATGTACAACGACTTGAGCGACAACGTGAATGAGTATGTGCGCTTCAGTCAGGCCGAAATGGATTCGTATGCCCTCGTCCAGTACGCCTGGACCTTCGCCCGGGAGAACCGGGTGGCCGATTTCCAGGTGAAGGGAAACCAGGACGAAGCCTCGTTGGAAACGCTCGCCTCCGTCTTCTTCACCTACAAGGATCCCGATTTCCCGGGAGTCGGCAAAACCCGCTCGGTCCTGATTCCGTCCACGGATAAAAAGCTCAAGTTCACCTACTGGTTGCAGCCACAAAAAGCGCCGGTGGTTTACATCCTTCCCGGCTTGGGTTCGCATCGCCTGGCCCAGCCATCCATCGCGCTGGCCGAATTGGTTTACAGCAATGGCTACTCGGCCGTGTGCCTCAGCAGCGCCTTCAACACCGAGTTCATGGAAAACGCTTCCATCGCGGCGCTGCCCGCCTATCTGCCGGTGGACGGCCACGACGTGCATGTCGCGTTGACCGAAGTGGATCGCCGTTTGCGGGAAATGTATCCGGACCAGTTGGGCGACAAGGCCTTGATGGGCTATTCCATGGGCGCGCTTCACTCGTTGTTCATCGCCGCGACCACTCCGACCAACCAGGCGTCGCTGGTTCAATTTGATCGTTACGTGGCCATCAACACTCCGGTGCGCTTCATCCAGGGCGTGACCAAGCTGGACGAATATTATCAGGCTCCTCTTTCCTGGCCGGTCACGAACCGGACCGACAACATCCACAACACTTTTCTGAAGGTAGCGGCCATGAGCAAGAGCAAGGTCACGCCGGACTCTTCACTGCCCTTCAACGCCATCGAGTCCAAGTTTCTCGTCGGCCTGACTTTCCGCTTCATCCTGCGCGACATGATTTTCAGCAGTCAGCAGCGACGCAACCTGGGCGTCCTGCAACACCCGCTCCGGAGTTTCCGGCGCAACCCGTCCTATAACGAAATCCAGCAGTATTCCTATCGGGACTACGTGGAGAAGTTTGCCGCTCCCTATTACGAGACCCGGGGCCTGCCCGCGCCCGCGGCGGAAGCGCTCGCCAAGGCCGGCGATCTGCGGACTTACGAAACCGCGCTGCGCACCAACCGCACCGTCCGCATCATCGTCAACCAGAACGATTTTCTCCTGCCGCCCGCCGACCTCGACTGGCTCGATGCCACCTTCGACCCCGATCAAATGACCGTCTTCAAAAAGGGCGGGCACTTGGGGAACCTGGCTAATCCGACGGTGCAAAAGGCCATCATGTCCGCGCTGACGAAAGCCAAGGAACCCAAACCCTGATCGACCAGGCTTGGCAGGAGCGGCAGGGATTCATTGCCCCCATGAACAACCCGCCGTTGTGATCGCCTGCGCTCTCCGCCATTGATGAGATGACTTCTAGTGGGAAAGCATGCCGGTCCACGCGGCGATGGCGATGGGGATGAGCGCCCAGCCGAGGACGGTGTGGATGCGGCGCCAGACATGGGTCAGGACGCAATCTTCCCGGGGCTTCCAGATCTCGGCGTCGTGCAGTTTGATGATGGGCAGGTAAACATCCACGCTGTACCAGAAGGGGCTGTATTTGCGCTGGGTGTATTCGGACTTCTGCGGTTCCATGCGATGAGGCCGGAACATCACGCAACCGATCCCGATGATGACCACGCTCCAGAAGATGGCGCGTTCAGGGCTGCGACCGTAGCCCACGAATTGTTCGAGAAAGAGACTCCAGGCCCAGGCGAAGCCGCACAGGACTTCCTCGCGTTCGCGCTGCTTCTGGATGCGGAAGAAGTTGTCCGCCGGACGCGCGTAGCCCAGCTTGCGGTAGTAATCTTCCAGGCGGGTGAAGACATCGGCGGAATAGGCCGAGCCGTGCGCGGTGCGTTCGACCAGTTGGCAGAGGTTCTGGCAGGAATCCTTTTCCGATCCGGCGCTGATGCGTGCGTAGGTCATGCCGTTGAGCCAGAGCCATGGGTGATCATCGTGGTTGGTGGGCTAGGTGACTTTGGAAAGATCGAGCGCGGCGAACCGCGCATCCTTGAACGAGACGTATCCGGCAAAGCGGGCACCGACGAAGGTGGTGGTGGCGCCGACTTTCACTTCTTCAAACTTCACCAGGGCGTTGGTGTGGGTGAAGAGGCTCCCATCCAATCGCCAGTTCTCAGCGATGTACGCGGATTGAAAGGTGACGGGACCGGCGAAGGTGGCGCGGGTGAAGGCAGCATCGCCGCCTGTCTTCAGGCTGGTGAAGTCCACCAGGCCGGTCGGGCTGTGGAAGCGCGCTTCGCGGGCAGTGAACACGCCGCCGACTTCCATTTGCGTGGCATTCACCTCGGCACCAAAACTCGCTCGGTCAAAAACAGCGGCCCGCCCGATCTTCATGGAGGAGAAATTGACCGACCGTTCAAAGCTGGAGCCGGTCAGCGAGAAACCCTTTTCCAAGGCGCTCTTGGAAAAGTCGGCCGCTCCGTCGAACCGGCATTCGATGAAGCTGGTTTCACACGGCACCTCGGCGTTGCGGAGATCGAGCACCTCGAGAATGACGGCGTGTTCGATGACAATGCCGTTGCGATGAGCGTTGGTGCCGCTCTGCGTCAACAGTGCCTCGACAAAGGCGGCGCGCAGGACGCGATTGGTTTCATCCCCAAACTGGCCGAGGTCGGCCGGTTTCCCCGCGAGGACTTGCGCGAGCACAAATTTCTCCGAGGCCGTCAGCGTCGGCGAATCCAGCAGAAGCTTGAGCCGTGCGGCCCCGAAAAGATCAGGCGGAAGCAGCGCGAGCCAAGCGATCAGCGCGGCAGTTTGGAACAAGCGGCTCGAAAACATCGACCTGTATCCGTAGGCGCGGCATGAATTCATCGCGACGAACATTCCATCAGCGAGGGCGGACCGGCACGATAATCACCGGCGCGGGCACCACCACGACCGGAGCGGGAACGAGCACGGCCGGTCCATGGCCGTGTCCATGTCCCCGGCCCCGGTGGGATCGGCCTTCGGTGACCAGACATCCCGTGGTCGTGAGGAGAGTGAGGACGGCAGCGCAGAACAGGATGGTTTTCATATTGATTCTATTTTGATTTCTGAAATGACGCTACGCGT
Organism: Pedosphaera sp.; assembly: GCA_031414955.1. Taxonomy (GTDB): domain Bacteria; phylum Verrucomicrobiota; class Verrucomicrobiia; order Limisphaerales; family SIBH01; genus JANNGC01. Next base: position 55,962 of record JANOQV010000292.1, on the reverse strand, counting down.
TCGGCGCAGACTTCGATATGGGGTCTAACCCGGCGTCCGGTGGATTCCGGCACCGGGTGACAACGGCTTTGACCTTCGGAGATTCAGCGCTTGGTGATCAGCTTCATGGTTTCTGCCGCGCGCGATAATACCGGATACGATAGCCCGGCGCCGCGGTATCCGTGTAGGTCGCGAGACCATTCGTGCCGGCCGTGGCGCTGCCCAAGGTGGCCCAGGTCGTGAAATTCGTGGAAGCGAGAAAATCATACGCCTGACCGGCGGGGCCGGTCACGGTCAGCACGGACTGGCGGTTGGCGGGGATGCGGACCTTCAAGCTGAAGCCACCGTTGGGCGTCACCGCGACTTCGCTCGAGTAATCGCTCTCAAGTCCCGTGGCGTCGAGCGCGGTCATGGCGAAGAAGTAGGGAACGCCGTTGGAGAGACCGGGAACCGTGCCCGCCGTCAGGTTGCCCACGTAAATGCTGTTGGTGTATTGCCGGCTGCTCAGGCCGTAGTAAATGCGGTAGCCGACCACATCGGCCTCTGGATTGCGATCCCAGGCCAGCGAGACACTGACCGGCCCCACCACGCCGAGGACGCTCAACGGGTGGCTGAGCGCAATGAGGAGGAAGGCCAGGCTCAGGAATCGCGTCAGCACGATCAGCCTGGAAACGTGCCTCAAGGGAGCACCGTCCCGCTCCGGCCGAACCTCGCTTATTTCACGCAGCAGGCGGGTGCCGGTGCGGGATTGAGTGATTGCGACCCGAAAATTCGTTTCGCTCGCGGCGGCTGCAACAACCAGTGTTTTGGTGGATTTGTGCATACCCCCCCCGATAGGTCGCAATGAAGGAGGCCGCGACTAGGGTGATCCTCACCGCACTGGGAAAATCCTTGGATGAGATTCGCCGGTAGGGAAAGACCCCATAGAACAGACACGGCGATTTCGCCGAACCTTGCACCGTGAGAGAGCCGATGCTTTTCCACCAAGAAAAATCATTATGAGGCAGGAAACATTTCAAAACACCGGTGCCGAGTCCGCAGTCACGGCTTCTCCACTGACCAGCATCATTGAGGCGCTGCAACAGCATGCGAAGACTTGTGAAACCGCGGCTCAGGATTCGTCCCAGGAAGCGCTGACCGGCGAGTCCAGCGACAAGGAGAAGAATTTGCAGGACGCAAAAATATGGCTGATCAAATCGCAGGTCTGGCTGGAGGCGGAAGCGGTCGTGCGCGGAATCATGGCCCCGGCTGGCACCGTGTAACTAACAAGACCCGGCCTGGCCGTCCCGCCTGACCGAAGCAGTTCCACCTCGGCGCCGCGGAAAATTTACCACTGAAGACACCAACCAATAGAAACCAGAGATTATGAGCAAAGAAACAAAAGCACTGAGCAATGACATGGGCCAACTGGCCGAGGACGCACGGGCCTTGATGGCCGCCACCGCCGACGTGGCCGGGGAAAAAGTCGGGGAAGCCCGCAAGCGCCTCGCCGCCGCGCTGGAACGCGGCCGGGAAATCGCGGGCGATGTCCGCGACAAAGCGATTCAGGGGGCCAAGGCGGCTGACGAGGCCGTGCATGAGCATCCCTATCAAGCCATCGCCATCGGCGTCGGGATCGGCGCGCTGGTCGGTTATCTGCTCGGGCGCCGTTGCTCGCGCAACGACTGAAATTTGTGGAGACAACCATCCTCAACTCCTCGCCCCTGGCCGCGCCGTCGAAAGATTTTGCGCGGCGACTGCTGACCATTGGTGAAAACCGGTTGGAATTGTTGATGGTGGAAGTGCAGGAGGAACGCGAGCGCCTCCTGCACGCCATTTTGCTGGCGCTGGGCGTGGCGATGTTTGCCTTTCTCGCCATCCTCATGCTGACTGCCGCCGTGGTGGTGTTGCTGTGGTCGCTCTCGCCGGTCGGAGTGCTGCTCACGTTGACCACGCTCTATGGCGCAGCCTCCGTGCTTCTCTACCGCCGCTTTTCCATTCTCCAGGGCCACTGGAAATCTTTTTCCGCCACGTTCGATCAATTGAGAAAGGACCGCGCATGTCTCGAAAAATGCCTCGCGTGAACCGATTGCAATTGCAGAAGGAGTTGCTGGTCGCAGAAAGCGAAATCAATCGCGCGCAACTGATCGAGGAATGGCAGGCGATGACAGGGGGCGTTCGGACCTTCCGTGCGCGTCTGAAGTCAGTCAGTGAGCTGGCATCAGCGGTGGCCTTGCTTGTGACGGCAGTCTCGGCGTTCCGGCGCGAACGGGCCGCCGCCCGGAGCGCTAAATTTTCCTGGTTCGATATGGCCCTGAAGGGGGCCAAGGTGGCCGTCTCCCTCTGGACGGTTCTCCGCCCGTCTGATCACGATCCCTCCAAGTAGGGCGTCTTCGTCTTTCCGCTGCTGCGCACTGAAGCAGCACGATGAGATGCTTCCGAAACTAAAGTCCGCGAGCTCGCGCGTTCCCAAACTCTCTCATGGGGTGAAGCCCCCATAGCTCGCAAGCCGATCTTGGAGCATCGTCTCGTCATGCAAAAAACACCTCCTTCTCTCCATGGCAAAAAATCTGCCCGCCTGGAGACACCCGCACCCACGCGAGATCAGGTGGCTGAGATGGCCTACCGAATCTTTTTAGATCAAGGCGAGCCTACTGGCCGCCATCTGGAGCATTGGCTGGAAGCGGAAGCGCAATTGCTGGCTGGCCTGCCGCCAAACAGGAAGACATTGTGAAAGTCCGGCATAAGAAGCGACCGGTGAGATTCGGCGATTGGCTGGCCCGCGTTGAGGACGGAACCGTTGAGCGGAAGGAACCCAGGATTTCCCAACTCGCGGTTCATCGATACTCCGTGAGCTTTCGTGAACAACAGCGCTTCGGGAATCAACTAGGCCGACCACGAAGCAAGCCGCCCCGGTTCGCCTCGGTGATTCCGTCGTGATCTTCGCCCAAGGACCGATTGGTTTGTGCGCCACCACCGGCGCGAAGTTAATGGGCGCCTCGCTCATCATTGGCATTGATGGCGACGACACCCGGCTCGCGATGGCGCGACGCATGGGTGCAAACGTGGTGCTCGACTACCGCGCCGTGGATGTGCTGGCCGAAATCAAACGACTGACCGGCGGCGGCGCGGATGTTGCCATCGAAGCCCTGGGCACGCAGCAGACTTTTGCAAGCGCGCTGCGTTGCCTGCGACCGGGCGGCACGCTGTCGAGCCTCGGCGTTTATTCCGGCAAACTGCAAATGCCCTACGACGCCTTCTCCGCCGGACTCGGCGATCACCGCATCGTCACCACGCTTTGTCCCGGCGGCAAAGAGCGGATGCGGCGGCTGCTGACTCTGGTGCAATCCGGGCGCTTCGATCCCACGCCGCTCATCACCCACCGGTTCTCGCTGGATGAAATTCCCCAAGCCTACCAGCTCTTCGGCGACCGCTCGGATGGCGTGCTCAAGGTGGCGATCAAACCGTAGGCCATAAGGTGAACCGCTGATGTCACCCTCGGCTTCCAGCGTGAACCCGCCACACTGCATGGCGAACCAAGATTTCAAGAATCAAGCTGGCGTGCGCGCGTGTTGGCATTGGGAACAAATGTCTCGCCTCACTTTTCTTCGTAATGCAAATTCAATTAGCAAGCGACCGAACGAAATCATGCGTTACCCAGCAAATCGAAAGGCGAGCAAGCCAGCGCATCTCCACGACGGCGACTTGCCCCCTTACGGTAGCGCGCTGACCTGTGAACCACCGCCGTCATCTGCGTTGCGCGGGAAGACGTTCATTGAATTGTTCGCGGGGATCGGTCTGGTGCATGAGGCGCTGAGTCCGCTGGGCTGGCAGGCAGTGCTCGCCAACGACAACGACCCTCGCAAGGTGCGCGCCTACAAAGCGAATTTCCCGGACGTGCCGTTTGATGAGCGTGATGTGAGGCTCCTGGATTTGCTCGACTATCCGACACCACGCCTCGTGACCGCTTCGTTTCCCTGCATCGACTTAAGCCAGGCGGGAAACCGGCAGGGACTGAATGGCGAGCACAGCAGTCTCGTGAGAATCTTTTTGGACAAGGTGGCGGCATTGGCGGACGGCGGAAGGAAGCCGGAGTTCTTGCTGGTTGAGAACGTCCCCAATTTGCTTTCGATCCACAATGGCTCGGCGCTCGAAGAGATTCTGAAAACGATGGCTGGTTTGGGTTACGGATTCGATGTCCTGCAAATCGACGCCAAGCATTTCACTCCGCAGTCGCGCAACCGCGTCTTCATTGTGGCTGTGGACTTGGAACGCCACTCTTTGCCTCGGCGTGCGTTTCCAAACGATCACTTGCGTCGGCACAAGCTCGCGGAAGCGTACCGCAAGAACCCCGGCCTGCCTTGGTTCTTCTTTGATTTTCCTCCTCTGCCTTCGCGCGAGATTTCACTGCGCGACATCATGGAGCGTGTCCCAGAGGACAACACGGTCTGGTGGGACAAGGAGCAGACTGATTATTTTTGGTCACTGGTGGAGCACGACCACAAAATCCGTTTGGAATCCTTGCTCGGTGGCGGCAGAAGACATGTGTTCACTGCTGTCCGCCGCCTGCGCCGCAGGCGCAAGCGTGAGCAGATTTTCAACGTCCGGTTTGACGGTTTGGCCAGTTGCCTGCGCACGCCACGCGGCGGTTCTTCGACTCAGTATGTCATCACCATCGAAGATGGAGTCCTCAGAGGACGGCGACTGACAGCTTTGGAATCCGCCCGACTTCAGGGGGTCTGTCTCCCCGAGAGCGCGCCGAATTTTCAACTCATCGGCACAGAGACAGACATTCGTTTTGCCTTCGGCGACGCGGTATGCGTGCCCGCCATTCGGTGGGTTGTCGAGCACAGCATTGAGCAGTTGATCCCCAACCGAACGAAGCAGCGCAACACGTCGGGAGTTCAAGAGCAGTTGGCCTTGGCCTGAGACTTGTCTGCTTATGCCCAACAAGCTTCTGTTCCCGGACTACTCGCATCTCCAAACCAAGGCGAAGATTGCCGATCTCGAACGTCTCGCCGAAGCCGACCTGACTCAGAACGAGTATATCTGCGGCGGCGGCATGGCCCGCCTTCTGTCGAACTCGTTGCGTTGTTACTCAGCTTCGCTCTCCGACCCGCTTTGGACCAGTGACGCATTTCTCAAACGCGCAGCGGACGGCGGACGCCGCTTCCACTTGTTTCTCGCGGCGCTGTTCGACCTGGCCTGCAACGTGGAATACGTCCACGGCAGGCTGGTGAACTCCAAATGGATTTACTGCCATCGCCACGGCGAACCTCGCCCAACCGTTTATTACTCCTTCCTCAAACAGTGCCCGATTTGTTGCCTCGACCTTGGGCTGGAGAAACGCCTGTCCGGCGCGCAGCACAAACCTTCCAGCCATCACATCGGCGAGATCACTACGACCGCGATGGCGATGCTCTTGAAGTTGGTGATGAGCGCGGCAGCAAATCCGCTCTCACTGGCGGTCATCACCAAACAATCGCATGACGTGGATGTCGTTGCCTTTCGCAACAATCTTCTCCTGCTGTTGGAAGTCAAAGCGTCGCCGATGGTCACGTTCCCCATCGGGATGGAACTGGCCGAACCGCTGATGAAGGAAGCAGCCGATGGGCGAAAAGAGTTTCGCCAGCACAGTCTCGTGGATGTTCCGGTGGACTACGAAAGGCTGTTCCTGTTTCTCCCGCATCGCCCGACTCGATTCGCTCTTCCGCGCGGCACTGACGTCAACTGGCCTTTCGCGGCGGCGGCAAAAAGTTTCGGGCAAAGCAGCAACCTGCTCGAGTACTTTTCGGCCTGGCTGGAATTGTTCTACGCTTACTCCGTCCACAAGACGAAGCGAAACGAACGCGACGAAGTTCTCGCGTATCTGGTCAACGGCTGGGGCGACGAAATTGATTCCAACAAGACCAAGCCCGGATTGGGTCGCACGGATGACATCAAGAAGGGCACTTACCAGCTTTTGAAATTCGGTGCCTACTACGCCGACGACGGTGCCAATCTCCCGGTTCGTGGCGCTCTCGCCACAAATCTCGACCCGCTGTTCCTGCGCGGTGACTACTTCGACAAACTCGCCGACATCCGGTGGGGTAAAGGGCCGGCGTTCGTGCAAGACGGAGCGCATTGGCGCATCGCTGACCGGCAACTGCACTACCTCTACAACGCCGTCTTCGCGTTCAACGAGCCGATGACGAACGACCATCTGCTCGCTGGAGTCTTCGACATCGCACAGGCGGAACAGGCGCTGATTTCCGGGAAGTTGAACGGCCTGCTCGCAGAGTGGAGTTAGATGACGGACTTGCCTTCCCCAAATCTGTCACGCGTGAACGCTGAAACTCTAACCGTGAAACGCGTGACCGGCTGGTCCGGCATCCGCCGACAGATCGCCGACTGGCCCAAGCCCGCGCTCCTCGCGCTGGTCAAGGATTTGCACGACGCGTCGCCGGAGAACCGGGATTTCTTGCGGGCGCGATTTGACGCGGAGAGCGCCGGCGGCGATGCGCTGGAAAGGTATCGGCGCAAAATCGTGGAGCAGTTCTTTCCGGCGCGCGGTTTCGGCAAGCTCAAGCTGGCGGAGGCACGCAAAGCCATCCGCGATTATCGCAAGGCCACGGGCCACGTCGCGGGCACGATGGACCTGATGCTCACTTACGTGGAGAACGGCACGGAGTTCACGCAGCAGTTTGGCGACATCAACGAAGCGTACTACAGCAGCCTGGAGTCGGTGTTGAACGAACTGGCCGGGCTGCTCCGGGTCGAGGGGCGGGAGAGTTATCCTCAGTGCCGTGACCGGCTGGCGCGCGTGGCGCAGTTGGCCAGCCACATCGGCTGGGGTTATGGCGATTACGTTCGCGAGCAGGTGGCGATGCTCGAAGACGAATTGGCCGAGCCATGAAACCGGCGGCAGCCACGCACTGGCATCAGGTCCACCACGATGAGTTGGTGAAGTTGCTGGAAGTGAACTTGTCCACCGGACTGTCGGGGGATGAAGTGCGTCGCCGCCAGAAGGAACACGGCCCGAACCGCGTCACTGCGCGGCGCGGCACTCCGGCGTGGCTGAAGTTTCTCAAGCAGTTCAACCAGCCGCTCGTTTACATCTTGCTCGTGGCGGTCGGCGTGACGGCGTTCCTCGGTGAGTGGGTGGATTCGTCGGTCATCTTCGGCGTCGTGATCATCAATGCCATTGTCGGTTTTCTTCAGGAGGCCAAGGCGGAGAAAGCCATCGAGGCGCTCGCCAAGATGGTCGCCACTGAAACCAACGTGCGCCGCGACGGTCGCAAACTGCGCATCCACTCGGAACAACTCGTGCCGGGCGATGTGGTGCTGCTTCAATCCGGGGACCGCGTGCCGGCCGACTTGCGGCTCTTCCATGTCCGCAATCTGCACGCGGATGAATCGGCGTTGACCGGCGAATCGCTGCCGGTGGCCAAGCACGCCGACGCGCTCGCGCTGGACACCATTCTCGCCGAGCGAAAAAATCTCACCTACACCGGTACGCTCATCACCAGCGGCCAGGCCGAAGGCGTGGTGTGGGCCATCGGCGACCAGACCGAGACGGGGCGCATCTCGCATCTCATTTCCAGCGCGGTCGAATTGTCCACGCCGTTGACGAAGAAAATCGCGCAGTTTAGCAAGCTGGTGCTCTGGGTCATCGTCGGTCTGGCGGCGGCCACGTTCGCGCTCGGCGTCGCGCGTGGCGAAAAGCCGGTCGAGATGTTCATGGCCGCCGTGGCGCTGGCGGTGGGCGCGATTCCCGAGGGATTGCCCGCCGCTGTCACCATTGTCCTTGCCATCGGCGTGTCCCGGATGGCGAAGCGGCAGGCCATCATCCGCAAGCTGCCCGCCGTTGAAACGCTCGGCAGCACCACCGTCATTTGTTCGGACAAGACCGGCACGCTGACCGAGAACCAGATGACCGTGCAGGAAATTTTCGCGGGCGGAAAACTCTACGAAGTCACGGGTGGCGGCTACGAACCCAAGGGTGAACTTCGCCTCGATGGCGCGTCCGTGAAGGTGTCCGAACATCCCGCGCTCGCCGAGTGTTTGCTCGCTGGCGTGCTCTGCAACGAGTCGCAGCTCGTGCGCGAAGACGGACGGCTCAAGGTGCAGGGCGACCCCACCGAAGCCGCGCTGCTCGTCGCCGCTGAAAAAGGCGGAGTCATTCGCGCCGATGCGCACAGCCAGACGCCGGTGCTGGACACGATTCCGTTCGAGTCCGAGCACATGTTCCGCGCCACGCTGCACGAGTCGAACAAAGGCCGTGTCATCTACAAAGTCGGCGCGCTCGAACGACTGCTCGAACGCTGCACTGACGCGCTCGGCGAAAGTAATGCGCTGGTCGCGCTCGACAAGGACGCCGTGCATCGCGCCGCTGAAACGATGGCCGCGCGCGGACTGCGCGTGCTGGCCCTGGCCCGCCGGCATGTGGATGCGGGTCACGCCAAACTCGAGCACGCCCACGTCGCCGCCGGTCTCACCTTCCTCGGCTTGCAGGCGATGATGGACCCTCCGCGCCCTGCCGCCATCGCCTCCGTGCGCCAGTGCCAGCGCGCCGGCATCGCCGTGAAGATGATCACCGGCGACCACCTCGTCACCGCCCGCGCCATCGCGCGGCAGATTGGACTCGATCATTCTCCGCTGGTAGCAGCCGACGTGAGGAGGCTCAAAACTCCTGGTGCTGCGAGCGAAGGAAATCATAGCCTCCTTACGTCGGCTGCTACAAGTGAGTTGCCCGCCCTCTCCGGCCGCGAATTGGAGAAAGTCCCGGACGAAGAACTTCCCGAAGTCGCGGAACGCACCGCTGTCTTCGCCCGGGTCGCGCCCGAACAAAAGCTCCGGCTCGTGAAGGCGCTTCAGTCTCGCGGTCACGTCGTCGCGATGACCGGCGACGGCGTGAACGACGCGCCCGCGCTCAAGCAGGCCGACATCGGCGTGGCCATGGGCATCAGCGGCACGGACGTGGCCAAGGGCGCGGCGGCGATGATTCTCACCGACGACAACTTCGCCTCCATCCAGGCCGCCGTGGAGGAAGGTCGCGGCGTGTTCGACAACCTGACCAAGTTCATCGTCTGGATCATTCCGACCAACCTCGGCGAAGAGCTGACGCTCTTGAGTGCCATCGTGCTCGGACTGCCGCTGCCGCTGCTGCCGCTGCAACTGCTCTGGATCAACCTGACCGACACGCTGCTCGGACTGTCACTGGCCTTCGAGCCGAAGGAGCGCGACGTGATGAGCCGCCCGCCGCGCGCCCCGAAGCAGCCGTTGCTCACCTTTCCCCTCATCATGCGCACCGGGCTGGTGTCGCTTATCCTGCTCGGCGGCGCGCTGGGATTGTTTCTTTGGGAACTGCGCGTTGAGCAGGCTGGCCTGGCGGTGGCGCGCACCGTCGCCGTCAACACCATCGTCATGGTGCAGATGATTTATCTCTTCAATTGTCGTTCACTCCACCATTCCATCTTCTCCATCGGGATGTTCACCAACCGCTGGACGCTCATCGGCGCGCTGGTGATGTCGGGCGCGCAACTCCTCTTCACCTACCTGCCGCTGATGAACAAACTCTTCCACACCGCGCCCATCGACGCCGTGTCCTGGCTGCGCATCGTGGGTGTCGCGGCCCTGGCTTTTGTCGCGGTAGAATTGGAAAAGTGGATTCGCTTTGGCCGGGGTCGCGATCCGCGCGCCATACCGGCGTAGCCCGCAGGGGCCAGGCCCGGTCGGGTAACACCCCATGTTACCGGGCCGGCTTGCCTCGTATTCTGCACGGGTCGGCTGACGGAGGGGACAATATTGTCTTGGCGCCGCCCGCGCGGAACAAAAGCATTTAACACCATGAACTGGACTCCTCTGAACCTCACTGTGCGCGTCGGGTGCAGCCTGGGTTACGAAATGCCCCGGTCGATTTATCCAAGCGCCTCGATGGCAGTGTGACGATTCGATGGACTTGATGGAACGCAGGAAGCCGAACCCATACGCGAGGAACCGTGGGCTGCCATTGCTTCCCGCGTGTGGAGGGGGGATTCGGTGCGGCCTGCGGCAGCAGTCATTGAAGGGCAAGGGCATGGTCAGCCAGTAGGGTTACACCCCATAGGCTTACACCCCATATCGCCGCGCCCTTCCGCCACCTACCGTGGCTCTCGTGTTGAAAAACAAACAACACAACCATCGAAAGAAAAAAGCATAATGAAAATCAAATCCATCGGTTCGCTCGCGCTGCTCGCGGCCACGAGCGCCCTGTTAGTCAGCAGCACATCGCTTCGCGCCAACGACACGGACGACCGCATTGAGTCATCCGCCAAAAAGTCCTACGTGTTCAAAACCCACCTCAAGGACGATTCCATCAAGGCTGAGTCCAAGAATGGTGCCGTCACCCTGACCGGCACGGTCGCGGACAGCTCCCACAAATCCCTGGCCCAGGACACGGTGGAAAGCCTGCCCGGCGTCAAGAGCGTGGACAACCAGTTGAAGATTAAAGGCGACGGCCCCGCCGAGCATTCGGACGCCTGGGTCGGCACGAAGGTGAAGAGCGCGCTGCTGTTCCATCGCAACGTGCGAGCCACGCGGACGGACGTGAATGTGAGGGGCGGGATTGTCACTCTGACCGGTGAAGCCTCGAGCCTGGCCCAAAAGGATCTGACCACCGAATACGCCAAGGACGTGGAAGGTGTGAAGGAAGTGAAGAATGAAATGACGATCGACAAGGCTCCAGCCAAGGCGACTGAAACGCTCGGCGAGAAGATGGACGACGCCTCCATCACGGCCCACGTCAAGTCGGCCTTGATGTCGCGCCGCTCAACCAGCGCCCTGAAGACGAAGGTCTCGACGGCGGATGGAGTCGTGACAGTCAGCGGCATCGCCAAGAACGCCGCCGAAAAAAGTCTGGTCACCAAGCTGGTCACGAACATTGAAGGTGTCATCAGCGTGAACAACGACATGACCATCGCCGCCCCGGTGGCGGCCAACTGATCCGAGCAATCGCTGTGGGCGGGTGCGAAAGCGCACCCGTCCGCAGTCATTCAGAGCCGGAACATTCGCGCAGTTCGCGACATAATCCCACCCACCGTAACCCGAACCGGAGGCAATATTCACGAGAGACGGAATGAAGGATGACGAACAGGATGCGGTGCCGATTCCCGAGCCATTGGCCGTTCCCGCGATCACACTGGCGGCGCATCGCACGCCCCATGTGCAGGGCGTCTTGATCGCTTTGGGCGTGATGGCCTTTCTTTACTTCGCGCGCCCCGTGGTCCTGCCAATCTTCGTGGCTTGCGTAGCGGCGATGATCTTGAAACCGCTCATCCGCTGGTTGTCTTACTGCCGCATTCGGCCCGCCGTCTCTGCGGCGGTGGTGATTTCGCTGCTGGTCGCCGGTGTCACCATTGGCTTCTTCCAACTCGGCCAGCCCGCGCTGGCCTGGATGAACGACGCGCCGCAACACATGACCGAGTTGAGGCAGCGCGCTCAGAAAATTTTCCCGCGCGTCGCGCGCTTCAGCCAGGCGGCGGCGGCGGTCAACAACCTGGGCGCGACCGAGGAGGAGCAAACGAAAACAACGACCGTCGAGGTCAAGGCCAGCCGTGTCCCCAGCGCCTTCATCAATTGGACCGGGACTTTTCTCATCGGCGTGGGCGAGATGCTGGTGCTGCTCTATCTGTTGCTCGCCTCGGGCGACATGTTCCTGCAGAAGCTCGTCCACGTAATGCCGACCTTGAGCGACAAGAAGCGCGCGGTCGAAATCAGCCACGAGATTCAGCAAAACATTTCCAATTACCTGTTCTCGGTGTCGCTCATCAACCTCGGCCTGGGCATCGTCGTGAGCGGCGGCCTCTATTTCATGGGCGTGCCCAATGCCGCCATGTGGGGAATGCTGGTCGCGCTGCTGAATTTTGTTCCCTACTTCGGACCCGTGGCCGGAGTCACCCTGCTGGCCGGCGTCGGCCTGCTCACTTTCGACACCTTGTGGAAAGGGCTTCTGCCGCCCGCCTGGTATCTGCTGCTGCATCTGCTGGAAGCGAACCTCATCACGCCGGTCCTGCTCGGCCGGCGCTTCACGCTCAACCCGGTGATGATCTTCGTCTCGCTGATTTTCTGGACCTGGCTTTGGGGCGTGCCCGGAGCTTTGTTGTCCGTGCCCATTCTGGTGGCGGTTAAAATCATCTGTGATCGCGTGCCGTCCCTATCGGCCGTCAGTGAGTTGGTGACGAGTTGATTGTGGTTGAGGGCGGTCCCTCAAGGAACGGGGCCGCGAGGAGCCTGCACTTCGCTCAACCCGGAAATGCCTGAACCGTCGGGGTAGGGTTTCACCCCAGAGGTTTACACCCCATAGCGAAGACCGGCGGAACATCTAGTCTCTGCCTCGTCATCTCCCGAGACGGGCCGGATTTCACCAGGACGCTTCGGAGGCAGAACAGAGAACCAGGAAAAAATTATGAAACGCAAATTAGTGATCACGTTCCTCGCCGTCGCCGCCTTCGCGGTGGGCTGCAAACCCGCCGCGGAAAAATCGTCAGCCCAGGTCAACCTCGATGCCGCTACCGACAAGGTGGAGGTCAAGACGAAGGAGACCGCGCAAGCCACGAAGGAACTCGCCGCGGCAAAAAAAGAATACGCCTACGCGCAGAAGTCTGAGTTCGTGACGGAAAAGCAAGCTCAGTTGGCCGAACTCAATCGCGACCTCGAAAAGCTCACAGCCAAAGTGGAAGCGGCCACTGATGCCATGAAAGCTGAAGCCAAACCCAAACTCCAGGCCTTGCGGGATCAAGCAGCCAAACTGGGCCAGCAGCTTGATGAGGCGAAGGCCGCCACCGAATCCACCTGGGACAGCGTGAAGGCCGGCTCCAGCAAGGCCTACGAAGATTTGAAGGACGGCTTCACCCACGCACGCCAGTGGGTGAGCGACAAGATCGCGCCCTGAACCAACAAGGAGAATTCCATGATTGCAACCAGACCCTTCAACACCGGGAAAGTTGGCTTCATCTTATGCGCCTCGCTTCTCGGGATGCTGACGGGTTGCGTTCACGCGCAACCTCCGGCTCCGCGAGTTCAGGCCACGGTCGTGGTGGGTCTGGAGATTCACGCCGAGAGCGACTTCTATGAACCCCTCGCCGCGCACGGGGAATGGGTCGTGGTCGGCACTTACGGACGCTGCTGGAGACCGGCCCGAATGGAGGCCAGTTGGCGTCCCTACTGCAACGGCCACTGGCAGCACACGGAGGCCGGCTGGTATTGGGCCAGCGAGGAGCCGTGGGGCTGGGCCACCTATCATTATGGTCGCTGGAATTGGGATCCGGAATTCGGCTGGTACTGGGTGCCCATGATCCAATGGGCTCCGGCCTGGGTTTCCTGGCACGAAGGCGGTGGCTATGTCGGCTGGGCGCCCATGCACCCGTCAGCCAGAGTTTCCTCCCGGGGTTCCGTCGCGGTGAATGTCACGGTCATCGCGCCGCGGGCTTACGTCTTCGTCGAGTCGCGTCATTTCCTGCAGCCCGTCCGCCCTTCCACGGTGGTGGTCCACAACACGACCATCATCAACAAGACGGTGAACATCACGAACGTCCGGGTGGTGAACAAGATCGTGATCAACGAAGGCCCCCGCACCACGGTCATCGAGCAGGCCAGCGGACGAAAGGTCCAGCCCGTCGCCCTTCGAGAACTGCGGGAGAAGGAAGAAGCGCCCGTGATCGCCCGCCGTCGATCCGCTCCCGGAAATTCCGACAGGCAGGCTCCAGGTCCCGGTCGCGCCGCGGAACCGATTGGAAAGAAAAATTCAGCCAAGCCGGAACGCGCCCGGGAAACGCAGCCGCAAATTCAAGAGGAACCGCGAAAAACCGTCGGTGAACCGCGGAAGAAGTCTGAAGTGGAATCCGACCAGCGCCAGAAGGAAGCGCAAAAGCCGGCCAAAGAATTGCCCGGCAAAGGCCAGCGGGAATTGGAACGGGACGTGAAAGCCGCAGAGCAGAAAGCTCCGGCGGAACAGGAACTACGCACCAGGCAACCGGGGACAAAAGCCCCGACGGAGCCGCAGCGCCCCGGCAAGGAAAAGAAGGATGTAGTCAAAAAAGGCCCGAAGGGCACAGACGACAAGAATCCGGGGAAGAAACCCGAACCTACGTCGCCGGAAAAGCCGGTCGAGCCACCATCGCCTTCAAAGAATTGACCCAACGTTCATCGCTGGGTGCATGGTAAAAAAACACAAAACGAAAGTAGAAATTATGTTTGAATTCAAAAACGCATCAGTAGTCAGCAGCAGTATCCCCAAGCGGGCCAGGAACCTCGTCGGGTTTTTTGTCCTCGGTGCAACCGTTTTAATGCTGTCGCGGGCGGCCCCTGCCTCGGCGGCAGTCAATGCCTTCAGCTACACCTTTCGGGCCGCCATGACCAACAGCGGCGTGGACCCGAATGCGCGCGGCTCGGTTCACGGTAATCTGACCCGCCGGGGCGTGACGGACAACCAGCGGCTGACGGTGACCGTCTCCCGACTGGATACCAACACGACTTATCACCTCGTGGCCTACCTTGGGGACGACGTTGCGGCCACGGCGGTGGCGGATCTCACCACCGGTCGCCGGGGTGGAAAGTTCATTCTCTATGTGAAAAATCCGGGTATGCACCCGCTTCCGGAAGTCTTGGATCCCATCAGCAACATTCGGGAGCTGGTGATCGTGAACAGCAATGGGGACGTTGTCCTGCAAGCAGGTCTCACCCACCCGCGCTCCTTTGCCTACCTGGTCAAGCGCGCCATGGATAACACCGGTTTTCAGGCGGGCGCCGGCGGCAGGCTTCAGCTCAGCGGCACTCCACGCGCCACCAGGGCTTTGGTGCGGGCCTCGGGCCTGACCCCGCTCACCTCCTATCAGCTCATGGTCAATGGGGTTGGCGTCAGGACGAAAACGTCGGATCGTCGCGGCAAGCTCATCATCGCCGGGCCGAGGGTTGGACTGCCCCTCGTGCAGGACATCCAAAGCGTCGCCTTGGTGGATACTACCGTCCCCAACATCATCCTCATCACCACCGGGCTTGGAATTCCTGGCACGCTCTCGACCTCGGGTCAGGCGCCCGTCGTCCTCGGTGCGGCGGCTGATTTCGCCGTGCTGGCCGGTTCCACCATCACCAGCATCAATGCCACCACGGTAAACGGCGATCTTGGGCTGTCTCCCGGTTCTGCCGTGACTGGCTTTCCCCCGGGAATAATCAACGGCGACATCCACGCTGCTGACACCGCCGCGGGCCTGGCCAAAGCGGCGTTGACGCTCGCTTACAATGACGCGAAGGGGCGCACTCTCGCTCCAGTGAGCGTCGCCGGAAATCTGGGCGGCCAGACGCTGGCACCCGGTCTCTACAAATCAACCAGTTCGCTGGAAGTCTCCTCCGGCGATCTCGTGCTCGACGCCCAGGGTGATGCCAACGGAATCTTCATCTTCCAGATCGCCTCCACCTTGACCACGACCGCTGGACGTCAGGTGATCCTGATCGGTGGGGCCAAGGCCGCCAACATCTTCTGGCAGGTTGGATCCTCGGCCACGCTGGGCACGACCACCGCGTTCAAGGGGACCATCATGGCTAATCAATCGATCACCCTGAACACCGGGGCCACCCTCGATGGCCGGGCTCTGGCTCGCATTGGCGCGGTCACCATGGACTCCGACACCATTTCCATTCCCGCCCCGTAAGGAGGGAGGAACTCAACAAACCAAGGAAAACATATGGCAAAGAAAAGCAGAGGCAGTCGAATGACCGCTGCAAAAACACGGGCCTCCAAGAATTCTGGTGGCAAAGGAATGGTCAAGAACCGGCCGGCCGGTCAGAAGATCATGAGCACCTGAAAACATCCATCCGTCTGGCGTGCCGCAAAAATCGAGCGCGCCAGGCGGTGAGATGATTTCGAGAAACAACGGGTAAATTCGGCAAACAAAAAGTTCCAAACGAAAATGAAAATTATGAAAAACACATCCGTAATGACGGGCCGGTTTCAAAAGCTGACCGCCCTGATCGTCTGCGTCGGCACGCTGGCGATGGTCGCCGGCGGCATCACGGGCTGCGCGGGCGACCGCTACACCCAGAGTACGGGTGAAATGATCGACGACAAGGGCGAGTCCTCGCGCGTCAAGAGCGCGCTGTCTGCGGACACTCAATACAAGTACGCGGACGTGAAAGTGCAGACGTTCAAGGGCGTGGTGCAGTTGAGCGGCTTCGTCAATTCGCGCGACCAGAAGAACCGCGCCGGCGACCTCGCCAAAAGGGTCGAGGGCGTCAAGGAGGTTCAGAACAACATCACGGTTAAGGAATCAGCCAACTGATTCATCATCGCTTCCGGCTGTCCCGCACTGGCGGGACAGCCCGGCGGCATAACTCAAAACGAAAAGGAAAATCGTATGCTTTGGACTATTTGCGTCATTCTCATCATCCTCTGGCTGCTTGGCGTCGTCACCGGCGCCACTATGAACGGCCTCATTCATGTTCTGCTCGTCGTCGCCATCATCGTGGTGCTGGTACGAGTCATCTCGGGACGGAAGCCATTGTAAACGGCGTTCAGCCGCTCACGGATAGTTCATTATGAATAAAGCCATTTCCATCGCCCTGCTCGCCGGGGGCATCGTGCTCATCGTCCTGGGCGTCAACGCCACAGAATCGTTTAGCTCCGATGTTTCCCGCTTCTTCACCGGCTCCCCGACGGACAAAGCCGTCTGGATGCTCATTGGAGGAATCACCGCCGCCGCCGTCGGCCTCTTCGGCACGATGCGCGGTTCAAGCAAGAGTTAGCGCTGTGTGCGGTTGAATAGGCCGCGCCGCCCTATTCGACCGTGACGCTCTTGGCCAGGTTGCGCGGCTTGGCATTCGCCCGGAGTTCGGTGTTGAAGCCAAGCGCCTTCACCCGACAAGAGCCGTGGCCGCGCGCGCCGCCGCTGGAGGGGCGAGTTCCAAGCGGCTTCATCCTCCACCGCGAACAAAGCAGACCACTCGAAATCCGGATGCAGAATGATGTCTCACGAAGCGGCGAAGGCTGCGAGGGCTTCGCCCCCGAGGGATGGATTTATAAATGTGCAGTCGGGGGTCGCACAGCCTCCCGGCTCAGGGTTAATGTGGTGGCGATGAAGAAAGAGGAGCAAACGGCGGGCGTGACCGGCACCACGGCGCGAGTGGAGCAGGCCGAGACCCGTGCCGAACAGGCGGAAGCGCGCACGGAAGAGGCCAAGACCCGGACGGAACAGGCTGAGACGCGCACCGAGCAGGCTGAAACCCGGACCGAGCAGGCGAAGACGCGGGCCGAACACGCCGAAATCCGGACCGAACAGGCGGAGACGCGGGCCGATCAAGCCGAGTCGGCGCTGCAACTAGTGATTCAAAATGTGGCCGAGCAGGGCCAGAAAACCTCAAGGCAACTGCTTAAACCATTTCCCGGCAATGCCGTCGCCGACCAGAAGAACCCGCTGGAACAGTTGACGGATCGACAGCGCGAGATTTTACGACTGATTGCCGAAGGCCAGAACACCAAGGGCATCGCCGAACTGCTCAAAGTCAGCCCCAAGACGGTCGAGTACCATCGCATGAAGCTGATGGCGGGCCTCGACCTGCATGACATCCCCAGCCTGGTGCGTTACGCGCTGCGCGTGGGTTTGATTTCTCCGGAAAGCTGAGCTGGCCTCGCCCAGGCTTCAACTTCCAGCGCCCTTCAGGGCTTTTGTCGCGCGCGATAATACCGGACGCGATAGTTCGGAGCAGCCGTATCCGTATAAATCGCGATGCCATTCGTCCCCGCGGTCGCGCTGCCCAGCGTGCTCCAGGTGGTGAGGTTGGTGGTGGCGAAAAGGTCGTACGCCTGGCTGGCCGGGCCGGTCACCGTCAGCACCGACTGGCGGTTGGCGGGGATGCGGACCTTCAGGCTGAAACCTCCACCGGGCGTCACCACGACTTCGGCGGAGTAATCGCTCTCGAGTCCCGTGGCGTCGAGCGCGGTCACGGCGAAGAAGTAGCGGACGCCGCCGGAAAGACCGGGCACCACGCCCGCGATC
Organism: Pedosphaera sp.; assembly: GCA_031414955.1. GTDB lineage: Bacteria > Verrucomicrobiota > Verrucomicrobiia > Limisphaerales > SIBH01 > JANNGC01. The sequence goes on along the minus strand of JANOQV010000292.1, from coordinate 37,999 downwards.
AAATTGCCCGCGTAAACACTCTTGGTGTATTGCCGGCTGACCGTGCCGTAGTAAATGCGGTAGTTGACTACATCGACCTCCGGATTGCGATCCCAAGCCAGAGAGACGCTGGCGGGTCCCACCACTCCGAGCACATTCAACGGTCGGCTGAGAGCCACTAGGAGTAGCGCCAGGCTCAGAAATCGTGTCAGCACGATCAACCTGGAAACCCGTCTCGAAGGAACACCGTCCCGCTCCGGCCGGCCGGCCGCGAGCACGCGCCGCAGGTGCGACCCGCTGCTGGGTGGAGTGAGTGCGGCTCGAAAATTCGTTTCGCTCGCGTCGGCTGCAACAACCAGTTCTTTGGTGAATTTTTGCATGACCACCGTTACGTCCCGAGGAAGAAAGCCGCGACTAGGGTGTTCCTCGCCCCACTAGGAAAACCCTTGGTCAGTGTGGGGAAGTGTGAGCCGGGACTGATGAGCGGCCGGAAGGGCGGGACAGTCAGAATCTCCCGGAGCAACGAGTCACTGTCGCGCCAGAAACCGATCGACGGGATTCGCGGGTAAGGACAGTCCCATCGCCCTGCTTGCCGAAGGCATCGTGTCGATCGTGCTCGGGGTGCACGCCGTGGATTCGTTCAGCTCCGATGTCTCCCGATTCTTCACCGGATCGCCCGCGGACCAAGCCGTCTGGATGCTCATCGGAGGAGTCGCCGCCGCTTCCATCGGCCTCTTCGGCACGATGCGCGGTGCGAGGAAAGGTTGGAAAGAAGCGCGGCTGAAAAGGCTGCGCGGCTCTATTCCACCGTCACGCTCTTGGCCAGGTTGCGCGGCTTGTCCACGTCGCAGCCGCGCGCCACAGCGATGTGGTAGGCGAGCAACTGCAAGGGCACGACGGCGAGCAGGGGGAACAAACACTCCAGCGTCTTGGGGACGTAAATCACGTCGTCCACCTGCTTGGCGATGGATTTGTTGTCGTCGGTGGTGACGGCGATGATCGGGCCTTTGCGCGCGCGCACCACTTCGAGGTTGCTGAAGGTCTTGTCGTACATGGCGTCGTGCGGCACGAGCACCACGCTGGGGGTGCGCTCGTCGATCATGGCGATGGGGCCGTGCTTCATCTCGGCGGCGGGATAACCCTCGGCGTGGATGTAGGAAATCTCCTTGAGCTTGAGCGCGCCTTCGAGGGCGACCGGGAAATTGCACAACCGGCCGAGGAAAAAGAAGTCTTCCACGGTCGAGTACTTGCGCGCCAGCTTTTCGATGGCGGCGCTTTGCGCGAGCACGGATTCCATCTGCTTGGGCAGGGCTTCCAGCGCGTCGATGATTTCGCGACCGCGGTTGGGGGAGAGTTGACGGATGCGGCCCATGAAGAGCGCGAGCAGCGTGAGCACGGTGACCTGCGATGTGAACGCCTTGGTCGAAGCCACGCCAATCTCCGGGCCGGCGTGCAGGTAGATGCCGCCGTCGGCTTCGCGCGCAATGGTGCTGCCCACGACGTTGCAGATGGCCAGCACCTTGTGACCGCGCCGCCGCGTCTCGCGCAGGCTGGCCAGCGTGTCCGCTGTCTCGCCGGACTGGGTGATGGCCAGCACCAGCGTGTGCATGTCGAGGGGCGGATTGCGGTAGCGGAACTCGCTGGCGTATTCCACCTCGGTGGGAATGTGCGCCAGTTCCTCGAAAAGATATTCAGCCACCAAGCCGGCGTGCCAGCTCGTGCCGCAAGCCGTGATGACGATGCGATTGACCGAGCGCAACTCGGCCAGCGACATGTTCAGCCCGCCGAACTTCGCCGTGCTGGCGTCGCGATCGAGGCGGCCACGCAGCGCGTTGGCGATGGTGCGGGGCTGCTCGAAGATCTCCTTGAGCATGTAGTGGGCAAAGCCGCCTAGCTCCACCGCCGAAGCGTCGAACTCGATCTGGCTGATACGAACATTGGCCGTCGGCTCGCCGGGATTCACGACCGTGAAGGCTTCGGGCGTGATGGTCACCACGTCGTTGTCCTGCAAGTAAACGACCTTGCGCGTGTGCGCGGCCACGGCGGTCACGTCGCTGGCTAGAAAATTTTCTCCCTCACCCACGCCGACGATGAGCGGCGAGCCACGACGCGCCCCCACGATGACATCGGGGAAATCAGAACAGATTACGCCGATGCCGTACGCGCCGGTGACCTCGGTCAGGGCGCTGGTCACGGCCAGCGCGAGTTTGTTTTGCGCAGCGCCGTTGCCATGGGCGGCCCCGTTCAACTTGATCCGCTCATAATGCTCGCCGATGACGTGGGCCAGCACCTCCGTGTCGGTATCGGAATGAAACTTGTGGCCGGCGGCGATGAGGCGTTGCTTGAGCGTGTCGTAGTTCTCGATGACGCCGTTGTGAACCACGGCAATCTTGCCGCTGGCATCAAGGTGGGGATGGGAATTCTCGTCGCAGGGAGCGCCGTGCGTGGCCCAACGCGTGTGGCCGATGCCGGTCCCGCCGCGGATGGGCTGGGCCTTGACCACATGGGCCAGGCCTTGGTCAATCCGACCGATCTTCTTCCGCACCTCGATCACCGCTCCGTCGAGGGCTGCCACGCCCGCGCTGTCATAGCCGCGGTATTCGAGCCGCCGCAGCCCCTCCAGCAGGATGGGGCTGGCCGCCTTTTTGCCGACGTATCCGATGATGCCGCACATGAATTATGCCTTGTTGGTAATTAGCTTTTGCTTCGCAGCGGTGGTCGCCTAAACTCCCCGCACAGATTAAGCAAGCTCATCGACGCAACAAAGGGATTTCTTTATGCCGGTCGCCGGGGCGGAGAGCGAGGTGTCCGAAGGAATCCATCGATGGCAAAGCTGGCAAGCTGCTCCAGGTTCCTTCGCATGTGACGCCTGAGACATCCGCACCCTGGCGCTGCCAAAGGACAGAGTGAAAGAACCTCCCAAGCCTTTCCTTGGTCGACCGGGACAGCACTCCGAGGCGGGCAAGGTGTTTGGGTGTTTCGTCAAACGTAGGCGAGCTTTTACAGATGTTCGCAGCCGAGAAGCTGCGCCAGCGTTTATTTCACGGCAACACGCGTGCTTTGGTTGGCGTGTACAAGTTCAAATCGAGGCAAAGCCACATCAGGTAAAAGCAATTTTGCGCATCTCGGCGCTTGAGAAGTATTCAATCTTCGATTCTGGAAGTTCGTCCTGAAGTAGTTTGCAGATTGCGATTCCGTCTCGGTCCAGGTTCTCATTTTCACCCTTGTTATTGAACTGAGCATAATGGGCCTGTTCGTATCGATTCAGCCACTGCTCGATCTGGTCGATCAACTTCGGTGAGATTCCGAGATCACGAAGCACAATGTAGCCCCCGGCAACAGAGTCCCTGATGCCAGTGCCCGAAAGCATTCCATCAACGGTCAAATAGTGCATAGTCATTTGTTTGGCCTGAAGAAACGATGGTCAATTACGCCGTCCCTCGTTACCCCCATCTCAAATACACCTTCTTTCCCATTCATTGAACCTGGCTTTTGGAACATGTTGTAGCCGTTGTTCTTTGGGATTGGCTTCGTAGCCAAAACCCCATCATCAAAACTGTAGGGGAAGTTGTGGCTCTTTGGGTCTTGCACTGCACGAGCACGAATTCGGTAGTCATACTTGAAACCATGGCTAAATGCATCGTCAGCGATATTCGCTGTTGTCTTTGCGGCCTTAAGTTGTTTGCAGTGATTAAGAAACCGCGCGATGGCCAGTTCTTCATCGCCCGGCCAGGGGGTCAACAGGCTCACCGTCAAGTCGAGCACCATCACCCCCACCGGGTCTGGGTTGAGGCGGGACCCTGGATTCCATTCGCCAGTCATCGTTCCGCCGGGGAAGACGGTTCTGAAGATTGGACTGTACTCGTAGCTCATGGTCACGGTCTCAGGCGGCCTGTTGAGGTTGCCCAGCAACCCAAGTGGGTCATTTACATCAACCGGATCGTTCTCCACGAACTGATGCAGATTGATTCCACCCGCCTCGCCAATCGGGTCGGCGTTCAGCCACCGTTGCAGGCTTGGCGAGTAAGCCCGCGCATGGTAGAGGCTCAGGCCGGACTGACTGTGATGGAGCATGGAGGAGAACTGCATCTCGTTGACTTCGTGATTCAAACCAAAGCTATGGCTGACAGCGCCGAAGGGCTCGTAAAGATACATCGCGCTAGGCCCCGTGCCCGCAGGGTTCCTCATGAAGCTCACGTTCCCGTTGCCGTCGGAAAAGTAGTAGGCGCTCGCACTGGAGTCCGTGCGGGCCAGCAATCCGCCAATGCCGCCCGCCCCATCCAGCGTCCCGCTCAGGTCGAGACCACGGGTGTAAGTGACCTTGACCGCGTTGGCACCATCGCGCTCTTGCAGGATGAGCAGCCCATCGAACACATAGCGCGTCTCATTGGTGAGCGACCACGCGCTGCTGCTCCACGTAAACTCCTTGCGGATGCGCCTCCGCCCCAAGCCGTCGTACGTGAACTCGCTTTTCCAGGCGTTGGTCTGGATGATGACGGTCAACTGGTTCTCGTCGTCGTAGGCGAAGCCGCGTTTGCCGTCGAAAAGCATATTGCCGTTCAGGTCGTATTTCGGGTGAGTGGCGATGGACAACACGTTGGTCGCGCGCCGGCCGAACTTCTCCTCGCCTATGGCCACCAGCGTGTCCGCGCCGTCGCCCAGCGGCACTGTTGCCGTATAGTTGCTGCCGGTGAGCGTGGCGGCCACCCCGTTGACCGTAACGTTGGTCGCGTTGGTGGTGGTGACGCCGCTCACGGCGAGATCCCCCGCGTAGCTGAGATTGGTCAGTTGGTTCAGAGCGTCGGCACGGAACGCGCGCACCGTGGTCTCGTTCGTGCGGAAAGTCAGATTGCCCGCCGCATCGTAGGCATAGCCGAAGTTTGTCATGGGATAGATGATTCCCTTGGCGCTCTTCAACTGGCCGAGGCCGTCGTAGGTATAATCTGCCCTGAGACCCTCAACGCTGGTGCTGGAAGTCCGCCGCCCGGCAAGGTCGTAACCGTAGCCGTGCGTCCAGAAGGGCTGCCAAGATTGGAAGAAGAGCGTGGTGTTGGTAAGCTGGGCCACTCGGTCGTACGAATTGGTGACGAAGACGTTGTCGAGCAGGCCCACGCGACGAGTCAGACCGGACGCGCCGACAAACTGGTAAGGAAAATTTCCTGCGCCACTCGTCACGGTGTCTAGCCGCCGGGCGGCATCGTAGCCGTAGCTGTTCGTCCAGGTCGTGCCGAGCGTGGCGCTAGTGCGCAGACCTTGGGCGTAAACGAATGACGGCGTGTCATTGCTCCACGGGCCGTCCTCGCTCGCCAGCCGCCCAGCCTTGTTGTAAGTGAACGCGCTCGTGCCCGCCGCGTCCGTCATGGACTTGACGCGATTCAGCGGATCGTAATCGAACGCGAGGTTGGTGCTGCTCGGGTAATGGACCGCGCGCAGGTTGCCCACGGCGTCATTGGTGAACCAGGTGGTGCCCTTGGTCGGCGTCCAGCGGCTGGTCAGCCGGTTGTTCGCGTCGTAACCGAATCCGAACACGGTCTGCCCGCTTGCATTCACCTTGTTCGTCACGCGGCCAAACACATCGCGCCCCCACTGGTTCGTCTGGTTCCTGCCGTCAATAAGCTGGAACAGGTCGCCCGCCGTGGTGTAGGTGAAGCGCGTGACGTCGCCAAGGGCGTTGGTCACGGCGCTGATGAAACCATTGCTGTAGGCGTAGCGCGTGCCGAACCCGAGCTGGTTGGTGTAACGAATCAGCCCATTGGTGTTGTAGCCGAATATCTCCTTGCCATTGTCCGGCCAGAAGCGAACCAGCAAGCGGTTCACCGCGTCGAACGTGTTCGTGACCGTCACGCCCGCCGCGCCGGTGATTTGCGCGGGATTGTCCCGTAGATCGTAGAGGACGCGCTGCACCTGGCCGAACGCGTTGCTGACCGCCTCAAGCAAGCCCTGCTTGTTGTGGGTGAAGGTCCAGGTCCGGCTGCCGTCGCTTTGTGCCGTGCGCCGGCCCACGCTGTCATAGCTGTAGAACACCGCATTGCTGTCCGCGAACACCACGTTGGTCAGCCGCAACTGCCCGTCATATTTCAGCGTAGTGAGGTTGGTGAGCGCATCCGTGATCGACTCCAGCGCGCCACAGCCGCAGTACCCGTATTGCGTCACGTTCGTGTTCGCGTTCGTCACCGCCGTCAACCGCTGCATCGCGTCGTGCGCAAACCAGGTCCAAGCCCCCAGCCGGTCCCGGCTCGCGAAAAGGTCGAGCCGGTCATAGCGGTTTGAGATGAAGGAACCATCCGAATACTGCTGGCTGGTCAGCCGATTGAACGAGTCCCAGAGGTTGGTCATTTGCAGGCCGTAGTCGCCGACGATTCGTTGGGGCAGGCCATTGGTCCACGCCGGGAACTGGATGAGGCGGCCCGACGGCCACTCTTGGATGTATGACAACATGCGGTAAAACGGATTCGTCGTCGGCAGAAGGTCGGTGTAGTAGTAGAGACTGACGCTCGTGCCATTGGCGCGGACGCTGCCGGCCAGCCGCGCGTCGGCATAGGTGAAAGTCACCCAGTCGTTCACCGCGTTGGTGTAGGCGATCCATTGGTGGCGGCTGTTCCAACCAAACTTTTCCACCGCCCCATCCGGAAAGGTGTGTGAGAGCAGATCAATGCCGTTGGCGGCGTAGGTGTAGAAACTGGTCCGAATGGCCGGGCTTCCCAACACCGTGGCCGGTTGCACATGGGCGCGCACGTACGGAGTGAAATTCCCGCCCACCCGGTAGTCGTAGCTCGTGGCGGCGGTGGTTCCATCCGGCAACACCGTGGCGATGGTGCCAATCAAGGCGTTGGCCCCGACCCGGTATCGGGCCGTGCCGGAGCGGGTGTAATCGTACCAGGTCTTGAAACCCTCGTTGGTGCCGTCGGCGCTGGGCGCGACTTCCAGCGAGAGGCGGTCGCTGATCAGCGTGCCCACGTCGCCCGCGATGGGATCCTGGTCGAGCCAATGCTTCGTTCGGGCAAAAAGATAATCGCTGGTGGTGAAATTCGTCGCATTCGGGGTTGAGACCAGCGTCATCTGCTTCTTGCCCCAATAAAAACTGTTGCGGAATTTGAGGCTCACCACCGCGCCCGTGCTGGTCGCGGCGCCGTTGTCAAAGGTGTCCGGGCCGAGCAGACCCACCACCGGCACTTCGTTGGTGGCATAGCTGCCCGGGCGGAAGCTCGAATCGTAGCGATACATGAAGACCTCCCGTGAGCCGTCCCGATCCACGACGGAGATGTACTTGTTGATGCGGTCATGCCCGCCGGAGTTGCCCTGGTTCGTGTTGCTCTGGGAAGGCGCGGCGTCGAAGTGCTCGAACGAAGTCGTGCCGTACGGAGTCAGGATGCCGTTCACGAATCCATCCTGGCCACTCTGGTAGCTGATGGTGTTGGTCAGGCTGGCCGTGTCCACCAGTGTGTTCAGCCGGCCGGAAGCGTCGCAGTTGAAATAGGCGCTCCGCCCGTAGGGGTCGGTGATGCGGGTGGGGAGTTCGCGGTAAGTGTCGTTCGTGTAAAAGAGTGAGTTGGTCCGGCCATCGAAATCCACCACCTGCTTCACCCGTGTCACAACCGGGCTGTTCGTCGTGGTTTCATAGCAGAGGGAATTGGTGCGGCCCTGTGCGTCCACCCGCATCATCAGGTAGGCTCGTCCCTCGGATCGGGCGAGGCTGGGATTCGTGCAATTGGTATCAACCCTCGTCGCTCGATTGTAAATATCCTGACTGCCGTCTGGATAAACGAGCCTGAAACCGTTCGTGTCCGAACCGACCGCGCAGGTCGATCCCCCCAAGGTGGGTGCGCTGCCGGCAATCGGTTCCAAGCGCACACCAGAGGCCACATTCGTCAAGGTCGTACCAGCCGGCGTCTTGGAGAAATAAAGAACCCCTCCGCCGCTCAGGTACACCATGGACTCGTAGTAGGTGTAGGTGACGGACGTCGAGCATTTGTTCGTGGTAAGCGCATCCCAATACGTGTCGCGAAAGCGAATGTAGGAGAGGAAATTGTGCGTCCAACTCGCGTTGGTCATGCCCACGCCGCGAGTCATGGGCGGCGCGGACGGATAATACGTGGAGTCGAGCGGGTAGATGTCGCGTTGTTTGTAAGTCCAGCGGAACGACCAGGTGTTGCCATCTGAAAGCCTGTAGCTCAAGGGCGCATCGGCGATGAAGAGGTTGAGGTACGGCTCGGAAACCCACCACACCGGCATTCCGCTTGCCGACTCGCATGGAATACACACCGCCTGATTCCCGCCAGAATTGATGGTCGCCGTTGGCGGCGCGCCGGCTCCGCCTGGGGCCATGTTACAACCCGGATCCTCCCAAAAATGAATCGTGCTCGGCTGGCCCTTGCCGAACACGTTGTCCGTCTCAGCCTTGGCCAGCAGTTTCCATCCCGCCGGAACATTGGTCGCGGGCACGAGAAATTTCCCACTGGCCTCCTCGTTCAGGTAATCCTCGAAAATCCATTGCCCGCGCCCGAACGTCGGGTCCATGACCCAGTACAATGGTCCCTGCTTGGCCAGCACCGCCGCGTAATGATTCTGCCGCCAGTGGATGACCGAAGGCAGGATGATATTGGCGCCCGCCGGACGCTCCACCGCCACGAGTCCGAGGTGATTCGCTTCCGACAACTCGGCCAGACTGGTCATGCAGAAGCCATTCGATGGCGAAGCAATATCCACCATCTGAAAGCTCCCGGCATTCGTGTTCCCGAGCGCCCGAGCCACGCGGCTCAAAGCCAAGGTGCCGCAGCGATAAGAAACGCCGGGATAACTCAGCATCGTCTCATAACCTTCGTGCGACTGGGCAAACATCGCGGCATAATTGGCGTCGCTCCATTTCCGGCCTGCCGTGGCCTCGAACAATGAAGCGAGCTTTTCCGTGCGCCCCAAACTTGCCAGCAGTTGCGACCAGTGGGCCAAGGCGTACTCCGCCACGCTTCGCCCGGTGGTGTTCGTCAAACTTCGCGTCGCCAGCCAGGCGTTTTCCCATTCCTGCAAAGCCAGCGTGTAACGGCCTTGCGAGCGATGCACCTGGCCGAGGTGCGCCCGCACCGAAGGCGTCCAACCGGATTGCGGCCAGTCCACCACGAAACGCTGCAACTGCTCGTAAGCGGGGTCATCCGATGGTTCCGAAAGCATCGTCCACAGCAAGCGCGACTCCGTTTCTGGCGGGACTGCGGCGCTCACAAACTCCAGCGGCGGCCTGAGCACCGTGGCCTGGGTTATTTTCTCGGCCAGCAATCGTGGCGTTTCATGGGCCTGCGCATGAACTGCTCCCAAACAAAGCAACATGCCCATCGCTGCGGCCCAATGGCGCATGGCAAAGAAACCGGCTGTGGATATTATTTTCATCTTGGAATGGGCGGTTAAGGCAGGAGTGAATTGCCGGCAGGCTGCATGATGGAGATCGTGAAGGGCGGATCGGCGACACGCGGGTTGAGTCCATACTGGACTTCCACCCCATCCAGAATGCCGTCGCCATCGGAGTCGGGATTGCTCGCACTCGTGTGGCTCACCAGGTTTTCGTAGGCGTCGGTCAGCGAGTCACCATCTGTGTCGAGCATGGTGCCCAATTGGAACCAGGCTGCACACCAGTTGGTATCACCCCAAGTGAAGCTGATGGAGCTGTTGGTCACCCTTAACAGCCACTGCCAGTTCGTCCTGCTCAGTTGCGGCAGAGCAAGGGAGTTGAGGTTGGTGGTCCCAAACAAATCGTAGAGGGCGTTGGTGGTGGAGGTGAGGACCGTGAGATCGATGGTGCTGTTCGTGCCCAAGGCGACGTCGAGCGCGAGGCTGTTGGTCCAATAGCGATAGGCCAGGGTGAAATTGGTGGAAGCGGCACAGATCAGTTCCCCACCGCCGCTGCCGCCCACCGGGAATCCTCCCGGCCCGGTTGATGACATCATGCTCATGCTCAGGCCACCGCCGCCGCCTTCGGCCTGGGCCGACTGGCCGGACTTGGACGGGAGCGCGGCCGCCGCGAATTCCACATCGTCGATGAGGAACACGCCCGGCTTCCATTCATACACCGGCAGCCGGCCGCCGTAGGGATCGAAGGGATACGGCGGCCCATGTTTTTGATGGATGAGGTAGAACGTGCCCATCAGCGGGGGATTCCAGGCGCGCTCGATGGTCGGTTCCGCCATTTCCAGTTGCTGGGCTGGAGCGGCCCACGTGGCGAACAAAACAACCGCCAGAGCCACGGTCAGGCTGGGCCAGAGGGGGAGCCAATTCCATTTCAGTTTCATAATGAGAACCCGTTGCGGCCTTGCAGGCGGGCCAGCATACGACGCGGTACGGCGTTCAAGTCAATCAGGAACGTGCGCCTAATCGCGCGTGTCGTTCCCAAAAGAAAAAGCCGCCCAATTGCAGAAGCTAGGTGCCAATGTCCGACGGGAACGCAATGCCAAAGGGATCACTCAAGAGCAGCTTGCAGAAGAAACCGACATCAGTCTCAGAAACATGCAACGCATCGAAGCAGGAGAAATCAATCCCTTGGCCACGACGCTGATTCGTCTCCGCAGAGCTTTGGGTTGCAGCGCGGAAAAGTTGCTCCCGCGCGAATAATTCGGCGAGGGGAAATCCTTTGCCGGAATCAATTTGGAAACGGGCGGGCGCGGTTGCGCCAGGGCCAGCTTCCAGAATCGGTAAATCGCAAAATGAAACATCAACGAAAGAACCAACTCTATGAGTTATCCAGCCCACGAAATCCAGGGAGCGATTGATTCGCTCAACGAACTCATCACGCAAAACACCGCCGCCTTTACCGCCGGTGGTTTGACGCCGGCCAACGTCAAGACCGCCCTCACGGCCCAGGGTGTCCTCGTCACGCAGAAAGACACCACGCAGGAAAACGCCAAGACCGCGCTGAAAACCGCGACCATCCAATACAACAGCGTCTCCACCACTGCTTACGGCGTCTTCACCTCCACCGTGGATTTGCTCATCGGTGCGGCGGGCAAAGGCACGCCTCTGGCCAAGCAAATTCAAGCCATTCGCAAGAAGCTGACCTCGACCAAACAAAGCGGCGGCGGCAGCAGTTCCTCCAGTTCCTCCAGTTCCGAACCACCGCCCAGCAGTTCCAGCGGTGAGCCGCCCAGCTCCTCCAGCTAGTCCGGCCTCGAATTCACGTAAGTAGCTGTTTCCAAAATGGTTAAGCTATGCGGGAACTCTTTTCCCGCCTCTGGGTATTGTTTTCCCAGAGGCGGGAATTCATTTGCCGGGTGCGGGAAAACGATTCCCGGCCCCGGAAAACACTTTCCCGCAGGCGGGAAACCGTTTCCCGCACCCGGAAACTCTTTTCCCGCCTCTTGGAACGGTTTTCCCAGACCCGGAAACGGCCGGGCCGGGTCTGGCAAAGTGTTTGCCAGACGCGGGAAACTTCTGGCAGGAGCGGGAATTGTTTTCCCGCCTGCGGGAATTTGCCGGGCAGGTCGGAGATCAGGCCTCCCTCTCCCCTCAACGGGGAGAGGGATTGAGGGTGAGGGGTGGTGCGTCTCGCGAGTTCATCCATGTCGGGAGTCGTGCCACGTTCCCACCCCTCACCCCGGCCCTCTCCCCGTTGAGGGGAGAGGGAGAACCACGCGCCTCGCTTGAGGCCACATCTACGAAATGAAAGCCCGTCCGCAGCTCTACATTTTCAACTGGCCTTCCAACGTGGGCGGGGCGGACACCAAGGTCACGCACCTGCTTCTTCTGCTGCACCGCGATTACGACATCACCATGGTGCCGAACACGCGTGAGCAACTGCTGCAACTGGGCTGGCGAAAATTCCTCAAGCGGCTGGGCGTGAAGGCGGCCCTGTGGAGTGAACTTCCCAAGAAGCTGAACGGCGTGGCGCTCTCGCTGTGCAACGGAAAATTCCTCGGCGAAGGCATCGTGCTCCAGGCCAGGCAGCGGGGACTGCGCGTCATCTGGTCCAGTGAGATGATGTGGCATCACGGCCCGGAGATCGCGGGCGTGATGTTCGGCGTGATCGACAAGGTGCTCTACGTCTCGGAAGTGCAAAAGCAAGTGCTCGCGCCGGGATATGGGAAATGTCCGTCGATCATCACGGGCAACTACATCGATCCGGGTTTCTTTCCGTTCTCAGAACGCCCGCGCGCGGCGGATGCCCCGCTCGTCATCGGCAGACTCTCGCGGCCTGATCCCGCAAAGTTCCCGCCGGATTTTCCAGAGTTCTACGATTCGCTGGACGTGAAGGTTGGTGGACGCGCTCCCAGCGCGAGGCCATCCACCCAGTTCCGCGTCATGGCATGGAGCGATCAAATGCGGGACGTGTACAAACATCACCGCTTCGATGCGCGCTGGGATTTGCTGGAGAAGGAAACCGAATCGCAAGTGGACTTCCTGCACTCGCTCGATCTGTTCGTGTACTCGCTCGGCCCAGCCTTCCGCGAGTCGTGGGGACGTTCCACAGTCGAAGCCATGCTCACCGGCTGCGTGCCGCTCGTGCCGAAGGGGGGCGGTCATCACTTGGAAAATCTCGTGCCGCATGGGAAGGCCGGATTCCTCTGCTCCAGCAATGGCGATTACCGCGAGCACGTTCATCGACTGCGCCAAGACGTTGCGTTGCGAAAGAAACTTTCACGCGCCGCGCGCCGCCACGCCGAAAACGAATTGTGCAATCGCGCTGAACATCTGCGGGTGTGGAAAGGAGCCTTGGGGTAAAACCCCGTGTCCTTGGGCCAACAGCGGGAACTGACATGCCAAAAATCGCGGAGATGATTTGTTTTGGCCGCGCCTTCCTCGGACGCTAGGCTCCGGCCTCAGAACCAAACGCGCCACGGCGCAACAAAGGGATTTCTTTATGCCACCGACACAAGGAACTGCAAGAATGGCGCCCGCGACCAGCAGCGTGCTGTCCATCATCATGGGCGGCGGGGCGGGCACCCGGCTCTTCCCCCTGACCAAGGAACGGGCCAAGCCGGCTGTGCCGCTGGCCGGCAAATACCGCCTGGTGGACATCCCGATCTCGAACTGCATCAACTCCGATCTCAAGCGCATCTACCTGCTCACGCAGTTCAACTCGGCCTCGCTGCACCGGCATATTTCGCAGTCGTACAAGTTCGATCATTTCTCGGGCGGCTTTGTGGAAATCCTCGCGGCGGAACAAACCTTCGCCGACACCTCGTGGTACCAGGGCACGGCCGACGCCGTGCGCAAGAACCTGACCCACATGCTCAATCACGACTTCGAGTACGTGCTCATCCTGAGCGGCGATCAGCTTTACCGGATGGACTTCCGCAAGATGGTCAATCAGCACATGGAATCGGGCGCACAGTTGACCATCGCCACCATCCCGGTCCACCGCCGCGAGGCGGCGGGACTGGGCATTATGCAAATCGACCGCGAGCGTCGCATCACGCGCTTCGTCGAAAAGCCGACGGAAGCCTCGGTGCAGGACAGCTTGAAGATTCCGCCGGACATGTATGACTTTCTGGACATCCAGGGGGACGGCGAGGATCTGCTGCTGGCCTCGATGGGCATCTACATCTTCAATCGCGACGTGCTGCTCAAGCTGCTGGACAACTCGCTGACGGACTTCGGCAAGCACATCATTCCTTCGGCCATCGAGACGCATCGCGTCTTCTCCTATGTGTTCCAGGGTTACTGGGAGGACATCGGAACCATTCGCGCCTTCTTCGAGGCCAACATCGACATCACCTCCGAACTGCCGCGTTTCAACTTCTTCGACATGACCGCGCCCATCTTCAGCCGGCCGCGCTGGTTGCCGGCCTCGAAGATCAACGGCGCGCAGATTGACCACGCCATCATTTCTGACGGGTGCATCATCAGCCACGCGGACATCCGTCAATCCATCATCGGCATTCGGAGCAGTATCGCGGCGGGCAGCCAGGTCAACCGGACCATCATGTTGGGCAGCGATTACTACGAGTCGGCCGAGTCCATCGCGGAGAACGAGGCGGTGGGCATTCCGCGCATCGGCATCGGCTCGAACACGCGCATCGAGAACGCCATCATCGACAAGAACGCGCGCATCGGAAACAACGTGACCATCTCTCCCACCGGCAAGCCGGAGAACGTGGACCACCCGTCCTATTACATCCGCGACGGCATCGTCCTCATCCCCAAGAACGGCGTGGTGCCGCACGGGATGGTGATTTGAGAACCTGAAAAGCAGACACGGATTTCGCGGGTTTTCACGGCCTGAATCCGTGAAATTCCTGTGCCTTCCCTCCTTCTGCGTTAGTCCGCCTTGAGCGGTTGGCCGGCGCGGACCTCGCTGATGCGCTGCTCGATGGCTTCGGGATGGGGGGAGATTTTCTTGACGATCTGCAGCCAGTTGATGGCCTGCTGGCGGTGGCCGGTTTGATCCTCGATCAGGGCGAGGTTGTTTAGAATCTGCGCGGCAGCAAAACGATCCTGCTGTTCGACCGGTTTGGAATTTTCCTGCTCGCGCCAGCGGCGAAAGCCCATTTCCAGGACATTGCGCGCCCGGTCAAAATCACGTTTCTCCTGATAGCTCCGCCCGAGTTCCAGCATGATCTCGAAGCTCTGCGGATTTTGGCGCAGACCTTCGCGCAAGAACTGTTCGGCCTCTTCCTTCTTGTCCAATTGCCGGAGCCAGTAGGCCCCCACGGTGTAACTCTCCAGTTTCTGCGGATCGAGTTTCGCCGCGAGCTGAATCCACGGCAGGATTTCCTTCGGTGCGTTGGAACCTTTCTCCGTCAGGTGCGTGTGCTGGGAGACAAAAAAGTGGCGGGTGAAGGCATCCATCCGATCCTTGGGCTTTCCGAGAAAGTCCTCTTCATCGCCGTGCTGGCACCGCTCGTCGTGAACATGGCCCTTGGCCTCGGGGCTTTTCTCTTCATGCTCCTCGTGCTCCTCGCCTTCGTGATGCGCATGGCCGGCTTCGCCGTGGGCGGGGTTGGCCTGCTTCTCCTTCGCGCCCGCCTTCTCAGCCAGATGGTTTTCCTTTTTCGGACCGGCTTGGTCGAAGATGCTCGGGTAGTAACCGCTGTGGAAGTAAACATCCGAGCGGGTGAAGAAGTGGTGGGCGAAGAGTTTCCGGCTTTCCCCGAACAGACTGCCCATGAATCCGCCCCCGCGGCGGGCGTTCAACTCGTCGAAGCGCGGCCCCAGCGCCGTCGCGATCCCGAAACCGCCCACGCCGAGCAAGGCCAGCAGCAAGTGAGGCGCGCTCATGCTAGGTGTTTAAGGCCCGACGTCGGAAGAGCAGCCACGCGGCGAGGACCAACGCCGCCGCGTTGCCGGCGTAGATGAGCAAAGCGCCCCCGACCACGGACGGGCCGGGCATGGCATCGTGGAAAATGAGGAATTGCCGCACCGAGAAGGCCCAGTCTAGCCGCGGGGTCAGATAATAAATCGCGTAAGTAATGCTGCCGAGCACGCCGCCCATCTGGATCGCCACCGTGTTCAGGTGCTGGGCCAGGAACAGAATCCCGATGGAGACAATCAGGCAGATGGTGCCATTGGAGGACGGAGCCGCGAAGACGATTGAACCCAGGAGTGCCATCGCCACCACCACCGCCAGCGCGCCCCAGTGCAGCAGCATCGCCACGAAATAGCCGCCCACATCCAGGGTGTGTTCGCGGGACGCCGCGACGATTCCGAGGAAGAGATAAAACATCAGCAGCGACAGCCCGCTGGCGATCCAGCAGCCGAGGAATTTTCCAATCAAAAGTTGCGCGCGCGACACTGGCTTGGCGAGGAGCGGGAAGATGGTGCGGTTCTCCTTCTCCGCGTAAAGCTGCCGCGCCGTGGTCGTGACCGCGATGACCAGCGAGCAGATCCAGATGAGCAACAGCGCTAGTTCCTTGAGATAGCCGGCAATGCTGGCGTCGTTGAAGATGCTGATCGAACCCATCACGACTGTGATGAGCGCGGTGATGACGAACAGCACGTAGAAGTCCTTGCGCCGGAGCATTTCCTTGAGCACGACGAGAGTGATGGCGTGGATGACGTTCATGCGGCGGCCTGGGAAGACTTGGTGGTTTCGAGGACGTGACCTGTGGCGTCGTAACCGATGATGCGGAGGAACGCCTGCTCCAGATCGCAGTTGTATTCGCGCACGATGTCCGCCACGCGGCCTTCGCGCTTGAGTTCGCCCTGGTGCAAAATGGCCACTCGGTCGCAAATCGTTTCCACCTCGCCCAGCTCATGCGAGGAGAAGAACACTGTTTTGCCCTCGCTCTTCAGCCGCTGGATGATCTCGCGCACCTTCATGCGGCCAATCGGGTCCAGCCCGCTGGTCGGCTCGTCGAGGATGAGCAAATCAGGATTGTTGATCAGCGCCTGGGCCAACCCGACGCGCTGCTGCATGCCTTTCGAGTAGGTTTTGATCTGCCGCTTCCGGGCATGTTCCAGTTCGACCAGCTTCAGCACCGCGTCGATGCGCCGCTCGCGCTCGCCCTTCGGGATGTTGAAGATGCGCGCGTAGAAACGCAGCAACTCCTCGGCGGTGAGAAATTTGTAGTAATAGGTCATCTCCGGCAGATAACCGATGCGCTGGCGGGCGATGGGCTGGCGCACGTCCTGCCCGAACAGTTCCGCAGTGCCGCTGGTGGCGTTCACGAAGCCGAGCAGGACATTCATCGTGGTCGTCTTGCCCGCGCCGTTCGGCCCCAGAAAGCCAAACGTCTCGCCGGGGTAAACCGCGAGGTTCAACCCCTGGAGCGCGACTTTCACTCCGCCGTTCAGCTCCTTCGAGCGGAACTCCACGCGGAGGTTTTCCGTTTTTAGAATAGGCTGCACGATACTTATCACTGCGCTCAATCATCGGCACGGTCGCGAAAAAATTTAGGTTCTCGCCTGCCCCATCCTGGACGGAGGCGTGTGCTGGGGGCATTTCACCTGGGGGGGGCGGCAGCTTTCTTGGGTGACTTTCACTTGGAAAATCAGGCGCAGCCAGATTCAGGATGGGATCTGTTCGTGAGCGTCTGCTCCATGGCCCCCGGGAAAGCGAACCCGCCTCAGAGCAACTGGACTTGCGCGGGCGGCGGAGTGCGTTCCCGCTGAAAGTCCTCGCGCAGCGTGGCGAGTTGGGCGCGCGTGAACTGCTTTCGAATCTTCGCCATTTCGGCGGCCGCCAGGCGGTCGCAGCGTTCGTTGTCCACATGACCGGCATGGCCCTTGAGC
The DNA here is from genome assembly GCA_031414955.1 of Pedosphaera sp. Taxonomy (GTDB): domain Bacteria; phylum Verrucomicrobiota; class Verrucomicrobiia; order Limisphaerales; family SIBH01; genus JANNGC01. The sequence goes on along the minus strand of JANOQV010000292.1, from coordinate 20,872 downwards.
CAGTGCCATTGAATGGTGTGCGCCTGGGCCAGGGCGTCCAGTTGCCGCCACAGGTCTTCGTTGCGCACCGGCTTTTTGTCCGCCGTGAGCCAGCCGCGCGCCTTCCAGCCGCGCAGCCAGGTCGTGATGCCGTTGCGCACGTACTCCGAGTCAGTGAAGAACTGAATCGCGCACGGTTCTGGCAGGGCGGTCAGCGCGCCGATGGCGGCCTGTAGTTCCATGCGGTTGTTCGTGGTGGCCGCCGTGCCGCCGCTGACTTCCGATACTGAATCGCCGCCGCGCAAGACGGCCGCCCATCCGCCCGGGCCTGGATTGCCCTCGCACCCGCCATCTGTGTGGATCGTGAATTGTTTCATCGCAAATGTGTGCGGGGACAAAACCGGAAAGCGGCGTCGGGCGACAAGCCTTGAATCAAACCGGGGACTGCCTGACGGGGTGCGGGTCTCCGGCCGGCGGCCTGGGGTCAAAAATCGCTCAAGGCTTGATCGATGAACTGGCTGAGGTGCTGGAGGATGGCCGTGTCGCCAGCGATCAGGTTCGCCCCGGCGGCCAGCGCGGCGGCGCTGAGGGAATCATCCGCCGTGCAAGCGATGACCGGGAGGTGGGCCGTATTCTTGTTGGCGCGCAGGGCGGCGATTCCTTCGGCCACGGGCTGCCGGGTGGAGTGAAGATCAACGATGACGAGGACGGGCTTGTGCTCCTCGGCGACGCGAGTGAGCGCGGCACCCTCGTTGAGCGTCTGCACGCGCCAGCCGAGATCCTGGAGGCGGTTGGCCAACTGCGTGCCGGGCAGCAGTTTTTCGTAGAGGAGCAGAGCCAGCGGTTGCGTCATGCCGGGTGAGATTGAAGCACGCGGCGGGGAATTGCAAAAATTATCAGGAGTTAGGGCGGGTGCAGCTTGAAGGCGTGCGGCTCAAGCGCGACCGAAGCGCGGGACGGCCATTCGCGGTGGCTCCTCACCTATAAAAACTCCAATGCTTTCGACGAGCCTCCTGACCGGCCGAGCGGGTGTTGTTTATTTCCCGCGCGCCGGCGAGTCGATGTGCCAGCGTTCCAGGGTGGTGCCTTTGCGGAAGTTCAATTCGGAGACGGCCTGGTTGTAGTTGCGCAACGTGCTGATCTCATCGGACTGGGCCTTGGTCACTTGGGAGGCGATCTTCAGCACCTCGAAGCTCGTGCTCTTGCCCTCGGCCAGTTTCTTCTGCTCCGCTTCGAGCGCGGCCTGCTGGTAAGTGGTCTGTTCGCGGAGCAGCGGGATCGTTGTCCAAGTGGTTCGCAGCAGGCGGATTTGGAATTCCACATCCTGCACAATGCTCTCCTGAAGCTTGAGAAGTTGGAGGATTTTCTGGGCCTTCCTGGCCTGGGAAGCGTCGTAGTTCATCCGCTCCTTTTTCAGCGTGAGCGGGATGCTGAAACGAAATCCATACACATCCTGTGGGAAGCGGCGAGTGGAGAGGTCGTCGAGCGCGTTGCCCAGGTGGCGATCCAGTCCGTTCGCGCCCCAGGTGGCGAAGAGATCCAGGCTGGGGAACAATTGGTTGAAGTCGAACTTGAGCTGGATTTGCTGCTTCTCCAGGTTCAACCGCTCGACTTGCAGGTCCGGCCGCTTCTCCATGGCCTCCTTGAACGCATCGAAGGTTTCCAGTTGGGAGGGCAGGGCGAGCAGTCGATCCGTGAGATCCAGCCGGAGAGTCAACTGGCGGATGTAATTGTCCTGAATCAGCCCTTTCAGAGTCATCTCTGCATCCACTTCATTCTGGCGGACCGTGATCAGATTGATCTCGGCCAGGGACAATTCCGCCTGGGCCAGCTTCGCATCCAGCGGGGCGAGCGTGCCGACCCGGACGCGTTGCTGCTGCTCGTCGAAGAATTGCTTTTTCACCGCCACGTCCGACTCGCCGACCCGGACCAGTTCACGGCTGGCGATCAGACTGTAATAAGCCTTCTCCACCCGGGTGATCACATCCATGGCCAGCCGTTCCAGATCGTAGTGCGTGATGCGCCGGTCGTGGTTCTTCAACTTCATCTGGAGGCGCGGGCTGTCGATCCAGAAATCCTTGAGCAAGGGCTGGGTCAGCGTGAGTTGCACGCCGGAGCTGTAGGTGTCCCGGACGGCTTGGCCGAAAATAGGGTCGCCGGTGGCATTGGTTCCGATTTGGACAGGACTGGTGGCCCGGACGTTGTTGGCCCCGTGGTTCAAGTCATACGTCGTGCCGAAAGGCAGGTAGCCGCTGATTCCCGCCGCGCCTGCGCCCACTTCCGACTTGCTGGAGGGAAAGGCGTTGCCGGTGTTTTGGTTGAAACCACCGCCTTCAGTCTTGGTAATTCGCTCCTCGTAACCCCCGGAGAGGATCGGATCGTAGGCGCCATACTGCGCGCGCCAGTCAAATTCGGCGATGATGGGGTTATAGCGCTGGACCTGTAGATCGAGGTTGTGTTCCAGCGCCAGCAGGATGGCCTGCTCCAGGCTGAGGCGCACGACGGTGCCCGTGGCCGTGTGGAGGAGGTTGCTCCCGGGATACATTTGCTCCAGCGATCCTTGCGGAGCGGCCGAAGCCCGCGCCGAGGCGGAGGGGGCGCTCGATTGCTCCGCCCGGGCCGGCGCGGTGGCCTCGGTCCCAAGGGCTTTGCGCAAATCGTCCCGCGCGGCGTCCGGCTTGGATCCGGGCGGTTGGGCGGATGGAGTTTGGGCTGGCAACTGGAGCAAGCCGGCCAGCGCGAAAGACGCGAGGTACGCGCAAAATGTTTTCGAGAGTCGCATGAAGGCCGGACATTGTGGGATTTTGCCAGCCTCGTCAAATAATCGGTACGCGCTCCAACCGTGACGGTCTCGCCGCGCGGGTCCCGGTCCAGGCGGGCCGGCGCACTCTCAGCCAGTCGCATGATGGAAAGTCCGGTTATCTCGGGCAAAGCTCTCTGCCGCTTTACTTCGGTCTGGGGGCGGAGACTCGTCTCAGCAGGGTGGAAGTGCGCTGGCCGTCCGGAACCATGCAGGTCGTCACGAACAATCTGGCTCCGAATCAACTGCTCACCATTGTGGAGCCGGCCAAGTAAGCCAGGCCGGACGTTACTTGCTCGCCGGCATCGGCGGCTTTCCGCCCAGCGCCCGCGGTGGCGCACCATTGATCGTCTCCAATTGCGGCCACGAACGCACCAACTCGGCTTCACCGCGCAGCAGGCGAGGCTCGAACTGGATGTGTTTGAGCGGAGCGCCGCGCAGGGGCGACAGGTCGCGCACTTTCGTCTCTCCACCGCGCAGCGAGGTGAGCGGCAATCCTTTCAGTGGTGTGAGGTCCGAGACCGGCGTGCCCGTGAGGTCCAGTTCCACCAGGGACAGACCTTGGAGCGGCGTGAGATTCACGATTCGCGAGTGGGCGCAACGCAGCGTGTTCAAGGGCAGTTTTGAGAGCGGCTGCAAATTCTCCACCGCCGTCCAACTGCAATCCAGTTCCTCCAACTCGCTCAACTCCGACAGCGGCGTCAGGTCCGCCAGGTCGCCCCGCCGCCGGGTCGCGGCCTCGCCCGGGCAATTGAGCACGCGCAATTGCTTCAAGGCGCAGAGCGGCCACAGGTTCCGCACGCCCACGCTGGAGAAACTCAGTTCGGTGATGACGTCCTCCTCGACGGCGTAATTCTTTTTGCCGTCGAACTGCGGGTTCAACTCCCGCAGCCGGGCCATGACCCGTTCCAGTCCGTCCACCGGCGGCAGTCTTTGCACGCTTTGGATGAAGTCCCTCCGGTCGCTCGGGTCCGTGAGCGTGGTCACGCTCGCGGCGGAATCAGGCTGCCTGGCGCGCTGCACGTAAACGGCCGCCCCCAGCAACGCTACCAGCGCCGCCGCGGCGAACGTGCGCCGCCAACTGCTTCGCGTCCGCGCCGGCCGGGCCATGCGCCGTTGCTGGCGTTCGTCGCTTTGCTCCCACAAGGCGGCTTCCGCGCGCGCCTGGAGGATTTCTTCCAGCAGCGCCGCATAGCTGGGCTGGCGCCGCGCGCGATCCTTCTCGATCATCTTCATCAGCAGCCGGTTTACCGCCATCGGGCAGTTTGGCAGCAGCGTCTGAATGGGTGCCGGGGTCTCGTTCACATGCTTGTACATCACGCTCACGAAGTCCGGTCCCTCGAAGACCGTGCGGCCCGTCATCAAGTAATGCAGCGTGCAACCCAGGCTGTAGATGTCCGAATGCCAGTCCACATCGCGCGCGCCCCGCGCCTGCTCGGGGCTGATGAAGTGCGGCGAACCCATCACTTGCCCCGTCAAGGTCACGCTCGACGCGCCCTCGCGCAGAAACTTGGCCAGGCCAAAGTCGCCCAGCTTCACCGTGCCATTCTGGGCGAGGAAAATGTTGTCCGGCTTCACGTCGCGATGGATGAGTTGCGCCGTCTGCCAGGCGTAATCAAGCGCGGTGGCGACGTGATAGGCGATGTCCAGCGCCTCCGTCAGCGGCAGCCGTCCGCATCGCCGCAGCCGTTGCTGGATGGTTTCACCCTCGATGAATTCCATGGCCATGTACTCGATGCCCTCCGCCTCGCCCGCGTTGTACACATGGACAATGTTCGGATGATTCAAGTGCGCCGCCGCGATGGACTCGGCCTGGAAACGCGCCAGGAAATCACCATCACCGGCCAGATGAGGCGGGAGAATTTTCAGCGCCACCGTGCGTTGCAAGGCGATCTGCCGCGCCAGGTACACGGCTCCCATCCCGCCGCGACCGAGTTCGGCGAGGATTTCGTAACCGGCAAACAGTTGTCCCGTGGTGAGGGCCATTGGTGCGTCAGCTCCTTGAAATTCCGAGCGAGTTACGGACGGCGCGGACCGGCCGCATATTCGTGCTCCAGACCCGGCTGGGCACTGGTTTCAGCTTCACTCCCCGGCTGATTCACTCCTCCGGAGGACAGGCCATCCGCTGTTGCGCTGCCGATGAACCGAAAACTCGTCCCCTTGGCTTCCCCCCAAGATTACCTTGGGCGAGGCTCCCTCCCAGGGTGCGGCCTCCTGCCTTTCTTCCCCGTAACCATAGCTTCACCCTGCCCGTCGTTACGACTGTGAAACGACGCATCTACCTCTGGTCAACCGTCCTCGCGGTGGTGGCATTGGGCTGGCTGGGCTTGAAAGCTTTCCAGGCCCGACGGAATCTCGTGACCCTCGACGTGCGAGACGCCGATGTCCGCGACGTGCTCCGCAAGTGCTCGTGGCAGACTTGGGAGACCATCGTCGTCCACAAAGAAGTGAAGGGCAAAATCACCTACACCTGCTACAAGGTGCCGCTGGAGGAAGCGCTGGCCGTGATCTCGGAACAGACCTCCACCCGCATCAGCGCCGTGTATCCGATCTATTCGCAGAGCAAATCCTTCGTGAATCTGCGCAAGCTGGCCCGGGGCGACATTTACCGGGAAACCGCCGGCTGGACCAATTTTGTAATGCAGGGCAACAACAACGGCGGCGGGAGGGGCGGGCGGGGTGGCGGTGGGTTCGGTGGCGGTGGCGGCTTCGGGGACTTGGCGCGTTCGCAGAACAGTCCGGTCACTCTCCACGTCACCGGCAAGGATCTTGGCTTCGCTGCCCTGGCTCTCGCGCGCTTCTCGAGCGCCCAGGTCGTGCCCGAAGACGGGGCTGACGGCTTGGTGACGCTCAATCTGAAGCAAGTTCCCTTCGCCGATGCCGTGGCCAAGGTCGCCAAGGCCGCCCACAAGAAATGGGACCTGTTCTACTCCGTCCAAGCCGAGCGGGATTCCTTCGCCGACCGTGGCGGTGGCGGCGATGGCGGCTTCGGCGGTCCGGGCGGCGGTCCAGGCGGCGGTCGCCGTGGGTTTGGCCGCGAGGGCGACACCAATTCTTTCAGCACCAACCGTTGGGCGGAAATGCGCGAGGAGCGGGACGCCCAGCGCGATGCCCAGCGCGAGCGCGAACAGGAAATTCGGGTCGCCACCATGACGCCAGAGGATCAGGCCAAGGAAAAGGAGCGTCAGGAACAGTTCGAAAAGATGCGCGACATGACGCCCGAGCAGCGCCAGCAGTCCTTCCAGGACATGCAGAACACTCCCCAGTTTGCCCAGGAAAGGGCGCGCATGGAGAATCGCATGAACAACTCCTTCAAGAACAGCACTCCGGAACAACGCGTGGAACGCACGCGCCGCATGGTCGAGATGCGCAAGCGCCGCGAACAGCAGCAGCAACAGGGTGGGCGATGAAATCAACTCCTCGATCCCAAAACCGGTTGGCCTTCACTCTTATCGAGTTGCTGGTCGTCATCGCCATTATTGCCATCCTGGCTTCCTTGCTCATGCCGGCTCTGGCCAAGGCCAAAGGCAAGGCCAAGGAAATCGCTTGCATCAGCAACCTCAAGCAACTGGGCATCGCGATCATGGTTTGGGCAGACGATCACGAGCAGCGCTTCCCGTCGGCCGAGGAATTGCCCTCCTCGCCCGTCGATACGACCAATATCTTCCCCGCGATCAGCCTGGTGCTCTCCAACGAGGTGGGCGGAGCCATGAAGGTCTTTCAGTGTCTGGACGACCGGGTGGTTGATTACTTCCAACGTGAAGGCTCCAGCTACGGTTGGAATTACAACCTGAACAACCAGCCCACCGAGAACCCGCCGCGGTCCTTCCGAGGGAACCGCTTCTCAACAGCACCAAATCTGTCGCGCGTCCGGCTTCTCTACGATTACGAACCGTTCCACACCCGGGCCAATACCAACGGCATGCAGAACTCGGTGTTCGCCGACGGTCACTGCGAGACGCGATGAGGATCGAGTGAGCGGCTTCGTTGCCGCGCCGCCTCGTAAAGAAACACCGCCGCCGCGCTGCCCACGTTAAGCGAATCCACCTCCGCCTCCATCGGGATGGCCACGGTTTCATCGCAGGCGGCCAGCACTTCGGGGGAAAGCCCCGGCCCCTCGCTGCCCAGCACCACGCAGCAGTCGCGGCGGAAATCCGCTGCATGAATGCTCCGCTGATTCGCCTGCGGGTGCGCCGCGATCACTCGCACGCCGCGCGCGCGGAGGATGTTCAGCGCGTCAGCCAGAGCGGAGCGCCGAGCACGGCTCGGCTTGGGTTCGGCTGCGCCCAGGCTCGGGCCGAGCGATGCTTGGCGCTCCGGGGCGGCATCGATTTCCACGATGGGCAGTTTGAAAATCGTGCCCATCGAGTTGCGCACGGAGCGGCGCAAGAACGGGCTGGCCGAGGATTCATCTAAAATCAACGCCTGCGCCCCAAACGCCGCACAGTTCCGCACAATAAGTCCCACGTTCTCGGCATTGGTCAGCCCGTCGAGGGCCACGAAGAAACGCGGCGGCGAGGTCGCGGCCAGGATTGAATCGAGCGTATGCCGCTGGGGAATTTTTCCGACGGCCAGCACGCCCTGGAAGAACGGAAAGCCGGTGAGCTTCTCCAGTTCCGCGATTTCCATGACATACACCGGCACGTCCTCGGGCCGCGCGCGGATGAGCGGCTCGAACTCCGCGAGACGCCGCGCCGGCAGCAGCACGGAGACGACGCCAAAGTCGCTGGCCAGCAGGCGGCGCACGACCTTGTCCCCCTCGGCCACGAAGAAGCCGTCGCGCCGATGCTCGCGGCTCTGGCGCAGCGTGGCGTAAGGCGCCAACTCCGACCGATCGAAGGCCGTGATGTGCTCAATGTGCATGGCCCGAGTGAAACAGTGAAACAGTCATCAGTGAATCAGTAATCAGTTGGCCGCGTGACTCCGAACATTGCCGATGGCGTGACGGCAATTCCTCACTGACGACTGATTACTGTTTCTCTGATGACTTTCCTTCCCCCTAAACTCCGCCCGCTTGAGTGTGGAACTGACCGAACCGTTCTTCGCCAAAATCGCCGGCTGGGAGGCGATGAAGTCGGCCCGTGCCCTGTGCGCAGCAGGCAAGGTGCTCAGCTCGAACTGGACGCCGCCCATTCTGAAGGGCGTGGTGCAGGAGGGCACGACTTCCTATCGCGCGGGATTTGTCATCAAGGGCAGCGTGGACATCGAGAACATGTGTAGCTGCCGCGCTTCGCGCGAGTGGGGCACGATGTGCGCGCACTCGGTGGCGGTGGGGTTGCACTGGCTGAAGCCAGAGCAGGGGACCGTGAGTGAGAAAGTGGGTGGGTCGGTGAGTGGGAACGGTTCGAAGCCCACTCACCCACTTACCCGCTCACCGGCTCACGATGTTGCTCGTTTACGCCGTGCCGTGCCCGGTGAACCCGGCGCGGAACCGCTCGAACTGCACGTCATTCTCCCGGTGAATTTCGCCGACGCTGCCGCGCGGGGAAAAGTGATGCTGGTGCTCGAAGGCCAATGGGCACGAGGCCGCAGCCCGCTGAACGCGTTGCCCAAGGATCGCCCGTTCCAACTCGGCGCGGAAGATGAACGCCTCTTGTCGCGCGTCGAGGAACTGGCCGGAGAGCCGGCGGGAATGCTGATCATCACCACCCGCGAGTTTGCGGAGTTGCTGCCGGCGCTGACGGAGCATCCGCGCGTGACGCTGGGGAAATCCGCAGCCATTTCGGTGCTGCGTGCGCCGTGGCTGCCGGCCCTGCGCGCCACGTTGGAGGCGAACGGGGAGATTGTCCTGGCGAGCGGGAAGCAAGGGGACACGGAAGCGGCGCGACCAACTCCGCAGGTCCTCGAAGGCAAATGGGTCTTCGCCAACCACACGCTCCAACCGCTCGGGCTGGCGCAACAGTTCCTGGATGTGCTGCGCGCGCCCGTGAGGTTGACTCGCCAGCAAGTGCCCGCGTTCCTGAACAACGACTTTCCGCGACTGGCGGCGCGCGGCGCGCTGGAAGCGAACTTCTCGCTCGACGACTTTGAAGTGGTGCAGACGCCGCCGAAGTTCCTGCTCCATCTCACCGGCGGACTGGCGCAACTTGCCGCGCAGCTTCAGTGCAAGTATCCCTCGCGCATCCTCACGGCGGGTGCGTCCGTGGCGGGCGATTCGCCGTGGATGCCCGATGCGAGCAAAGCGACGCGCTACGCCATGCGCGATCCGAGCGCGGAGCAGCAGGCGCTGGGGCGGCTGTTGCGGGTGGGCTTCAGCGGGCCGGACGGGCAGGGCCGGTATCAACTCAACGGTCAGGAACGAGTGCTGAACTTTTTCGCGCGCGAGTTTCCCCGGATGCAGAAGGAGTGGGAGGTCACGCTGGAAGAACGACTCGACTGGAGCACCCGCGAGAAGCTGGAGCGCATCGAACCGCGTTTCGAGATCACGCCCAGCGGCGTGCAGTGGTTTGACTTCGGCGTGTCGTTCGCGTCGAGCGGCGGTGAAACTTTTTCCCAGGCGGACATCCAGAGGCTGATTCTTTCCGGCCAGAGCCACACCCGGTTGAAGAACGGCAAGGTTGCGGTGATCGACACGGGTGCGGTGGAGGAGTTGCAACAGTTCCTGCTCGATGCTTCGCCTACGCAGCAGCAGGGCAAGTTTCGTCTGGGCAACGCGCAGGCCGGTTTCTTGGAAGCGACACTCGAAGACCAAGGCTGGCAGGCGAAGGCGCCGCAATCCTGGCGCGAGCGCGCGAAGCAACAGAGTGGCGAGGCCAAGCTGGAATGCCCGCCGCTCGGAGAATTGGAGAAAGTGCTGCGGCCCTACCAGAAGCATGGTGTGGCCTGGATGCATTTCCTGCGCGAAAATGGCTTCGGCGGAATCCTGGCGGACGAAATGGGACTGGGAAAAACGTTGCAGGCGCTGGCTTTGATTGCGGCCACGCGGAACGCGGAACGCGAAACTCGGAACAGCAAACCGGCTCCGCACCTGGTCATCTGTCCCACCTCGTTGGTGTACAACTGGGCCGCCGAGTCCGCAAAGTTCACGCCGCAACTCAAAGTTGTCGCGCTTCACGGGCCGGGCCGGCACAAACTCTTCGCGGAAATTCCGGGCAGCGATTTGATCGTGACGAGCTACGCGCTCATCCGCCGCGACTGGGAGAAGTATGCGGCGCTGGAGTTCGACACCGTGGTTCTCGACGAGGCGCAGCACATCAAGAATCGCGCGACCCAGAACGCGCAGGCCGTGAAGGCCATCCGCTCCCGCCACCGGCTCGTGCTCACGGGCACGCCGCTGGAAAACTCCGTGCTCGATCTGTGGAGCATCTTCGATTTTCTCATGCCGGGCTATCTCGGCAGTGCCAAGGATTTCAAGGAGCGCTACGAGCTGCCCATTGCGAAGGAACGCAACACCGACGCGCAGGCCCGGTTGGCTCGGCGGTTGAAGCCCTTCATCCTGCGCCGCCTCAAGCGCGACGTGGCCAAGGATCTTCCCGCGAAGATCGAGCAAGTCACCTTCTGCGAACTGAACGATGAGCAGCGTGCCGTGTATCAGCAGGTGATGGAATTCAGCCGCAAGGAAGTGTTGGAAGCGGTCGGCGCGCAGGGACTGGCCAAGAGCAGGATGGTCGTCTTCACCGCGCTGCTGCGGCTGCGGCAAATTTGCTGCGACCTGCGGCTGCTGGATGCCTCACGCAAAGGCCGCGAAGTGGAAATAAACCAGACTGAACCTTTGCGCCCTTCGCGGCCTTTGCGTGAGGCATCAGGGAAGCTCGAAGCCTTCGACGAACTGCTCCAGGAAATCGTGGACGGCGGTCATCGCGTGCTCGTGTTCAGCCAGTTCGTGAGCATGTTGGCCTTGCTCAAGGAGAAGCTGGTCGAACAGCAGATCGACTTCTGCTACCTCGACGGCTCCACGACCAACCGCGGCGAAGTCGTGGAGAAATTCCAGCGCGGCTCCGCGCCCGTTTTCCTCATCAGCCTCAAGGCGGGCGGCGTGGGCTTGAACCTGACCGGCGCGGACACCGTGGTTCATTTCGACCCGTGGTGGAATCCGGCCGTCGAGGATCAGGCCACGGACCGCGCGCACCGCATTGGCCAGACGCGCGTGGTGACCAGCTACAAGCTCATCACGCGCGGCACGGTGGAGGAAAAGATTCTGACCCTCCAGCAGAAGAAGCGCGAAGTCATCCAGGGCACGCTGGGTGACGAGCAGTTCACCGCCGCGCTGGACTGGGACGAGATTCAGGAGCTGTTCCGATAGAGCGGCTGTCTTCCAGGAGTCTTTTCAACCTCCGGGCTTGAGTCCAGCGCGGTCCGTCCGGCGTGATGGAGGAGAGTTCGAGGTGCATCCCGTGTTGTTCACCGCCTGCGCATTTTTCTGCCAACAAATCTTTTTGCCATCAACCCGTGCCCGCTCCGTATTTCAAGGCAGAAATATTTTTTGGCAGAAATCTGAAAAACCCCGGGACACAAACCAGGATTGCACATCAGGACGCGTCACGGCCCGGGGAGCAAGGTCACGTTCAGGCGCACGAATTTCTGGCCGGGCACGCCGGGACCGGGCGGGATGATGCAGCGCACGGTCTCGGTAATCCCGTTGCCGTCGGCCACTGCCGGGAGAATTTCCTGCGCCACGCTAACACCGGTCTGCCACACATTGAAGTCACTCGTCACTTCCACGGCGTAGCTCAGATCGGTCGGCGGCAGGCGGCGGGTGAAGCGCACCACGTAGCTGTTCGTCGGGCCGGGCAACACTTCAAAGCCGCCGGTGAACGAACCGCCGGCGTCTGCGATCTTGGGCAGCCGGTTGAAGGCGTACTCGAGCAGATTGCGCACGCCGTCGCCATCCGGGTCGGCATCCGCGCCGCTGATTTGAGGATTGTTCAGCTCGCCCGCCGTGAACTGAACGGCTCGCCAGAAATTCCACGGCGACACCGCGCCGCCTTCTACGAGCACAATGGCCGCGGTGTTCTGCGTCAGCACCGTGTAAGCGGCATTCGTGGCCAGCGTGAGCACGAGAGTTTCGAGACCTTCGTTCGTGCCGTCGCTGATGGCGGCGATGGGCAAAGCCACGGCGTTGCTGCCGGCGGGAATGACGATGTTCGTGGAGAAGGGCGTGAAGTCGTTGGTCGTCGCCGTGCCCGCCCAGCGGAAGAACACCGTGAGGTTGGAGAGCGTGCTGCCGGTGCGACTGAGCACGAAGGTGCCCGTGCTCGAACCATCCTCGGCGGAGACGCCCGAACCGCTCACGGAGACTCCCTGCTCGTCATCGACGATGAAGACCGTGGCCGCAGCCGCGAGCGGATCAACGCGGTAGGCCGCGAGCACCGACAGGTTGAGCACGACCGTCTCATTCGTCTCATAGGTCGAATCGTTGCGCGGATAAACGACGAGGTTGGTTTCCCACACGCCCGCCGGCAGCGTCACGCTGGTGCCAAGGTTGGTGTAATCCGTGCCACTCACCGCCGCGCCACCGACGGTGAAGCTGATCACGAGCGCCGCATTCGTGCCGCGATCCCGCGAGATGCGGAACGTGCCCGTGTCCACCCCAGGCTCCGAGGCCCAGGGATCAACAGCCTCCACCTTCACGACGGGGAGGAGGTTGCTGTCGTCGTCATCCACGATGGTGATGCTGGCCGGGTTCGGGCTGCCCAGCCGCGCGCCGGGCGAAGGAAGCATTTTGATCGTCACCGTCTCATTCGTCTCATCCGTCGCGTCGTCCACGGGAGTCACGATCAAGTCCACCGAGTTGGTGCCGGCGGGAATCACGACCACCGTGGGCAGAGGCGAGTAGTCAGCGGGCGCATTGGCCGAGCCAAGGATTTGCAGAAACACCGTCTGATCATTCGTGGTCAATCCGGCGCGGGTGATGCGGAAAGTCGCCGTCCCCAGACCTGTTTCGTGGGCGGTCGCGTCCGGCGTCGAGAGCGTGAGCAGGCCGGACACGTCGTCGTCGATGATGGTGTAAGCGTGATTGCTCAACACATCGAGCACGGCGTTGGTGGGATTGCTGAGGGTGATGATGATGGTCTCGTTGGTCTCCGCCAGCGTGTCATTCACCACCGAGAAGCTGAGGTAACGGCTGAACTCGTTGGTCGGAAAGACCAGCGTGCCGCTGGCGAGAGTGAAGTCCGTGCCGCCGCCGGTCGCGCCTCCGCCCGTCACGGTGTAGTTCACGCTGGCGTTGCCCGGCAGGTTGGTCGAAAGCCGCAGCGACACATAAACCGACGTGTCAGATTCCAGCCCCTGGCTGGCTGCGGTGGTGAACCCGATCGCCGCCAACGCTCCCGTGCCGCCATCGTCGTCCTTGATCGTCACCGTCAACGGAGTCGTGGTGCCGGCCACGTAAGCTGCATCCGGCAGCAGGCTGACCGCCACGGATTCATCCGCTTCGAGAATGGTGTCGTCCAGCGGCGTGACCGTGACCACGACCGAGGTGACGCCTGCGGCGATGAACACCGACCCGGACAGCGCGGCGTAATCCCCGCCGGGCACCGCCGTGCCGGTCACGTTGTAAAGCACGGTCAGGTCATTGGTGAACGGTGCGGTGCGGGTAAAGGTGAACGCGCCCGTGTTCGCGCCCGGCTCCGTCGCCGCGGCGTCGCTGGCCGTGAGCGTGGCGGTGGAAATCTCATTGTCCTGCAAGGTGATTTCAGCCGAGCCGGGATGGCCCACGTTGTAGGCCGCGCTGGAAAGCACCGTGACCATCACCGACTCATCGCCTTCCACGGCCGTGTCGTTGATGGGCGTGATGGTGAGAGTGACGTTGGGCCGCCCGGCGGGAATGGTGATGGTGCCGGAGAGCGCGGAATAGTCCGCGCCGTTCGAGGCCGTGCCCGAGAGCGCGTAATTGACCACGAGGTTGGCCGCCACGCTCCCGATGCGGTTGAAGACCACGGTGCCGTTGTTGCTGGACTCCGAAGCCACGTTGTCCGTCGCCACTACCGTCACAGTGACCGGATCGTCGTCGAGAATGGTGACGGTCGCGTTCGAGGCGCTGCCGTTGATGGCGTAAGCGGCGTCGGTGACGAGGGTGACGATGACAGTCTCATTGCCCTCCACTTCGGCATCGTCGAGCACATTCAAAGTCACGGTGGCGAAGCCTTGCCCGGCGGGAACCGAGACCACGCCGGACAGGGGCACGTAGTCCGCGCCCGGCGTCGCCACGCCGGAGACGGTGTAATGCACGAGCAGTTCGTTCGCCACGCTGCCGGCGCGGGAGAAGAGGAACACGCCGGCGTCGTTGCCGCTTTCTGCGGCGAGGTTGTCGCCCAGGGGACCGTTCGAGTTGTTCACGACGACGCCGATCGTCGGTCGCACGGCGACGTCGTCATCATTCAACACCATCGTCACCTCGGCCGAGGGCACGAGCACGTAACTCGCGTCCTCGATCAGAGTCAGCGTGATGGACTCCGGGCCTTCGCTCAGGGCGTCGGCGACGGGCGTGAGCGTGAGGTCGAGGTTGGTCACGCCGGCGGCAAACCAGACCACGAGCGGCAACCCCGTCGGCGCGGAATTCATAGTGTAGTCGGTGGTGAACAAGGCCGAACCCGTGCGGTTCAAGCGCACGGGCAGCGCCAGGTTGGTGTTGCCGCTGCGGGTGATGCGGACCACGCCGGTATCCAATCCCGCCTCGTTCATGTTCGTGTCGAGCAAAGTGAAACCAACGGTGGTCAGCGCCGTGGCGGTGAAGTCCAGGTTGGTCGCATGGGGTCCAACCGTGATGGGATTGCCCCAACCCGAAGCGGCGGCCGTGTAACCGTATTTCACTGCGGTCAAGGTGTGGCTGCCCGCCGCCAGTCCCGGCACCGTGTAATAACCGTCGCTGTCCGTGGAGCTGCCGCGATAGCTGGCACCGCTCTGGCCGTTGTGAACGCGCACGCCTTCGAGCGGAGCTCCGTTGACCGTGATGCGGCCCGAGGCGCGAAACGTCGTCGGGCTGCCGACCGTGATCAAAACCTTGTGCGTGTGGATGCCGCCCTTCATGTCGCTGACCGTGCAGCGCACGATGTAATCACCGGCGACACTCCAAGCCTTGGAAGCGTTAGGCGCATTAGGGCCAAAGGTGTAGTCACCAAAGTCCCACGCGTAGGCCAGCGCGTCGCCGTCCGGATCGCCAGCGAGGGCCGAGAAGTTGACCGTCACGTTGGTGGCTGCACTGAAGCGATCGGCGATGAGCGTGTTGGTCGGCGCATTGTTGGTGGGGAAGTTTCCAAGGTTCACGACGACATCGATCCAGTTTTCTGGCAACGAGCCATCACCGCGCGCGACTGGTGTGAGGTGAATACCCGAGGCGGCATCGGAATACGTGCGTCCGATAACAACTGCACTGTCGTCCTTGCTGCTGTTGCCGGTGGGCGTGCCGGGCGTGGTGTCGAGCAGCGACGTGCCGCTGCCGTTGTTGGTCACGCCGTTGTTCCAAGGATCGAAGTTCAGCATCACGCCGTTGAGGAACCAGGCGTTGGCATACTTGCGGCGGAACTCCGCCCAGTAATTGCGGTCGTAGTCCTTGCGAATCTTGAGCGCGTAGTTCTGGCCGGTGGTCAGGGAAGCAGCGTCGAAGGTGAAGATGCGATATGTGCCGCTCGTGCTCACCGTTTGCACATAAGAGTCCTGAAGCCAGTCGAGCTGGTTCTTGAACGCGGCGTTGAACTGCCCCGAGCTGCCGCTTGAACCCATCACGTCGTAGGGATTGCCGTACTCGACGTGGCTGCCGTGGCTGATGATGCCGTCGCCGAGTCCGGTCCAGAAGTTGGCGTGCCACACGCCGTAGTTGTGGCCCAGTTCGTGGATCATCACTCCGCTGCTGTTGCTCAACATCCAGACGCCCTTGCCGCGCACGTAGGCTTTGCCGCCGTAGCCGTAGTTGTTGCAACCGGTGCCGGGGCTGGGGAAGCGCACGATGTCGAGGTTGTAGTTGTCCGTGTCGTAGCCGTAGGCGCGCGCAATCTCGCGGGAATCGCTCAGGAGGAAGCCGTCGCCATTCTCGCAATACCAGGCCTTGGTTTGCGGCAGCACCATCAACGGCGTCACGTCGGTCACTAGCCAGGTGGTGTTGTACGAAGTTTCGGCATACCACGCGCTCACGCCATCCATGAGCGAATAGGCCGCGGACTCAGTAATGGCCTCGCTCGGATCGTCGGGATAGGTCACACGCATGAAGAGCACCGAGCGCGGGCCTTGCGTCCAGCCGTCGTGGGCGATGGGCGGTTCGCCGCCGTCGCCACCCAGGCCGCCGTCCGCCGCGAGCCGCTGGCTCAAGGCGGCGAGATGCCCGGCGCCGCAAAATTTCTCGATGCGCCCAGCCACTTCAGCAAAGGCCGGCGTGCCGTGGGTGTCGGCGGGCAACGCCGAGACGGGACAGTTTGCTTTCGCATCCAAGCCGGCGGCTTCGGCGGCGGTGAGCGCGCGAATAGGTTCTTCGTGAACCGCGAGTGAGCTTCCAATGGCGATGCCCCACAAGTTTTCGCGCTCACGCGTCGTCTGGCTGAAGCGGCGGCCATAGACGTAGGCCTCGTAGCGGCGGTGGTCGAGGATGACCTCGCGCGTCACTTCGCTGCGGCCCTCGTCCGGATAGTTGGCGACCAACACGCCGAAGAATCCCTTGCCGCTGACTCGTTGTTCGAGTTGAGCCTGAATGTCCGCGGGCAATTGCCTTCGCATATCGTCCGGCACGGCCTGTTCCAGCGCGGCGCGCGGGTCGGTCTTGATGAGGTTTTCCAGGAACGCGCGCCGGGCTTTGGCCAGATCAAGCCCCGAGCCGGTGACGGATCCCTGCTCGGTCGTGGGGGTGTTGAGAAAGCGTTTCGTCCAGTCGGTGAATGCAACTGTGGCCGGCCGGGACGCGGTGCTGGCCTGGTTGGAGTGGCCGGGGGCGTTCTCGGGTGCGGGCGCGATTGGAGCGGACGGACTGGCTGGTACGGATGTCTTCGCCAGCCGAGAGGGGACGTTGTTTGTGTGGTTCAACCACAACCCCAAGGCGGCCGCGACGGCCACCAGCAAGACCATCAATGGCAATCGACGCAATGTTCGCATAAGCAAGGAAATGTTCATGAATTACTCCGGCTCCTGGCTTCGAGGGCGATTGCTGGAGTCAATCGCCCTCCAGGCCGAGGGCCACCGGAGTCTGCATCGGCGAGTTTGACCGGCGGGTTGAACGCCCAAAGCCGGTCGAGATCCAGCGGCGGCGCAAGTAACGCACACCGCCAGTGGTGAAAAAAAACTACGGTGGACAAATTCCAACAGGCGCATGGAGTGGTTGAAAAAAATTCATCCCAGCGGATAACTCAATAAAATCAAGGCCTCGGGCCATAGTCACCTCGGGGCGGGAGCGGATGGCACGGAGCGCGCTAAGGCTGTGAGCGAATGGATCGTCAAGCCATGAAACAGACCGGTCAGGCTCCGAACCGCGCCTTGCCGCGGGGGGGGCCGATCCTCATCCGTCGAGCATGGCCTGCTGGTTGGCGCATTCGTCCTAGGTTCGATCTCCCCGCTGTTCGGAGAGATTGACTTCGCTGTCCGCAAACCCCTGCACCCAAACAAACACTCATGAAGAAAGTCGAAGCTATCATCAAACCCTTCAAACTGGAGGAAGTAAAAGACGCCCTGGCCGAAGTGGGCATCGAAGGCATGACCGTCAGCGAAGTGAAAGGCTTCGGGCGCCAGAAAGGGCACACCGAAATCTATCGCGGCAGCGAATACACGGTCGATTTCCTGCCCAAGATCAAACTCGAACTCGTCCTCCCGGACAATCGCGTGGACGCCGCCCTCAAGGCCATCGTCGGCGCGGCCAAGACGGGCAAGATCGGGGACGGGAAAATCTTCGTCTCGAACGTCGAGGAAGCCATCCGCATCCGCACCGAAGAGAAGGGCGACGCCGCCGTTTAACCGTCCCCGCAACTCGAACTACTAAAACACATGAAGAAACTATTCCTCTCCCTCAGTTTGCTGGCCGTGCTGTTCGCCTTGGTGAACACCGTGCGCGCGGCGGACGCCCCGGCTCCGGAGCGTTCCATGGCGGAACGCCTCGAAGACCTCGAAGCTTACGTGAACAACGGCGCACGCGGTGGCAGCACCAACGCGCCCTCGAAGATCGCGGGCGCCGGTCCGGGCCACAATGCCTGGATGATGACCAGCGCCGCGCTGGTCTTGTTCATGACCCTGCCTGGCCTGGCCCTGTTTTACGGCGGCCTGGTGCGCAAGAAGAACATCCTCTCCGTGCTCGCGCAATGCCTCGGCATCGCTGGCCTGGTCACGATCCTCTGGTATCTCGTGGGCTACAGCCTGGTCTTCTCCGCCGGCAGTCCTTACTTGGGCGGATTGAAATTCGCCTTCCTCAAGGGGGTGGACGCCCTGCCGAACACCGACTACGCCGCGTGGGTGTCGCAAAACATCTTCTCCATGTATCAGATGATGTTTGCCATCATCACGCCCGCGCTGATCGTGGGCGCGATTGCCGAGCGCATGAAGTTCTCGGCCATTCTGCTCTTCGTCACGCTCTGGATGTTCGTCGTCTATTTCCCTCTGGCCCACATGGTCTGGGGCGTGGACGGTCTGATGAACGGCGTGTGGAACGGTGATGCGAAGATCAAGGCGATTGATTTCGCCGGCGGCACGGTGGTTCACATGTCCTCCGGCTGGTCGGCGCTCATCCTTTGCATGATCCTCGGCAAGCGCCTGGGCCACGGCAAAGAACCGATGCAGCCGCACAGCATGGTGATGTGCATGATCGGCACGGGCATGCTGTGGGTGGGCTGGTACGGCTTCAACGCGGGTAGCGCTGTGGCGGCCGACGGCATCGCAGGCAACGCCTTCATGACCACGACCCTGGCGGCGGCGGTCGCAGCCTTCGTGTGGGGCATGGCGGAATACATTTTCCGCGGCAAGCCCAGCATCCTCGGTTTCTGCTCCGGCGCGGTGGCTGGCCTGGTGGTCATCACCCCGGCGGCCGGTTTCGTGGATGCGAACGGTGCCATGATCATTGGCGTGGCGGCGGGTCTGATTCCTTTCTTCGCCGTGCTCAAGCTCAAGCGGTGGTTTGGCTACGATGACGCGCTGGACACCTTCGGGGTCCATGCGGTCGGCGGAACTTTGGGCGCGCTCATGACCGGCTTCCTGGCCACGAGCAGCGTCAATGGCAACCTCACCGACGCCAACAGCTATGCCAAGGCCAACGGCCTCTTCAAACTGATCGGCAATGGGTTGTGGATGGAACAGGTGAAGGCCATCGGCATCACCATTGTCCTGGCTGTCGTGGGCACGGTGGTCATCGCTTACATCGTGAAGGCGGTGGTTGGTCTGCGGGTCAGCGAAGAAGTCGAGACCGTGGGCCTCGACCTCGCGGAACACGGCGAAGAAGGCTACCACGGCTAGGATTCGCTTAATTAGAATTCACGCCGCGCCCGGTGCAAACCGGGCGCGGTTTTTTTTGGAGATGTGCCTCACGCCAACTCCGCCAAGCACGCCAAGGCAAAGCATGGGAACGTATTCCAAACTGCGCAACGGATCGGAGTAGTTGCCGGAACCATGCCCATCCGTTCTCCGGCACGAGTCTTCGCGTCCTTGGCGGACTTGGCGTGAGGCCTCGCTTCCCTCACCCCACCCGGATCACCAGCGCGGTCGTGTTATCCCGGCCCGAGGCGGCCACGGAATCCTCCACCAGCTTTTGCGCGGGATTCAATTTCTCCGAGGCTGGCTCTCGCAAGATGTCCACGATGTGGTGATCGTACAGCCCGTCCGTCAAACCGTCCGAGCAAATCAGGAACACATCTCCTGGCTCGCAGCCGACCGCGCCGAGCTGCGGCTCGACGAACTGGTTGCTCCCGCCCAAAGACTTTTGCAGCACGTTGCGGCGCGGGTGCGTGCGGGCTTCGCGCTCGTTGATCTGGCCGTTGCGGAACAGCCAGCCGACGTAGGTGTCGTCCTGGCTGAGTTGCTTGAGCGTGCCATCGCGCGCGGAAAGGTAATAAATGCGGCTGTCCCCGACGTGGCCAAAATACATCCAGCCCGGCGTGAACCAGCCCAGGCTCATGGTCGTTTCCATGCCGTGGCACTCGTCGTAACTGCCGCCGAGATAAGCCAGCGCCTTGTGGACCTGCGTGTAGAGTTCCGTCAGCACGTCGGCAAAACCCGACTCCAGCCCGCTGGCCTTCTGCTGAAATGAGCGCGGCAGCAGGGCCATGATTTTCTCCACCGCGATGCGGCTGGCGTACTCGCCCGCCTTCGCGCCACCCATGCCATCGCACACGGCGAAGGCAAAATCAGTTTGCGCGAGCGGGGCTTCGCCGTGCTTGCCCAGCCGGTAGATTTCCTGAGCGTCGAAACTCAGGGCCAGGAAGGAATCTTCGTTGTTGGCGCGGACCCGGCCCCGGTCCGTCCACCCATACCACTGCAATGATGATGTCATCGCGGCCGGGGCCGCTGGCTTTTTTCTCATGCTGCTGGAGTTGACTCGAAGCCGGGGAGGATGCTGGCGAACTCGAAGTCGATCAAACAAAAGCGCCCGTCCTTCTGGCGGTAGGTCACGTTGCGCACGTCCGGATCGTCGTGCCGCACGCCGAAATTCTCCAGTTCATGGAACAGCTCTTCGCGCCGCGCCTCGTCCAGATGTTCGACCCGCGTGCCGCAATTCGTCGTCACGATGCGCAGTTTGTCCGCGTCCGCCTCCAGCAGCCGCGGCACGAACGGGCAGCCGCGCGCTTCGAGCAGGCGGAGGATTTTTGTCTCCTGCGTCCACCGCTCCAGCGCGTTTGGTCCGTGATAAACTTTGATGACCCGGCCATCAAAGGTCAGGTTCACCGTCGCGCGCAGCGTGTCTTTGACTTTTAACATGCGATGAGCCGCGGCCGCGGCCGGCGGCGCTCCCGCGCAGTCTGCGTCAAGCGCGGTCCGCGCGCCAGAATTTGCGCGGGTTTGGCCGGACGGATGCAGGGGGCGGGAAGCATTGGCTCGCGCCCGCGGCGCAGGCGTGCTGGCCTTTGCCTGAGAGCCTGTCTGAAAAGTCGTTTGGGCGGCGCAGGCCACGGGCCCCGGAGTGCGCCCGTCTTCGGGCGCAGCAACGTGATGAGGTGGAGCGCGTCGGGAAAACCCATACCCGCTGAGGTTCGCACCTTG
>JANOQV010000291.1:0-11127 GCA_031414955.1 Pedosphaera sp. | reverse complement strand
TACTCGATGGACGGCACGAAGGGCAAAGGCAGCCACGCCTCGCTCTCGCGCTTTGACATGAACAACACGCTGGTCGCGTCCGGCCCGGATTTCAAACGCGGCTTCCTGAATGAAATTCCCAGCGGCAACATTGATCTCGTGCCCACGGTGCTGCATCTCCTGGGCGTGAAACCGCCGCAACCGCTCGACGGCCGCGTGCTGCACGAATCCTTCGCCACGCACAGCGGCTCCATGCCGAAAGTGAAAACCGAACGCCTTGAAGCGACGCGCGACATTGGTTTCCTGCGCTGGAGCCAGTATCTGAAATTAAGCGAAGTGGACGGGGCAACGTATCTTAACGAGGGGAACGGTGCGGCGGCGGTGCGGTAGGCCAGCGCGTCCCGCCTGACCTCTGATTTTTAAGAAAAGAATTTCCCACGGATTCAGGACAGCCACGGATGGAAAATCTGCATCTGCGGTCGCTCTGAATCTGCGGGAGAAAATTCCCGGCCACGGAATTCATTTCCCGCCCAGCCGCACTTCCTTGCCCGTCTCCGCCGACTGGTAAATCGCGTCCATCACCTGCTGCACTTTCAGCGATTCCTCCAGCGGCACGAGCGTCTTCTTGCCTTCGATGATGCAGTTCACGAAATGCGAAATGCGATCCTCCACCGGCCCGTTCTTCGTGTTGTAGAAGTGCGTGGTCTCGAAGCCTTGCAGGCTTTGCTTGAAGAGCTTGGCCGGATACAGGCTCAGGCCGGCCTCCGTCCCGAGCAGGTCGATGCCTTCCTCCCGGCTGTCCCCCGGATGAAATCCCGCCCAACTTGTTTCCACCGTCACGGTGTAGCCTTTCTTCATGCGCAGGAAGGCGCTGCCGTGATCTTCGACGTCGAACGTGCGTTTCGGATCGATTTCGCTCTTGCCCCAACTGCCTTCGCCTTTGCCACGGGTGCCAAATTTGGAATGCGCGGTGGCCGAAACGGATACAACCTCGAAGTCGTTGAGTAGGTGAAAGAGGGTGTCGATGAGCATCGAACCGGCGTCCGCCAGACAGCCGCCCCCGGCCAGATTCTTTTGCGTGAACCAGGAGCCGATGCGGGGTATCTCGCTCTGCCGGTGCGAGAAGGCGCGCGCGTGATACACCTCGCCCAGATCGCCGCGCTGGATGGCCAGGCGGGCGCTCTGGGTGTGTTTGTCGAAGCGGAGATTCTTCCCGACCATCACGGTGCGCCGGTTCTTCTGCGCGGCGGCCACGATCTTGGCCGCCTCCTTGGCGTTGGTGGCCATGGGCTTCTCGATCAGCACATGCTTGCGCGCGTTGAGCGCGGCGATGGCTACGGGGGCGTGCAGGAAGTTGGGCAGGGCGATGGTGACGGCATCAATGTCGGGCTGTTCGAGCAACTCCTCGTAGTTGCAGTAGGAGCGCGGGATGTGGAATTTTTCCGCGGCTTCCCGCAGACGTTGAGGGTTGAGTTCTGCGATCGCCACCGTGGCGGCACGGGGACAGTGCAACAGGCTGTTCAGGTGCTCGATGCCGATGGCACCAACGCCGATGACCGCGCATCTAAGTTTTTCGCGCATAGCATTGAAGGGGCTTGGGTTCGTTGGCATTCCTAAGAAGTCTGCGGAGATGGGTCAATGAAGAACTCAGGGTAAACCCGTATTTTCGCGTCGCTGGACCTGTGATGTGTAACGGAAAAGAGAAATGGTCCTGCTTCTGCGCCACACCATACGTCGTATGCCCCCATTTGAGGTGAC
The DNA here is from genome assembly GCA_031414955.1 of Pedosphaera sp. Taxonomy (GTDB): domain Bacteria; phylum Verrucomicrobiota; class Verrucomicrobiia; order Limisphaerales; family SIBH01; genus JANNGC01. Next base: position 9,390 of record JANOQV010000291.1, on the reverse strand, counting down.
TGGCAAACAACAGAACGACCACCACGAGCCTGCGCTTGCGGTGGTCGTTAGCAGGATGGGCAGCCTGGCTTTACGCCGCCTTCAACAACTCGGGCTGGCTGTGCGCCGAAAGGACGTTAGTGGCCGCGCGCGCCTGCTGGGTGCCGAGTTGGTCCACGATTTTGCGGGCCGTCTTGTACTCCGCGTAAAACTCCGGCGCGCTCTCCTTGAACTGCACCATCAAACGATCCACGCGGCGAGAGAGGATGCTCTGGCCTTGCTTCAAGAGGCGGGGCAACGCCTTTTTCGCCACACTCTGGCGGGGCTTCGACGACACCGCCGCGAAGGCGTCCGTCTTCGTCGTCAGCGCGGTCAATTTCTCTTGTGTGATGTTGGACTCACCGAGAGCCGCGAGATTCTCCGCCGCCAGTGAGCCGATACCATACTTTCGCCCCCCCCGCGCCCGCAGTCCTGCACCCACTGCTCTGTTTCCGCGAATCCGCCTGCCAATAACGCGCTATGAAAACTCAAACTGTCATGGACCGTTTGCGAGCCATCACGGATTGGCCGGCTCGAATCGCCAAGGCTCGGTACTGCGTGAAAGCGCTGGCCCAGAATTGTGGTGCCAGCGTCAGCACGCTGCGGGATTTCTTTCACCAACATTTCAAAATCGCGGTCAAGAAGTGGCTGGAAAAACTCCGCCTCTGCGAATTCAAATTCCGCCTGCGCCTGGGCGAGCGCATCAAGGAATTCTTCGATGCCCTCGGCTACCACGATGCCGCCCACGCCTCGCACGACTTCAAACACGCCGTTGGACTCACGCCGCGCGAATGGATGAAGCGCCGCACAAAACTAGCCAGGTAGAAAGCCTCGCGCTGCGAGGCGAGTTCCGCCCGTAGCAGCCGACGTGAGGAGGCTCTGAATAACCTTTCCGATCACGGTCGAGATCGTTTTGATCGCCCACTGGTTAACTCGCACGCCAACGTGAGTGATGGGGAGCATAGCCGCCCCCGGCTGTAGTACGGCACGCCCTCCTGCCGAAGCAAATCGCTCTCGTTCAGCCTAAACAAAACGAACCGGTCGATGCCAATGTGAGCCGCGAGGGCACGGCCCACTGCACCCGAGGCGGGCGCTCCCCCAAAATTCGATTGTGCAAATATACAAGTTTTTGTCTTTGTTCTGCCAATTTATGGAGAGCATAAAGCAACCAATGAAAATTTCTCTGCCACGAACGAATATCTGTCACAGCCAAATCTAAACCACCGAGGAAAAATTTATGAGTTCACCCGCAGTTCCGACATCTTCAAAACCACCCACTCTTTGCGGCAAGACCTGCGGCCCCGGAGGTGATGGAACCGGAGGGACATGCACGTCTTGTTGTTGCCCCGACGTGGCGCCATGTCCCCCGCCTCCAGATTCATCCTTCAGTTCCGATCCCGTGCGCTACGGTGATGGCGAAGTGCGGTTCATCACGACGGATCTTTCCTCCGATGGCTTCGGAGTTCCCTGGGGCCATACCCGCAGTTACAGCAACCGGCTTTCCAATCAGGATGCGGGCGCGAACGGCAACAGTTGGTTCGTGGCGCAATTGCCGCAACTCGCCCAGCCGGACTCGTCCACCCTCTGCCTGGTGGGCATCATTCAGGAAGCGCTCTGGTTCGATCTCGTTTCGGGCAGTTGGGTGGCACGTTTCTTCGTCCAAGACACCCTGGTCCAAGACACCACCAACCATTTGTTGATCTACACCGACGTGCATACCGGGCGGGTCATCAAGTTTTTCGACTTCACCACCAACCATCCGGCCATCCAGCGCGGCGAGTTCAAGAGTTTCACCGACCCGTATGGAAACGAGACCGTGGCGACCTACGGAGGCGATGACCGCATCGCCTCGTTTGTCATGCAGTCCGGCGGCAATAGTGCTGGCTACCACTACGCGTTCCACACCTCCGGTGAGAATGCGAGTCGCTTCCAGTATGTGACGCTCAAGGTCAACGGCAACGATGTGCGGCGCGCGAAGTATGACTACTACGTGAGCACCGACACGAATGGCACCACCGGCGACCTCAAGCGTGTGACCATACAGGAATTCAAATCCAACGCTTGGCAGGATCTTTCCAAGAGCCTGTATCGCTACTACCTGACCGGCGAGAGCAACGGTTTTGCCCATGCGCTCAAGATCGTGCTGGGGCCGCAGGGTTACGCCAAGATGGAGTCGGTGGGCATCACCCCGGACCTGGCCACCTTTGCGCAAATCCTGCCCTATTCGGACAACTATTTCGAGTACAGCAGTTCCAGCAAGGAAGTCACCGCCGAAAAGGCGGGCGGCGCGCAATTGAGCTACCTGTTCGGTCGTTCCACCTCCGCGCACAGCGACGGATTCAATCGCTGGAAAACCAAGACCACGGAGACCCTCACGGACGGCACGCAGAACATCGTCTATACCAACTACGCCACGCAGCCGATGCTCAAGGTCTTCAAGGCGGGCTCCGCCGAGTGGTATGAGTATTTCAAGTATGACGATGCCGGACGTCTGGTGCTCAAGGGATCGTCCGCCGCCGTTCAGAGCTACTCCGAGTCCGATCCGGGGCTGGTCACCCTCAAATCCAGCGACGGGCTGATCCATGTGAACGACTTTTACACGTCCACCGATCTGGCCAATGGCGAACTGGCCGGTTATCTCCGCTACGAAAAAGTAAAGCAGGGCAGCAGTGGCACGGAGGCCAAGTTGCGCGAATGGAAGTACGCCTCGCGCACGGCCGGCAATTCAACGGTGAACCTGACCTGGAAGGAAATCGTTTATCAAAGCGATGCGAGTGGCGGTTCAGACGCGGCCACCACGGATTACACTTATACCTGGTTCTCGGGCAGCACCCAGTTCGAGAAACGAACCACCACTTTGCCCGTTGTTTCCACCAGCCAGAACGGATCGGGCACGGCGGATTTCTTCGAGGAAGTCTTCGATATCAATGGCCGCAACACTTGGAGGAAGAACGAACGCGGCTTTCTTAAACGCAACAAGTTTGACCTTTCAACCGGGGCGGTTCTGCAAACCATCGAAGATGTGAACACCACCCTCATTACGGACAGCCCGGCCGTTCCCAGCGGCTGGAGCACACCGAGCGGCGGCGGGTTGCACCTGATCACGGACTTCACCGTGGACGAGCGCGGGCGCGTGACCCAGGAACTGGGGCCGACGCACGAGATCGACCTGAGCGGCACCGCGACTTCGGTTCGCCGGGCGCGCTGGGTGGTGTACAAGGACGATGAGCGACAGCAGTGGGAGGGCATGGGCTATCAAAAGGTTTCCGACAGCTCGGAAACGCTGATCAATCCCGTCTCCATCCGCAAGTTCGACAACGCGAGCCGGCTCACCGATGAAATCAAGGCGACCCGCTCCAGCACCAGCGGCAAGCTGCTCCCGACCGACACGTTCGCGCAGACTTCCTGGGTACGGTGGACTTTCTTCGCTTACGAAACCTCGCGCCAACTTTTGCTCCAACGGCTCTACACCACCATCCCGTCCTCGGGCATTGGCGTGGCGGGAACGAATTTCAACGAGACCCGCTTTGGTTACGATACTATGAAGCGGCAAGTCCGGGAGAAGACTCCCGGCGGCACCATCACCCGGCAGGTCTATCACCCCAAGGGCTGGGTGGCGGAGAAGTGGATCGGCACCAATGACTCCGGCGCTACTTATGCTAACCCGGCTGGGGCCGGCACTGGCGGCAACAACATGAAGAAGGTCGAAGCGTTGCAATACGATGGTGGCGCGGCGGGCGGGAATGGAAATCTGACCCAGGTGACGCAATTCGCCAGTGACAGTGACACACGCGTCACCACCCACGGCTATGACTTCCGCAGTCGCCGCACTTTCACCGATGGTGAAATCGACTTCTACGAAATGTTCAACCACAATAACCTGGATCGTTTGATTCTTACGGAGCGTCGTGACACCGGCAGCACGGGCGCGCTCGGCTGGAAGACTGAAAACAAATATGACCCGCGCGGGGGCATTTATCGGACGGTTCGCCAAGGCACGAACGGGGCGAGTGGCAATTCGCTCACGGACAATTACTGGTACGATGCCGCCGGCAACCAGATCCGCCGCCTGCCATCCGGCAGCCAGATGTTCCAGTCCATGGTCTACGACGGTTTGAACCGCATCACCGCCCGCTACTTCGCCTTTGGGCCTGGCGACCTGGCCAACGACACCGTCATGCAGCAGGAGGAATTGACGTATGATGCCGAAGGCAATGTCGTCCTGCAAATCACGCGTGAGCGATTCCATAATGCGACCGGCACCGGCCCGTTGACCACGCCCGGCGGCAGTCAGCCCAAGGCCCGTGCCAGCTATTCCGCGATTTACCCCGATGCTTTGGGCCGGGGCCGCAACGTCGCGAGCTACGGAACCAATGGCGGAACCGCACTTACCCGCCCGTCCACTTGTGCCGCCCGCTCGAACACCGTGCTGGTGACCACCACCGACTATGATGATAGCGGCAATGCGTGGCAGGTCACTGACCCGAAGGGTACAGTCAAGCGGGCGGAATTCGACCAGGCCGGGCGGCTGACCGGGACCATCGAAAACTACCAGGCTAGCGGCAGCGGCAGCGACATCAACAAGACCACCCAATACGCTTACAACACCGATGGCGATCTCGGCACGCTCACTGCGGTCAATGCCACGACTGGCAACCAAGTCACCACTTACGTCTATGGCACCACCCTCACGGATTCCGACGTGGCCAGCAGTCGGTTGCTCCGCGCGGTGATTTATCCCGATTCCAGCGACTCACCGAATCCGCTTTCCGGCACCGACCATGTGGAGTATGCCTATAACCGGTTGGGGGAGAAGAAACAGATGAAGGACCAACGCGGAGTCGTTCACGCTTACGAGTACGACAAGCTCGGGCGGCTGGCTCATGACCGTGTGACCTTGCCCAGTGGTTCGGCGGTGGACAACGCGGTGCTTCGCGTGAGCCGCACCTACGAGTTTCGCGGGATGCTCGCCAAGATCACCAGTTACAATTCGGCCACCGGCAGCACCATAGTCAACGAGTCGGCCTTCACCTACAACGAGTTTGCGCAATTGCAGGTGGAAGGCCAGGCGCATGGCGGCGCGGCTGGCTCCGGCACGCCCAACGTGCAGTATGGCTATGTTGGTGGCACCGGGAACACCATTCGCCCCACGAATATCACCTACCCGGACGGCCGCGGCCTTAACTTCGATTACGGAGATTGACCCATGAACAGTGAACTTTCGCGGATTGGTTCCCTGGTGGACGACGACGGGACGACCGTCTTGGTGGAGTACACCTATCTAGGGGTAGACCGGACGGCGCAGGTGGATTTCGCGCAGCCGGGGACGAAGTTCACTTGGATAAAGCAGGGCAGCGAGCCAGATGGGGACGGGGGCGACCAGTATACGGGTTGGGATCGCTTTGGCCGGGCCATCGACCTGCGCTGGATCAAGAACAGCAGCGGCGCGGAGTTGGAACGCCTGAAGCACGGCTACGACCGGGCGGACAACCGCCTGTATCGCCGGAACGTGGTGGCCGGGGCTAGCGGGCGGCAGGATGAACTGTACGCCTACGATGGCCTTTACCAGTTGAGTGATTTCCAGCGCGGTGAGTTGAACAACGGGAACAGCGGGATCGTGAGCGGGACGCTGGCTGGGCGGGAGCAGTTCACCTTCGATCCCACGGGGAACTGGAACCAGTATGTGGTCAATGCCGGCACACCGCAGACGCGCACCCACAACGCGGCCAACGAACTGACGCAGATCGACAGTTCCAGCGCGCTGGTGGCGGAGGACGCGGCAGGGAACATGACCCGGGCACCCAAGCCGGGGAGTTGGTCCAGCGCCCATGATCTGAAGTGCGATGCCTGGAACCGGGTGGTGGAGGTGAAGGACGGGAGCACGACAGTGGCGACCTACCGCTACGACGGGCTGAACCGGCGGGTGACCAAGACCACGGGGAGCGACACGCGGCACTACTATTACACGGACCAGTGGCAGATCATTGAGGAGCGGTTGAATTCCAGCACGACGGCGGACCGGCAGTTTGTCTGGGGCGTTCGTTACACGGATGATCTGGTGCTGCGGGACCGGGGCAGTGAACGGCTCTACGCGATTCAGGATTACTTCCAGCCCACGGCGGTGACCAACACCAGCGGGGTGGTGCTGGAGCGTTATGGTTACGAGGCGTTTGGCACCTCGCGGGTGATGGACGCGAGCTTCGGGACACAGACAGCTTCCAGCTACGATTGGGAGACGCGCTTTGGGGCCTATCGCTGGGATGGGGAGACGGGACTGTATCAGGTCAGGAACAGGTATCTGCATCCGGGATTGGGGAGGTGGATGACACGAGATCCGATTGAATACAGCGATGGGCTGAACCTTTTCGATTATTGCCACAATCGACCTACAAATGAGATTGACGCCCTGGGTCTTGCCGCAGCGTGCGCAGCCCCGGTCTTAAAATTTGTTGCCACCAGAGTGGTAACTAAGTTCATTCCAGGCGTTGGATGGGTTCTGCTCGCGGTGGACGTTTATCTCTTAACGAAGTGGATTTACAACAAATGCAAAAAGACATGCGAAAAGACTGAGGAGGAAATTGTCAAAACTCGTTCCACAACTCCAAGAAGGAAGCTGTGCAATTACATCTGTTTTTATCCTGATGGCAGGATCATCCATACGACCATTGAGGTGCCCGTATCAGTACCCTGCATAGAATTTGAGTCCCCTACCTTCCACTGCATCCCTTATTGATTTATCAAACAAGCTTACTTTAATCTGTGAACGTGCCCCCTCCACTAACTGCGGTCGTAGAGCTCAAAAAATCAGTCGATGCGGGCGAAATTTATGTGAAAGTCGGCATTTCAATTTGCCTCGGCACCGACCCTAAAATGCCACACTTCACTTCGACGTTGCCCCCTTCTTTGATTGCTGGCACCGAATATACAAAGTCTTCCGAGGAGATTTATATCCAATGCACACTTGCTGCGGTCAATGGAGTAGTGCATCTGCGGAGGATATACGCCGAACCATTCGATTATCACTTCACCGCATTCGAAGGCCGGGATCTCCAAAGCGCGGCTACTGTGGGCTTTTGTCTAGCTGCAACCAAGGCAGCCGCAAAAGCTCTTGGCGTTCCTACGTCTTCAACAGAAGCTGAAGGCTTCGGCTGGTTTGAAGTGGATAAGCCTCTCTCCAATCCAACGTAGCATTGTGGAAACTTCGAAGTGAAATGGATCAGTTCTAACAATCAACACTCATCATGAACACTGAACTCTCGCGCATTGGTTCCTTGGTGGACGATGATGGGCCGACGCATGTGGCGGAGTACACGTATCTGGGGGTGAACCGGACGGCGCAGGTGGATTTTGCGCAGCCGGGGACAAAGTTCACCTGGATCAAGCAGGGCAGCGAGCCGGATGGCGACGGGGGCGACCAGTATACGGGTTGGGATCGCTTTGGCCGGGCCATCGACCTGCGCTGGATCAAGAACAGCAGCGGCGCGGAGTTGGAACGCCTGAAGCACGGCTACGACCGGGCGGACAACCGCCTGTATCGCCGGAATGCGGTGGCCGGGGCCAGCGGGCGGCAGGATGAACTGTACGCTTACGATGGCCTTGATCAGTTGAGTGATTTCCAGCGCGGAGAGCTGAACAATGGGAACAGCGGGATCGTGAGCGGGACGCTGGCTGGGCGGGAGCAGTTCACCTTCGATCCCACGGGGAACTGGAACCAATATGTGGTGAATGCGGGCACGCCGCAGACGCGCACCCACAACGCGGCCAACGAACTGACACAGATCGACAGTTCCAGCGCGCTGGTGGCGGAGGATGCGGCGGGGAACATGACCAAGGTGCCCAAGCCAGACAACTGGGGCGCAGGCTACGACCTGAAGTACGACGCCTGGAACCGACTGGTACAAGTCAACGATGTCAGCACCACGGTGGCCACCTATCGCTATGACGGGTTGAACCGGCGGGTGATCAAGACCACGGGCAGCGACACTCGGCACTACTATTACACGGCGCAGTGGCAGATCATCGAGGAGCGGCTGAATGCCGGCACGACGGCGGACCGGCAGTTTGTCTGGGGCGTTCGTTATACGGATGACCTGGTGCTGCGGGACCGGGGCAGCGAACGGCTATATGTGATCCAAGATTATTTTCAGCCCACGGCGGTGACGGACACGAGCGGCGTGGTGCTGGAGCGGTATGGTTATGAGGCGTTTGGCACCTCGCGGGTGATGGACGCGAGCTTTGTCACCCAGACCAGTTCCAGCTACGAGTGGGAGACGCGCTTTGGGGCCTATCGCTGGGATGGGGAGACGGGATTGTATCAGGTTAGGAACAGGTATCTGCATCCGGGATTGGGTAGGTGGCTGACACGCGATCCAGAACAGTATCAAGATTCCAACAACCTGTACATATACTGTCTGAATTCACCGCGAGATTTTGTGGACCCAACTGGGAGTATCATTCCTATTCTAATTTGCATCTGCGTAATAGTGATCATTGGTACTGGCTGCTCCAAGCCTAAGCCACCGAAACCAAAAGAAGATCCGGAAAAAATCGAAGACTGCTGGCAAGCACCTCCGATTTTAGGAGATCCAACGGTTTGCAACGAGTATAAGAAATCATGCGAAGCCTGCTGTTTCGCCCAATGGTCATATCCTGGAGGTAAAACCCCGGACCCCACAGGAGATAAATTCTTCTCCTGTCTTGCTCTTTGTGCTGCCCAGGCGGCCGTGTGCGCAGCTGGGCTCGAAAAGCCATGAAGCTCAAGTTGTTTTTAGCCTTGCTTTCATTGTTGCTCGGCGTCGCCTCAACAAGCATTTTCTTCGGCTTGCGGAGTAAGAATGCAGAAACTCGCGACCAAATTACAAAGGCGACGGCATTAGCTTCCGACGGTGGGTTCTTGCTGACTGCCGTGGATCGCTTAAATCGCAATCAATCGAATGACGCGAGATTAGCATTGGAAATGGCGCTAAACAGCAAACTGGCAGATTTTTCACTGATCAAATCAGAAAATATCTCGAGCGTCGCATTGCGCACTCTCGAGGCGATGAAGAAGTACAGGCAAGAAAATCCTTTCGCACCAGAGCAATACGGCGTTCCGACTTTCCCATTATCTACAAATCGCTTGAAGAAGTGACCGACGGCAATCATATGGGCCGCAGATGTGAAGCCGGAGTTATGAACACTGAACTTAGCCGTATTCACGCCTTGGCCGACGGCTGCGGGTAATTGGGCTTTCTGGGCTTCACCCGGTTTGATGGACACCTTGGAGGCGGGGCGCTAATTCCAAAGCGCCCATGAAAAAAAGCAACAAGACCGAGAAGACCGAAGCCGGCACGACCCCGCCGGCCCCGCAGACCAAACGCTACGACGAGGTCT
>JANOQV010000290.1:0-6632 GCA_031414955.1 Pedosphaera sp. | reverse complement strand
GCGGCAAACGCTGCATGCATTTCTCCAACGCACGCGGCTGGATCAGGCACGGCAGCTTCTTGGTGACCGGCGGCTCTCGATCAAGCAAGTCGCCGCGCGGCTGAACTTCTCCAGCGAGTTCTACTTCAGCCATTTCTTCCGGCGCGCGACGGGCATGAGTCCGAGCCAGTTTCGCGAGGGGTGCCGCGCGTGATCAGCGGCGGGCAGTTTTCGCACGGCTTCCGGCAGTTCTGCCATGTTGCGGCGCGTATCCGCTTCCCATAGTGCATGAACTTTTCATGACGCCCTCCAGCCAACCAAACACTCCATCTGCTATCGGGATCGTCGGCCTCGGGTTGATGGGCAGCGCGCTGGCGAGCCGGTTGAGTCACGGTGGATTCCCGGTGCGCGGATTTGATACGGATGCGCGGTGTGCTGGTGCGTTCGCTGCGCTGGGCGGCGAGGCGGCGGGCGATGCCAATGCGGTGCTCGGCACCTGCGATGTGGTGCTGCTGAGCCTGCCGAGCCATCGCGAAGTGCGCGCGGTGCTGGCCGAAGGTGCCGGGCATTTGCGGGCCGGGCAGATCGTGGTGGATACGACCACGGGCGAGCCGAAAGCGGCCATCGAGAGCGCGCGGGAACTCGCGGCGTGCGGAGTCTTCTATCTCGATGCGACGATCTCCGGCAGCAGCGCGCAGGCCCGGGAAGGCGATGTGATCTGGATGGTTGGCGGCGAGCGTGAGGCGTTCGAGCGGTGCGCGGAAATCTTTCGCTGTCTGGCGAGGGAGACAGTTCACACGGGCGCGGCGGGCAGCGGATCGAAGATGAAACTGGTGACCAATCTCGTGCTCGGACTGAACCGCGCCGCGCTGGCGGAAGGGCTGGCACTGGCCGGGGCGCTCGATCTCGACCTCGCGCAGACGCTCGCCGTGCTGCTCAAGAGCGCGGCGTATTCGCGCATCATGGATACAAAGGGCGAGAAGATGATCTCCGGCGATTTCACTCCGGTGGCGCGGCTGTCGCAGCATTTGAAGGACGTGCGGCTGATGCTCGCCGCCACGCCGTTGGCTCTGCCGTTGAGTGAAACGCATCGCGAGTTGCTGGAGAAGGCGGTCGCGCTCGGCTACGGCGATCTGGACAACAGCGCGGTGATCAAAGCCATCCAGGAGGAGTCTGCGTGAGTGCGCAAAGTCTCAGTCCGCGGGCGCGCTACGCGGTGTTGCTCACAGCCGTCGTCGGATTGCTATTCGACGGCGTCGAGCTTGGGTTGATGCCCGTGGCGTCGTTGTCCGTTTCGCAGAGTCTGCTCGGGGACGCCTTCACGCCGACGCTCGGCGGGGATTGGTTCGCGCGGTTCACCGCGGCGCTCATGCTGGGCGCGGCGGTTGGAGGAATCTTCCTGGGCAGTCTCGGAGATCGGATTGGCCGCACTCGGGCGCTGGGCGTCAGCGTGCTATCCTACTCGGTGTTCGCGGGCCTTGGTGCTTTCGCGAAGACGCAGGAGCAAATGCTCGTGTTGCGATTCATGGTCGGGCTGGGCGTGGGCGGCGTCTGGCCGAACGCCGTCGCACTCGCGGCGGAATGCTGGCCGGACAAGTCGCGACCCATCATTGCCGGGCTGATGGGCGCGGCGCTCAATGGCGGCATCCTCATGCTCTCGCAAATCGCGCGCACCTGGCACATCACGCCCGAATCGTGGCGCTGGATTTTCCAACTGGCGGCTGCGCCTGCGGTCCTCGGACTGCTGGCCTTGACGGTGATTCCAGAATCGCCGCTGTGGCTCGCCCTTCGTCGCAGCCGACGTAAGGAGTCTCACTCTATTCCGGGCGGAGAAAGCCAGAGCATCTTCACGTCGGCTGCTACGAAACGATCTGAAAGCGCCCTCCGAGAACTCCTCCGTCCGCCACTGCTGCGTCTCACGTTGATCGGCATTCTCATCGGCTCCATCCCGATGGTGGGCGCGTGGGCGGCGAGCAAGTGGATGATTCCATGGGCGGACAAAGTCGGCGGTGCGACCGCGCCCGGCTACAAGGCGATCACACAAGGCTGGTGGGCGCTCGGCGCGGTGCTGGGCAGTTTCACCGGCGCGCAGATCGCCGCGTGGCTGGGCCGGCGTCGCGCGTATGCGATCATTAGCGCCGGTGCGGCGGTCCTCACGTCGTTGATGTTTCTCGGCACCGCGCCGCTGCAGGCGTCCTTTCTGCCCATCGTCTTCGCGCAAGGCTTCGTCGCCACGCTCTTCTTCGGCTGGCTGCCGCTTTACTTGCCTGAGTTGTTTCCCACGCGGGTCCGCGCCGCCGGCAGCGGCATCGCTTACAACGTTGGGCGCTTCGCCACCGCCCTCGGTGTGCTGGCCGCCGGCGCGCTCTTCGCAGCGATGGGCGGTTCGTATCCGAAAGTCGGCGCGACCTGCGGACTCATTTACCTCCTCGGCGTCATCGTCATCTGGTGGGCGCCGGAGACCACGAACAAGAAGCTCGACGACTGACTCATCAATCCTACCCTCGACAACCCATGAACACAGAACCCAACCCAATTCCACGCCGCCAATTCCTCGCCGCCACCAGCCTTGCTGCGGCGGGCGCGTTGTTGCCAAACATTTCCCGCGCCGCGGAGAGCGCTGTCGCGCCGGTGCGACTCGGCTTCATCGGCGTCGGCAGTCGCGGCTCAACGTTGCTGCGCTTGATGGCGCAACAGGCGGGCACGCGCATCGTCGCGGTCTGCGATAACGAACCGGGCAAGCTCGATCGCGCGAAGAAGATCGTCACCGACGCCGGACGGCCTGCCCCCGTGACGTTCGCCGAGTGGAAGAAGCTGCTGGAGCATCGCGAGGTGGATGTCGTCGTCAGCGCCTTGCCGGTGGACTTGCACGCGCCCTGTTATCTCGATGTGCTCGCGGCCGGCAAAGACCTCTACGCGGAAAAACCCCTGGGCTTGACCGTCGCCGAGGGCGACGCGGTGGCCAAGGCGGCCGCGAAGGGAAAGCAGATTGTGCAGGTCGGCTTCCAGCGCCGCGCGGACCCGCGCTTTGTCCAGCCGATGAAGCTCGTGCATGATGGCGAGATCGGCGAGCTGCTCGAGGGCCGCGTGCTCTGGTCGAACTCGTGGGGGCCGCTCACCGGTTGGTTCGGCCAGCGCCGTCGCTCCGGCGACTGGATGGTCGAGCAGGCCGTCCACAACTGGGATGTCCTGAACTGGGCGACCCGCAGTCGTCCGAAGCGCGCCGTGGGCTTTGGCCGCGACGACCTTTTCCGCGACAAGCAGGCCGACCGCGACGTGCATGACTACTACTCGGGCACGCTGGAGTATGAGAATGGCGTGTTCGTGAACATCATCCACTCGTGGGTGCCGCCGTCAAAGTTCAACGAGGAATACACGCGGCTCATCGGCACGAAGGGCGGCATCGATTTCAAGACCGGCACCTTCTCCTTCCGGCCCGACCAGAAGAAGGCCGACCGCATCGGCTTCGAAGGCCCGGCGAACCTCGACGACAACGTGCTCGCCGTAGAGTCATTTCTCAAAGCCGTGCGTGAGCGCAGCCAGCCTGTGGCCACGCTCGCTCACGCCAACGAGGCGTTGCTGACCTGCCTGCTCATGCGCGAAGCCGTCTATCGCAAGACGATGGTGACGCTGAAGGAGATTCTGGCGTGAGCAGGTTGCCGTCGAAAGCAAGAGTTGAGCACAGAGGTTGTGAGGACAAAGAGATCGAACCTCTGTGTCCTCCACAACTCTGTGCTAAAACTTCTGAGCTGAGATCTAACGCAGAGGTTGGGAGGACACAGAGGGCACTCTCTCGCCGGCACTCCTTGCTTTGTGCCGTCGGGTGCAGTGTTACCGCCGTCATTTGCCTCCTCGATACGACTGCCCTCGCCGCCAACCAGTCGCCCACCGTCCGCGTCATCGCGCCGAAAACAACCGATGACCTCCGCGCGCCGGCGAATTTCACCTGCACCGCCGAGGCCAATGATCCCGACGGACGCGTGACGAAGGTCGAGTTCTACGCCTGGTCACATGCGCTAAAGCTCGGCACCGCCACAAACGCGCCTTACACCGTCACGGCCAAGCCCGTGTTCACCGTCGCGCGCATGTCCATCATCGCCCGCGCCTACGATGATCAGGGCGCGGCCACCGACTCCGAGCCGGTCTGGATCACCGTCACCGACGATGTGAAGTATCCGCCGCGCGCCAAGCCCCGTGAGGAACGCTTCATCTCCGCGCACGTTCCCGGCTCCGGACATGAGGGCATCCCGTCGCTGGTGGAGTTGCCGAATGGCGATTTGCTCTGCGCATTTTACTCCGGGCGCTACGAGCTTTCCTTCGACAGCTCGGTCTATCTCACGCGCCTGCCGCGTGGCGCGAGCGAGTGGGAGAAGCCCCGCGTCATCATCGGCGGCGACAACATCTCGAAAGCGAATCCCGTCCTGATGCTCGGCGCGGATGGTGTGCTTTGGTGCTTCTACGTGAACATCGAGAACGGCCAGGAGTTCGAGTGCTCACGACCGTGCTACCGGCAATCGCGTGACGGCGGTGCGACGTGGGGCGCGGAAGTGCGTATGCCGGAGCCAAAGTTCGCACATCGCACGGGAACCATCTTCGCGTTGAAACCGATTCGCCTCGCGGACGGCACCATCGTCCTGCCCGCCAATCGCGAGAGCGATCATCCCGACCAGAAATACGGCTGGACTTCACTGTTTTACCGCAGCACCGACGCCGGCAAGTCGTGGACGGAAACGCCAGAGATTGTTTCCACGCCCGGCAACATCCAGCCCACCATCCAGCAACTCCGCGACGGTTCGCTGCTCGGCTTCTTCCGTCCGCGCGGACGCAACGCGAAGCTCTGGCGCTCGACCTCGCGCGATGGCGGTGTGACGTGGGCGCCGCTCGAACGCACTTCGCTCGACAATCCCTCCACACGCTCGGACTTCGTCGTGTTGCCCAGCGGCAAACTCGTCCTCGCCTGCAACGTCTCGTCGGTCAACCGCACGCCGGTCAACCTGCTGCTCTCCGACGACCTCGGCAAAACCTGGCGCGTGAACCGCGCCATCGAAACCGGCCCCGGCCCTTACGGTTATTGTGCCGCGCTCCGCACCGGCGACGGTCGCATCCACATTGCCTACGACACCGACCGCCGCGTCATCAAACACGCCGTCGTGGACGAAGCGTGGTTCGACGAACCGGCGGTGATGGTGCAATATCAACGCCCATGAACCGCCGCACCTTCCTCACCGCCACCGGCTCGGCACTCACCGCGCTGCCCGCCTCGCTCCATGCCGCCGAACCGAAGCCAGCGCCGTCTGGCCTCATCGATTGCCAAAGCCATCTGTTCTTTCCCGAGGTGCTGGACTTGATGCGACGGCGCAAGACCGAGCCGCTTGTTTACGTTCAGGACGGCACCACTTACCTGAAGATGGGCGACTGGCTGCGCAAGGTGCCGCCGCATTACGTTAGCGTGGATGCGAAGCTCGCTGCGATGGACGCCAGCGGCATCGAGATCACGCTGCTCAGCACGAACGATCCGGGGCCGGAATGGTTCGGTGACGACGGCCCGGCGGTCGCGCAGGTCATCCATGATTCGCTCGCGGGCGTGATCGCCAAACACCCTACGCGCTTCCGCGGGCTCTGCACGCTGCCGTTGCAGAACGAGAAGGCCGCCGCCGCGGAACTGGATCGCTGCGTGAAGAAGCTCGGTTTCAAAGGCATCCTGCTCTACACGAACGTCACCGGCGCCTGGTGCGACGAGCCGCAATTCCACTGGCTGTACGCCCGCGCGGAGGAGTTAGACTTGCCCATCCTGCTGCATCCGTCCAAGCCGATGACCACCGAGCAGGTCAAGGGTTACGAACTGACCAGCACGCTCGGCAACATGTTCGAGAACACCATCGCGCTGGCCCGCGTCATCGCGAGCGGCGTGCTGGACCGGCACCCGAAGCTCAAGCTCGTCTGCCCGCATCTCGGCGGCACGCTGCCCTACATCTGCGGGCGCATGGACCATCAGCTCACCGTGCTCAAGCGCGGCCCGCAAAATCTCCAGCGCAAACCCAGCGAGTATCTGCGCTCGATCTACATGGACATCGTTTCGCCGCTGCCCGAGGCGCTGCGGTTCGCTCTCGATTTCAGCAGCGCGGACAAGCTGCTCTTCTCCAGCGACCATCCCTGGGTGCAGCCCAAGGAGATTCTCGATCCCCTCCGCAGCCTCAATCTCCCCGCCGCCACCGAGGCGAAAATTCTCAGCGGGAATGCGCGCAAACTTTTCCGGCTATGAGCATGCACCAACTGCTTCTGTGCTCGTTGCTGATCTCCCTGAGCGCACAAGCGCAGACGAGTCCCACCGAGCTGCGCACGGCCCCGCTGCTTTCCCAAAAAAGGACGCCGTTCTCGGAAACCGCGCCGCCGCCCGCGGTGGGCTTCCGCGTCGAACCGCGCGCGGATTCGCTCTCCATTTCGTGGCAGGGCCGCGCGGTCGGCGACTATGTTTTCCGCGACGCAAAAATTCCGCGCCCGTATTTCGCCCGGCTCCACGCGCCCGACGGCACGCAGGTCACGCGCAATTTTCCGCCGGTGAAAGGTCAGGACGCCACCGACCACGACACCATGCATCCGGGACTCGCGCTCGCGTTTGGCGACCTCAATGGCGTGGATTTCTGGCGCAACAA
>JANOQV010000289.1:0-2631 GCA_031414955.1 Pedosphaera sp. | reverse complement strand
GCTGACCATCCGCACGACTCAACTCGCCGCTGATTCACGCTACGCCAAGATCATGGAGGTCATGCGCGAGTCGGAGGCGAAGCGACCGAACCTGCGGCGGCTTGGGGATCGCCTCGGCGCGATTTACACTCCGGTGGCGCTGGCCGTGGCCATCCTCGCCTGGGCCATCAGTGGCGAGGCGGTTCGCTTCCTCGCCGTGTTGGTCATCGCCACGCCTTGCCCGCTGCTCATCGCCATTCCCATCGCTATCATCGGGTCGATTTCCCTCTGCGCCCGCCGGGCGATCATCGTGAAGAGCCCCGTGGTGCTCGAACAGATCGCCGAGTGCCGGGTCGCGATCTTCGACAAGACCGGCACGCTCACGTATGGCGAGCCGACGTTGACCGAGCAACTCATCGCCCCCGGCTTCGAGCAAAAGGACGTGCTGACGCTCGTGGCGAGTCTGGAGCGCTACTCGAAGCATCCGCTGGCTCGCGCGATTCTCGCGGCAGCGAAGGAAGCTGGCGTTCAACTCCCCGAGGCCACCGAAGTGGGCGAGCAGCCGGGCCAGGGACTTCGCGGCACCGTCTCCGGCCACTCCCTGATGATCACGAGCCGTAACAAATTGCTGGCGCAGAATGTTGCCGGCTCCGATCAGCTTCCGCCGCTCGCCGGTGGACTTGAGTGCGTGGTGGTGATTGACCAGCGCTACGCGGCGGCCCTGCGGTTTCGCGATGCGCCCCGTGCGGAGAGCCGCTCCTTCGTGAAGCATCTCGGTCCGAAGCACCAGTTCGCGCGCGTGATGATCGTGTCGGGCGATCGCGAGTCGGAGGTCCGGTATCTCGCGGAGCAAGTCGGCATCACCGAGATCCACGCGCAACAAAGTCCCGAACAAAAGCTCGCTCTCGTCCGCGCCGAGACCGCGAAGGCAAAGACGCTCTACGTCGGCGACGGCATCAACGACGCGCCCGCCATGATGGCCGCCACGGTCGGCATGGCGATTGGCCAGAACAGCGACGTGACCGCAGAGGCAGCCGGCGTCGTGGTCATGGACAATTCACTGAAGAAGGTGGACGAGTTCATGCACATCAGCCGCCGCATGCGCATCATCGCGCTCCAAAGCGCCGTGGGCGGAATGGCGTTGAGCGTCATCGGCATGGTCTTCGCCGCGACTGGTCATTTGACTCCGGTCGCCGGAGCCATCACCCAGGAAGTCATCGACGTGCTGGCGGTGCTGAATGCCTTGCGTGCTGCATGTCCTCCAAAAGTGATCCATGATCTTTGAAAGCAAACACGCTAACAAAAATATGACGACCACCGAATCCTTCACCACCAGTCTGCGCACCGCCTCGCTGGGTCTCGCGCTCGCCGTCCTGACCATTCTCTTCGGTCAGGGCATGGGCCTCGTCTTTGGAGCCAATGAGGACGCCATCAAGGGCCGCTTGAAAGCCTCCGCCACCGAAGTGCGCGATACCGTTTACAAGGGCGACGAAGCAGCCCTCAAGGCTGTGCTGGACAAGTCCTGGGTCTATATGCAGCGCGCCCATCTGCACGCGGGTGGCCTGGGCACCACGGCGCTGGCGTTGATCATCCTGCTGTGCCTGATCGGCGCTTCTCCGCGCGTGACCAACGTCCTCGGCATCGGACTGGGCGCGGGCGGTCTCGGCTACTCCCTCTATTGGATGTGGGCCGGCTTTCGCGCGCCTGGCCTCGGCAGCACGGGCCTGGCGAGGGAGTCGCTGGACTGGCTGGCCATACCGTCCTCCGGAGCCTTCGTCCTCGCGACGATGACCGTGCTCGTCCTGCTCTTCGTCACCCTCGTCCGGCGGCAACCCAGCGCGGTCAAGGCCCGCTCGGTGGAATAGAACATCGGGCTTCACACCCCGTTGACCGAGCAACCCCCATTCATGGAGAAGCCAAAAGATAAAGTATGGCATCAGTTGTCGGCCTCGGAGGTCACGCAGTTCCTCGACGTGAACTTGGCCACCGGCCTGTCGGCGGAGGAAGTCGCGCGGCGTCAGAAAGAACACGGCCCGAACCGCGTCACGGCGCGGCGCGGCACGCCGGCGTGGGTGAAGTTTCTCAAGCAGTTCAACCAGCCGCTCGTTTACATCCTGCTCGTGGCGGTCGGCGTCACGGCGTTTCTTGGCGAATGGGTGGATTCATCGGTCATTTTCGGCGTCGTGATCATCAATGCCATCGTCGGTTTTCTCCAGGAAGCCAAGGCGGAGAAAGCCATCGAGGCGCTGGCCAAAATGGTCGCCACCGAAACCACCGTGCGTCGCGACGGTCGCAAACTCCGCGTCCACTCCGAACAACTTGTGCCGGGCGACGTGGTGCTGCTGCAATCCGGCGACCGCGTGCCCGCCGACTTGCGGCTCTTCCACGTCCGCAATCTCCATGCGGATGAATCCGCGCTCACCGGCGAATCGCTCCCCGTGGCCAAGCACGCCGACGCGCTGGCGCTGGATACGATTCTGGCCGAGCGGAAAAATCTCGCCTACGCCGGCACGCTCATCACCAGCGGCCAGGCTGAAGGCGTCGTGTGGGCCATCGGCGACCAGACCGAGACCGGCCGCATCGCCCGGCTCATCGCCAGCGCGGTCGAGTTGTCCACGCCGCTGACGAAGAAAATCGCGCAGTTCAGCAAGC
>JANOQV010000288.1:0-61714 GCA_031414955.1 Pedosphaera sp. | reverse complement strand
AAGCCGGCGAGGACGCCGGCGCTCCGGTTCATGGGCAGGGGGGCAGGCGGCGGAGTTGGCTCTTTTTGTGCAGTTCACTGAAAACCACCTCAACCTGCTGCGGAAACCTGTGTTCCGACTCGTTTGCCCTGTGGATTTTTTCTGGCGACACATGGTTTGAATCCTATTCCACATGGTTTTGAAGCTGCGCCACATGGTTTGGAACTGGAGCCAGGTGGCGGCGTTGTCGGGCCACCTGGCGGCGAGTCAGCGCCGCATCGCCGGGAGCTGGCGTCACCTGGCGCGAAGTGGGTGCCATCTGGCTGGAGGTTGGCATCATCTGGCGGCGGTGCGGAGCGACCTGGCGCGGGTCCGGTGCCACCTGCCTTCAGGCTCGGGCGGGGTGGCGCGAGTTCAGCGCCACCTGGCGGCGGCTCGCGGCGAGATGGCGGTGAGTCGGCCCCACCTGGCGCGTGGCTGGAGCGGCGTGGCGCAAGGCCGGCGTCACCTGGCGCAGCGGGCGGGAAATCTTTGTTCAAGATTGCTGTTGCATCAGAAAGCAAACGGGTCAGTGTCGCTCCGTTCCCCATAGAGAACCTGCCACTAACTATTTATGGCTCCCGGATTTGATCAAAATCCCCTGATCCTCATGGACTCGGGGACCGTTTTTTTCGACGTGGAGCCGGTGGTGGGCGGGGGGAGAAAGGGCACCATGATTCAAGTCGCATTAAAACTAACGAAGATCACCATCGCTGCTTTGAAGACGCTGGCGGGCAGCATCAAGACGGGATTGACGGGCAATGCCAGCTTCCCCACGCCATCCCCCACCCCGGCGCAGATCGACACGGCCATCACGGCGGTGTCGGATCAGGAGGTGATCGTGGGCGCGGCGGCGGCGGCGCTGGTCGCGCAGGAGGACATCCTGGAGCAGAAGGTGGACGCGCTGCGCAACGTGTTGCGCGCCGTGGTGGCCAACTGCCAGGACACGGTGAAGAACGACCCGGAGGAAGTGGCGCGGGAGAAATTGCTCTCGGCCAATCTCACGCTCAAGGCCGACGCGGAGCCGGCGCCCGAGGTGGAGCGGCCGGAGAATTTTCACATCTCGCAGGGCGATCACAGCGGCGAGGTGGATGGCGGCTGTGATCGGGTGTCGCACTCCAAGATGTACCGGGTGCGTTGCGGGGCCACCCCGGAGAGCCTGCCAACGACGGTTTACGAGGGGACGAAGTCGAGCTTCACGGCCAAGAATGTGCCCATCGGTTTGTGCTACATGCAGATGTCGGCCTTCGGCACGAACGGCGGCTGGAGCGAGTGGAGCGACATCGCGAGCATCCGCGTGGTTTAATCCAAGGAGCGGCCCGGGACCGCGCCTGTGGGCGCCCTCCCGGGCCTGCCTTTTTTATTTATGCCCTTCGATCCAAACTTTCCCCCGCACGCCGCGGGCCTCATCTCGCAACAGTGGCGGGATCAATTCAATTCCCTCAAGGCGCTCATCGATGCGCTGGAGCCGATCGGCACGGTGAAGCATTGGGACAAGACCCGGCCCGGCACGCCCGCGCTTTCGGACTCGTGGATGGAATGCAACGGGCAGGCGGTGACGGATGCGGCCTCGCCGTACTTCGGGCAGAATCTCCAGGACTTGAACGGCGCGCAGGGCGGGGTGCCGGTCTTCCTGCGCGGGGCGAACTTCAGCGGCGGCACCGGCGGCGCGGAGAATCATTCGCATGGGCTGCCCTTGAACATCAACGGCGGCTCGGTGCAGTCGGGCGCGGATGTGACGGTGTTGCCGCCGGGCAATTATACCAGCGACCCGGCCTCGAGCTTTCCGCCGTATTGCGACATGGTGCTGATCATCAGGATCAAATAGGTCGAGGGTCGAGGGTCGAGGGTCAGGTAGGGCGGCGCTGTCCCCAGCGCGCCGGGCCACGAACGGAGGAGAGTTCCTGCACCGCCCACGACCCACCCCGGCGCGCTGAGGACAGCGTCGCCCTACCGATCAATCTTTTCTCTTCGCCGCCGGCCTTCCCTTCGCGAGACCATTTCTTCGCGCGCGCCGGGCCGTTGCCCATCCCGGCCGGGCGCCTACGGCTCATCCGCCGCGCGCGGCAGTTCGTTGCCCCGGTTGGAGAACACGCCGGCCATGATCGTTTCCTTCGTCTTCCACAGCAGGGCCATGGTCATGGCCACGGGCAGGAGGAGGAAGAACATGATCAGCAGCAGTTCGAGCATCACGCCCCCACGTTGGAACAGGAGCAACGCTTCCACCACCACCCGCGGCAGCGTTTCTGCCCGGTGCAGCACGAACCAGAAGGGCAGGGTGCCGATAAGAGTGAGGAGGATGGTCTGGTTCAGGCGGGTGAAAACCTTGGTTTCGCCACGCAGGGTTTCATCGGGCAGCATCGCCGCGAGCCGCGCCAGCACGGTGTTGAGCAGGAAAAGGAAGGCCAGCATGCCGAACACGAGCGCCACGACCATGACGGTGAAGAGCATCTGTCCCGGCACCTTGCTCCAGAAAAAGAGGAAGGGTGAGAGGCCGAGGTTGACCAGCGCCACGAGCCGCGCCCGTTCGACCGCGTTGCGCCAGACGCGCTCCTGTGATTGAAACTTGCTCAGGAGAATTGTGCCGTAGAAGAGCATGGTCATGCCGCAGGTGATCGGGACAAAGCCCAGCGGTTTGAACCAGTCGCCTTTGCCCGTCTGCACGGCCAGCACCAGCGTGATGGGCAGACCCCAGAAAAGTGCCGAGAGAGCCCGCACCAGGCGGCGCAGCGCACCGAGCAGCAGAGCGTTGCGATCGGCCTCGGGCATGGCCGCCTCAGAACGAGAGGTAAGTGTATTCGCGGAGACCGCGTTCATACTCGTCCAGCCATCGCATCCCCTCGGATGGCTTGATCCGGTCACTCTTGATGGCGTCGTCGATCTGCGCCTTCAACTGCCGCGCCAGATCCTTTTCGTCGTACTGCACCGAGGTCAACGCCTGCACGATGGTTGTGCCCTCGATGATCTCCTCAATGTAATATCCCGCCGCCTCGTCCGGGTCGAGGAAGACGTGCATCTCATTCACGCGGCCAAAGAGATTGTGCAGGTCGCCCATGATGTCCTGATACGCGCCCATCAGGAAAAAGCCGAGATGGTACGGCTCCTGGCCGTTCTCATTCTGCCGCAGCGGATGCATGGGCAGCGTGTCGCGCACATCGCGCAGGTCGATGAACTTGTTGATCTGCCCGTCTGAATCGCAGGTGATGTCCACCAGCGTGCCCTCGCGCGTGGGCCGCTCATCCAGCCGGCTGATGGGCATGATGGGAAACAATTGTCCCAGCGCCCAGTGATCGAGCAGCGACTGGAAGACGGAGAAATTGCAGAGGTATTGATCGGCGAGGCTGTCCTCGAGCTTGCGGATTTCCTCGGGGATGTAGGCCTGGCCCTTGAAGCTCTCGACCACGGCCTGCGAAATCTCCCAGTAGAGGCATTCGATCTTGGCCTTGTCCGGCAATTCCATCAGGCCCAGCGTGAACATCTGGTGCGCGTCCTCGCGGCGCTCCTGGGCGTCGTGAAAGGCTTCGAGCTTGTTCAGCTTGGCCAGGTTCTTCCGCATGTCGAGCAGCTCACGCACGATGGGAATCTCGTTCTCGCCGTACTCGAATTGAATCCCCGGCGGGCTTTTCTCGATCGCCCCGAACACTTCGACGATGAGGACGCTGTGATGCGCGACGATGGCGCGGCCGCTCTCGCTGACGATGGTTGGATGCGGCACGCCCTCGGCGTTGCACACATCGGCGATGTAATAAACGATGTCGTTGGTGTACTCCTGCAACGAGTAGTTGGTGGAGCTTTCAAAGGCCGATCGTGAGCCGTCGTAATCCACGCCCAGACCGCCGCCGACATCGACGTATTCCAGGGCGTAGCCCATCTTGCGCAGCTTGGCGTAGAAGCGCGCCGCCTCCTGCACCGCCTTCTTGACCGTGAGAATGTCCGGCACCTGCGAGCCGATGTGGAAGTGGAGCAGCTTGAAACAATGCGCCAGCCCTTCGCGCTTCATCAGTTCGGTGGCGGCCAGCAGTTCCGCCGTGCTCAGGCCGAACTTCGCGTTCTCGCCCCCGCTTTCGGCCCACTTGCCCGCGCCCTTGCTCAGCAACCGCGCGCGGATGCCAATGAGCGGCTCCACCCCGATCTGTTTCGAGATGGTGATGATCTGCTTCAACTCCTCCAACTTCTCCACCACCATGATGACGCGCTTGCCGAGCTTGATGCCGAGCAGCGCCATCCTGATGAAGTCCGCGTCCTTGTAACCGTTGCAGATGATCAGGCTGCCCATCTCCGGCTGCATGGCCAGCCCGGCGTAAAGCTCCGGCTTGCTCCCGACCTCGAGACCGAAGTTGAACGGCTTGCCCGCTTCGAGAATTTCCTCCACCACCTCGCGGAGCTGGTTCACCTTGATCGGGAACACGCCGCGATACTCGCCCTGATAATTGAACTCCTTGATCGAGTTGCGGAAGGCGGTGTTCAACGCCTCGACCCGATGGCGCAGGATGTCCTGGAAACGAATCAGCAGTGGAAACTTCAAGCCGCGGCTTTTGGCCTCCTCGATCACGTCGGTCAGATCCACGGCCGTGCCCGCCTCCTGGAGCGGCGTGGCCACGACATGGCCGGCCTCGTTGATGTCAAAATACTTCGAGCCCCAGCGCTGGACGTTATAGAGGTTGCGCGCGGACTCGATGTTCCACGTCGGGCCGACGACGGCGGTGTCACTCATGATGATTTCTCAAACGGCGCGACTATAGGCAGCGAGGTCGGCAAATCAATAGGACGCTGAAGAATTTTCCCGTTCGTTACCGGTGCGGCCTGCCTCCGGCTGGCGAATCCACTTGGAGGGACGAGTTTCGCGAGTCATGCCCTGGGAGCGACGGCCTCCCACCCGGCAGTCGGAAAAGGGGGAACTTTACCCCCCCACCAGCTTGCTTGGCCTCACCGCGTCATCGCCCACGCCGAAACGGGGGAAGGCTTTGAGCGAGAGGGCGAAGGCCACGGTGAAATCGTCTGGTCCGGAACGGTTGTCGCGAATGCGCAGGGTGAGTGCTCCGGTCCAACTGCGGAAGTCGCGGTAGAGGGTGTAATACTGGTACTCGAGCACACCGTCGCGCGCCTCGAAGTGCTCGGAGATGCGCACGCCCCAGTTCTCGTTCACCCGGTAGAACAAAGTGCCAATGATGAGGTTGTTGCCCACGCCCAGTTCCGAGGTGTCGCGGCGGAACCGGTGGCCGAGGGAGAGGCTCCACACGTCGTTGGGCATGAGGGCCAGGGTGTGGTTGGCCTCGCGGAGGAGTTTTTGATCCGGGCTGTAGCGCAACTCAGAGCTGAGGGTGAGCCAGGTGCGCGGTTTGAAATCCAACTCGGAATACACATCGCTGAAGAGGCCTTGCTTCTCGAGACCGAGGGGCTGGCGGGTGCTGGGATCGAGCTTGGTCTCGTAGTGCTGCTCCAGCCGCCAGTCCGTGTAGAGATTCCAGTTGATGAGGTTGTCGAGCCGTCCGTCGCGCTTGGTCTGGAATTTGTTGTGCAGGCCAAGACGCACGACCTGCCGGCTGTCGATGGAGTCGATGGAGTTGTAGTCCGGAAAGTCGAGGGGTTGGAGTTTGCTGGTGGGCAGTTCGGAATCGAACTGGGGCAGCGCGCGCGGCCGGTCATCTGGCTCCGGCACGAAGGCGTAATTGGCCGAAGGCTGGAGGATGTGGCGGAGCCCGTCCACGGCCAGCAGCGGACTGGTGGCGCCACGATAAAGGCGCGAGGCCTTGAAGGTGATTTCGGCCCCGGTGTTGAAAATGTTGCGGGCTTGCTCGTCGGTGGTGGAGCCGCGTTCGTTGGCCTGGCTGTAGTAGGTGAGGCGGTCGCCGACGCGTGGAGTCACATTGAGCCAGCCAAAGAGCGTCCAGGGCAGCAGGACCTGATGATAGGTGTCGGCGCGGAAGGCTCCGAAGGAATTGGTCAGGCCAGGGAAGAAAACATTGGTCTCGGTGGGGAAGACATGGCGGAAGTAGCCCATGGAACTTTCGCTCTCATAATAGAGCGGCGTAGGGCCGACTTGCTGGCGCAGGCCGGTGAGCTTCACGTCGGGCAGGCGCTCGACGGTTTCGGCGAAATCGTTCACCCGGAATTGGGCGAGCGTGTTCAGGTTCCAGTTC
This sequence comes from Pedosphaera sp., assembly GCA_031414955.1. Lineage (GTDB taxonomy): Bacteria > Verrucomicrobiota > Verrucomicrobiia > Limisphaerales > SIBH01 > JANNGC01. The sequence continues at coordinate 55,556 of JANOQV010000288.1, read as the reverse complement.
GGCCACTGCCGGTTGACCTCGGCGAAGGACTTGGGCTGGACGCTGTCGTGATATTCCGACTCGAAGAAGTCGCGCACGATGAAGGGGTCGCTCTGATAGGCGACGGCGCTTTTCACGGTCAGGTTGGTGCGCATCATCTTCTCGTACTCGAAGAGCACGCGCTGGCGGTCGGCGGGCGGCTTGGGGAAGCCATCCACTTCGCGCGGATTCAAGTCGTGGGCGTAATAGTAGCGGAAGAGGGCATCTCCCAGGGTCGGATCCTGCAGGCGGATGCCCGCCCCCCCCCCGAGGCCACGCTGACCGCGCAGGTCGAGGTGCAGTCCGCCGTGGAGACGTTCGTTCCAGTACCAGTTGTAGGTGTTGAGCAGATACGGCCCCCACTCACTGCGATAGCCGGCGAGGAACTCGAAGTTGTTCGGATGCCGCCCGAGGGACCGCTTGTAATACGGGAAGTAAAAGACGGGCACATCGCCGAGGTAGAGCGTGGCGTGCTGGGCCTCGATCATCTGGCCGGGGATGATGACGACTTTGCGGGCGCGGATGCGGTAGTTGGGGCGGGCGTTGTCGTCGGTGGAGAAATAGGCGTTGGTCGTGGTGTAGGTCTGGTTGGTCGGGTTGGTAAGGAGATGATCGCCACTGATGAAATAGGGCGGCTGTCCGGCCCGGAAAGTATCGCCGGTGATGACTTTGGTCTTGAAATTATAAGTGAGTTTGTCCCCGCGCCAGAGGCGTCCGCCTTCGCTCTGGAAGATCACGTTGCCTTCGGCGAAGACCTCGCTGGTCTTCATGTTCACTTTCAGCAAGTCAGCATTGAGCACGGACTGGCCGTAATTGATGTTGATGTGATTGCGGTAAGTAATGAGGCCGGTGGCGCGATCAAATTCTCCGGTCTCCCCCTCGATGTTAATCGGACCGTTGGTATCCTGGGCCTGCGCTGCCAGACAGCACAGGAAAGCAAACAGGCCAAGGAGCAGGCGGCACTTCATCACGCGCGCAGAGGTAAACAGATGAGCACGGAGGCGCAAGTTCATTATCCCCGTCCTCGGGCACGCCCCGGGTCAGCCGTGCCGCCGTAAAAGTTTCTCCACCGCCGCGCGAGTGGGAATGCCGGTCTGACCGCCGTGCCCGGTCGCCTTCAGCGCCGCCGCTGCCGCCGCGAAACGGATGCACGCTTCCAGTGCCTCGCCTCGCGCCAGCGCCGCCGCATAGGCACCGTGAAACACATCGCCGCAGCCCGTGGTGTCCACGGCTTTGACCGGGAAGGCCGGGCAGTGCCGGGGCTTCTGGCCGTGCTCCACAAACCATGCGCCGCGCTTCCCGCAAGTGACAATGACCGCCGCCCGGCCCGCGACGGCCAGGCGGGTCACAGCACGGCGCGGTTCCTTCTCGCCTGACAAGTCCATCGCCATGCGCCGGGAAAAGATCAGGTGGTCCACCAGCCCCAGCAGTTCGTTGAATCGCGGTCCTTCACCATTCTCCAAATCAGACACGATCGGAATTCCGGCCCGCCGCGCGATGCGCGCCGCCCGGATGTTCCCCGCGATGCCAAAGTGATCGATGAGCAATACGCGCGAGGATTCGATGACTTGGTGGGCAGGCAGTTTCGCATCCGCACCGCGCACGCCTTCCAGGCTGGCAAACACATTGCGCGTGCCACGGCGCTCATCGACGACAATGACCGAACGCACTGGGCCGGACTCATGGCGACGCACGACGTGCTGCACATCGACGCCTTCGCGGCGCAAGGTTTCGAGGACGAAGGTGGAGGCTTCGTCGAAGCCAAGCGTGCCGGCAAACGCACACTTCGCCCCGAGCCGGGCCGCAGCCACGAGCGCGGTCGCCGTCAACCCGCCGCAGTGCCGCTCGCGTCGCAACACCCGAATCTTGGCGTCGGCGCGCGGGTATTGATCGACGTAGAGGATCTCATCCACCGCCGCGCAGCCGAGCCCGAGGACGTCAAACTGTTTACGCCGGGCCATGAATCAGTCGCGCTTCAAAGTCGCCAGCCACTTCCGCATCTCCGGGGGATTTTCTTTGAAGATCAGTGAACCAGGCACGATGTAATCCACCCCGGCGGCTGCCATGAGCGGAACAGTTTCTCGACGAATGCCGCCGTCCGCCTCGATCACCGTCTTCAACCCGCGTTCATCGATCAGCCGCCGCGCCGCGCGAATCTTCCCCGGCACGCCCGAGTCCATGGATGCGCCCTTGATGCCCATGGCCGTGCCGACGAGGCAGAGCACATCAAGGCCATTCCAATGCGGCTCGACCAGTTCCAGCCCTTCGGTGATGAGCAGCGACACGCCGGCCTGCTTGCCGTGCGACTGGATCGCGCGCAGCACCTCGCCCGGATTCTTCGCCGAATCCAGGCAGAAGATGATGATGTCCGCGCCCGCCTCGACGAATGGATCAATCCAGGTCAACGGGTCGGTACACATCAGGTGGACCTCGAAGGGCAGCTTGCTGTGCGCCCGCAGCGTCTTCACTTGATCGGGGAAGAACAGCAGGTTGTGAACGTAATGCCCGTCGGCGACATCGATGTGGAACCGTTCGCTGAACGGCTCGACGCGGCGCATCTCCGCGCCGAGGTTCGCCAAGTCAGCGGACCAGAGTGAGGTGGAACATTTGACCATTCGGCGGACGTGATACGTGAATCGTGAATCCGTGACAACCGCGCAATCCCAATCACGAATCACCCTTGGACCTTCAACCAGGAAGCCTGGCCAAAAAATCCGCCAGCGCCCGCTGCACGTCTTCGCCGTGCCGCGCCAGGCTTACCGCCTTGGGCGTCAGCTCGACGAATTGTGCGCCGGGAATCTCCCGCGCCAGCACTTCGCCGAACTCGAACGGATGGATTTCATCCTGCCGGTTGGCCAGTACGAGCGTCGGCACGTTGATGCGCCGCCAGTCCGCGCGGGTGTGGGATGGAACGTATTTCGGAATGCGTTCCAGCTTGGCCACCGTCTCGTCGGCGCGCGGCCCGGCGAACTGGCCGAGCAGCGACTTGGCATTGTCCGGTGAAGTCGCGCGCACCTGCTGATAGGCCTTGGTGTCCTGGTAACGCTTCGCGCCTTCCCAAGCGCCATGCTGGCGGATGAACTCGGCGATGATGGAAAACACCTTCATGCCGTCCGCGCGCGATTCGTCCAGCCAGGCCGGGCGTGAGAGCACCAGGCCGAGCACGCGCGCCGGATGTTCCAGCGCGAAGCGCAGCGCGATGGCCGCGCCCATCGAGATGCCGCCGACCACCGCGCCTTCGATCCCGAGTGCATCGAGGAACGCGCCCAGATCTTCCGTGGACTGCTCGACGGACACCTTGTCCTCGGGACCAACCGGACGCGTCTCGCCATGCGCGCGGCAATCGAAGGCCAGCAACCGCACCCCGGGCGGTGGACGGAACAAGTCGAAGGTCTGGTTCAAGTCCGCGCCCAAGCCGTGTTGAAACACAAACGGCAGACCGGCCCCGCTGTCGCGGTAATGAAATCGAATCCCGTCGTGCTCAAAGAAGGGCATGTCAGTCGCCGAGTTTGGAACGGAGGAACTGGACGCCCGGCGACACATCCGCCTCGGAGAGGCCGTGCAGGATCATCGCGCCGCGAAAATCCATTCGGGCCAGCACGCCGAAGTAGTAGTTCCAATCAATCACGCCGCGTCCCGGCGCCAGGCTGCCGCTCGCGCCGTGGGGCGGCAGTTCCTTGGCGTGCGCCATCACGATGTCCGTGCCGAGCAATTGAAAAGCCTCTTCCATGGTTTCGCGGATGCGTTCGACCCGCCCGGCATGAAACAGGTTCGCCGGATCGATCACAACCTTCACGCGCGAACAGTGCAGTTCATCGAGAAGCTGCCGGGCTTTGCGCGCCGAACTGACCACGTTGCCCGTCTCCGGCTCGACTCCGAGCACGATGCCATGCTGCTCGGCCACGCCAATCGCCTGCTCCATGCTGTGCAACAAATCGCGCCACGCGCCCGGTGAGGTGTTATCGCGATGGTCACGCCACATGTCCTCCGGGTCGCGCGTGCCCGTGCAGAGAGTGATGAGTTCGCAGCCCAACTCGCGCGTGGCCTGGGCCAGCACCGGCAGCCGGGCCAGCCGATCGCGCCGGCTCGAAACGTCCGGGTCGATCAGGTTGAAGGTGCCCGAGACGCCCGCGATGCCGATGTCACGCGCCACGCAAGCCTCGCGGATACCGGCGATCACCTGTGGCTCCACCCGCTCCGGCATCGTCGGCAGGCCGAGGCTGGTGAAGTTGAAGTGAATGCAGCGCAATCCGTGCGACGCGACGGCGTCGAGAGTTTCGGCAAACGACGGGCGCGGGAAAGTTTTGGCGAAGATGCCGAGGTGCATGGCTACAAATTCCAAACTCCAAACTCCAAATCCCAAACAAATTTCAAATTCCAACCTTCAAGCTCCCAGCCCGTCGGCGCGCAGCCTTTTGGAACTTGGAGTTTGGAGTTTATTTGGGATTTGGGATTTGGGATTTGGATTTTCCTCACACCGCCCCCTCCACCTCGGCCAGCCTCACCGCCCCGCCGCTCTCGACACTGCGCGCAATCGCCACCAACGCCCGCATCGCGGCCACGCCGTCGTCCACGTTCGCGCCGTGCTGCGGTTGGCCGTGAAGAATAGTGTCGGCGAAGCCCTCGATCTGGAGCTTGTAGGTGTGGGCATCCTCGCCGAGCGGGCGATGGAACTGGCGGTCCTTCTCCGAGAAGCACTCGACCACGCTGCTCTTGTGATACCACGGCAGGAAGACCTGCCCCTTCACGCTGCCGTGCTCGCCGTAGATTTGAAATCCCTCCTCGAAGTCGCCGCGCACCGGAATCGTGAGGTCGAGATGGCCGAGCGCGCCGCTGGCGTATTCCACTTCGATGAACCAGGTGAACGCGCCGCACTTCTCGGAGAGCCGGGCGCGCACGCTGATGATTTCCCCGCCAAAAAACCGCGCCGTATCCACCAAGTGACTGGCGTGGGTGAGGATGAAGTAACGGCGCCGGTCCGCCTTGGGATTGCCCTCGGGACGTTTCGCATTCGCGCTCTGGCGGACGATGGGCTGGAGATTGTCCGTCATCGTGTAGCGATGGGTGGAGTCGCAATACCAAGCCTTGAGCGCGATGACCTGGCCGATTTCCTCCTGGATGAACTTCCGCGCGAAGGCGATGCCGGGATCGAAGCGGCGGTTGTTGCCGACTTGCAGCGTGACTTTGGAAGCGTGAACAGTGGCGCGCAGTCGCTCGCCTTCCTCGACGTTCACGCCGAGCGGTTTCTCCAGCAGCACATGCTTGCCCGCCGCAATCGCCTTCAAGGCCAGCGGCACATGATACTGGTCTGCCACGCCGATGATGACAGCTTCCACCTGCGGGTCGGCGAGCATCTCGTCGTAGCTGCGATAAACCACGCGTGGTTCATGGATGGCGGTCATCTTCTCACGCAGATCGTCGGCGAGATCGCAGATGGCATACAACTCGGCGTTGCGCGCCTTGCGGCAGGCGTCGAAGTGCGCGATTTGGGCAATCGGCCCGCAGCCGAGAATGCCGAGGCGGAGGAGGCGGGAGTCTTTTTTCATACGGCCTGGCGGCTCGGAACTGGACACTGGAAAGTGTCCCTACCGGCCGGCTGGAAAGCCGGCGCTACGCCGTAACGCCGGCTTGCCAGCCGGCCGATGGCGAGACTTTCCGGTCTCGCGTTTGATTGAAACTTGTCCATCAGTATTCCGGATACCGCTGCCTGAGCGCCTCGCGCAAAGCAGTCAGCTTTTTCTGTTCCGCCAGCGCGCACAAGCTGCGCGTGTGTTCTTCGGCCGGCACTCCGCTCAGTTCGCCACCGCGATGCACTTCGATGGCTTGTTCCATCGCTTCCGCCCCAAGCTTTGGATTCGGCTTGCCGCGCGCGTCCTTGATCGAATTGATGGCCGAGCCGGCGAGGAACATCACGCCGTCACTGAGGCCGCGCCGCTCGGCATCGGCCAGGTTCAGGCTGATGTTGCCCTGATCGAGCGCACCGGCCCGCACGATGGTCGTGTGCTTGATTCCGGGCAAAGGCATGGAGAGCGTGCGCTCGCTGGCTTCCCATTCGAGTCCGTACGGTTTCAGGAACGGCGTGCCCGGCCGCACCGGCGCGGTCTGGCGGAAATCAATTCCATCCAGGCGCGCGAGCAGATCAATCACTTCGCGGAAGATGCTGCGGGTCTTCACGCCGATGCCGGCGTTGTGGCCGTAAATGGTCGGCGGCTTGGGCAGATGCTTCGTCGCCTCGCGGACCATGCGCACGGCTCCGCCCGCAAACGATTCGCTGAACATCGCGCCGGTGGCCCCGGCTTCTAGCACGGCGTTCAGGGTTTCAAGCATCTCATGCGGCGCGCAGGTGATGTGCGGGGAGAAAATCAGCCCGCGCCCGCCGCGCTGGTCTTGCGCACGCTTGATGGCGTCAACCGCACGCCGAGTGCGCTCGCCGGCCGGCGAGTAGTCGAGGCGTGGATAGAGGTTCTCATCCTCCTTCACGAAGCAGAACAGCGGGCAGGCCGCCACGTCGTTCATGAGCCGACCCACGTCATCAGCGGTGATGCCGGCGGTGGGTTTGAGAATCGTGCCGAACATCGGCGCGTCCGCCGGCCAGTTCGTCAGCGCCCGCACGCCGGCCGGGCCGTGGGCCGGGCCGGGGAAGGCGCGGATGACCCGGTCGGGAATCTGCAAGCCGATCAGCCGCGCGTCCTGGTTCTCATACACGTCGAAGAGAATCGCGCCCGCCGCCGTGTGCAGCAGGTCCGTCGAGGTCAGATGCCCGTCGCCCTGGAGCAGCATCTTGAGGGGAAACGCAACGTGGAGCAGCCCGAGACGCCCGGTGCTGTCCCACGCATCCACGCCCACGAGTTTGCCGGTGCATTGCTCCAGCAAAGAGCCGGGCGGAACATCCTTCGTCCCGCTGGTGGCGTGATAGCTGATTTCCTTGGCCGCATGTTCCAACGACCAGGAACGGAGGGCGAAGAAGTAGGTGGCAACGATGGCGTCGTTGAGCTGAGGGGCCGGCGAAGCGGCGAGCCGTTCGGTGACGATGCGACGCAGCAGTTCCTCACGCGCGTCGAAGTCGTGCCAGAGGGATTGGAGGGCGGACGGCGAAAGATTCATCACATTTCGAAGGGAACTGGACACGGTTGAGCTCTGGGATAATTGCCGTCGGGATAGAGCCGCTGCAATTCACGTTGGTTCCATTCGAAAAACTTATCCATGCTCATGCGTTGCTTGGGCGATTCACTATCAAGCCCTTTGGCCGTGACTCTCGGATTTGTTTCTGAAGATGGCTCCTCGCTCATATTCTCAACGGCAGTATCAGGTCTGGCGCTCAGAAAGAGTTCCCCGCTCATCATGCAAGGACGCGCCCTGGTGGGCGATTGTTTCCCGCGCTTCCTCGACCGGCACGTTGCGCGGGACGTTCGCCGCCGGGCCGCGCGGTTTGGCCCAGTGGATGGCGTTGCGAATCACGCGCTGGATTTCCGGTTGATGGTAAATCGGATACAGCTCGTGGCCGGGACTGAAATAGAAGATGCGTCCCGCGCCGCGCGTCCAGCAGCAACCGCTGCGCAACACGTCGCCACCCTCGAACCACGAGATGAAGACCAGTTCCTCCGGCTCAGGGATGGTGAACGGCTCGCCGTACATTTCGCTGTGCGGAATCTCAATGCACTCGCCGAGTCCGGCGGCGATCTCGTGCGCCGGGTTCACGACCCACAGGCGCTCGCGCTCGCCGGCTTCGCGCCAGCGGAAGACGCAGGTGGTGCCCATGAGCTTCTTGAAAAGTTTCGAGTAATGCCCGGAGTGCAGGACGAGCAGCCCCATGCCGGCGTTCACGCGCGCGTGGACTCGGGCCACCACCTCGTCGCTCACCGCGTCGTGCTTCGCGTGGCCCCACCACAGGAGAACATCGGTCTCGGCGAGGCGTTGTTCAGTCAGGCCGTGATCGGGTTCGTCGAGGGTGGCGGTGGAAATTTGGAGGCAAACGTCTTTCCCGAGGGCGGCGGCGAGCGTGGCGTGGATGCCGTGCGGGTAAATCTGCGCGACGACGGGATTCGTGCGTTCATGCACGAACTCGTTCCAAATGGTGACGCGGATTGGACTCACGGGCAGACGATACGAAGCAGGGCGAAGGTGGCAAGCCTCGCGCTGCGAGGCGAGGCGGCTGGCACTCCGCTCGCAGCGCGAGCGGGGCCACCTGAACCAATCACCCGCGCTCCTACGGGTCGCGGCTACGGTGGTCTCATCCACCGCAAAATCTGCTCCGCCGATTTCTGCGGCGCGGTGCCGAGGACATTGTGGTCGGCGTTGAAGATGACGCGCCGTTCGCGGAAGCCAGGGCAATTCCGCCGCAGCCCCGGATGCACCATCGGCCACGGCACGATCGGATCGAAGAAGCCGCTCAACGCGAACACTGGGAGCATGGTGCGCCGGGCCACGAGCGGATACCGCGAGGCAATGGCGAGGTTGTCTTCCTTCGTCCGGCGACTCAGAAACTCACCGATGCTGGCCAGCGTTTCGGGCGCGTGCCGATGCCGGAGCCTCGCATAGCACGCATAGAACTGGAGCAGCAGCCGGTAGCAAGTCCACGGCATGGAACGCTGGGCCAGGTGAAACAGATGCACGCCCCAGATCACCGGATGCCGCACGAAACCACCGGCGAGAATCAAGCCGAGCGGTTGAAAGCGCACATCCGCGCGTTCCAAAATTTTCCACGCCACCTGCGAGCCAAACGACTCCGCAAGAATCCAGCCGCTGCTGATGCCCTGCGCCGCGAGTTCTCCGATCACCGCCTGCGCGTAATCGTCCAGCGTCCAATCCGCGCGGCACGGATAGGCAAATTCCACGAAGCGCACCCGCCCGCCCACCGCCGCGCGAAAGCTGGAGACGAGCGTCCAGTCGCCGTGCAGGCCGGGCAGGTAGATGAGCGTGGGCAGCGAAGCATCGCCGTGAATCCGCAAGGCAAGTTGTTCGGATGCATCCATGAAATGATTTGGCGTGAACCAACGTCAAACTCGCCTTGCGACGCTGCGCGGCTCGCGTTGCGCGAGCAGAATCAAAATCAATCCGACGAGGCCGAGAACGATCCCGGCGAAGATGCTGATGCTTCCGCCGACGGATGCGTGCATCGCGAACGCGCGATTCGGCCTGATGATTATGCGCGGATGGGTGCGTTCCAATTCCGGCAGGTCCGAGTTAATAGTGGCCTCGAATTCATACGTTCCAGCGTGGCGCGGCTTGAATTGTCCGATGCCTTTCGTTGTGGCGGCGGCACTGCCGGTAAAAAGTTTGCGCGCGTTTGTGGAACTGCCAGAAAAGCAAATGGTCCCGGCCTGTCGTATTTTCCATTCGATGTTCACCGCATTCGTTTCCCGAGTCAGCGCCTCCTCAAGCAAGTCCCTCGGCACTCCTTCATTCCGGCTCAATGCAAGTTCGATGACCAACTCACATTTGGCGGACGTCCGGACTCGCGTGCGGAATTCCAGGCCGGACTGCAACTTCACCGGCAATACGGTCTGCTCGCGTGCGGCCCGCACTTGTCTCCAACTCGACAGCGCAGCCACGACGCCGATCACAACCATGATCAAACCCAGCAAGACGACAACGCTTGCCACCTTGCCGGCGCCGGGAAGTGTTTCTGGTGGGTGAAGAGGCACGGCTCAGGCTTTCTCGGTGATGAGCTTCTCCAACTCGCGGTGATTCGTCTTGCCCGTGCCGAGCTTGGGGATTTCGTGGACGAACTTCACCTCGCGCGGCGCGGCGATGTTGGGCAGGCCCTTCGCCTTGATCGCGGCGCGCACTTCGTCGAGCGTCAGCCGCGCTTCGTTGCTCACGGCGATCAACTTCTCGCCCTTGTCCTCGTCGAGCCGCGCGATGACGGCGACCTGACAGCGCAATCCATAGTGCGGGAAGGCTCCGGCCAGCGCGTCCTCGACGGCGGTGAGACTCACCATCTCGCCACTGATTTTGGCAAAGCGTTTCAGCCGGCCTTGGATGTAGAGAAAGCCTTCCTCGTCCACGCGCACGATGTCGCCGGTGTCGTACCATCCACCCAGGGCGAGGAACTTCGCGTTGGCGTCGGCGTTCAGGTAGCCCTTCATCACGTTCGGGCCGCGCACGAAGAGTCGGCCGCCGGTCGTCACGCCTTCGACTGTTTCAAGTTTGTATTCCATGCCGGGCATGAGACGTCCGGCCGAGCCATGCCTGGGTTGGAGCGGCGTGCAGACGCTCACGCACGGCGCGCACTCGGTCGCGCCGTAGCCTTCGAGCGCGCGCACACCGAAGCGTTGCGCCCAGGCCGTGGCGGTCGCCTCCTGCAACTTCTCCGCCGCCGCGAACATGTAGCGCAGGCTGCGGAAGTCGTAGGTGTTCGCCTTGCGCGCATAGCCGTTCAGAAAGGTGTTCGTGCCCAGCATGATGGTGCAGTCGGCCTGATAGAAAACTGTGGGCACCACGCGGTAATGCAACGGTGACGGATAGATGAACACCGTCATGCCGCGCACCAACGGCAGCAGCGTGCCGACCGTCAGCCCGAAGCTATGGAACAACGGCATGGCGTTGAAAATCTTGTCGCGGTCGGTGAGGTCGGTGACGGCGAGCATCTGGCGCAGGTTGGCGAGAATGTTGCGATGCGTCAGCTCGACGCCTTTCGGCACCCCCTCGGAGCCGCTGGTGAACAGGATGACGGCGGCGGAGTTCTGATCCGTCGGCGCGATGCGCAGGCCGGGCACGAAGGTTTGTTTCAACAGCGCGGCCAGTTTCGCCCCGCCGGAGATGCGGGCGCGGATGTCTTCGAGGTAGATGAACTCGATCCCCGCGCCGGTGAGCGGAGCCACATCGAGCTTGGCGCGTTCGAGGAACGCGCGCGAGGTGACGATTTGTTTCACCCCCGCGAGTTGCGCGCAGGCGAGCATGATGGCGGGTCCGGTCGAGAAGTTGAAGATGGCCGGCTCCAAGCCGAGCGACCAGAGGCTGAGGAGAACCACCGGCGTCGCGTTCACGTTGGGCAGCAGCACGCCGACGTGTGGTGGTTGGCCTCGCGCTGCGAGGCCATCCGGTCGCCGCGCGAGCGGAGCCACCTGGAGTGCGGCACCCAGCCGCCGCGCCATCAAATCCACGCCGACCAGCAGTCTTTTGTAGGTCAGCGCCGTGGTTACATCCTGCAATACGACGTGCTTCGGAAATCGCGTCGCCGTCTCGACCACGGCCTCGGCCAGCGTTTGCGGGCCGAATCGCATCTCCGTCTCGAACTGTTGCAGGACCATCTGGTCGCGCAGCCAGTTGGTGAACAGCGCGCGCGCCTGCGACGTGCTGAGGTGTGCGACCTGCGGTGGCGTCAGCGCAGGGCTGAAGTGCGCCGTGACGGTCGGGAACCATTTCTTCCGGTTGGGATTGGGTGAGCACGGCAGCCGGTGCGCGCCGCGCAAGTAACAGGTGATGACCTTCGCCCCCGTCTTGTGGAGCAGGAAGCCGGTGCCATCGAAGAGCTTCATCAATGTGCCGGTGCGGGAGAGCCTTCCTTCCGGGAACAACGCGAGCCGTCCGCCCTTCGACAGAAACTCCGCCATGTGTTTCACCGCGTAGGGCGAATCAGTGTCGATGGGGAAGGTCCGGCGGTTGATCATGATCTTGCGATGCAGCCAGGAAGTCTGGGCCGTCTTCTGCGAGACGACGCACTTCCAGTCGCCGTCGGTGCAGACGAGCAGGAAGAGCCAGTCGAGCCACGAGACGTGATTGGGCAGGAGCAGGACGGGGCCGGGCGTCTTCAGCACTTCCTCATTGAAGGCGCGAAAGCCAAAGAGCCAGCGCACCAGCGAGCGCAACAGTGTTTTCATTTTTCAACCATGGATGGACACGGATTACCACGGATGCGGCGGGCAAGGCCATGCGAGAAGTTGCCCGGGCGGATTGAAACCAATGATGACGGGCGGGACGACACCTGATCCAGGCCCGGTCCATTCGTGATTGAACCGGCGAATCACGGCCCCTAGCTTCGCGCCCATCACTTTGAACTTCTGGCGTTCCTGTGTCGCTTGGTGGGTTGTGTGCTGCGCTTATTTCGGCGCGGTGGGCTGGATTCTTTCCGCGCTGCATCTGTTGGATCGAGCCGGTTACGTTCTGGCCACAGGAGCATTGGCGCTGGCTTTCGCGTGGTGGTGGAAAGTAAATCGCAGCCGTCAGGCAGCCCCTCTTTCAGCCGGGCGGAGGTTGGGCGCGAGCTGGCGGCGGCGGCGCTCCCGTTTGCTGCCGATGGCGTTCGCCCTCTTCGCTTTGCTCGTGCTGCTCTCCGCGCTGCTGTATCCGCCGAACAACTACGACGGCCTGACGTATCGACTGCCCCGGCTGCTGAACTGGCTGTCGCAAGGAAACTGGCACTGGATTGATTCGGTGGACGCCCGCCTCAACAACCGCGCCTGCGGTTACGAATGGAACGTCGCTCCGTGGCTGGCGCTGACGGGGACGGATCGCGGGATTTCTCTGCTGAACCTCGTCTCCTTTCTGCTCCTGCCCGGATTGATCTTCAGCGTCTTCACGCGCCTGGGGGTGCGGCGGCGCGTGGCCTGGTGCTGGATGTGGTTGCTGCCCACGGGCTATTGCTTCCTGCTCCAGGCGGGTGGCAGCGGAAACGACCTGTTCTCCGCCCCGCTGGTGCTCGCGGCGCTGGACTTTGCCCTGCGCGCCCGGACTTCGGGCCGAATGGCCGAAGCGTGCCTGTCCATTGCCGCCGCCGGTATCATGACCTCCGTGAAAACCACCAACATGCTGCTGGTCCTCCCATGGGCGCTGGCCATCTGGCCGGTGTGGCGGCTCCTGCTCTCGCGCCCGTTGCTCACCGCCGTCATCACAGGTTGGGCCGCCTTGGCCTCGGTCCTGCCGACGTTAATCCTGAATCATTTGCACTGCGGTGACTGGACCGGGGCGAACATGGAGAAGGCGGTGCCGGTGCCGACGGTCGTTGGAGGTATCACGGGTAACGCCTTCCTGCTGCTTCAACAAAACCTAACTCCGACAATTTTTCCCTGGGCCCCGTGGTGGAATGCCCGCGCAACACAAATTTTACCTTCCTGGCTCCGACAGATTCTCGAGAAACAATTCGAGGCCAACTCCTGGTCGGCCGTGGAAATCCCGATCGAAGAGTCAGCGGGCCTTGGTTTCGGCCTTGGGCTGGCGCTGGCGGGGGGCCTTATTTGGCTGGGCTGGAGCCGCCTGAAGTTCGGTCCTGTAGTTGCCCCGCCGAAATCCAACGGCCTCCGCGGCCTCAGTCTCCTGGTGGCCGCGCCGTGGGTTTCGTTGCTCATTTTTACGATGAAAGTTTCCATCATCACGCCCAGTCGCATTCTGGCGCCGTTTTTCCCGATCTTGCTGCCCGCGCTGTTTCGATCCCCACGATGGGAGCAGATTATCCGCAGCCGACCCTGGCGAGTCTGGGTGGGCGTGGTTTTGGCGCTGGCCTTGTTCTCACTCGCGGTCAATCCTTCCCGTCCACTTTGGCCGGCTCGCACCGTCTTGCCCTACCTCGTCCAGTCCTGGACGGAACAGCCGTGGCTGCAACGTGCCTCGGCCGCGTACACAGTTTACGCCGTCCGGGGCGATGCGCTGGCGCTGGCGCGCTCACATCTCCCGGCTGGCGCCCACGACGTGGGACTTGTCACCATTGGTGATGACCCGGAAACTTCCTTGTGGAGGCCTTTCGGCTCGCGCCGCATCCACCAACTGGGTCCGTCCAAGTCAGTCGCTGCTCTGCGGGCGTCACACATTGAATACGTGGTGATCAACCCGGTCGGCCTGAGCGAGCGCTTCAAGATGAGCCTGGCGGAATGGCTGGAGCAGTACGAGGCCGAAGTCGTGGCGACCGTCGGGATTCGTCACCGTGTTTCCAGAAGCTCACGCGACTGGGTGGTGGCCCGTCTGCGCGCGCCTCTTGACCCAGTTCGCCTGCGGGAAACTCGACAGCCGCCGGAAGCCCCGCAATAATCCGTCCTTTCGATGAACGAGACGCTCGACCTGACCATTCTGATGCCATGCCTGAACGAGGCGGATACCCTCGCGACGTGCATTGACAAAGCACGGGCTGGTCTCGAAAAGGCCGGGCTGTCGGGCGAAGTGGTGGTGGCGGACAACGGCAGCACGGATGGTTCGCAGGAACTGGCGGCCCGGCACGGAGCGCGCGTGGTGTCCGTGCTGGCGAAAGGCTACGGTCATGCCCTCATGGGCGGCATCGCCGCCGCCCGCGGACGCTTCATCATCATGGGCGACGCTGACGACAGCTATGATTTTCTGGAGGTGCCGAAGTTTGCGGCCAAACTGCGCGAAGGCTTCGATCTCGTCCAGGGTTGCCGGTTGCCTTCCGGCGGCGGAGTGGTGAAGCCTGGGGCCATGCCCTTTCTCCACCGTTGGTGGGGCAACCCAATGTTCTCGTTCCTCGTACGCTGGTGGTTCCATGCGCCCATTCATGACGTTTATTGCGGGATGCGCGGGTTCACCAAGGAATTCTACGAAGGACTCAATCAGCGTTGCACCGGGATGGAGTTCGCCACGGAGATGATCATCAAAGCGAGCCTCAATCAGGTGAAGATTGCCGAGGTGCCAATCACACTCCACCCCGATGGCAGGCGTGCGCACCGGCCGCATCTGAAGACATTTCGAGATGGATGGCGGACGCTGCGTTTCTTCCTGATGTGCAGTCCGCGCTGGCTGTTTCTCTTCCCCGGATTGCTGCTCGAAGTGATCGGAGTGGTCGGCTACGCCGTGGCTCTGCCCGGACTGACGGTGCGTGGCATCACGTTTGATGCCCACACCCTGCTCTTTGCCAGCCTGGCCATCCTCTGCGGCTATCAGTCCGTGTTGTTCGCCTTCTTTACCAAAACCTTTGCCATGGCGGAGGGACTCTTGCCTGAAGACCCGCGCCTGAGCCGGCTTTTCACCATCGTCACCCTGGAGCGGGGGTTGCTGGTCGCGACTGTGTCGCTGCTGGTGGGGCTTGGGCTGCTGGTCGCAGCCATTCTCGAATGGCGCAGCGTCCACTACCAGCACCTCGACTATGCCCGCACCATGCGGCTTGTCATCCCCGGTGCCACGCTCACGGCGTTGGGTTTTCAGACCGTCCTCTCGAGCTTCTTCCTGAGCATCCTCGGATTGCACCGACGCTAATGTCCGAACCATCCCGAGGCGAATTCGATCAGTATGCCGCGCGCTACGACGAGGCGTTGGCTGAGGGTCTCTCCGTGTCGGGCGAGTCCAAGGACTTCTTCGCTCTCGGTCGCGTGGTCGAGCTTTCGAAAGGCCTGCGCCAGCTTGGCCAGCCGGTCGAATCGGTCCTCGATTTTGGTTGTGGCACAGGCTCGTCCATTCCGTTTCTGTTCGAGCACCTGAAACCGCAGCGCATCCTGGGGGTGGACGTTTCAGCGAAATCCCTGGAAGTCGCGGCGCGGCAAGGCTGGTTGAATTCGAAATTCCAGACCCTCGACACGTACCAGCCGCAGGCTGACTACGATCTCGCCTACTGCAACGGTGTGTTTCATCACATTCCGCCGGACGGGCGGGCGGGCGCAGTGCGCTGTGTGTATGAATCGCTCCGACCCGGTGGTTTTTTTTCCTTCTGGGAGAATAATCCATGGAATCCGGGGACACGCTACGTGATGAGCCGGATTCCCTTTGACCGGGATGCCATCACCTTGTCCATGCTCGAGGCGCGGCGGTTGGTGCGCGGCGCGGGCTTCGAGATTCTACGGGGTGATTTTCATTTCATATTTCCGGCCGCGCTGAAGTGGATGCGCTGGCTGGAGTCGCCGCTGGCGCGTCTGCCCTTCGGCGCGCAATATCATCTGCTCTGCCGGAAGCCGGCCCGGTAGAACATTCCGCAGCGGCATTTATGGGCGAAGCTCCAAGTCGAACTTTGCCCCCGGCACCGCCGCAGGATACTCGACAGCCGCCTGCCCTCGCCGCAATAGTCCGCGCTTTCCGTGAACGAGACACTCGAACTGACCATATTAATGCCGTGCCTGAACGAGGCGGAAACGCTCACGCCGTGCATCAAGAAGGCGTTGTCCGCCCTGGATCGGCTCGGGCTGCGCGGCGAGGTGATCATCGCCGACAATGGCAGCACCGACGGCTCGATCGAACTCTCCGAGCAACTGGGCGCGCGAGTCGTGCGGGTGGAGAAGAAGGGCTACGGCAACGCCCTGCGCGGCGGCATCGAGGCGGCGCGCGCCGAGTGGATCATCATGGCCGACTCGGACGACAGCTACGATTTTTCCAAGATCGATGCTTTCGTGGAAAAGCTGCGCGGTGGTGACGAACTGATCATGGGCTGTCGCATGCCGCGCGGTGGCGGCACCATCATGCCCGGGGCCATGCCGTGGAAGCATCGCTGGATCGGCAACCCCGCGCTCTCGACCATCGGCCAGATTCTTTTTCGTTGCCCCATCACCGACTTTCACTGCGGCCTGCGCGCTTTCACCAAGCCGGGCTTTCGGAAGATGAAGTTGAAAACCACCGGCATGGAGTTCGCGTCGGAGATGGTCATCAGCGCCACTTTGAAGCAACTCAAGATCAGCGAAGTCCCGGTCACGCTCTACAAGGATGGCCGCTCCCGTCCGCCGCATTTGCGGAGCTGGCGCGATGGCTGGCGGCATCTGCGCTTCATGCTGCTGTTCTGTCCGCGCTGGCTGTTCCTGTGGCCGGGCGTGATTTCGTTCGCGGCCGGACTGGTGTTGTTCGTGGCCCTCAGTTTCGGCTCCTTCCATGTGGGACGAGTCCGGCTCGATACCAATTCCATGCTCGTGGGGAGCATGATGATGGTGGTGGGATTTCAGGTGCTTTTCTTCGGCGTCTTCACCCGGCTCTACTGCGCCATGCGTGGGTTGCTCCCGGAACGTTCCTATGTCCACTGGCTGCTCGGCTCGCTTGGGCTTGAGAAAGGACTGGTTGCCGGCTTGGTCATCGCCCTCACCGGACTGGGACTCCTGGCCGGAGCAGTTTGGAAATGGAAGCAGACCGGCTTCGGCGAAATGTCTTACTCGGAGAGTCTGCGCATGGTGATCCCCTCGGTGACCTTCTTCACTCTCGGCATTCAAGTGGTGTTCTCGAGTTTCTTCCTCGGCATCCTTACGCTCAAGACGACCGAGCAAAAAACCGGGGAGTAGAGTTCCCTCACCAACGAACTCGCGCCGGATCGAAAGGGCGGCAAATGATCCCGGCCTTTTCGTTCGGAGAAAAATCCGGCCGGGAATTTTGGTGAATCAGACTCACCAAACTGTCACTCCGAAAGGGCAGAGTGAAGCCGCAACCTTCCGCGATTTTGAGCGGCCCCCCACACCAGCCGCCACGGCACGGAAATAACACGCAACCGATTGCCCTGGGACCGGGCCATGGCCTCCAGGAGTTCGCGCACAGTCCAGGACTTGGGGTGCGCGACCGTCAGAGGGTGGCCCGGGGCGGCGCCCATTCCAACGGCGTGACGATGAATGATCGCGCACAGGTCTTCGATGTGGACGAGGTGCTGCTTCTGGGAGCCGCCCACGAGCGGCAGAAGTGCAGCCCTTCGCGCTTGCGCCGCGAGCTGGCCAAACATGGCGCGCGGCTCTGGCCCATGAATCAAGCCCGGACGAAGCACGAGCGCGCCGGCCGCGAGGGCCAGGCGCTCAATCTCCAGCTTGGCCCGGCCATAGAGCGAAAGGCAGCCGTCGAAGGCGCTGATGCTGGAAATGGCGATGAGCCGCTCCACCCCCGCGGCCTGGGCCGCGCGCAAGAGTTTCTCCGTTCCGGTCACATTGGTGGAATGAGTGTTCGGCCAGCCCCGCACCTTGGCATCGTAGGCGCAATGGACCAGCGCGTTCACGCCGGCGAGCGTGGCGGGCGCGACGTCTTCGCCCAGTTGGAAGCGGGAGGCCGAAGGGCCAGGCGCAGGGTGGCGGGTCAACTCCAGAACGCGCCACCCTTGCTGCTGGAAGAACTGCTTTACCGCGCCGCCCAGGTATCCGCCCGTGCCGGTGATGGCGCAGACCTTGGGTTGCATAGATTCACTCATGGCCAGCTCGCTCAGGGGAGGGCCGAAGCCTCCCAGCCGATCCGGTGCGCGTTGGCCATGACGGAAAACGTGATGGTCGTGGCCGGGATGGCCGGCAGCACGCTCGCATCGACCGCATGCACGCGCCGCCAGCCTGGCGGACGTCCGAGCACATCGCTCTCGAACCGCCCCGGCCGCGCCCGCATGGGAAACGAGGAGCCACTGTGAAACCCGCGCCCAGCCTCGGCCACTTGCAGCATCGGCCGCAACGGCACCGCCTTCAGTTTGCGCGCCTGGCTCAAGAGCAGTCTGAGCACGCGACCGATGGCTTTGGCCGTGGCTGGATTCGCCTCGGCCTCGACTTCCATCAAGTCGTTGGGGTGGTCGGCCCGTTTGCGCAAGGTCATGCGCAAGGCCGGGGAATCATCCGAGTGCAGGTAGCCTTGCACAATCAACATGCGGTCCTCGAGTTGGCGGGCGAGGAATTCCAACGGGCGCGCCAGCGGCCCGAACTTCTGGCGCACCGCCTGGCCGACCAGATCGTTGTACGAATAAATCTGGAGATGGACGGTGTGCCGGTTGATGCGCGGGTTCTGGATTTCGAGAAACAACTGGCTCAACGTGTTCAGCGCTTCCGAACGCGCGTCGCCCGGCCGGCGCAGAAGCAGGAGGGGGAAAAGGAAGTACTGACTGTCGCGCGCCACCAGCGTCTCGTCGTAGGCGGCCTGGGAGTGGAGCAGAATTCTCGTGCTGGGCAGCAACCCCGCCGCGAGATACACCCGGCCCGCCTCCTGGGAAAAGCCCGCTCGCGTGTCGCGGAGATAACCTTCAATCCGCACGCTATTTTCCGACTCGCGCAGCGCCGTGACAATCACCCCGGGCTGATAGCTGAAGTTCGGTTCCGCCCGCATCTGTCGCACGGTGTCGGCACTGTTGTAGATGTGGCCATAGGCGCAGCCGTACATGCACAGACCGCAATAGATGCAGCCCGGTTCATCCGCGCGCCGCGCCGCACGTACCGCCACTCGCGCGGCCCCAAAGTGCAGACCGGCCTTGCGCAACGCCTCCCGGTTCCGCTCCATGCTGGCGACTAGAGCCTGCGCTTGCCGTCCGCAATTTAACGGCCCGGCCTGGCTGGTGTGCAGGGGAAAAAGCGATTCGAGATCATCGCTCCGTCCCGCCAGCCCGGTGAACTCGACCACCGCCCGGTAATGCTCCGCGAGAGCGCGGCCGCTGATGGGCCAGCCCTCCATGTCCTGGTCCAGATAAGGCAACATGGCCGCGCCCCAGACATTGCTGAATCCGCCCAGGGCCAGCGAAGGCCGCGAAGCCACGCCCCGATACTCCGTCGGCAGATGTTCCTCGGCCCCGCGATAGGGGAAGTCCGATCCGAAGACGCGCTTGAGCGGAATGCCTTTGCCTGTGACCTGGGTGTTCTCCTTCAGCAGACTCAAGTGCTCGTCGCTCCAACCCGCCGGCGGTCGCCGCCCCATTTCGGCCACGAGTCGCGCCCGCTCCGGCTCCAGTTCCAGACCGGCATCGAGCATGAGCACCTTCGCGCCGCGGCGCAGCAGCGCCTTGGCGCAAGCCACGCCGGCGGGACCGGAACCGATGACGCAATGAATCATGAAATGCGGCGGGCTGAACT
Source organism: Pedosphaera sp. (assembly GCA_031414955.1). Taxonomy (GTDB): domain Bacteria; phylum Verrucomicrobiota; class Verrucomicrobiia; order Limisphaerales; family SIBH01; genus JANNGC01. Next base: position 35,895 of record JANOQV010000288.1, on the reverse strand, counting down.
CATGGAACCATTTCATGGCGCTTCAGCCCGCTTTGCTGCGCGAGAGCCGCGCAGAGGAAACGCGGCACGATGGTGAGATAACGCCGGCGCACCCTCGGTTCGTTCACGAAACGGTAGAACCATTCCAGACCCGAGCGCTGCATCCAGCGCGGCGCTTGCGGCACTCTCTTGGTGTAGAAGTTGAAGGCTGCTCCGACCCCGGCCATCAAAGTCACGTCGAGCTTGGGCAGATACTGCGCCATGAACCGCTCCTGCTTCGGGGTGCTCAGGCCGACCCAGAGGATGTCGGGCTTGGCCGCGGCCACCTGCGCGATCAGGTCGCGCTCCTCGTCTGTCGTGAGCGGGCGAAAGGGCGGTTCATAGGTTCCCACCACCTGCAGTTTGGGAAACTGCCGCGCCATTTCCGCGCGCATGGCCTCGGCCACGCCTTCGTTGCCGCCGTAGAGAAACTGTTTGTAGCCGCGTTGTTCCGAGAGCCGGAAAACTTCGAGCATGAGGTCCGGTCCGTACACCCGGCCCATGTGCGCCACGCCCTGCTGCCGCCCCATCCAGACCATCGGCATGCCGTCGGGCGTGGTCAGAAAGCTGCGGTTGTGAATGCGCTTCAATTCCGCGTCCTGCTGCGACTCCATCACGCCATGCACGCCGGTCACGCAAATGTAGCCCCGGCGTTTCTCGCGCAGCGCGTCGTCCACCGCCGCCACGGCCAGCGGCAGGTTCAGCGCTGAAACGCCCACACCGAGGACATTGACCCGGCCAATGCTTTTTGAATCCGAACTCACCCGGCGACGGTAACACGGCGGAAAAGCGGGAGGGAATCGCAGAAAATCAGTTAAGCCCAGTGCGCCGGTGCCGAAACCAAAGAGCCACGGACTTTACGGATTCTCACGTAGCGCCGGCTTTCTAGCCGGCAGGTAGCGAGACTTTCCAGTCTCGTTTTGATGGTAGTTTCTAAAATGCGCCCAGCAGGGCTGTGCCCGCCAGCAAGCCAGGCGAGGGCAAACGAAGAACGGTGGCCGGCCCATGACAGACGAAAATCCAGCCACCGTTCATTCGTTCACAGACCACGCTCACCGCACGCTCACCCAATCTGTTGCAAGCGCGCTCGTGGCTGCAAAAAGTAATTGGCGGCGACCGGGGCAACTCCGGTCGCCGCCACCCAAGCAGTGCCTATGTTGCCAATCCCATGCGCCTTTCCATTAGCACGATGATTGCCATGCTGCATTTGCTGGGATTTTGCGGAGAGGAGTAGGAAATGGTGTGCGCTGCTCACGCATCCTGCGCGAATTTCGCGCATCGCACGCCCGCGCTGGAGAAGCGGATAAAAATGGAACCCAAAGATTCGCCCGTTACTTCACCAAGTACGTCCGGCGCTGCTCGACGAAGTTCTTCAGGCTGATGCGTCGGCCCGGGCCGGGCCCTTCGCGTTGTTCGCCGTCGTCCTTCACCGCGCTGATAAAATCTTCGTAAGACTCCAGCTTCCGGGTGTCCTGCTTCACCTCGGTCGTGATGAGTGCCTGATACTGCTCGGCCAGCGGCCCAATCTTTTTCCAGTCCAGCCAGCGGGTCGCGATCTCCTTCACGTAGCCGAGGTAGCGCGCTTTGAGCGCGGGCACGGCGAGGAGTTTGTTCAGCAGCGGCTTGCTGGCGTCATCGGCACCGGTCAACGGATCGAGTTCGACCCCGCGCGCGCCCGGTCCGCCTCGAAAGCCCGGCCCGCCCGGCAGGCTGAAGGTCTCATTGACATCGTGCGGCACGAGATGGAACTGGCCCTGCGCGTCCAGAGATAGATTGAAGTCGCTGCCGCGCACCCAATAGCCGTCGTTGTTGATGAAGACGCTTTCCAGCGCAAGAAACTTGAGCGTGCCCTCAAGGTCCAGCAACGGCGAGAGCTTCTTCTCCAGTTCGGAGGTCGGTGTCTCGCTCAGCACGCGGCAAAGTTTGATCAACTCTGCCCACGCTTTTGGATCGTCCTTGGTCTTGATTTCATAGTGCTTCTTGTATTCCGCCACATCGTCCCCGGTGTATTTCAGAGCGGCGCTGGCGCGCGGGCTGCCGGGTACTTTCCACCGTGCGCCTTTGGTCGAGCCGTAGGCCTCCTTGGTGAAGTCCTTGTTGAACTGCTGCACGTTCACATACACGCCCCAACTCTCGCCGTTGATGACCACGCGCACATAATTGGCCTTGGGCGTGGGCAGGTATCCGCCGGCGATTTGCGAGTAGAGCACCGCGCGGAGCAAGGTCGGATCCCCGTGCGAGTTGAGCAGGTCGAGGGTGCGATAGCCCTCAAGCCGCTGGTCCGGATGCACGAAATCCATCGAGAGATTGAGCGAACGCTTGCGCCCCTCGCCCACCATGAAGAAGGAGGATGCACCGCGAAAATGCACACCCACGTTGGTGTAGCTCTTGCCGTCCACCGTCAGTTTCACCGGCACCTCCACATCGGTGTGAACAAAGTCGGCCAGTTCCTTCTCCCAGTCCGGGCTTTCAAACTCAAGGAACAGCGTGCGCAGCGTCTTCAAGTCGTAGAGCGGTGCGCCGGGGAAGGACTTAGCCTCGGCCTGGGAGAATTTTGGACCCGGTTCAGGCGGTGGGGAATTGTCGTTCCTCCTGCCCGGCGGCCCGGGACGACGCGGGGCGCGACCTTCGGCTTTCTCCGCGGCCAGAAATGTCCGCGCGACCTTGCGTTCCGCGAGTTCCAGCCGGCCGTTGCCGTTTTGGTCAAACTGCGTCACCAGCTTGCGGTCCGCCTGCACGCCCATGGGCGGCCCGCCCGGCCCGCCCGGTCCCGGGCCGAATCCGCGCGGCGGCCCATCCTGTGGAGCGTTGGGCTGTGCGGACAGGCAAATGGTGGCCAACAGCAATGCGCCGCTTATCACCAAGCCGGTGCGCCCGCCCCGTTCGGGGATTAAATTCGATTCAGTTTTCAAGTTCACCCTTCCATTCATCATGCGTGGTTCCGTCCCAAACTGCGCCAAAAGTTTTTGAAGAAGCACATCCTCCGGACGGCGGCGGATGGCCGTCAATGTTCGAGCCACGCAAATGCAGGGCAGACGCATCTAATTCCGGGGTGTTTCGCACGAAATCCCAAATCCCAAATAAATTCCAACGGCCCAAATTCCAAAACCAGGCGTTCACACTCCCATGGGAGTTTGGAATTGAGAGCTTATTTGGGATTTGGATTTTTAGCCCGTGGAACCAAACATTTTGATGCGTCTGCCCTGCACGCAAAGGCCTGCTGCACCGGGGCGGGCGATTCTGCAAAGTCGTCCTGTTCGACACACCCTGCTCGCATGTAACCGGCCTTTCCAGAAGCGCCCCCCTCGTGCAGCTACTGGCGAGGTCAGGGCCGGGAGTATTCGCCGCCCTCGCCTGCCTGGCCGGCAGGCGTGGTTTCATCCCGCGTTGGGCTTTGGTTTTTCCGCAGCTTTTTCGCCGTCGGCTCGCGGGCCGCCTTCCGATTGTTCGCGTTGCTCTCGGGCGTGGTGAGCTTCTGGCTCACGCCTTTGCTGAAGCTCTGGTCGCGCCGCTTCGAATACGAGGCCGATGCTTTCGCCCGCGATGTCATGGGCGAGGCGCAGTCGCTCACCGGCGCGCTCCGCAAGCTGAACGAGAAGAACCTGAGCAATCTCACGCCGCATCCACTCTACAGCCGCTTCTACTACTCGCACCCGACCCTGCTGGAGCGGGAACGAGCGTTGGCCATTAAAAGCCGGGGCGGGGCGTTTTAGGAGGCGAGAGACGAGATTGGCGTTCACCGTCCTGACGTGCCGTCCACGGATGGCCGATGATTACCAACTACGGCCCCACGCGCACGCGGTAGAAGTTCTGCCCGTTCGTCGCGCTCGTATCGAGGAATGGGACGAGTGTGTTCGTGTCGCCAATGGGTCCGGGCAGGTCCGCCCAATCGCCCGCGCCGAAGGCGGCGCGGCGCTGGACGTGATAGACGGGCACGGGGGCAGTGGTGGCGTCCTTGGTGAATTGCAGGTGCGCGCTGCCGTTCGTGCGGGCGAGGGAAGTGAGCCGCACGAAGCCGCCGGCCTCGAACGCGCCGATGTCGCTGCCATCGCTGGGCGGGGTGTTGGTGGTTGAGAGGACGGCCCGCGCGCCGCCGCGCTGGTCGGTGGACAGGCCGCTGCGGTGGCCCGCGTCCAGCGCCGGGCTGCCGGGCCGCAACGCGTGCGTCCACGTCGGCCCGCCGTTGTCTTGCAGCGGGCCGAGCAGAGGATTAATAGGAACTGACGTCGGGCCGACCAGGTCGTTGTTCACCCCGTTTGTAAATCCTGTGCCATTATTCGTTCGACCAATAAAATTGTATCCCAACGAGGTGAAAGGGCCGAGTGCATCCCAAGGGCCATTGCCAGCGATAATACAGTTCTTTGCGTCGATGAGTCCGAAGTTGGCGACTCCACCCGGAGAATTGTTGTAGATGGTGCAGTTGAGAAGGGAGATGAGGCTGGACCCTCCGGTGTTGATGGCTCCGCCTCCACCGAGTTGCGACGCGTTCGCCGAGATTGTGGTGTTTGCGATCACGCATGTGGCCAAATTATACAGTGCAAAGCCGCCAAAAAATGCGCTGTTTGCCAGAAAGGTGGAATTGGTGATCCGCAAGTTCCCAGAATTCAACACCCCTCCTCCCAAATTCGCGTAGTTGTTCAACACGTTGCACTCATTCATCGCCACCGTCCCGTCGTTGGAAATGCCTCCGCCCCCGAAATCGCCGGCTCCATTGTTGCTGACGCGGGTGCGGTGCATGTTGACCGTCCCGCCGTTTCTGATTCCGCCTCCATTTCCGGCGGGAGCGTTATTGAAAGCGATGGTTGAGTTCGAAATGTTGAGCGTTCCCGCAACATTGCCGATGGCTCCGCCGTCCCCATCCGCATCGACACTATTCCCGAGGAAACTCGTGTTGTTAACAGTCACTGTGTCCATCCCGCTGTGGAAGAGCGCACCTCCGGCAAGGGCGATGTTTCCCTCAAAGCTGGAATCGATCAGAACCAGTCGCTTCGTATTTAGAATGGCGCCGCCGCCGCCGTAAGCCAGGTTGGTCATGAAACGGCAGTGGCGCAACTCCAGCGAACCCGCATTCAGAATTCCACCGCCATCATCGAACATTTCCGGCTCAAGCGATCCGGCGAATCCATGAGCGAGAGTCAACCCCGACAACTGGACATCCCCGCCAGCCACCCGCAGAACACGGCTCCTAAAACCTGCGTCCACAATCAGATTTGATTCCCCAGGACCACATAGGCTCAGGTTGGTCACGATTGATAATTCGCCGCTGGTCAGGTTGATGGTGCCGGTGACGGCGAAGTCGATGGTGTCGGTTCCGTTGGTGGCCTCGGCGAGGCGTTGGCGCAGGGTGCCGGGGCCGTTGTCGGCTGTATTGGTGACCGTCAGTACCGCGCCGGACAAGTGAACGGTCGCGAATAGAAGCAAGAACGCCGCACCCACGATCTGCGGCCTTCTTTGTGCGCCCAGGCGCGGATTCTGGCTGATGTTCTGTAGTTTGTTTTTCATAACGATGGTTTTCGCCTTCTAAAACCATCGCGGTGACGTGAAGTAACAAAGTTTCGTGAAAATTGTTCCTGCGCCCTCAATCCAGCACTTTGCCCTGGCGCTTTCTCTCGTCGAAGGCTCGCCAAAACTCAGCAGGCGGATGCGCAGCGTCCCAGTTTTGCCACCAGAACTTCAGCAGCTTGATCGAGGGATGTTGCCGGAGCACTTCGACACGCTTGCTGGCCGGAAGCGCGATACTCTCCAGCTTGCGACATTCCAGCAGGGGGCTGAAATCGAGGACGTTGGTGGCTTCCAGACCTACGCGTGTCAGCGGGAGACTGGCGAGCGGGCGCAAATCACACGGGAGGTGGGACGAAAGATAGAAGTCTTCCACCGGCATCCCGCGGAGCACGGCGAAGTTGGTCGCCGCTGTCCAGTTCAAATGCACGGTCTGGAGTTTCATGCCTTGCAAGGGACTCAAGTCATTGACCAATGGCGCGTTCACCCGCAGAGAAGAGAGTGGTTTGCCCCGCAACCCTTCGAGGCTGCGAATCTCCCGCCCGCCGAGTTCAACCTGTGTCAGGGGCATGTCTCGCAGCGGGGTGATGTCACGCAACGCGTCAGAAGTGATCGTCAAGTCGCGCAAATCGGTCAGGCCGCGCAACGGTTCGAAGTTTGCGATCTTGCTGCACTGAAGCCGGAGCCTGTGCAGCGGCATTCCCTGCAACGGGCCAATGTCCCTCACGTCGAGTCCGATCAAATCCAGGTCAATCAGTTTCATGCCCCACAGCGGACGCAAGTCACGCACCGGTGCCCCATGAATGGCGAGGCGGCGCAGCGGCAGTCCCTGGAGCGGTCCCAAGTCCGCGAACAACGCACCGTTCCGCGCGCTCAGTTCGTGCAACGGCATGTCGCGCAGCGGCGAAAGATCGGTGACGCTGGTGTTATCAATCATCAGCTTCCACAGTGGAATTCCTTGCAGGAACGTCAGGTTCGATGTCGCGACCCCGCTGGCATCCAATTCAAACAATCCGTCCTCCCGCATTGCGAGCGTGCTGACCCTGCTCTCCCGCAGTCCGCCTTCGCGCAGCCGCTGCTTCCACATTTCGAGAATGCGCTTGCGGCTCGCCTGCCCCTGCTGCTGCATCGCCGCCGCCTCGGCGAATCGCTTCTGCAGGTCGAACGCGGTGCGGATGCTGAGAAAGGTTGCCTCCGGTAACCGGCGCGCGTTCCCGTGGGCCGCAAGGATCTCCCGGCAGAGTGAAATGTTCTCTGTCGCGTGCGGGAAGTGTTTGTTCAGTCGCAAAACCTCTTCGTAGGCCGCAGCTGCGTCGGCAAACCGCAGCAGCGATTGGTTCGCGTTTCCGCGCAGCGCGTGAAACTCCGGTTCATCCGGCGCGAGCGAGTTGAGAAAGGCCAGCCTCGGCAACGCCTCGTCGAACTTGTGCACGCGAATGAGCGCGTCCACCTCCGCGCGCTGGAGCGGGATGGTTTTGCGCAACTGCGCGAGCGTGGAACTCGCCCGCCGTTCGCTCGCGGCAATTCTCGCCATGAAACCGGCGATGAGGATGAGCACGGCCGCGGTCGTCAATGCGGCCACGCGATGGCGTTTGATGAGCAGGCCCAGTTGCCGCATCAGCCCGGCGTCTTCAGCCGAGGTCGCATAGCCGTTTTGATACGCGGCCACGTCGCGCTGCAATTCAGCAATGCTCTGGTATCGATCCTCGCGGCGCAGCGCCAGCGCTTTCATCGCCACGGCGGACAGCGGCGGCGGAATTCTACCGCCCGGACAGTGTGCGAAGGACTTCGCACTGGCCGAACCGCCCCGCTCGTTTCCAAGATCGCCGGGTGGAACGATCTCGCCGCTGCGCGTTTTGCGCAGCACCTCCTCGACGGACTCCGCGTTCACAGGCGCCCGCAGCGCCAGGATCGCGTAGAGAATTCCACCCAGTGCAAAAATGTCCGTGCGTTCATCCTGTTCCGTAATCCGGCCGTCCGCCTGTTCCGGCGCCATGAACGACGGCGTGCCCATCACCGCGCCGTCGAGCGTCAAAGCGGGACTCCCCGCCGCATCCTCGGCCGCTTCCGCCCCGGTGCTGCCCTCCTGGGCGCCTGCGCAACGCGCGAGTCCCCAGTCCATGACCAGCGCCTCGCCGAACGCGCCGAGCATGATGTTCTCCGGTTTCAAGTCGCGGTGGATCACGCCGCGCGAATGGGCGAACGCAATGGCGTCGCAGATTTTTTGGAACACGGTCAGGAGCGCCGGCAGCGGATGCTGCGCGAGCCATTCGGGATTTTCCTCTGCGAGGCGGTTCAGCACGTCATTGAGCGTCACGCCCTGCACGCGGCGCATGGTGTAGAAGGGCTTCCCTTCGACATCAAAGCCCGCTTCGTAAAGTGGAACGATGCCGGGATGCTCCAGGCGGCCCAGCACGCGCGCTTCATTTTCAAACCGCGCGATGAAATGGCCGTCGCGCGCTCGCTCCGGGCGCAGGCGTTTCAGCGCCACGGTACGGTCGAGCATCTTGTCATGCGCGGCGAAAACTTCGCCCATGCCGCCTGCGCCGAGCGCCTCGAGCATCTCCAGACGCGGGCCATTGTCAGGTGCAATTTCGAAGGATGCGGTGGTGCCGGCTGGTTCGTCGAACAACGATGCACATGTGCGCGCCACGCAGCACGGACAAACCTCGCCCTTCGCATTTTCCGCCAGCGACGCTGCACAAATGGGACATTTGCGTGAAGCCATAGGTGAATTTTATGCTGCGAGCAACCGGTGCAGGTAGCGCGCTTCGTCGCCGGCCTGCGCGGGGACTTCCACCGTCTCACGGACCGTTTTCAGAACAGTGTCGCGGTAGCGTTGACGCAGCCGCAGCGCCGCCATCTTCACGGCGTTCTCGGTCATGCCCAGCGAGGCCGCTGTTTCGCGATGGCTGCCGGCACCGCGTTCGCTTTCCAGAACGGGACGCAACGCGTGAAATAGTCGTTGCTGGCCGCGGCGCGCAAAATCGCCCTCCAGTTCTTCGAGGGCGCGGGCGACGACCACGGCGGCGTAAGCACGGTCGTAGGCTTCACCAGCCACGACTTCCTGCGCGGCGGCCAACGAATCAAGATTGTCCACATCCGCGTGGCGATTCTCCCGCCGCCGCGTCTGAGCCATCCGGTTCAGGAAAAAGTTTCTGAAGCAGTGCTTGAGGAACGTACGAAAGCGTCCGCGTTCAGGTTCTACTTTGGCGTAGAACTCCGCCTCGAGCAGGCGTTGGACGAGAAAATCCTGGACCAGGTCTTGCGCGTCGTGATGGCTGAACTGCCAGCCATAAACGTGGGCGAGTGATTGAGCGTAGGCGTGCAAAGCGGGGGCATAGGTGCTGCACAGTTCGCCCAGTGCGCGCAGCGACTCCTGCGGTTCTGCGTCTCGGGCGCGCAGAATCAGGCTCCAACGGGTGGTCGTAAAGGCGCTCATCGGGTGCGCAAATGCCGGGAGTTTGAAAACGACAGGAGTGCATCGCGCTTTGCGCCGACCGTCAACCATTCATTCGCCGCGCCAGTAATGCCGGGATCATTCACCCGCCCGCCGATTCCTGCTTCCCTTTTTCTGCCCGGTTCCTAACGTCTCCGCCCATGCCAACATTTGATATTGTTTCGGAAGTGAACTCGATGGAGATCGAGAACGCCGTCAACCAGGCGAAGAAGGAGCTGGCCCAGCGCTTCGACTTCAAGGGCACCAAGGCCGAGATCACGCTGGAGAAGAACGAGATCAAGCTGACCGCGCCCGACGCCTTCAAGATCCAGGCGCTGGAGGAAATGGTCATCGGCAAGCTGGCCAAGCGCGGTGTGAGCATGAAGAACATCGAGCGCAAGGATCCCGATCTTTCGCCGCTCGGCCACGCGCGGCAGTTGATCAAAATCAAGCAGGGCATCGAGACCGCGGTGGCCAAGGAAGTCACCACCTTCATCCGCGACGGCAAGTTCAAGGTCACGACCCAGATCCAGGAACAGCAGATCCGCGTGACGGGCAAGAGCCGGGATGATTTGCAGACGGTGATCGGCGCGGTGCAGGCAAAGGAATTCCCAGTGTCGTTACAGTTCCAGAATTTCCGGGACTGAACATTTACCACGAGTGGAGGCCAATGGACACGAATAGGAACAGGCTCGGCCTTATTCACCAAAAGTCTTTTCAGTCAGCCCTATGGGTGTCCATTCGTGGTTCCCCCCTGTTTCTCAGTATTGCGCCGCGCGGGCCAGCACCACGGAATCGCGGTAGCGCTTGTTGTCGGCGCGGATGCGGGCGGTGAGGGTCTTGCCGATGCCGAGCAAAAACGGTGCGGCCAGGTCTGGCGCGGCGTCGCTCATACGGCCAAAGGCTTCATGGGAAATCTTCAGCAACACCGCGTCGCTGTTGGCCACCACGTCGGCCGAGCGCGGGCCTTGGTCGAAGAGCGCCACTTCGCCGAAGAAGTCGCCCGGGCCGAGTGTGACCAGCGTGCTTTCCTTGTCGTTGATCATCAGCCGCACCCGCACCTCGCCATCGAGCACGAAGAACATGGCGTCGCCATGATCGCCTTGATGAACGATGGGTGCCCATTGCCGCGCGGTATGCACTTCCATGAAGCTGAGGAAGCGCGCCAGATCCTCATCCGAGAGGTCGGCCAGGATTTTCACTCGCCGGAGAGCGGCCGTGGGAACCGTCTCGCCGGACGCGCTGGTGCTCGTGAGGGTCGCGTTCCTGGGCCGGTAAAACATCCGCAGCTCGGGCAACTGCCCGGCCTTGCTCCATTGGTCGTCCTTCTCGGAAAAAATCCAAGTGTCGGCGGTGATGCGCTTGCCCTGGACCCAGTTCACCAGTTCGGGCAGCTCGACCGGTCCATAGACGACGTTGTCCGCGCCCCAAACCTTGAAGCCAATGCTGTCTGACTGCGACGCCATAGGAGCGAACAGTGGCGAATCCGCCGGGGCAAAGAAAGGGCGGAGTTTGAACAGATGCGCTCCGCATTGGGGGCCGGTGCAAACAATCCTTGCCGCCCTCGGACCGCTCCGCTCTATTACGCCCCGCCAGGGCCCATGGAATGCGGACTTACGAACCCCGCCAGGGCCGGAAGGCAGCAACGGTAGTTTGCTCTGCATCCGCCGTGGTCACCCTGGCACTCTTCCCTTCGGTCAGGATTTGAGAGGTGTGATTCGTGCGCTCGCCTCGTTTGCGTGCTTGCTCGTAAATCACAAATCGTAAATCGTCACTCCAGATGTCGTCTTATCAGGTCATAGCGCGCAAGTACCGCCCGCAACGCTTCGGCGATGTGGTCGGGCAGGAGCACGTCACTCAGACGCTGGGCCACGCCATCGAGGCCGATCGCATTGCCCACGCCTATCTCTTCTGCGGGCCGCGCGGCACAGGCAAGACGACCATCGCCCGCATCTTCGCCATGTGCCTGAACTGCACGGGCGGTCCCAAGGCGGAATTCCCGGACGATGACCCCAAGTGCCTCGAGATCGCCGAAGGCCGCGCGCTGGACGTGTTGGAGATCGATGGCGCGAGCAACCGCGGCATCGAGGAAATCCGCGAGTTGCGCGAGACGGTGAAATACGCCCCCGCCTCCTCGAAGTTCAAAATCTACATCATCGACGAAGTTCACATGCTGACCAAGGAGGCGTTCAACGCGCTCCTGAAAACACTCGAAGAGCCGCCGGCCCATGTGAAGTTCATGTTCGCCACCACCGAGCCGGAGAAGGTGCTGGCGACCATTCTTTCCCGCTGCCAGCGCTTCGATCTGCGTCGCATCCCGATCAAACTCATGGTCGATCACCTGCGGCTCATCGCGGGCAAGGAGAACGTCACCATCGAGGACGCCGCGCTCTACGCCATCGCGCGCGGCGCGGACGGCGGCATGAGGGACGCGGAGTCGGCGCTCGATCAGCTCATCAGTTTCTGCGGCGAGAAGATTGTCGAGGCGGACGTGCTTTCGATGTTCGGACTCACCTCGCAATCGCAATTGCTCTCGCTCAGCGGTGGCCTGCTCAAGGGCGACGTGCAGACCGTGCTGGGCGAGTTCCACGAGCTCTCCAGGCACGGCAAGGATTTGGGCAAGTTCCTTGGCGACCTGTTGCAGCATTTGCGCAACTTGCTCGTCTTCCAAATCACCAAGGGCAACACCGACCTGCTGGAAGTCTCCGAAGCCGAGGCTGCGACCCTGGCCGCGCAATCCGCGCTGGTCTCCGCTGACGCGCTCACGCGGGTCATGGAATCGCTCACCCAGACCGAGTCCGGCCTGCGCGACGCCGCCTCCAAGAAAATTTACATCGAAGTCGCGCTGATCAAAGCCATCGAGGCGCGCAACAGCGTGAGCATTGACGCTGTCTTGAAGCGGCTGAATGAATTGCGCGGCGACGCCGGATCGGCTTCTACCACGCCGCCGCCCGCCGCCTTGGCCCGGCCTGTTTCCGCACCGGTCGCAGCCCCGAGGCCCGCGCCAGTTCCGGCTGCCTCGCGCCCGGCGCAAACCTCGGTGGCGACCTCACCTGCCGCGCCTGCCGCGCTGGCCCCGGCCAGCGATCTTGATGTCGAGGCGCTCTGGCCGAACCTGCTCGACGCCATCGGTCGGGCCAGCCCCTTTGCGCGGAGTTACTTTCTCGAGGCGCACCCGGTGTCCTTCGTGAAGAAGGTTCTCACCATTGGCTTCGATCCTGAGTTTGCCGACCACATCGGCATGGTGGATAACGCGAAGAACCACACCCTCATCGCAACCAAGCTCTCGGAGCTTGGGCACCACGGCGCGCAGGTGAAAATCATCAAGGCGGAGCGGCCCGGTGGATACGCTGCGCCCGCACCCGCGCCGTCCGCGCCGGAACCCACGCCCGCTCCTGTCGCCCCAGTTCCGAGTCTTTCGCCGACCACGGCTCCGGCCCCGGTGCGAGCCGCTGCTCCCGCCGCCGCGTCCAAACCGGCGCAAATTGATCCGACCGAGTTCAAGAACGACCCTCTGATCAAGAAGGCGCTGGAGATTTTCAAAGGCACCATTGTCGATGTCCGCGCGTGATCGGCTCTCAACTCTCAACCTCTAACCCTCAACTCATTCACCATGTCTAGCATTGGAAAACTGATGAAACAGGCTGCGCGCATGCAGCAGCAGATGGAACAAACCCAGGCCGCCCTCACCGCCCGCACCGTGGAAGCCAGCAGCGGCGGCGGCGCCGTGAAGGTCGTGGCCCGTTGCGACGGCACCCTGGCCTCGATCAAGATCGACCCGGCGGCCATCAACCCGGCCGACGCGCAGTTGCTGGAGGACATGCTTGTCACCGGCATCAACCAGGCGCTCGGGCAGGCCAAGGAAATTTCCAACGGCGAGATGGGCAAGATTACCCAGGGCTTCAGCCTGCCGGGAATGATGTGAAATCACATGAAGCGTGAATCGTGATTCCACGTTTCACGCTTCACGTTTCACCCATTCATGCTTCCCGAATCCATCACCACCCTCGTCGCCGCGCTGGGCAAGCTGCCCGGCATCGGGCCGCGTTCCGCTGAACGGCTGGCGCTGCACCTGGTCCAGACCGACGTGCCAGCGGTGAAGCAGCTTGCGGAGGCGATCCTCGCTGCGCGTGAGCGCATTCGCTTCTGCTCAATCTGCGGCGCGCTCACCGAGACTGACCCCTGCGGCATTTGCGCGGACCCGCGCCGCGACGCCACCATCGTCTGCGTCGTGGAACGCCCCACCGACATTCTGAGCCTCGAGAAGGCGGCTTCCTTTCGTGGCCGATACCATGTGCTCGGTGGAAAAATTTCCCCGCTCAACGGGGTCGGGCCGGAGGAATTGCGCTTCAGCCAGCTTGAGGCGCGGCTGGCCAAGGAGCCGATTCACGAAGTTGTCATCGCGCTCTCCACGGACGTGGAAGGTGACGCCACCGGTTTTTATCTCGCCAAGAGATTCGCGGATCGCGGCCTGAAGGTGACGCGCATTGCGCACGGACTGCCGGCGGGCAGCGGGCTGGATTTTGCCGACGAACTGACCTTGAGCCGCGCGCTGGAAGGCCGGAGGGAAATTCAGTGAAGGTCCGCGCCGTCGTCTTCGATCTCGGCAAGGTGCTGGTGGATTTCGACTACGGAATCGCCGTGCGCAAGCTGGCCGGGAACTCGGCCGCGAGCGTGGAGGAAGTCGGTCTGGCCATCGACCAATCACCGCTGCTCTTCCGCTACGAGGCCGGGCAGATGAGCACGCAGGAATTCTTCGACGAAGCACGCCGGCTGATTGGTTTTCGGGGAGATTTCCCGGAATTCGCCGCCGCGTTCGCCGACATCTTCAGCGAGCTGCCGGAGATGATAGCCCTGCAAGCAGAACTGAGTGGCCGCAGCCTTCCGACCTTCATCCTCTCCAACACCAACGAAATCGCGGTGCGCCACATCCGCCGCCACTTTCCGTTCTTCGCCAACTTCACCGGCTACGTGCTCTCCTACGAGCAGCGCACGCTCAAGCCGCACCGGAAAATTTACGAACTCACGGAGCAGCAAATCGGCGCGCGTGGCAGGGAAATCCTCTTCATCGACGACCGGGCGGAGAACGTGGAAGGCGCGAGCCAGTTGGGCTGGCAGACCATTTGTCATCGCTCAGCGGAAGAGAGCGTCGGGCAGATCCGCGCGCTCACGCGCTCCTCCTAGCGTTTCTCTGCAGCGGAGAAGCCCGCGGGGCCGGGGCTGGTCGGGGCGGGTTCCAAGGTGTGCCATGTCCGTGCCGCGCTCCGCCCAACTCCGGGGTCGAAGGAGACGTGACCAAAAGGCAGCTCGGGCCGGGACTCAGATCCATGCCCTCCAGACATGTTCCCGTGGCAAACCAACTTGCATTCAGCCGGGTTGAAACGCATCGTCGCCCCGATGTCATCGCCATCACAGCCGGTCACACTCTCAGTTTCCGAAATCGAGGAACTGGCCCGACATTTTTCCGCTTTTCGCCACGACGTAAATGGATGTCTCGCGCTGGTCGTCGCCGCCACGGAGTTGATTCGTTACAACCCGGACGTGGCCCGCCGCATGACCACCACGCTGGTCGAGCAGCCGCCCAAGATCGCGGGCAAGCTGCGTGAGTTCATTCATTGCTGTGAGCGTGCCCTGGGGTTGCAGCCTGATCCGGCCTCCAGTTGGACGGTGGCCCTGGGGCGGCGGGCCTACTCGGGGCCGGACTCGGCGGCCCAGCCGGTGACGGTCGAACCCAAGCCGGCCAAGTCGCTGCACGGTGAAACGCTGCAATTGAACAAGGAGCTTGCGACGCTCGGCTTCATGATTTCTGGCGCGCGCGCGCTGTCCGGGGTGGATGCCGCCCTCGGTCCCGAGGCGCTGGCTGTGGTGGGCGCACAATTTAACAAGGCGGCGTTGAAGTTCGACCAGTTGGCCAGCCAGCTTGAACAGATGCTCAACATCGTGGCGGGACCCGGCCGCCGGCTGGTGGGCGGAACTCCGTCCGGTCCGATGGTTTTAACAGCCGACGAAGTGGCGCTCTTCCAGCGGCGGCTTCTGAATCTGGAACGTGATGTGCGTGAACCGGTGGCGGTGTTGATCGAACTGGGCCGTCTGGTGCGCCGCGACCCGTCCGCGCTTCAGACCCGGGCCGCTGAATTTGCCCAGGCCCCACCGGCCATCTCCGCCGAACTGCAAACTTTCGCCGAGATTTTCGACCGGACCTTCCGGATGGTCCGGGCGGCGCACTGATTCGGCCCGGGCCGGATCAAACATGCCGGGCGCGGCGCTGCGCGGCGTAGCGTTTGACCAGTTCATCCACGATCACGCCCGAGAGAATCACCGTGCCGATAATGGCGAACTCCCAGTGCGTGGGGATGCCGAGCAGATTGATGGAATTGTAGAGCACGCGCATCACGGCGGTGCCGATGATCACGCCCAGAATGGAACCTTCGCCACCGCGCAGACTGCAACCTCCCAGCACCGCGCCGGCGATGGCATACAGCTCGTAGAATTCCCCCAGGCCAGACGGCTGGACGGAATTCAGGTTGAGCGAGAAAAGGATTCCCGCCACGCCCGCCAGCGCCGAACAGATCACGTAGGCCAGGATTTTCATCGCGTCGGTGTTGATGCCGCTGTAGCGCGCGGCGGTCTCGTTCCGGCCCAGCGCGAGCAGGTAGCGGCCGTAAATGGTGCGGTTCAAGAGCACGGCGGCGAGCAGGCCCACGACGAGCATGATGATGAACGGGAAGGGCAGCGTGAATGGCCCGGCCAGCGGGAGCGCGAGCTTGCCGTCGGAAAGATACCGGAGGCTCTCGAAAGAATTGCCAAAGCCCAAGCTCTGGTCCTCCGTGATGTAGCGCGCCAGCCCGCGATAGATGAGCAACCCGCAAAGCGTCACCACGAAGGGCTGAAGCCGGAGCTTGGTGATGAGCAGTCCGTGGGAGAGCCCGATCCCGAGCGACACGAGCATCACCAAAGTGAGCGAAGCGCCCACGCCCCAGCCTTTGACCGTGAGCAGGACCGCGAGCAGTGAACCAGTCAGGCCGATGGTCGAGCCGATGGAAAGATCGATTCCGCCCGTGATGATGACAAACGCCACCCCGATGGCGATGAGGCTGAAGAGCGATGTCCAGCGCAACAGGTTGGCCACGTTCATGGGCGCGAGGAAATTGGGTTCCTTGATGGCGGTGACGACACTGACACAGAGGAACAGGGCGGAGATGCCGAGCAGTTTTTTCATCGGGTCATGAGTTTCGGGAACGCGCGGTTTCGCGACCGGTCGCCAGTTGCATCACCGCCTCTTCCGAGATTCCGGCCCGCGGCAGTTCCCCGGCGATGCGGCCCTGGTGCATGACCAGGGCGCGCTCGGACATGCGAATGATTTCCTCCATCTCGCTGGAGACGAACAGGATGGCGACGCCCTCCGCCGCAAGCTGTTCCATGAGCTTGTAGATTTCCTGCTTGGCCCCCACATCGACGCCCCGGGTTGGTTCGTCGAGGAGCAGCACGCGCGGTTTGAGAGCGAGCCATTTGCCGAGCGCAACCTTTTGCTGGTTGCCTCCGGACAGAAACTGCAAGTGCTGCCGCTGGTTCGGGGTCTTCACCCCGAGTTTGGGAATCATCTCGTCGGCGATGGATTGCTCTTTCACTCGATCGAGGAATCCACGGCGGGCGTCGCGGCCCAGCGCCGCCAGGCTGAGGTTTTCGCTCACCGCCATGTCGAGGATCACGCCCTGTTGCTTGCGATCCTCCGGGACCAGCGCCAGGCCGGCGCGGATGGCCTCCCGTGGATTTCTGATTTGCTGCGCCGTCCCGTCGAGAAGGATTTCCCCGCCGCGCGCGGGTTCAATCCCGAAGAGGGCGAGCAGCATCTCGGTCCGACCGGCACCCACCAAACCGGCCACGCCGACAATCTCGCCGGGCTGAAGCGCGAAGCTCAGTTCGTGCTGCGGATGGGCTGCGGTGCGGAGCGCGCGGACTTCCAGCGCGGCGTTTCCGCTCTCCGTCTTGCAACTGTCTGGCTGCGGGCTGATTTGAAATTTCCGCCCCACCATGAGCCGCACCATGTTGTCGTGGGAGATTTCTGCGCGGCTGAGTTCGCCGGCGTTGCGGCCGTCGCGCAACACCACCACGCGGTCGGCCAGCTCCTTCACTTCGCCCAGACGGTGCGAGATGTAGATGATGCTCACGCCGCGCGCCCGGAGTGCCTTGATGACGCGGCAAAGCGCTTCGCTCTCGTGCTGCGAAAGCGACGAGGTCGGCTCGTCCATGATGAGCACGCGGGCCTGCGCCGAGAGCGCCTTGGCGATCTCCACCATCTGCTGCCGCCCGATGGAGAGCGTGTGAACGAGCGTGCGCGGCGAGACCTGGAGTCCGACTTGTTGCAGCACGCCGACGGAGCCGGTCTCGGTTTCCGCACGGCGCACGAACCAGCCCCGGCGCGGTTCGCGGCCGAGGAAAATGTTCGCGGCCACGGAGAGATTGTCCGCCAGATTGAGTTCCTGGTGAATGAGCGCGATGCCCAGGCGCTGCGCCGTGCGCACGGAATCGATTTCCACTTTCGCGCCCTCGATCCGGATGTCCCCGCGGTCCGGTGTCTGCACCCCGGCGAGGATTTTCATCAAGGTGCTTTTGCCCGCGCCATTTTCCCCCACGACCGCCAGTACCTCACCCCGCGCCAGCGTGAGCGAAACATCCTCCAGTGCGAGCACGCCGGGGAAACGTTTGGAAATCGAGATGACTTGAAGAAAGGGAGTCATGGAGTCATGACGCGGCGCAACCAATAATCTGGCCGGCGGCTTTGGTGCGCCACGGCCACGATCCAAAGCCGATCCGGCTGCTCCAGATACACGAGGCGGTAGGGAAACCGGCGCACACGGCGGCTGCGCGTCCCAGCCCTGCCCGGCAATCCAAGCCCCGGCTGCGTTTGAGCCAGACGCAGGGCGGGATCAACCGCGTCGAGAAACTGATCGCCAAGCAGCGGTCGCGCGGCTTCGTAAGACGTAGCCGCCTTAACCAACTTTTTTGCGGCGAGGCGATGATAGACGACGCGCTTCACGCAATTGACTCCGGACCGCGGCCATGACTGCTTCGGCGGGAATGCCTTTGGCTTTTCCTGACGCAATTTCTTCCACCCGCCTTTCGATTTCCTTGTCCCAGGCCTGTTCGATTGCCGGCGTCGCAAAACCGTCCACGCTGGCCATCAGCTTTTCCGCCAACTGCAAACGGCGGCGCGGAGGCATCTGCATCGCCTCTGGTTCGACTGTCATCGGAGTGGCCATGCCCACATCATCCATGCTGTAGAGCAAGTTTCAATTCCCCGCCTGCAACTTCTTCAGCTCCGTCCAAAAGCTCTGCGCGTTATCCTTGCGCACCTGCACGATGGGCACTTCGAGGAAGCCGTCCTTGGGCAGCACGGATTGGTCGCCGCGCGCCAGCCCAGCCAGAATTTTCACCGAGTGGTAGCCGTATTGGTAAGGCTGCTGGCTCACCGTGCCGTGGATGTCGCCATCGAGGATGCCCTGCAAGGTGGCGTTCTGTTCGTCGAAGGCCACGAGCTTGATCTGGCCGTTCTTCTTCGCGGCTTTCAACGCTTCCAGGCAATTGGGCGGATTATAGGCGAACAAGCCGACCATGCAGGCGAGGTCGGGCACGGCGGAGATGGCGTCCTCGGCGTTGGACTTGGCGCGCTGGTAATCAAAGTTGTCCGTGCGCGTGTCGAGCACGGTGTAATTCGCGCCGGCCTGGGGCTTGCCCGGCGGATCGTAGGTCATGCCCACCAGCGCCCGCACCGGGCGGTCGAGCAGTTCGTCGATGATGCCCTGGCGGCGTTGCTGCGCGTTGAGTTGTTCGAGGCGGCCGACGAAGAGCATCACCTTGCCGCCCTTGGGAATGGCTTCCTTGACCAGTTTGCCTGCGGCGCGACCGGCGTTGTAATTGTTCATGCCCACGAAACAGAGCCGTTTCGAGTCCGGCGCATCAGAGTCATGGGTAATGACCTTGGTGACGCTGGCCGCCTGGTTGATCATGTCCACCTGGTTCTTCGCGTCCACCGGGCTGATGGCCATGCCATCCACGCCGGCAATGAGCAGCGACTCGATGATGCGCTTCTGATCCACCGCGCCTTTGGGCGGCATGTGGACATCGGCCTGCACGTCGAATTCCTTGGCCGCCGCCTTCACGCCGGCCGCGGCCGTGTTCCAGAACGGGTCCACGCCGTTGGTCACGTAGGCGATCTTGAGCTTCTTGCCCGGCTTGGCCGTCCCGCCGCCGGATTCGGATTTCTTGCAACTGGTGAAGAGCAAAGCCGCGCAGCACAGCGCGGTGGTGAGCGGACGCAATGGATTCATGCCGCGTGTTGTAGCGGGAAAATCCCAAATTCCAAATTCCAAAATCCAAACATTATCTGGCTCGGTCACCTCGGGTGTCACTCGTCTGAGGCGAGACGCCATCGTGGGGAGGGCGGGTTAGAATTCCGGATCACCAAACTTCTCCAGCATGCGCCGGTTTTTCTTGGTGGGCCGGCCCTGGCCCTGGCCCCAGAGGAGCAGCCCGGCCGGTTTAGGTGCGCGAGCTTTTTCGTATTCAGAGGCGGGCGTGAGGTCTTCCAGGAACTGCGGGACCAGCTTGGCCCCAACGCGACCAGGCGGATGTCCCACAACTTTCACCGTGCGTAACAGGGTGCCGATTTTGGCCGTGATCAGATCGCCCACGCGCGCGTCGCGCGCCGGCTTGACGCGCTGCCCGCCGATCTGCACGCCGCCGTCCCGGCAGGCGGCAGCCGCGCACGCGCGCGTCTTGAACAGGCGTACGGCCCAGAGCCATTGATCGAGCCGGGTCAGCATGGGGCCAGTTTCTTCCCCGCCGAGATCAGGACTCCGGCCAGGGTGTCGAGTTGGGCTGGAGTGTGTTCGCTGGAGATAGCGAAGCGGAAAAAACCATGAGCTGTTCCGCCGCCGTAACGGATGAGCGGCGGGAAAATCCCAGCCCGGGAAAGCTGGCGAGCCAGGTGAACTGCCAGATCGGCGGTCGCCGGGACGAGGCCCACGACGGGCGAGTTGTTTTCCGCCGGCGGGATTTCCCCGTCGCGCAGAGCTTGCTTGAGGCGCGCGGTGTTATTTTGCAGCCGCTCGCGCAGGGTGCGGTCGGCCCGGAGCAGGGCCACGGACTTGAGCGCCGCGTTCACGAGGGGCAGGGGCAGGGGAGTGTTGCCGGTGAAGAGGAGGCTGCGGTGGTGCATGGCCTCCACCTGCGCGGCTGTTCCCACGATCGCGCCGCCATACACTCCAAAGGCCTTGCTCAGACTGAAAGTTCGCACCAGGCGCGGATCGCGGAGGCCGAACAGCTCAGGCGTACCCTGCCCGGACTTTCCCAGCGTGCCGGCTCCATGCGCGTCATCGACCAGCAGCAGGCCGCGCCTCGGCAGTGCGCTGAGATACTCATCCAGCGGCGCGAGCGAGCCGTTGTGGGCGAAAAGGCCGTCCGTCATCACCAATGGGCGGGCGCCGCGGCCGAGTTTTCGAAGGTGGCGGCGCAAGTCGGCGGGGTCGCGGTGGTGAAACTGGAGCACGCGGCAATGCAGCAACTCGCTGGCATCGCGCAGCGAGCTGTGCGCCCGGGCGTCGAGGAACGCGTGGCTAAACTGCCCGGCGACGGACTGCGCAAAAGCGAGATTGGCCGCGTAGCCGCTGGACAACAGCCCGGCGCGTTCCGTGTGGAAGAACCTCGCCAGCGCGCGTTCCAATCGTCCGAAGAGCTGGTGATTGCCGGTCGTCGCGCGGGAGGCGGCCACGTTCAATCCGAACTGCTCGGCCCCCTCGCGCAGGGCGCGCAGCACTTCGGGATGGCTGGCCAGCCGGAAGTAATCGCAGCCGCCAAAGTAGGCGAGTCGGCGTCCGCGATGCAGGACGAAGGTGCGGCCGGTTTGCTGGAGAGGTTCGTTGAGGGGCACAGGCTAAGTAAGGATGCAGAATGCAGAATGCAGAATGCAGAACGGGGTGTTCATGCGTCGGGTTGTTTTCATCATTCTGCCTTCGAGTTTTCTCACCACCACACGCGCTGGCGCAGCCGGGCAATGCGCTCGCGCACCAGGTCGGCGAGCTGGCCGCTCTCCTTCGCGAGGGCAGCGTAAACTGGCTCGCCGGTTTTCTGGTGCAACTGTTCCAGCATCTCGCGGCAGAACTCGCAGTCGGAAAGCGCCCAGCGGCATTTCACGATGTTGCCGCAGAGGGTGTCCTCGTCGTAGCCGAGGCCGTGACCGCCGGCCAGGTTCGCGCTTACTTTTCCGGCGGAAAGAAAGAGCAGTTCCGCGTTGCCTGGCATCTTTTCAAGGTTGAACACCCGGTCGGCAAAAGTGCGCGCCTGGGTCGAGATGGTGTCGTAGTCGAGGTTCACTTCCGGGTCTTCGTCCTGCTCCACCCAGTTCGAATCTTCCCGGGCGGCTTCCGCCGTTTCGTTCAACTCCTGGAGAAGCTGTTCGTCGTCGCTGCTTCCCTTGGGGCCGTCGCCCGGCGTGGCGTCTGCTTCGATTTCCTCCGCTGCTTCCGCGCCCCGCGCCGGCGGGTCGAGGTTGAAGTGGACTTTGTTGTAAAGGTCGTCGGGATTCTGCCACTTGTCCCAGTCGGGGTTGTCGCCGAGCACCGCCAGGTACTTGTCCAAGAGCTTCTCGTTGCGGTGCAATTCGCTTTCCCACCACCCTTCGCTCCGCGGGCGCTCGGAGTCTTCCGGCTCGTCTGGCATACGACGGGAGTGTGCGCGAAATTACGCGGGAGGGAAGATTATTGGCGGGGCCGGCACCCGCTCGAAAAGGCGGGCGAGGTCAGGAGTCTCGCCCTGCCACGGGTCGGCCGGTCATCTGCGGCCGTGACCTGCCTTCGTTGGCGTATTCCGCTACCGCACCTTGATCACGATGGCCGTGACGTCGTCGAGTTGCGGCGCATGGTGAGAGAATTCCCGCACCGCCCGGTAGAGCGCATCCAGGATTTCGCGCGCGGGCTGCTCGCGATGCTGCCGCACCACGTTCAAGGCGCGTTCGATGCCGAAGAAAGTTTCATCCGGGGCGGCAGCCTCCTCGATGCCGTCGGTCAGGAGCAGGATCAACTCGCCGGATTGCAAGGGCACCGGCGGCGCGCTGGCGAACTTCGCGTTGGGATTGAGGCCCAGCGGCACGGCGGTACGCTTGAGCAGGGTCTTGATCCCGCCGTCGGGCGCGAGGTGATAACCGGTGGGATGGCCCGCGCTGGCGTAGGCGAAGGTGCGGGCCACCGGATCAATTTTGCCGAGGAACAGCGTCACGTAGCGTTCGTCGCCCACGTCCTCGGCCAGGATGCGGTTGGCCGTGGCGAGAATGTCGCCGAGATCCTCCCGGTTCGCGGCCAGGGTGCGCAGGTAGGCGCGCGTCTCGGCCATGAGCAGCGCCGGGCCGATGCCGTGCCCGGTCACATCCGCGACGATGACGCCGATATGGCCGTGCATCATGGGCAGGTAATCGAAGTAGTCGCCGCCCGTTTCCTCGGCGGGATGGGTCACGCCCGCGATCTCAAAACCCTCCAGGGCGGGCGCGGCTTTGGGAAAGAGGCGCTGCTGGATTTCCCGCGCGATCTGCAATTGCTCCTGGTTCTCGCGCAAATCGTGCTCGGTTTTTTTGCGCGCGGTGACATCGCGGATGAAGGCCACATGCCGGCGTTCAGCGTGCATCTCCATGTGGCCGAAGCTTGCTTCGAGCGCGATCTCGCGGCCGTCCTTGCGCCGTCCTGCGGTCTCGACCATGCGCACCTCGCGCGCGCCTGCGGTGCTGTGCAGGAAATCCTCCAACCCGCGCGCTTCCTCGCTGCGCAGTCCCTCCGGGAGCAGCAAGCCCAAGGGCTGGCCGATGATTTCCTCCCGCTGGTAGCCGAAGACCGTTTCCACGGCGGGATTCACGAATTGGATTTTGCTTTCTGCATCCAGGAGCAAGACCGCGTCGGGCGCGGACTCCCAGAGCAGGCGGTAACGCATCTCGCTCTCGCGGAGGTTCTCCCGCGCCTCGCGACTTTCGCGGCGCACGGCCGCTTCGCGCAGCTCGCGCTCAATGGCCGGGGGCAGCCGGTTGAGGTTGCCCTTCATCAGATAATCATGCGCGCCCGCCTTCATGGCCGCGACCGCGGTGGCTTCGCCGATGCCGCCGGAGATGATGATGAAAGGCAAATCCAGTGCCGTCTGTTGAAGAATCTTCAAGGCCTCGGGCGCGCTGAAAGTGGGCAGATTGTAATCGGAGAGAATGATGTCCCAGGGCTTGGCCCGGAGCGCGTGCTCGAGTTGTTCGGCTGTTTCCACGCGCTCGGAAATGACGTCCGCTCCGCTTTTGCGGATCAGACTGGTCACCATCTGGGCGTCGAATTCTGAATCTTCGACCACCAGCACTCGAAGCACGGGTTTCATGGCACGGAAAACTGAAAAAAGTTAGGCGAACGCCGCCGCCGACACCAAATAAAACGTAAAGTGTAAAAACGCCCACTGCTTAGCCCTGATGTGCCATGCTTCGCGCGGCTCAAAAGCGACCGCGCCCCGGCGCGGGTTCATGTCCGACCTCCCGCATGACTGGGTAGAAGACCATGCACACGAACCAGCAACTCGATCGCGAAAAGAAAATTTTCGAGCTAGCGATGGACATCGCCGTATCCGCCGAACGCGACGCCGTTCTTGAAAGGTGCCTGCCTCGGCAACCCTGAGATCTGCGACCTTCCATCTCTGGAAAAAGGGCGACGCCGAAAAATTGATTCCTTTTCACTTCGCAGGCCCGTGAACATCGAGGGCACCAACTGGGATGGCGTGGACTTCTTCCGGGGAGTGGTTGCTGACGGGAAAGCGGGAGACTTTCGGTTTTGGTTTCTCACCACCTCCGATGCGAGTGGCCACGCCGCCCGCCGGTTTCGCCTCAAGATGCCAGACGGTGGCTCGCAGCCCGAGGCTAAACCCCAGCCATACGAAGCTCCGGCGGAGGGATACGCGCAGGCGCTGGATTGGATGTATCAACCCTTGGGACAACACGCCAAGGGCCACCATTCGGAAACTCTGGTGAGGCGGTTTTACGTTCGTGGCCGGGGCGGGAAAATCTATGCTTCGGTGACTTGGAACTTCGTTGCATCCGTGCTCTCCGGCTAGCTACATCCCACCGGATCACACAACCTCGAACCCGATCCAGACAAGCCAATCACCGACCCCCGAGGAAGTCCGGCGGCTGCATGAAGCAACGCGAGCCAAACGAACACAGCGCCGAGTTCCGCTCCATCGTCCGCCCGGCTATCACATGGCGAAGCGTGCCGTGAAATTGCGGCAGAGCCGCACGAAAGTTTCCTCCGCCAGCGTGAGCCGGCGGCCACGCCAGTGCAGGATGCCCCAGGTGCGCTTGAGCTTGCGCCGTCCCAGCGGCAGCGCCACCAATTCCCCGGACTCAATCTCTTTGCGCGCGATCCAGGGCGCGAGGATGCTCACGCCCAGCCCCAGCTTCACCAGTTCCTTGATCGCCTCCATGCTGCCAAACTCCATCACCATGTTCAGCACCATGTCCTCCTCGTGGAAATACTTCTCGACCAGATCGAAGGTGAAACTGTTCTTGTGGTAGAGGACGTAATGCTGGCGCGGAATTTCCTCGCGCACCACATGCCCGGACGTGGCCCACGGGTGGCTGGGCGAAAGCACAAACTGCATTTCATCAACAAACAACTGCTCAAATTCAAATTCATCCTCGCGCCGGGGTTCCAAGGCCAGCGCCAGATCGATCGTGTGCGAGCGCAACAGTTCCATCGCTTCGCGCGTGTCCCCGGGCGCGACGGTGATGTCCGCCTGCGGAAAGCTCTTCTTAAATTCACTCAACACCTCTGGCAGGATGTACTGGCACGCCGTGGTGCTCGCGCCCACCCGCAGCCGCCCATGTCCCCATTTGCTCAACTGGTTGATCGATTCGCGCGCCGTGGACATCTCCTGGAGAATTCTGTCTGCGTGCTGGAGCAACTGTTCTCCCGCCTGCGTGAGTGAAACCCTTTTGCTCATCCTGTCAAAAAGGCGACAGCCTAGATCGACTTCCAGCGACTTCATCGAATGGCTCACGGCGGATTGCGACAGGTGCAATTCCTTCGCCGCGAGCGTGAAGCTGCCGCGTCGCGCCAGCGTGGCAAAGGCCCGCAGTTGTCTGGTATCAAGAGGTTGAGTCATCAATGAGTCTCGTTCCTGGCCGCAATGCATTCTTTGTGCCCCACTTTGCCCGGGTGCGGTTCCCCAAGGCCAACGACTGGTTGTTCAGCAAAAGAACAGCCAACCCGACCCGAAGTCTTCTCGCGGATGGTAATTCCATGGCGGTGCGGACGCAGAAGTGGCCGTCACTGTGGCCATTCCATACTTGAATCCGCGTGGCTCGTTCTGACGGAGCAAGCCATGTCTGGATTGAGTGGTGCCCCCGTCCGGCCAGTCGAGTGGGTCGGTCATCCTGCGCAAAACACGACAGACACAAAGTGTCGCCAGACTGTCGGCGGTGGAGAAAGCAGTTAAACCAGTGCAACCATCCCGACCTGTCATGCGCCCCCTGTTTTCAAGCCTCTCCTCAGGCTATGAGCCGCCAGGCTCGGCCCCGGCAGTGAAACTCAGGCCGTCGCCAGGCATGTGGCACGTTCGCCGCTAAGCAGCACCGATGGATGAACCTTCGCTCGTAGACGAGTTGCTGGCCGACCAGCAGCGTCTGACTGCGGTCGAGCGGTTTTCCCGTCTGCATGACGCGCACACGTCCTCCGCGCAGGCGTTGCGCTACTCTGATTTAATCCCGCTCACCGCGCCGGTGGCGGGGGAGCAGTACGCTTTCGAGGTGGAGTTGGATAAATGCTCCGGCTGCAAGGCCTGCGTCACCGCCTGTCACAGTCTGAATGGCTTGGATGACAATGAAACCTGGCGCGAGGTGGGGTTGCTGATCCCAGAGCCAAAGCGCCGCCATCGCGATTTGGGCGGGACGAGTGTTTCGAGTGACCCACGAATCGAGCAGACGGGTGCTCGTGAAGCTTTTCTTCCCAACCCTCCATCTGCGATGCAGCACGTCACCACGGCCTGCCATCACTGCGTCGATCCGGCGTGCCTGAATGGGTGTCCGGTGCTCGCTTATGAGAAGGATCCGCTCACCGGGATCGTCCGCCATCTCGATGATCAGTGCATTGGCTGCCAGTACTGCGTGCTGAAATGTCCCTACGACGTGCCGAAGTACAACGAACGCCTCGGCATCGTGCGCAAGTGCGACATGTGCGCCAACCGGCTCGCGGTGGGTGAAGCGCCTGCTTGTGTTCAGGCCTGTCCGAATGAGGCCATTCGCATCACCAAGGTGAACACGAGCACCGTGACGATCGAGTTTCGGGAGCGCGCGGGAAATTTCCTGAATGGCGCGCCCGCCGGTGATTACACGCTGCCGACCACGCGCTACGTCGGCGTGGCGGCATCTCGTGACCGCGCCATGGAAAACGACGGCGTGGGAGGGCGCGGTGTCCTCACCGCGCCGCGCCCCGAATCGGAAAGCAATCCTGGCATTTCAAACACTTCACCCCGGCGCGCTGAGGACAGAACGCCTTACCTCATTGCCGCAGACTCCTTGGCGCTACACCCCCAACCCGCGCACTGGCCGCTCGTGGTCATGCTGGTGTTGTCCCAGGCGTCGGTCGGTGTGGCCGTGATCGCGGCGATGCAAAGTCCCGGTGCCCGGTCGCTCTGGCCGGTCGCGCTTGCCCTCGCGGTCCTAGGACTAGGTGCCAGCGTGTTTCATCTGGGCCGTCCGCTCGGTGCGTGGCGCGCGTTCCTCAATCTCAGGCGTTCGTGGATGAGCCGGGAGATTGTCGTGTTCGGGATGTTCCCGCCGTTGTTGCTGGGCGCTGTAGTGTTGTCTTTCGGAACGTCGATTTCCAAATCGGCGAGTTTCATGCCTCTGCTTCGTGCCGGTTTGGAAACCGGCGCTCCAGTCATCGGCCTGCTCGGGGTCTTCTGTTCGGTGATGATTTACCACGACACGCACCGACCCCTCTGGCACTGGTCGCGAAGTCTGCCGCTGTTCTTTGGCACGGCCCTCCTGCTTGGAGTCGCGGGCGTGGCCATCATGGAACCTAGACCAGCCCTCACCTTCACCATCATCGCGGTCTCGATGGCAAAGTTGCTGGTGGAAACGCTCACGCTGCGTCACGTCACGGATAACTCGCTCACGCCCCTGAAGAAAACTGCTCTGCTTATCACCGGGAAATTCCAACTCGTCGCGTTCGCGCGGCTGCTCTGCTTGATGCTCGGTGGAATCGGCCTGCCCCTGCTCATGACGCTGAACATCTTCCCGTCATCAGCAATGTGCGCTGCCATCGCTTTCACCCTCCTGCTCGCCGGTGAACTGTTGGAGCGCTTTCTCTTTTTCACCACTGTCGTCGCCCCGAAAATGCCTGGAGGTGTTCCCTCATGAAATCCGTCGCGGGCAAGATCGCGCCGCTCTTGCGCCAATGGTCCGGGCCGTTGACCAATGAACTGGTCCAGCAGCCCAGCGACTTTGGTCTGGGCAAGATTCCCTCGCGCCTCCAACCCGACGACACCACGACCATGGTGTGCGGCTTCTGCTCGACGGGTTGCGGGCTGAACGTCCATTTGCGCGATGGCCGGGCCATCAATATCAGCGCCGCGAATGGCTATCCCGTGAACCTGGGCCTGGCCTGTCCGAAGGGCTGGGAAGCTTTGACGCCGCTGGCCTCCCCGGATCGCGCGACCACGCCCCTCTTGCGCAATGAGCGCGGCGAACTTGGGCCGGTGGATTGGGAAACCGCGCTGCAAAAGTTCACGCTGAAACTGAAGGCCATCCAGGACCAGCACGGGCCCGAGTCCGTGGCCTGGATTGGCACCGGGCAGATTCCCAACGAGGAACTCGCTTTCCTCGGCGCGCTGGGAAAATTCGGCATGGGCATGGTGCATGGCGACGGCAACACGCGCCAGTGCATGGCCACGGCGGTGACGGCTTACAAAGAATCGTTCGGCTTCGATGCGCCGCCTTACACTTACAAAGACTTCGAGGAGTCGGACGTCATCGTGCTCGTCGGCTCTAATCTTTGCATCGCGCATCCCATCATGTGGCAGCGCGTGCTCATGAACCGGAACAAGCCGGAGATCGTTGTCCTCGATCCGCGCCGCACGGAGACGGCCATGGCGGCGACGCAACATTACGCGCTTCAGCCGAAGAGTGATTTGGTGCTGCTCTACGGCCTGGCGAGGATCTTGATCGAACGTGGCTGGGTGGACCGCGAGTTCATCGAGCGACACACCAGGGCATTCGAGGAATTTGAAGCGTTCCTGCGCGCCGGCAGCTTCGACCCGCAGTCCATCGCCCGCGCCAGCGGCCTTTCCATCGAGCAACTTGATCGCCTGGCGGAAACGATTCATCAGGGCAAGCGCGTCTCCTTCTGGTGGACGATGGGCGTCAACCAGGGGCACGAGGCCACGCGCACAGCTCAGGCCATCATCAATCTGGCCTTGATGACCGGAAACATTGGCCGGCCCGGCACGGGCGCGAACTCCATCACCGGCCAGTGCAATGCGATGGGCTCGCGCCTGTTCAGCAACACGACCAACCTGATCGGCGGACACGATTTCACCAAGCCCGCCCAGCGCGAGAAGATTTCGCACCTGCTCAACATTCCCGTGGAGCGCATTCCGGCGCGGAACAGCCTGGCTTATGATCAAATTCTCGACGGCATTGAGAGTGGCAAGATTAAGGCGCTGTGGATCATCGCCACCAACACGGCGCATTCCTGGATCCAGCAGAAGCGCGCGCGGGAACTGCTCGGCCAGCTGGAATTCCTCGTCGTGCAGGACATGTATGCGACGACGGAGACGGCGCAGTTGGCGCATCTTGTTTTGCCCGCCGCCGGCTGGGGTGAGAAGGAGGGCACGTTCATCAACTCCGAGCGGCGCTTCGGTCTGCTCAAGAAGGTGGCGCGCGCGCCGGGCCAGGCGCTGGCGGATTTCAAAATCTTCCAGCTCATCGCACACTACTGGGGCTGCGCGGATCTGTTCCGCGAATGGACTTCGCCCGAGGCGGTCTTCCAGATTCTCAAGCGCGTCACGGCGGGTCAGCCCTGCGACATCACGGGCATTCGCGACTACCGGCACCTCGACGACGAGGGCGGCATTCAGTGGCCGCTGCCGAGTTCCGGATTGGATGCCGCGCGCACTGAGGACTCGAAATCCGCCCCCCGAAGTCCGACCCTTGAAACGGAGCGCCGTCTGTTCGCCGACGGCAAGTTTTTCCACGCCGACGGCCGGGCGAAGTTCATCTTCGAGCCGCCCCGGCTGGCCCCGGAGCGACCGACGAAGGAATTCCCCTTCGTGCTGCTGACCGGGCGCGGCACCTCCGCGCAATGGCATACGCAAACGCGCACCGGAAAGTCTGACGTGCTGCGCAAGCTGTATCCCGCGCGCATCTACGTGGAGGTGTCGCCGGAGGACGCGAGCCGGCTGGGAATCGAGTCGGGCGCGAGGGTGCGCATTTATTCTGCGCGCGGCGAGGTGGAGGCCGCCGCGTTTGTGAGTTCCACGGTGGTGTCAGGACAGTTGTTCATGCCCATGCACTACGCCGAGACCAATTGCCTGACTCTCTGGCATGTGGATCCTTACTCGCGCCAGCCCTCCTACAAATCGTGCGCGGTGGCTTTGAGCAAAGTGTGAACCAAAAAGGCAGCCGGAGGTCCGGCTGCCTTCGTAGGAAATGGGTCAGAGACTTACAATCCGCCCGTCGCGATCTCGACCAGCGCCTGATCCTTTTCCGGGCCGCTGATGAAATCCAGCGCGCGCAGGTAACGATCCTTGTCGGCGGGCGTGGCGTCCTTGGCAGTGATCAGTTTCACCAGCATGGGGATGGACTTGGTGGCGCGCGAACGCCAGACGAGGTCGCGTCCGGCCGGCGTGTTCCACTCGCCCTTCACGGAGTCGAGCCAGGCGGCGAAAAACTTCTCCTCCTGCTTGTCGGCCCCGATGCCGAGGGCTTCGAGATACCAGCGGTCCTTGCCGTCGTGCTGCGCGGCGAGCGCGGCCCAAAATCCGGGAGCCTTGGCCGAGTCGCTGTGACGCAGGGCAATGGCGCATTCGCGGCGCACCTGCGCGTTGCCATTGCGCACCAGATGGCCGAGATAGGTGTCCATCGGCAGCTTCAATTCCCGCGCCAGACGAATGCCCGTGACGCCAAGATCGGGATTCCCATCGCGCATCGCCTGCTGGACATACTTGTCCTCGCTGCCCTTGATCCGGGCGAGCAGATGGATCGCGCGCGCGCGCAGGCGCGGCTCCGACCGGTTTTGCCACAGTTTCAGCAACTCGGCTTCCGCCGACTTCTGCATGTTGTTCAACGCCGTCCACGCCAGGTAACGCGTCGCGTTGTTGGGCGATTGCAGCGCGGCCACCGCGCCGGCCGCCGTGCTCACATCAACCTTGGGCACGGTGTATTTCACGCCGGCCGGCGCGACGCGATAGACGCGGCCGCGCATGATGCCTACATCATGATCGCCTGCCGCGTGGCCGCCCACGGCGGGATCATTCCAATCGGCGATGAGCACCGAGCCATCCGGCGCGACGCCCACATCGGACGGGCGGTACCACGCATCACTGCTGGTCAGGATGTTCACGATCTCCGCGCTGTACCCCGCGCCGCTCGGTTTCACGGGATAAGCGCGCACCACGGCAGGGCTGGCGTCGCAATGAATGACCTGGTTGCGGAACACTTCCGGGAGCAGCTTGCCTTCATAGACCGCAATGCCAGTCGGTGAACCCGCGCCGGTGTTAATCAGGTTCGGCACGACGCCGGGATCATGCTGATGCCATTCGTAGAGAACCTTGTCCGCCTCAGCCGCACCCTTGGTCTGGCCCTTCTTCCAGTTCGCACCCCAGCTTGCCCCGGTCTTTTCGTCCTGATAGCCGAAGTTGCCGTGCTCCATTACGTAATTGATTCGCACGCCCTTGTTGCCGTCATCGTCGTTGTCCGACTGCCACACGGTGCCGAAGGAATCGACCGCCAGTTCGTAGTTGTTGCGGAAGTTGTGGCCCAGCACCTCGAACTCGCTACCGTCCAGATTGCAGCGGAAGGCGAATCCCTGGCGATACGGCTTGCCCTTCGCTTCGACGACATTGCCTTCGACATCAACCACGGGCTTGCCATCCTTGTCCTTGATCTGTTTCCCGTCGTTGCCCTGGTTGAAATACAGCTTGCCGTCCGGGCCGAAGACAAAGGCATGAACGCCGTGATCGTGCTGCACGCCCGAGATGCCGGTGAAGAGCAGTTCCTTCTTGTCCGACTTGCCGTCGCCGTCCTCGTCGGTGAACACAAACACGTTCGGCGAGCACGAGACGATGACCTTGTTGCCGAGCACGCAGATGCCGAGCGCGCTGTTGATGTCCGTGCCCTGATAAAACACCGTGGACTTGTCGGCCGCGCCGTCGCCGTCGGTGTCTTCCATGATCAGAATGCGGTCGCCCTCGGGGCGCGCGGGCGGGTTGGCCCACTTGCGGTAGTTCGCGCCCTCGGTGATCCAGACGCGGCCCCGCGCGTCGATGTCCATGTCGCACGGGTTGACCATCATCGGCTCGGAGGCGAAGAGCGAAACCTCCAGCCCATCGGCCACGGTCATCTTCTTCAAATCTTCGAGCGCTACCTCACGGCTGGCTCCGCGCGTGTGCGCGGGCTTGGGCGGCGCGCTCGGAGCAGCAGGCGCTGCGCCGGGCGGACGTTTGACCGGGGGCGCATCCGCGGCGAGGACGACGGACGTGGATAAAACGGACAACGTGAGTAGTGAGGAGAATTTCATTTTTTCTTGGGATCGAGGTTCTGTTGCAAATCGTCTTCGGTGATCTGGGACTCCACGCCGCTCGCCGGCACCTCGACCTTGGCGATCCAGAGCAGGGCGTTAAGCACGACCTTGCGCTGGCTGTCATTGCCCCAGTTGGCGTGGGTGTGACCGCCCGTGAAGCCGAAGCCGCGCCCGGCGTCCGGACGTTCGTAGGCCCACATCAAGATTTCCATGCGCCCGCTGGCTTTCACGATATGGTCATACGGACCCTTGGGATGAACATACGGACCCTTGCGGACTTCATCCGACGGCGTGGCGGTGAGCAGCGGGATGATGCCCTTCTTGTCATCGCGGAAGCGCATGTTGAAATACCACTCGTCCTTGTTGGTGAACGGCTTCACGCCGCGGGTGATGGCATGGCTGTAAAACTGTTTGTATTCCGGCGACCACATCGGGTTGACCGAGAACTGATGCTCATAATAGCCACCGATCCACTCGAGGAACTCCGGCCCGCCGTTGGTCGCGAGAATCTCCACGCCGTAGTGCATGAAGCCGAGACCGACACCTTTCTTGGCCAGGCCGTCGAGGATCGACTTGTGGTCGCCTTTGATGGCCGGATGGCCGCCGCCGCCGTCAGCGTAAATCACAAGCGCGTCCGCGCCTTCCAAAGCAGATGATGTTTCCGGCCAGCCGTTGGAATAAACCGTGACGGAAACCCCCGGCACGCCGGTCAGGCATTTCTGCAAGAGCAACGAGCCGGCGCGGAATTCATGCATGCCCGGCGGATGGCTGGGCTTGCCGGCGATGAGCACGATCTTTTTGTCGGCGGCCGTGGCGAGCGCGAGGGCTCCGAAGAACACGGCGGCGGCGAGGGAGGTGATTTTCATTTGGCAGGACTTGCGGCGGGCTTCGGTGCGGCCGGAGTTTCCTTGGGCTTGGGTTTCTGTTTGGGATCGAGATTCTGCATGATGTCGTCGGCGCTGACTTCGCTTTCCACTCCGTTGGCCGGCACGGGCACCTTGGCGATCCAGAGGATCGCGTTTAACGCCACCTTGCGAAAGTTCTCATTGGCCCAGTTCCGGTGTTCGTGCGCGCCGGTGAAACCAAAGCCGCGTCCGCCGTCGGTCCGCTGATAGGCCCAGACCATCGTCTCCGGCTCGCCTGAATGCTTCTGCACTTCGGGATTGCCGCCATGCGTGCTGTTCGCGCCGGGACGACCGCGCGTGTTCTCGGGCGGGATGGCGGAGAGAATCGGCGTCACGCCCGAGTCCGCGAACTTCATGTGGTAATACCACTCGTCGCGAATCTTGAACGGCTTCACGCCGCGGGTGATTTCGTGATTCGGCAGGTTCGTAAAGTTCGCGTCCCAATGCGGATTGACCGACCAGTTGGTGAGGAAGTAGCCGCCTTGCCACTGGAGAAATTCCTGGCCGCCCTTGGATTCAGGTATCTCCACGCCGTAGTGCATCGTGCCAAAGCCCGCGCCTTTCGCCATGAGCGGGGCCAGCGCCTCGCGACGACGCGGATCGGTCAGCAGATGACTGCCGCCACCGGTGCAGAACACAACCACGGCATCGGCCCCTTCGAGCACGGCGGGATCTTTGGGCCAGCCATTGCTGGATACGATGACGTTCACGCCGGGCGTCCCGGCCAGGCATTTCTGGAAAAGCAGACAGCCGGCGCGATGCTCGTGTTCGAGATAGCCGTGGCTGGGGCTGCCGGCGATGAGGACGATTTTTTTGTCCGCCGCGCAGGCGCTGAGGACGGCTCCGCAAAAGAGCGCCATGGAGAATAATTTCATAGTCGTCGGATCGGTGGCGGAATTATTCCCGCTTGTAAGTCACCAGCAGCGTGCCTCCATCCACTTCGGACTTGAACTCCGTGGGCCGCGCGGGCGTGCCGATGGCGTAGCAGATTCTCAACGCGCCGTCGGTGAACTCGTAAATGGCTGGAATGGTCGCCGCTTCGCCGTCGGCCTGCTTCCGCAAGACATCCATCGTGGCGGGCTGCTTTGATTCATCAATCGCGATGGTGCCTTCGTCCATCTTGTCGCCGACGACGGACCGGTAGTGGTGGCCCTCGATGGTGAGCAGGACAGCATCAAGCTTGTCCTTGTCCATGGCCTGGCCGTTGATGGTCACTTCCACCGGCACCCATTTGCCGGCGAACTTCTTCAAGCTGCCCGCGGCGGCCGAAGCTCCCAGCTTCTTGAGACGGAGGTTTTTGAACTGCACGGTCATGGGCGGTCCGACGTGAATCTGAAGCGCGAGCACGCCGGATTTGGCGGCCTTGACCGGCTGCTCATCGGTCACGTCCGCCGTGGGCAGGCCGTTGATGAAGTGCTGGAGATGATTGCCATTCGCGATGAGGACGTATTCGTTCCAGCCCTCGGGCACGATCTTGGATTGAATCTCCTTCGAGTCGCCCACGCTGCCGGCCACTTCCACCTTGGTCTTGCCCTCCACTTCCTTGATCACGGTCTTCTGGCCGCGTTGGGCGAGGATGCCCCGGCCGCGTTCTTCATACAGGATGCCCGAGTAGGTCTTGCCGCCTTCGAAGTCCGCCTGATAGCCCCCGACGATGGGGCCAAATTTGCCCTGCTCGACCACCTTGCTTCGATACTGCACGCCCGAGTTGCCCTTCTCGGTGATCTTATAGGAGAAGCGCAGCTCGAAATTGTCCACCGGGGCGTTGGTGTAAACGAGGAAGGTGTTGTGACTGATCTTGTTGTCGGCATTGGTGCCGGTCTTGCCGGTGATGGCGCCGTCCTCCACCGACCAGAGCTTGGGATTGCCTTCCCAGCCGGACAAATTCTTGCCGTTGAAGAGGGGATTAAAACCGGATTCATCCGCCGCCGCGACGGCGAGGACGACAGAGGCGAGTGTGCTGATCGAAAAAAGTGTTTTCATTGGGTGCCGAATAGTTCGGTTAAACGACGCCCCGCGTCACGCGAAAATTCAGGGCGGCCGCTTCGCGAATCTCGTTCCCCAACCCTCGCGGAAGTCTCGGTCGTGGCCGGCGCGTGACTCCGCTCCGTTCAAGTCGGCGGCTGGTCGAAGGAAAGTTGGGCATCCTCTTTCGCGGGGGCGGGAGACTTGGTTTCCTGCAAGGTCACCACCGGGAGGCGGATTTGTTGCCCCTGAAACGTGTAGCCCGGGGCAATGATGTCGCCGACGACGGAGCCGGCGGGCGGTGTGGTCTGGTCGAAAAGCTGATGCACCATCGGGTCAAACGGCCGGCCTGCTTCGGGCACGAGGGCGAGCAGCCCGATCCGGCGGGCCGTGTCCCGGCAGGCATTCTGGAAGCTGGTCAACTGTTCGATCACGTTGCGCTGGCCAGAACGAACTCCGGCCTGATGCAGCGCGTGAATATGGTCCATCAAGCGCACCAGCACGCCCAGCCAGTCGCCCTCGGAGCGGCGCAACTTCTCGACTTCCAGGCGGAGATGACTCTTCTCCGTTTCATTCAAGCGCCCCATCGTTTCGCCGAAATTTCGCGCCTCCGTCGTCATCCGTTCCGCGATGTGTTCGGCGGCGGTCACGGTCTGGGTGGCTCCTTGCTGCAGGCGTTGCCACTCGGACACGCCTTGGGCGATGGCGTTGGAAACATGGTCGAGTTCCTTGATTTTATCGGTGGCGGCTTGGAGCGCGGTGGAGTCGATGAGTTTGGTCGTCGCCCGGAACTCGAGGACAAAAGGCCAGGCCAGGAGCCACGCCCCAAAGCCGACCGCCGCGATGATGGCCACGTACTGCCACTGCCCGAGAAACGAGCCAAAGATGGCCACGTAGGCGGCGGCGGCCACGAGGATGATGTCCCCGATGACGAAAGGAAGCTTGGGCAGCCGGGGCGCGGACAATTGGTTCATGCGGCGCGGAGACTAGCGAAGGAATTTGTGAACTGTCCAATCTCCGTTGCACCGGGCCGCCGGTCAGCGGGGAAATCTTTCGGGAGAAGTTTTGCCGCCTGTCTCCATATCAGGCGGCCTTGAGTCAGTTTGGTTTCAACGAACAATTACTGAGACTCGTCTAATAGAGTGACAAGCGGGCCGGGTGCGGGCAGGATGGGGCCATGTCCAAGCAACGCGATCATGGAGCGATGGAGAAGCGGCGGCTCCAAGCGGTGAAGCTGTTCCAAGCGCAACTGTCCAACAGC